>NZ_JBVIWA010000031.1:0-16373 GCF_055595065.1 Streptomyces sp. NPDC040545
CACTGCCCTCGATGAACCACAGGACATCGACCAAGGCCGCGGCCAGGGCGTGAGCCAGAGACGAGTACACGGGCATGAAGGCGGTCTCCCAGCAGATCATGGCAGCAGAGTCCGGCCATCCCACCACACACCACTGACATCACACTCAGTCAGCCCTCCACGGAAAGTGAGCCAGAACCCGAGTTTTGAAGTCACCGGGGTTCTTGCCAGGGCAGCATCGGGATGCTCCTGGTGAAAGGGCCTGGTCATGCCGCAGATGTCGAAGGTCGAGCTGTACGCGGCGATCCGTCGTGACCATCGCGGCGGCATGAAGATCCGGGAGATCGAGCGCAAGTACAACGTTTCGTGGCGGACGGTCCGCAAGGCCGTCGACTCGGTCTGGCCGGAGCCGAGGAAGCAGCTGCCGCCACGGCCGACGGCGCTGGATCCGTACAAGCCGCTGATCGACGGGATGCTCCAGGCGGATCTGGACGCGCCGCGCAAACAGCGGCACACGATCACGCGGATCTTCCACCGCCTGGTCGAAGAGCATGACGCGGACGTCTCCTACCAGATGGTCAGGCGCTACGTCGCCGACCGGAAGCCGCAGATCCTCGTCGAGTCGGGGAAGGCGCCGGTCGAAGCGTTCGTGCCGCAGACCCACCACCCCGGCATGGAGGCCGAGGTCGACTTCGGTGACGTGACCATCCGCCTCGCAGGCGAGCTCGTGACCTGCTATTTGTTCTCCTTCCGCCTGTCCTACTCGGGCAAGGCCGTCCATCGCGTCTTCGCGTCCTGCGGCCAGGAAGCCTTCTTCGAAGGACACGTTCACGCGCTGCGGGCGCTGGGCGGGGTCCCTCGGAGCAAGGTCCGCTACGACAACCTGAAGGCCGCCGTCGCCCGGGTGCTGGGGCTGAGCCGGGCCAGGGTGGAGGCCGACCGGTGGATCGCGTTCAGGTCGCACTTCGCGATCGAGAGTTTCTACTGCCGGCCTGGCATCGAGGGCGCCCACGAGAAGGGCGGGGTGGAGGGGCAGATCGGCTACTTCCGCCGCAACCACTTCACTCCAGTGCCCGAGGTCGACTCGTTGGCCGAGCTGAACGAACTCGTCGACCAGTGGGATCTGCACGACGGGCGACGCCGGATCGGTTCGCGGCCGCGGACCATCGACGAATACTTCGAGACCGAGCGGCCACTGCTGATGCCGCTGCCGGAAGAGTCCTTCGAGACGGGCCGGCTCTTCACTCCGAGGGTCGACCGCTACAGCCAGATCGCGGTCCGCACGAACCGCTACTCGGTGCCGGTCCGGCTGATCGGCAAGCGGGTCCGGGTCGTGCTGCACGCCTCCCACCTGGTGGTTTACGACCGAGATGTGGAAGTGGCCCGGCACGAGCAGCTGATCGCTAAGGGCGGCTGCCGCCTGGATCTGGACCACTACCTCGAGGCCCTGATCCGCAAACCGGGTGCCTTCCCCGGCGCTACCGCTCTCGAACAGGCCCGCTCCGCGGGCAAGTTCACCCCGGTCCATGACGCCTGGTGGGCCGCGGCGGTCAAGGCCCACGGAGACACCGCCGGCACGAGGGCACTGATCGAGGTGCTGCTGCTGGGCCGCCACGTCTCTCACGAACATCTCGTCGCCGGGCTGGCCACCGCCCTGCGGGCCGGAGCTCTGACCGCGGACGCGGTCGCGCTGGAGGCCCGCAAGGCCGCCCAGTCGGAGGACGAGCCGGCCGGACTCGCGTCGTCGGCCGGAGCTGCCGGTGAGGCGACGGTGACGTTTCTGCACGAGTGGCGGCTCGCGCACCTTCCCCCCGACACCAGGCCCCTGCCCTCGGTGACCCACTACGACCAGTTGCTCCGACGCCGTCGCGCCAGCGGCGGTGAACACCGCGAGGGAGAAGCACAGTGACCCTGCCCCGCCAGCGAGGATTGACCGAGCAGGCCGCCAACACGGCCATCGACACCGCCTGCCGCCTGCTGCGGCTTCCGTTGATCAGGAACGTTCTCTAGCCGGTCTGTTTGTGTTGCTGCAGGACTCGTCCTCAGCTGTGGTCGTCGTGGGCTGGCCGCCCTCTGCCACTGAATCGAGGCAACCAGAGGTCAGTCGATCACCATGGCCCAAAGCTCAAGCTCCGAGCCGTCTTGATCCATCAAGGTGTCGACGACGGCCATATCGAACCGGCGGACCATGGCCAGGCTGGCCTTGTTGCGGACGTCGATCTTGGCCAAGACGAGAACCGGTTCTTCGGGTTCCGACCTCTTGATCGTGGAGAGTGCATGCTCGAAGGAGCTGTCGGCGACCTTGCGATCGGTTCTGCGGTGGTCCAGCGACACTGCCAGCGCCATGATCAGCCTCTGCGGGCCCTCATATGACACGAGGGAACAGCGCGCGTGGGCATAGGCAGCAACGACCCCGCCGTTTTCGGGCAGAATCCAGAGCTGTTGGTCGTCCTCGGCACTCTTGCCGGTGCTCGTGATGGCATCAGCCCGGAACCAAGCTTGGACCTGACGTTCCCACGGCAAGGGATGCTGCAGTGCTCGCCCACGGGCGCCTGTTTTGGGCTTCGGAGTGCAGGTGAAGCCCTTGAGGAGTTCTCGATCGTGTTTGGTGGCGCGTCGCCAGTCGAGTGCAGTCACTCCGCCGGCGCCACGGTCCGACGAGGGATGGAGCCTTCGGCCAAGCGCCGCTCCAGCGTCTCGCGGGTCTCGGCCGGCAAGGGAGCCTTCATCGAGGTCTCGTATTTGGCTCCCTGAGACCGATCACGCTTGGCGACTTCCCTGTTGCTCAGGAAGGCGTCGATCGCAGCCTTGCGAAAGGCCGCACCCTGCTCAACCCGCGTCTTGGCTCGCCGCGCCTTGCGGCGACGGTCGCCCAGCAGAGCCCGAACCTCAGCGATGGACTTGCCAGCCGAACGCGCCATCGCGGCGCGAGCAAGCGCGTCCTGATTCTCCTTCTGGGCAGCCTTGCCCTTGGAACGCTTCGGCTCTGTAACCGCACGCGTTCCGCGCTCGCCCTCGGCCTTGCGTTCCATGGATGGAGCATACCCAGATGGGGGATGAAGGCACCGGCTCGTTCCTTATGAGATCGCGCCGTCGGCCGCGCCGCTGCGGGCCCGGTTGCTGAGGATGAATCATCGTTCAGAGAATCTGTCCCTTGTGTCCCTTCGGCCTCTGGCAGGGTGCGGCAGGGATACGACTCCGAGGGCGACATCCCGGGCGGCGACGGCTTCGTCACGTTCCGCTAGCGCCTGGGTCCGCTCGGTGGCGAGTTGTTCGATCATGACGGAGTAGGTCTGGACGAGGTCGGTCAGCTTGCGTTTCTCCTCTCTCACTTTGGCCAAGGCTTTACGGAGCTTGTCGATCTCACGCCTCCCCGCGGCCTCCTTCTCCGGTTCGCGCTGGGCGGCCTTGAACTCCGCCTGGTACTTCGCCATCAGCCGGATGGGATATTTGTGGGTGAGGATCCAGCGCTTGACCTGAGCTTCTCTGGCGAGGTCGAGGATGGTCAGCTTGCCCTGCGAGTGCAGCGGGGTGCCGGCGAGAAGCCGGTCTGCGGCTGCCTGCAGCTTCACCTGCAGGTCCTCGGGCGGCTCCGGTTCGGCGCCGTTCATGCGGAGGGCCTGGTGTGGTCGTCGATGATCTTCTCGAGGTAAGTGAGACGTTGGCGTTCGCGCCGGAGGCGGATCGGCGGGCTGGCCTCGTCGTCGACGGTCACCCTGAGCCGGTCCGCTTCAGCCCGGAGCTCGTCGATGTTCTCCTCGGTGCGGACGATGTTGAGGCAGCCCGGTCGGCAGTCATCGACGTCGGGTGTGTAGCGGGCGTCGTCGAGCCCGGGGCCGAGCTCGCATAGTGCGGTCGCGGCGGCGAAGACGCAGGTCATGCCCTTGCCTGGATAGATCTGGAGGGACGGGTTCGCCATGACGTGGCGAGCTTCCTTCCCGGTCCGAAGGACTCGGCCGGCGAACTTCTGGCAGCCGCCGGTGACGCGGGAGCGGTAGGCGTCGGCGGCCGGCCCGCTGACCTTCTCGTCGTTCTTGAGCCGCCGGTCGGCTTCTTCGAGCTCGTCGAGGCGGGCCAGCCACCGTTCGAAGGCCATGTCGTCGGGGAAGCCGGATGCGTAGGTCCCTGCGTAACCCTGGGTGATCTGGACCTGCAGGTGCCCGTACTGAATCGCCGCGGCGACCAGCCCCCGCGGCCGGCGGCAGACGAACCATGCGAGGGTGCGGCGGAACCTTCGGGCCGTGATGCGGTGGCTGTCGATGGGAATGGCGTCGTTGCGGCCGTTCTCCTTGCAGTAGGTGTTCACCCAGGCCACGAAGTCGTTGAGGTCGTCGTTGACCGGGGAGAAGCTGCGGGACTTGCCCTTGCGCTGGTTCGGGATCAGCAGCGAGGGCGGGAAGAGCATGTCGGCGTCGTGGAGCCGTTCCTGAACGCTGACGGCCAGGGCGACGACTTCCGCAGCGATCCAGGGATCGTCTCGGTGCTGGCCTTCGGGGATCTTGGCGCCGTTCTCATCGACGGCGCCCTTCCACTTCAGGCCTTTGATTTCCCAGAGCTGGGTCGCTTTGCTGCGGCTGGCGCAACCGCGCCGGAGGTTGAGAGCCTCACCGGGCCGCATGCCGGTCAGGTAGCAGATGACGATGAAGCAGGCGGTGCTAAGCATCCTGGTCAGGGTGCGGGCCTCCCGGTTGCGGAATCGCTCCATCCACGGTTTCCCGTCGAGCTGCCCGGTGGGCTGGACTGCGAGGAAGTCACCGAGGGCGATGGGGAGGCCGGAGGCTCGGAATCGCTGGTCGTGGCCTCCATGGTTCTTGAGACCGTTGCTGGTGCAGTCCAGCAGCTTGCCGAGGTAGGGCCAGTCCAGCTCGAGAGCGCCGTCGGCTCCGATCCGGCCGGGCAGCGGGCGTCCCGTGCGGTGGAACTCTGCGATGAGTGCGTCGACGTGAGGAGCCAGACTGCCCCGGCCTCCTGTGCGGAGGTCCCGCAGGGCGGTGCGGCCGCGCTGGCTGAAGCGGCCGGGATGCAGTCCGGCCAGCGGTCTGGCCTCGTCCATGACGGCCACCAGGTCGTCGCCGAAGTCCTGGACGAATCGCAGGGCCCAGAACAGCGTCATCGCCATCGTGGCCTCGGGGATCCGCGGCGTGCGGTTCTCGGCGCGACGTTCGGACTTGCCCAGCAGGATGCGGGAGTCCTTGCCTCCCCATGGAGGCATCTCTGGCAGGCGCCCATCAGGCGGCAGCATGTCGCGGAAGGCCCAGATCCGGCGGACGGCCTGCAAGACGTTGCAGCGGTGGTCGTGGGTCATCTCGGCGTCCTGTACCGATTCCAGGAAATGGCCGAGGTCTTCAGGGGTGACGGCGGAGACGGTCGGGAAGCCGCATTCGTCGAGCCAGGTCAGGAACGTCCGTGCGATCCGCAGCTGGGAGACCATCGTGTAGACGGCCAAGAGGCCCTCGATGCTGGCCCGACGCAGGATGACCTGGCCCTCGTCGCAGTTCAGCTCGAGCCAGATGTAGACCTTGGCGAAGTGGCGGAACCGCTCGGGCACCAGCTGGAAGTTGAGACTGACCGCGTTGAGGTGGTTCTCGAAGATCGCCGGGGACAGATTCCACCGGTCGTCGCCGAAGATCGACATCTCCGCCCGGCTGGTGCCCGGCCTGATGTCCCGGTTCAGCAGAACGGGAGAATCGGCGTCGGGCAGCATGCCCGGTTTGACGGCGACCCGTACGAAGGCTTGCGATGTCATCGCTGGTCCAGCTCTCCTTCCAGCAGCCGGCGGACCAGGTCCCGGTCCGCGTCGGTGATCTTCGTCCGGGCTCTGGCAACCGCCGCGTTGCCCGCCTTGTCCAGAAGGTCCTCGAGCTGGTGAAAGGGAAACGCGAAGCGCTCGGCCCAGCGAAGGGCCGTCATCTGCGTTCGCCGTTCGGCGATCATGTCGCGGGCCGCGATCTGGACGGGCAGGTGATGCGGCATCGCGCGAGCGCATCCGCAGTCGAGGCATTTCAGGAATGAGGCCCTGCAGGGCTCGCCAGGCGGGCTGTGATCGCTGGCGAGGTTGTCGGTGCAGGCGGCAAGGACGGTGTCGGCGTCTCTGGCGATCAGCAACCGCATCATCGCGGGCGTGACTCCGAACCGCTTGGCGGTCTTCTCCAGGTCCTTGGCCGCGTCGGCGAGGTCGGCCTCCGAGAGACGGCGGATGCCGCCCACGGTCTGGGCCTTGATGACCTCCTTCTCCAGGACGTCCGCGACGAGCTTCTGGTACTCACGCGTGCTGGACTTGTCGCGCCGCAGGTAGGTGTCGGCGAGGGTCTGCTTGGTGTGGGCGACAGGCTTCTGTTCCCTGGCGCCGTGGGTGACCCGCATCCGGCCGACTCCGACGATCAACGGGACGGGAACCGGCTTGCCCTCCTCGTCCTTGCCCATCTCTTCAGCGAACAGCCCGAAGCCGGCTCCCCACTCGCCGACGGCCGCGTCCGGAAGTCGGTCGCGGAAACCCCGGCCGGGCTTGTTGCGGAGGTTGCGGGTGGTGTCCTTGGCGACCCCGGTTCCGCCGGCCTTGGGGACCCAGTAGACGAGGAGCCTGTCGCTGCCCATGATGCGGCGGGCCGAGGAGGCGAGGTCCCAGGCCAGCATGTAGAGGCCGAAGGGTGTGTGGAGCTCGTCGCGGGCCGACAGTTCGCCTTCCACGCCCGGGGCGGAGGCCCAGGTCGGCAGGTTGCTGAGGGCGGCTGTCATGTAGCGGAGTCGGCCGCGGCGGGGCTTGCTCAGGTCGACCTGGGCCGTGGCCACCGGCCCGGCGCCGCCGTCGGTGCGGTGATGGGCGGCCGGAGCCATGATGACCGTTGACCCGTTCTCGCCCGTCAGCCTCACCAGCAGCAGCGTGATCGCGCAAACCTCTGCCCGGGTCAGATGGACGGCGCTGGTCAGGGAGACCACGGTGCCGTGCTTCACGGCCCAGGGCGCCAGCCCGTTTCCCTTCGTGTTTCGGGGCAGTCTCGTAGCCCGCCGGATTGAACCACTTCACGTCACGGTCCCGCGTGGCCTTCGGCGCCGTCACCGCCTTCTCGGCCTGACTGCCATCCCACCGCCTGCCGCGGGTGCGACGGAACCGGATCGGGTTGCGAACGCCGTACTCGTCGCCCGCCCACCGGTAGAACAACTTCACGTTGGTCAGGTTGTCCCCATAGGTCCCCGGCGCCACAAGTTGCTCGTTGCGCTCATCGAGCATCCGCCAGACCTTGAACGCCTTCTCCGCCTCGTGATCAGCGTCGTCCCAGGACTGGCCGTAGGCCCACAGAAAGCTCAGCCAGACCACCATGCTGTACGCGTACTTCCGCCACGTCGTCGGCTCCAGCCCGGCGATCTCATCGCTCTCGAACCAGCGGTTCACCCGCAGATCCGGAACCCCCAGCGGATCCAGAAGGAAGGGCCTCCCCTGTCTTCCTGACCGTACGGCAGCACGCTCAAGGACATCCGCGTGTTGCAACACGAGCGGATCGCTGCAAACGCGGGCCACGTCCGGCGCCTGCCCATGAAAGAAGACCCTCCACCTCACGGGCCGATCTTGCCGATGGGAAACCTCTGCACCGAGTCACGAGCCCAATCTTCACCCGAACGGGATAGCGGCACCGCAGTTATTGGATACCTATGCATCCATCGGAATCCTGTTCGAGAAAAAACGTAGTCCAGTCTTGGCATATGCCTCGCGAAGGTGTGCACTGGAGTAATGGCAACGACATTCCGACTCACCAAACCGACCCTGGCAGTCCTGAAGTCCCTACTGGCCAGCACACCCGACGACCCCCCATGGGGGCTGCGCATCAGCGCCGAAGCAGATCTGAACCCCAGCTCGACCTACGGAGTTCTTGAGCGTCTTGCCGAAGGCAGCTGGGTGACCTCATGGCAGGAGACGGACCCGCATCCGGGACGCCCACCGCGCGTCTTCTACGCACTCACCGATCTGGGAAAGGAGCTTGCCGATCAGGCCATGAAGACCCGCGAGGTCAAGCGTCAACGCCTCGTCGCACGAATCCATCATCTTGTGCCGGGAGGCAGCCCGTGAGTCCATCGCACCCGCCTTCACCGTCAGCATCCAGTCGACTCCTCATCATCACATTGTGTTGTTTCCTCAACATGGCGGCCCTGAATGCCGCTCTCATCGCTCAGCAGAAACCGCAACCCCCGGCCTGGCTCTTTGTGCTGATCATGGCGCTGTCCGCAGCAACGCTCGTGCTGATGGTGACAGTCACCAAGCGTCACCTTCCCGCACTGAGGCGCCGCTGGTCGATTGATTCGATGACCGCCTCCACCATCCACTTCGCCTCTGTCGTAGCAGCAACACGGGGAACTCCGCAGCGGACGGATTTTGCTCAGAAGTGGACACACTTCCTGGAAGGTGATCCCGAGCTCGGAATCCAGTTCTCGGGGCGCGAACGTCTTCAGCTCGCCTTCCGTGCGATCGGATTCGGCATCAACCTCCGCACCCGACCCGTGCGTGAGATCGCTTGGCGCCCACTTGACTGGATCCTGATCGCCAACAAACGCACCAACTCGTTCATCGGTGCAGTTGACGCAGGAATGATCCTCTACCTCTGGAGCGGGCACGGATTTTCGGAAACGCTGCTCCATGCCCCTCACACGATCTTGATCGTGACGGGTGCCCTGTACGGCCTGGCCCACTACTTGCGCAAGGTCCGCGGCGTGGCGCTCATGACGAGCCGCTGGAAGCGCCGCAAGTAAGCAAGCTTTCACATTCAATTAGATAGCCTAATCAATTCACTTGAAGTCGAAGGCGACGCGACTCGGACGGGTTCGCAGACCCTTCGGCTTCCGCTTTCTGGGGCAACACATACCCCCAACAACACGAGAGTCGCCAATGAAGCTTTGAGTTCGCCGACATCGCCGACCGGGCGATGAAGGACCAGATGACCTACCGCGGCTTCCTCGCCGAACTCCTGATGGCCGAGTGCGACGACCGGGCCCGGCGCCGTTCGGAACGACGGATCAAGGCGGCCGGCTTCCCCCGGGACAAGTCCCTGCGGACCTTCGACTTCGACGCGAACCCCAACATCGACGCGGCCGCCATCCACACCCTCGCCAGCTGCGAGTGGATCAAGAAGAGCCAGCCGCTCTGCCTGATCGGCGACTCCGGGACCGGCAAGTCCCACATGCTGATCGCGCTCGGCACCGAGGCCGCCATGGCCGGCTACCGGGTCAAGTACGTGCTGGCGACCAAGCTGGTCAACGAGCTCGTCGAGGCAGCCGACGAGAAGCAGCTGACCAAGACGATCGCCCGCTACGGCCGCGTCGACCTGCTCTGTATTGATGAGCTCGGCTACATGGAACTCGACCGCCGCGGCGCCGAACTCCTCTTCCAGGTTCTGACCGAACGCGAGGAGAAGAACAGCGTCGCCATCGCCTCCAACGAGTCCTTCGGCGGCTGGACCAAGACCTTCACCGACCCCCGCCTCTGCGCGGCCATCGTCGACCGCCTCACCTTCAACGGCACCATCATCGAAACCGGCACCGACTCCTACCGGCTCGCCAGCACCCGAGCCCGCGCCGAGCACGCTGAAGCCAGCTGACGGGAGCCCCCTGCTGGTCCGCTGCCCAAAGGCAGCGGACCAGCCAAGCCTCATGACCTGCTTCATTCTCCGAGTGCGAACGACGCCCGTTCTTGCCACTTCACGCCGTCGTGCACCATGAGTTCAACCGACGAGACGTGAGACGTGAACGGGAGCCTTCCGGCGAGGTCAGCCTCGATCTCCTCCAAGACGGCGTCTTCCTGCCCTTGAGCGATGGTCAGGTGCGGCACGATCTCGGCGAACCGGCCGCCATACGGCGGAGCCTCAGGCCAACGATCAGCGATCGCCTCCGTGAGCTGCCGCAACTGCGTGTCAGGCTCGGGAACGAGATACAGCACTTCCGGGAGCCGTCCACATCTCTCGAACCGCAGGTCAAAGGCCTGATGGCTGCCCAGCACGTCCGCGAGAGCGGAGTAGACGAGCGCATCTATTCGGCTCTCGTCGAGGAACGGGAAGAGCACGGTGACGTGGGCTGGGACCCCGGCCTGGGCTGAGGGGTCGAGCCGTTCACGCCACCCACGGACGGCCGGCTCCGCCTCCGGGATCCGGACGATGAGCCCCGTCTGGCCCGCCTGAAACGCACTGGTGCTGTCACCTGCCATGACACCGCATGGTGTCATCTCTGCCGCAGACAGCACGGCTCCTTTTCCGCGGAACGATCACGACGATCTGCGAAGCAGGTCTACGAGCGGGACGCCCACGACGCTGCCGCTGCCGCTATTTCCCGTGAACATCCAGAGTGCAGATGATCACTGAACGCCGCCGGAACCCACGAACAAACGCTGTCGGTTGAAGTGAACGAAGCCAACCGGTGAAATCCGCAACAACATGTTCGACGAGATCCTCCCCACCGACGACCACACGTTCGAACCGACCGGCGACTTCCTCTAAGGTCCTGTGAAACGAGACCCGTCGCCAGCTTTCCAGCGGCGGGCGCTGGCTCAGGGCCCGTGGACGGGGCGGGACTGCCTGTCCGGGAAGGGTGACTACTGGGGCTGGAATCCCGAGACCATCGCCAGTGAGGCGAGCAGGGACAGGTGGGCGACGGCAAGGAGCACCCACTCAGCGGGGCCCAGCCGCCAGTGGCTGCGGGCCGTCAGTCGCCATTCGTACGCTGCGGATCCGAGGGCGAGCACGAACAGGGGTGCCCAGAGGACGATCCACCAGGACCAGACATCGGTGAGGCGAAGCACGGCGGCCAGCACACCGAACGCCGCTGCGGTAAGGAACCATCCCGGCTTCTCACTCTTGGTTGTCAGCGATGAGGCTGAAGAGGTGTTCAACGTATGTCCTCTCGGATTCGCTGTGGAGACGGACAGAGGGGGTGTGCCGCAACCGTGGCTGCGACACACCCCCTCCGTTCAGTCAGTGCTCAGTTCGAACATCACTGGAACAGCTGCCAGATGCCGTAGAGATTGGCACCCACGTTGGCGGCCTGCAACGGAGCCTTGTAGTACCAGGCCAGGCCGTTGTACCAGTTGACGAAGCTGACGAACGGCCCGGCGACGGCCTTGGCGAAGCCCGGCACCCTCTTGAGCAGCTTGATGAGCCCGTCGAACTTGCCGGTGGTGGCCGCCTCGCCGTTGGCGATCGACTGCAGCTCGGCGCGCTCGGCCGCGGTGTACTCGATGGGCGAGTTCAGCAGGGCGGTGGCCAGCGACTGGACGGCCTGGCGCTGCTCCGTTGTCGTTGCGGTGATCGAAAGAGTTGCAGGCGCGGTCGTGGCCGCCTGGGCAGCGGTGCCGCCGATTCCAAGAGCAAGTGCCGCGAGAACTGCGACGCCCCCGATGCGTATCGTGTTGCGGTTCACGTAGTCTTCCTTTGTGTGATGCACAAAGGAAGTGCGGATCCAGATCCCTGTTCGTGGAGCCGTCGGCTTGGACACTTTCGGCCCGCAATCCGGGGCCTGGCTCCGCTCCCCCGTGCGAATGGCCTTGTAGGCGCCCCTGGTTGAGTGGTCAGCCCAACCCGTTGCGTCGCTCATGAACCTAACGCACCGGTCTGATCTTGCCCAAGGGTTTGCCTCTGCGAGTCGCACGACGGGGCATCTTTCGGTCAAGATGTAGATCTGCGGAACTTTTTCCATCTACTGGGAAAACCGTTCATCACCAGCACTTTCCCTCTAGAAAGGCGACATTCCGGTTCGCCCGACGGTTTGGGATGCGACCGAAAACGCCAGGGCGTAAATCTTGAGATGCCTTCCGTAACGCCATCCGGCAGCAGGGAAGCCCCGCCATCCTGAAGTCGCAAATCATCGGGGTGGCGTGATCGCCTGTGAGCATGCTCGGGCTGGTCGCGGGCGGCAGTCTGCGCTCTTGACCGTCAGGCGGCGGTCAAGGCCGGTCTGTTCGTTTCCAGGTCGCGGGGTCGTACGGGTTCGTAGGCGCGCGGGATGACGGACATCAACGAGGTCGCCGAACGCGTTGCGGCCCGCCGGGCGGAGCTCGACGAGGAGGAGAAGCTCCGGGCCGAGCGGCTCGATGCGGTCCGTGCTGAGCGCGAGGAACTCGTGGTGGCGATGCGCGTGTGGGAACGGATGCACGCCCAGCTGAACGCCGAGAGACCGTCGGCGCAGGCAGCGACGGTGCAGGTGGGCGGGCGTGGTGTGCTGCTGGTCCCGCACCGGGAGGCGGGCGCGGGTGAGGATGCCCATGGTGAATCGTGGAACGCGTCTCCCCGCGGCATAGGATTGGATTCTTTCGACCAGCGTCCGGCGCCTCTCTTTTAGTTGACCGATTCACTAAATGCTGGGGTGTTCGAGACACGGCTAAGATTTTTTCGGCCATAGTCGAAACCGAAATGCTGCACTCCAATTTCGCGGCGGCAATGCTTTTGCTGAGACGTCGCGCCGCAATGGGTTGAGTGGATTTCTCACCGGTGGAACCGCATCATCGGCGTCAGCGGGACGCCTTACGGCGCCGGAGGACGGCGTAGCCGGCGGCACCTGCTGCGGTCAGAGCTGCGGCGCCGCCGAGCAGCCAGGGAGCCGACCGCCGGACCGCGCTCGCCTGGGGTGTGACCACCGGGTCCTGGCAGCCTGGTGCGGCGGTGTCGACCACCCTGTAGCGGGCCCAGATCTTCGCCGACTTGCCCTGCTCGTTCCAGCGCACTTCGTAGAGCCCCGGCTGCGCGTCGCACCGGATCTGAACGACGGCCGATACCAGCTTCGCACCGTGCATCACCACCGACCGCGTGAAGGCGGGAGACGACAGAGTGACCTCCCCGTCACTTGCCATCGCGACGCCGTCCGACGCCGTCATCCGCTCCCCGGGCCGCACGGAACGCACGTCCCACGGTGTCGCCGGCCATCCAATGTCCTCGGGCCAGTGCTCTTCCTGGGACACCGGCGGCAGTTGCGCCACCCGCCGTTCGCATGCCTCCCGTTCCGCCGCTTCAACTGGGGCCACCCGCACGCTCCCCCACAGGTGGTCGATCCCGGGCACGTTTTCTTCGCCCGCGGGTGAGGCGAACCGCACCTGGTAGGAACCGGCGGCGGCCGTGCAGGAGACCGTCACGACTGCCGTGAGGAGCCGGTCGTCCATGCGCAGGGTGCCTTCCGCCGCGAAGGCGGGGGAGACCACCCGGACACCGTTCCGGGCGGCCCCGGAGACCATCGCCTTGGTCGAAATGCTGATCCGCTCCCCCGGCGTCACAGGCAGCTCCGCACCACTGGGCATGGGCCGGGGCGGATCCGCGGCGGGCACCGCTAAGGCGCCGCCTGACACCCCGGACAGCAGCAGCGCCAGCGAGGTGGCCAGACCGACCCTCATCCAGTTCATGCTCATTTGAACCCTTTTCATTTCCGTTGACGATCTTTCAAACCGCTGCATAGTCTGCCCCCTCGTCGAACTGGCGGACTATTACGTCTCGTTTTCCGCGTTGCCGCCTCGCTCAGGAAGTAAGTTCTTTGAGATCCAAATGGTTGACCACACTCGCTCTCAGCATCACGACCGTCGTACTCGCCGGCCCTGCCGCCATGGCCTCGGGCACTCCGACCCCGACCGCTTCGATACCGGCCTCCCCTTCCGCTTCTCCCTCCTTACCCCGGCCCCCGGCGGCATCTCCACCGCAGACCACGCCGTTACCCTCGGCGTCGCCCCCCCGAGCCACTCCCCCGCCGGCTTCCCCTTCCCCCTCCCGCTCGGTCTCTGCCGAAGAGGCGTATTGGACCGCTGAACGGATGGCTCAGGCCCAGCCCGTGGACGCACAGGCAGTGAAGCCGTCTCCAGGCTCGTCCTCGCCCTCGGCCCGAGACTCGGCCGGCGCCCCCGCAGGCACTCCCACGGCGCGACACTTCGACGGTCTGCCCATGGTCGGAACGTTCTTCTTCGACGGCCAGGCCCTCAACGGCAAGAGCACCTACTGCTCGGGGAGCGTCGTGCGGAGCAAGGGCAAGAATCTGGTGCTCACCGCCGGCCACTGCGCGAACGGCCTCAAAGGCGCAACCCACCGCATCTTCGTGCCGCAGTACCGCTACGGCCTGCCCGCCGGCACGCAGCCGTCCGGGGTCTTCCCTGTCGACGTGCTCTACAAGGACCCCCGGTATCCCGAAGGGAAGGCCACCAGAGGTCCGCTGTCCGACCTGGACTTCGCCTTCGCCGTGGTCGCACCGAACGCCAGAGGCCAGATCGAGAACGTCACAGGGGCACTGACCTTCACGCCCACCACCTCATACGATCACAACGTGACCGTCGTGGGATACCCCGACAGCGTCGAGAACAACAACACGCACAAAGCCATCACGTGCGACGTCCCCACCAGCCGGTTCTACGGCTTCCGCCAGATGAAGATGGAATGCAAGGGCTACTACGGAGGCGTCTCCGGCGGCCCATGGATCAAGGGGTACAACGCCTCGGCGCGCACCGGACAGGTGATCGGGAACGTCGGGGGCATGGGCGGTGGCGGCGACGTCGACTGGATCTCGTACTCGCCGCTCTACGGCAAGGACGCCCAGGACCTCTACAACGACGCCGACAACGGCATCGGGCCTGACAACGTCCACCGGCCCGACTACCAGCCTCCGACGGACGGCCCCGTCCTGCCCGGCAGCGGCGAGACCTGGAAGCACGCCAAGCAGATAGCCTCCGGCGACTTCTCCGGCACCGGGCACAGTGACCTGCTCGTCATCTGGACCGACGGCGAGGTCACGCTCTACCCCGGCGACGGCAACGGCGGCTTCCACCCCGAACGGCAGCTCCTGGCACCCAACGCGGGCTGGAAACCGGTCGCCACCATCACCGCCGGCGACTTCACCGGATCCAACCAGTTCGACCTCATGGTCCGCTGGGACGACGGCCGGATGACCCTCCACGGCGACGTCGGCTCCAACGGCCTCAACGGGGGAACCGAGATGGCGCCCTCCGGATCCATCTGGAGCCACGCCACCCAGATCGCCGCCGGCCGCTTCAACGCCACCACCTACGTCACCGACCTCATGGTCCGCTGGTCCGACGGCGAACTCAGCCTCTTCACCAACGTCAGCGCCGGCACCATGGGCCAGGAATACAAGCTCAAGGACCCCAACAGCACCTGGAAGGACGCCACACTGCTGACCGCGGGCCAGTACTCGGGCAACCAGAAATGGGACCTGATGGTCCGCTGGTCCAGCGGCGCGCTCAACAACTACGTCGGCACCACCACCGGCGGCCTGGGCAGCGAGCAGCCCATCCACGGCCCCAACAAGACCTGGACCCACAGCGTCATCATGACCACCGGCCAGTACACGGGCGACGGACTCACCAACGACCTCATCATCCGCTGGAGCGACGGCGAGACCACCATGTACAAGGACACCCGCATGAACAACCTCGGAACAGAAATCATGATCGCCCCACCCGCTTAGGCAGCCCAGCAGGCACGTACGTCCGCAGGCTGGCCCCTGGACGGCCTGCGGACTCTCCTCGGCCGAAGGTCAGCGCCGCAGGCCGCCGCCCACCACGGTGACCGAAACACGCTGCGCTTCCTGGCCCGGAGTAGAGAGAGTGCCGGGGATCTGGAGGACGCTGACGCCCTGGCCCGACGGGCCGACAACCTCGGTGACACGACCGCGCTGTACCGCCTTGCCAGCCACGCAGAAGTACATCGACCTCGCCAAGAAGGTCATCGACACACACTGATACCGAACCCAGGGGGGGCCAGGAGCGCAACGGCCCACACGGCCGGCCCGACCTTCGGGACCTCGCCCAGCGCTCCGGGCCCACCGTGGACAGGGAAGGGCCGCAACGCCAGGCGGGCGGCCCTTGCCCTGTAGTTCGGCGCGCTACGGGGCGGGCGTGAACTCCACGTCGGTGCCGCCGCAGCCGGCCGCGATCTCCAGCAGCCGGTCCTGCTCCAGCTCGTCCACCGCAAGGCCCCACCGCAACTTGGTCGCGGTCCACTCCGCGCCGTACCGGCACAACGCATCCGGCGCCGGCGGCAGCCACTCCGCCGGATCCTGGTCCGCCTTCTGCCGGTTCGAACGGGCCGTCACCGCCACCAGCGAAGCCGGCTGGCCCTGGTCGTTCGCGTACGCCTCACGCCTTTGTGCGGTCCCACGAACTGGCGCCAGCTGGCGGGGAGCGTCATTCCAACCCTGCGGTATTCCTCCAGCCTCGCCCTTGGTGCCCGGGACGGGTGGAGGGTCTGCAACTGGTGTCGTGT
Source organism: Streptomyces sp. NPDC040545 (assembly GCF_055595065.1). NCBI lineage: Bacteria > Bacillati > Actinomycetota > Actinomycetes > Kitasatosporales > Streptomycetaceae > Streptomyces > Streptomyces sp. NPDC040545. The sequence goes on from NZ_JBVIWA010000031.1 coordinate 16,203, forward strand.
GGACGGTGCTGAGCGGGCTGGGGTGCGTGCGCCTGGCCTGCGGGACTACTGTCCGAGGGCATCGAGCCAGGCTGCCACTTCCAGAGATCGTCGCAGATCGGCTTCGAAGGCCATGGGGTTTTCCTCGGCCAGCATGCGGCGGATCATGATGGCTTCCTCGATGGTGGCCAT
>NZ_JBVIWA010000031.1:16471-73442 GCF_055595065.1 Streptomyces sp. NPDC040545
ATGCTCTCCTCCCGCCGACCCGCCTCACTCAGCCGGCTGGCCAGGTTGTTCAGGGCCAAGGCGAGGTCAGGCAGGTAGACATCGGGGTTGCCCTCGGCCAGCATGCGGTAGTGGCTGGTGGCTTCCTCGATGGCGGCCATGCTCTCCTCCCGCCGACCCGCCTCACTCAGCCGGCTGGCCAGGTTGTTCAGGGCCAAGGCGAGGTCAGGCAGGTAGACATCGGGGTTGCCCTCGACTAGCCCGCGGTAGTGGCTGGTGGCTTCCTCGATGGCCGTCAGGCACTCCTCCCGCCGCCCCAGTGCGCCCAGCCGGTTGGACAGGTTGTTCAAGGAGCCAGCGAGGTCGGGCAGATAAGCGCCGGGATTGCCCTCGGCCAGCAGGCGGTAGTGGCTGGTGGCTTCTTCGATAGCGGCCATGCCCTCCTCCCGTCGGCCCGCCGCACCCAGCCGGTTGGACAGGTTGCTCAGTGGTTGTTTTTGAAGCTTGGCCGCGGTTGTTCTGCTTCTGACGTGGCACGAGGAGAGCAACTGAGGCCAGGGGTGCCTGCAGCGTGGCGCGAGTCGTGAGAGATCCTTCGTGTATGGAGAGCAGAGTGGGCACCGGCGGATGGCCACGGAACTCCATCGAGGAGGTCCGTGAGTGGGCGGATCGTGCTGGTGCCGATGGCCAGGAGATGGAGCACATCCGGTCGGTTGCGCTGTCCCGCGCCGAGGACAGGAGGCTCCCCGCGGGGTTGAGGAAGCAGTGGGCCAAGCTGTCGCTTCAGGTCAACAGCCGCATGCATGGCGACGACCCGTGGGGTCAGGCACGAATGGCCGCGAACAGCTTCGGGCTCCGGACGCTGATGATCGAGGAACTTGGTCCGGATCCCGACGACTCTGACTGGGACGCTGCTGCCGTCGTCTCGGACGTCGTGAGTGCGGTGATTCTGACGCCGGCGCAAGCCCATGAGATGAGTATCCGGTGGCAGGACCAGCCAATCGAGCTGATCAGTCTCCTGCGCCGCGTCAAGAACGTCACTGCTCCGCTTGAGCGGCTTCAGCACCACCTCCGGCCTGGTCCACTCCATGACTTGGTCCTGGAGTGGCTGTCCGTCCGGAAACGGCTGCCCTGAACGCATCAGTGGGTGGCAGGGGTCTTCTTGTCCCAGCTGTCGGTGCGGGGACCCTTGCGGGCGATGCGCCTGGTCATGAGGGTGATGAGTGACCAGTTCAGGTGGGCTTCGCTGTGCTGGGGCAGACGTTCGTAGTCTCGCGCGTTGCGGCGCGCGTTCATGATCCAGCCGATGGTCCGCTCTACGCGCCAGCGCCGGGGAAGGACGATGAAGCCCTTCGTGCCTTTGGGGCGGGAGACGGTCCGGAGGGTGATGTTGAGGAAGTCCCGGGCCCAGTCGACGAGCTGGCCGGCGTAGGCGGAGTCCGCCCAGACCTGGGTGATCTGCGGCTGGGTGAGGCGAAGGCGCCAGAGGAGTTCGCGGGCGGCATCGCGGTCGGTCATGTCGGCTGGGGTCACCATGATCATGACGGGCATGCCTTTGGTGTCGACCACGATGTGTCTCTTGCGGCCGTTGATTTTCTTCGCGGCGTCATACCCGCGGGTGTCCTGGCTGACGGTGTGTGCTGCCTTCACCGACTGGGAGTCGACGATCAGCGTGACCGGGTGCGGGCATCGTCCCAGGCCGGTACGGATGCGGCGCCGGAGCTGGTCACGGATGAAGGTGACGTGGCCGGCCCGGTTCCAGCGGGTGAAGAACCCGTAGACCGTTTCCCAGGGCGGAAAGTCCGCTGGGAGGGCCCGCCACTTCGCGCCGTTGTCGACGATGTAGCGGATCGCGTCCACGATCTGCCGGCGGGGCCACTTCTCGGGGTGCCCGCCGGTCTTGGTCTGCCAGGCAGGGGTCGGCAGGAGGGGCTCGATCAGAGCCCACTCCGCCGTGGTGGTGTCGGAGGGATAGCGGCGGCGGCGAACAGGTGTCGGCATGGCGGCACTCGCGAGGTAAGGCCTGGTGGGAAGGCTATTTGGCGAGCTGGGCGAGGGTCGCGCGGACGCCGGTCAGCTGGGCGATGACCAGTTGTGCCCATTCGTCCTCGGGGCGGCGGGCCAGGTGCGGGGTGACGGTTCCGGTGATCACCCGGGTCAGCTGGCCCAGGACCTGCAACAGCTGCTTCTTCTCGTACTCGATCCAGTCCGCGGGGTCGTCGGAGAACATGTAGCCGTCCCGCCGGCGCCAGATGATCGGGGTCAGGCCTCTTGCGCCGTCCGGCCGCGGCGGCTCAGGTCAGCCAGGAGGACCGCGTGCGGGTGGTCGCGGAGCTGACCCGGGACGACGAGGTCGCCAGGAAGGTCACCACGGATCTGCTGCGGCGCCCGCAGGTTGCGAGGGAAGCTATGCGGGATGACACGGCCAGGCTCCTGGTCAACCGGGCTCAGTTCGACAACTCTGAGCGGGCCCGCGAGACGCTCCGCGAGCGGGTTCCGGCGGTCCGCAAGATCGAGCACACCATCGAATACCTGGACCTCGTGGGCTCCTGCCACTCCTATGTCGCCTCGCTCGGCCGACTCGTTCCGCGCCTGCGTGGGCAGGAGTTCACCGAGGACGAGCGGGAGACCGTCCGGCGCGGCATAGCCAGGGTGAGGGCCGCGGCCGACTGGCTGGAGTCGGCCATCGACGCCGGGGTGTTCACCCTGGACGAGCAGCTCGCCCAGCTCCTCAAGGGCGAGTAGACGATGGCTCGCCGCCAGATACTCCCGCTCGCTGAGCACTACGGCGACCTGGTCCGTGTCGCTCTGATGGAAGCCCGGCCGGCCGGGCTCCAGTCCAGCCAGCTGGTTGCCGCTACCCGGCTGAGGAAGTCCCAGGTCACTCGGGGGACCCGGCACCGGTGACCTGCTCTACCAGCTCGACTCCGGCCGCGACGATCTGCTCGTAACGCTGCACGGTCACGTTCCCGACCATGTCCGCCATGATCCCCACCACTCCACTCGGTCCGGAGCCGGCCGCCGGTAGCAGCCCATCAGGGCACTCCGTTCCAGGTCCCTGTCAGCGTGATGCGTCCACGACATCGACCGGCAGAGCGCGAACCCACGGCGCGAAGCACTCCATGGCGCCCCCGAACATGTGACACCACCGGCATGCCCTCGTTCGCGCCGTTCGGCTACGGCGTTTCTGTAACACCATTCCGCGACGTCCGGTCCCGGAAGGCCCTCACCCGGCACCGCGGCGAGCAGTACCGAGCCGACCGCTGCCGCTCCACCCCAACCGTCCAACCGCGGCCACATACCGGGCATACGGCCAGCTCACCCCGCTGCATCGCCACCACCCTGAGGCGAGCCCGCTGAAGCCTCCGCCACCGCCGCGACCTGCACCGAGACGAACAGAACACCGCGTCCAGAGCCAACGACAACGGCAGCGAATCACCACACTCACGGCAGTACCGCCGGCCCACCCCACCAGAACCCACGACCCAGATCATCCAGCCAGTCAGACCCCAAAACCAGCCTTCAAAAACAACCACCAAAGCCATCCAGCTGAACAACAGGCCAGCCAAGAGGATGCTGTCGACGCAGCTGCAGAACTGCTGAAGAAGCGCATCCACAGCCTGGGACCCGACCATCCCCACACCTTGCAAGCCTGGGCGGACCTCGCCTACAAGAGAGGTACGGCAGGAGAGCCGGCCGGGGCTGCCGCCACGCAATCGGCACTCCTGGAAAGCTGTCTGCGCCTGCTCGGCCCGATCCACCCCGACACGCTCGCCACCCGAGAAGGCGCCGCCTACTGGCAAGCCAGAACCGACGAGGAAACCCGCTGAACCCCGATCACGGAGCAGACCCTGCTTTCGGTCTCTCACCTTCATGTCAGTACGCCCAGAGCGCTGGGGGGGTACGCGACGCGGGGGCTGGGCAAGCCATCTTGCAGCGACGGCTTGCGGGGAAGCGCCGGATCCTTAATGCGATGGCGCCCTCCCCTGGATCTCGGTAGGTGCGCCGCCCGGCAGCCGGGAAATCATCGCGCGCTCGGGCCACCGGCATCAGGTCCTCGCCGTCTGGGGTCTGCACCTAGCAGGTATCCGGGTCGATGCCGGTGGCGACCGCACGACTCCATAAAGGCCGGGCCCGGGGAAGTGACAGCTCCCCCGGGCGACACGGAAGTGTCCGCGGTCGGCGACACGTGAGGTGTCAGTGACTCGCTGCGCGGTCTGGTCTCATTCCTGGCGAGCGAATCGGTCGAGTGCCTTGAGTACATGGGCGCGGGTTGTGTCGCTGCCCAGATGGCCTGCGTTGCCGACGATGGTCAGCTCGGCATCGGGCCAGGCGCGGGCGAGTTCCCATGCGGTGTCGAGCGGGCCGGCCAGGTCGAGTCTGCCGTGGACCAGCACGCCCGGGATGCCGGCCAGCCGGTGTGCGTCGCGCAGGAGTGTGCCTTCTTCCAGCCAGGCGCCGTGGGAAAATAGTGGGAGCAGATGCGGACCAGGGCCAGTTGCGCGGTCGGCGGGCGGTCGCCGTAGGGGTTGGAGGTGCCGTTCGTTTCCCCGGACAGGACTGCGTCCTCCCAGGCGCACCAGTCGGCTGTGGCCTTCTCTCGTACTGCGGGGTCCGGATGTTCCATCAGGCGTGCGTAGGCCGCGACGATGTCACCGTCACGCGGTGTGCCGCCAGCTCCCGCTACGAAGCGTTCCCACTGCTCGGGGAAGAAGCGGCCCGCCCCGCGGTAGAGCCAGTCGATCTCGGAGCGCCGGGTGGTGGTGACGGCGGGGATGACGATCTGCGACACCCGCTCCGGGTACGTCTCGGCGTAGGCCAGGATCAGGGTGGAGCCCCACGAGCCGCCGTACAGCAGCCAGCGGTCGATACCCAGGTGCTCCCGCAGCCGCTCCATGTCGGCGATCAGGTGCTGGGTGGTGTTGTGCCGCATGTCGGTCGTGGGTTCGCTCGCGTTGGGAGTGCTGCGGCCACAGCCGCGCTGGTCGAACAGGACGACCCGGTAGCGGTCCGGGTCGAAGTACTGGCGTGCCCCGGTCCCGCATCCTGATCCTGGACCGCCGTGGACGACGAGTGCGGGCTTGCCGTCCGGGCTGCCGCAGACCTCCCAGTACACGAGGTTGCCGTCGCCGACGTCGAGCATCCCCTTCTCGTACGGCTCGACCGGTGGGTACAGCTCGCTCATTTTTCGGATCTCCTGGCAGCTAAATGTGGACAAGGCCTTGTAGTAGACAACACGGCCGAGGTGACTCCGGCACCTGCACGATCGGCGGGGCTGGGCTCTCGGCCAGCGCCTACTGACACGCCTCATGTGGCTGACCACTGACAGCTCGTGCCGTTAGCCACTGACGTTCTGGTGTCGTCCGTCAGAGGAACGGGCCGCAGCCCCGGCAATCCATATCCCCAAGATCCACAGGGGACGCCCCTGTCATGAACTGCTCAGGCACAGGTACTCAACCCCGGCGGACGCTTCGTCTTCCCCCAGCCGCCCGCTATCCCCGGCGCCTACGGGCCGCAGGGCATGTACAAGGGTGGCTTCGCGGGACCGGCCATGTTCACCTACCGGTACAGCTACACCCTGGAGGCGTGGGAGGACTTCATGCGCGCGGCGGGGTTCGAGCAGGTGCTGGCTCGCGAACTCGACGCGCCGACGTCCGGCCACATCGGCCCTCATCGTCCAGGGCACCCGGCCCTGACGACCCGCACGCTCGCCCATGTCACCGCGGGCCACATCGAAGGCGGGGCGCGGTGCTGCCCGGCTTCGGTAGGGTGCTGCCCCTGTTCCTGGGAGGTACGACGTGGAAGACGAACCCCTCGACCGGTGGGCCGCACGCCGCCAAGGTGCCCGGCGCCCCGGCCACGGACGCCGGCGGGGAGCACGCGGGGCACGGCGCCGGCGACGGCGCGCAGACGGCGCCGCCCACCCCGGCCGACGCCATCGGCATCGACGGCGCGGTCGCGGCCGCGCGGGCCGCGGGGGTCACCGAGTCCCTGCGGATCACCCTGCCCGCGAAGGGCAAGGGGTACGTGGTCAAGGAGCAGGACAAGCAGGTGCCGGTGCACCTGGACTCCGTCGCCATCGACCCCGCCGACGGCCGGGTCATGGACGAACTCCGCTTCGCCGACTACCCGCTGCTCCCCCAGCTGACCCGCTTCGGCATCGACCTGCACATGGGCCTGACCTTCGGTCTCGCCAACCAGCTGGCGCTGGCCGCGCTCGCGGTGCTGCTGATGTTCATGGTCGTCTGGGGCTACCGCATGTGGTGGCTGCGCCGCCCGACCAAGGAGCGCAAGCTGTCGGCAGGCCGGCCGCAGCCGCGCGGAGCGTGGCGGAAGCTGCCGGTGACGGTGCTGCTGCCGCTGGCCGCCGCGACGGCCCTCGTGGGCTGGTTCGTACCGCTGCTCGGGATCAGCCTGCTGGTGTTCCTGGCGGCCGACGTGGCGCTGGGCTTCGCCGCGTCGCGGCGCCGGGCCGGGGCCGGCGCCGGCGTCTAGGGCAACGTCCGTGGGCCGGGGCTTCCCCGGGAGCCCCGGCCCACGGCGTCAGCCGATCTTCCAGAGGGTGAGTGCGGTGACGTAGTCCGGCATGGGGCCGATGGACCCCTTGCTCGTGTCGAGCACGACCTCGGTGATGCGGAGCATCGCCAGGTTGTTGTCACCGGTGACGGTGCACAGCACCGTCCCCTTCGTGAGCGTCTTGCCCGCCTTCAGCTCGTCCTTGCCCACCCTGGAGGCCAAGGTGTTGGTGGCGACGGCGTCCCGGCACTCCTCCGGCGTGGTGCCGGTGCTCTTGCCCATGGCCGTCAGGAAGCGCAGATCGGCGTCGCCCCAGTCCTGGTAGGTGAGCTCCATGCCCTGGGTCTTGCCGATGGCTCCTTTCGGGAAGATCTGCGGGGCGTCCAGGTCGACGTGGGTCCCGGTGCTGGAGGAGGGCGCGCGCAGGGTCAGGGGCTTGTCCTGGAAGACCGGCGTGTACGCGGACTTCGGCGAGGAGGAGGCCGAGGGCGCGGTCTTGGGCCCGGACGAGACCGGGGCCGGAGCCGGGGCCTGGACCTGCGCCTGGTCGGAGGAGGCGGGCGCGACCGGCCCCTCCTGCTTCGCGTCGTCCTTCGCGGCGCCGCCGCCGTCGAGCAGCCGGACCGCGCCGGCGCCCGCGAGGACGGCCAGTACGAGGCCGGCCCCGATCAGCACGCCCCGGAACCGCTTCGGTCCGGGGGCCGGCGCGGGCGCCGGGCCCGGCACCGGGGGGTGCGTCGGGTGGCCGGCGGCCGGCGGGGGACCCGCGGGCCGGGGCGGCGCGCCGACCGTCGGCGCCCCGTACACCCCGCCGAAGGCGCCGGCGGGACCAGCGCCCGTACCGCCCGTACCCGATCCGCCCGCGCCAACGCCCGCGCGGCCCGTACCCGCGCCCGCGTCCGCGACCGTGGGCACCGGCGGGTTCTCCGCGGCCCGCACCCGTCGGGCGATCTCCAGCCCGACCGGCTCCGGGAGCCAGCCGTCGAAATCGTTCAGCGGCCGCCCGGCGAACAGTTCGCACATCGCGGCGAGCTCGTCCGTACCGATCCGCTCCGCCGGATCCGCCGTCAGGCAGCGCTCCAGCAACGGCCGCAGCTCCGCCGGGTAGCCGTTCAGGTCCGGAGGCAGCCGGTCGGTGTTGGCGATCCGCACACCGAGGGCGGTGGCCCCGCCCTCCCCGTACGGATGCCGCCCGGTGGCCGCGACCGCCGCGATGAGCCCGACCGCGAACAGGTCGCTCGCGGCGGTGACTTCGGAGCCCAGCGCGTGCTCGGGGGACATGTACTGCGGGGTGCCGATGACCCCGCCGGTCCGGGTGAGCTGCGTACTGTCGGCGGCCCGGGCGATCCCGAAGTCGATGACGTACGGACCGGCCGCGCCGAGCAGGAGGTTGGCGGGCTTCAGATCGCGGTGCACGACCCCCGCCGCGTGGATGGAGGCGAGCGCCCGCGCCGTGCAGCCGACCAGCTGGAAGACGGTGTCCAGCGGGAGCGGACCGTAGGTGCTCACGGCGTCGTGCAGCGACAGCCCCGGCACGAACACCGACGCCAGCCAGGGCGTGGCGCCGGTGGTGTCGTGGTCGAGGACCGGGACGAGGTGGTAGCCCTGCACCCGGCGGGCGGCCTGCACTTCCTGCTCGAAACGGCGCCGGAAGTCGGGGTCCTGCCCGAACTCCCGGCGGATGAGCTTCAGTGCCACCGGCTGGCCGCCGCGCGTGTGCGAGAGGTAGACGGTCCCCATGCCGCCTTCGCCGATCCGGGCGAGCAGCCGGTAGCCGGCGTTCTCGCGGGGGTCCTGGGGTTCAAGTGGGGCGAGTATGCCGCCGGTTCCGGTAGTCACGCTTGCGCAGCCTACGACAACGGGCGGTGGAGGACGGCACTGGCCTGCGGGAACGGGGGCCGGGGCGGAGGGTGTTGGGGTGGGGGTGCGGGCCCGGGGGAAGGCATCGGCAGCGAACCCACGAAAACGAGATAGCCGCGAACCTGGACCACATCCACGCCCTTGGAGCCCGGCGCCATCGACCCGTCGACGGTTCCGGGCGGCCCATGCGCTGACCAGGTCGGGCCAGATGTACCGGACGGTGATGGAGCGGTCGCTGAGGGGGCGGGCGTACTTGGCGTCGACGTGGCTCTGGTCGACGGGGTAGATCTCCATGCGGCTGCCGCGGCCGTTGTTGTCGAGGTGGCGGACCAGCCAGCCGGAGCGGATCAGGTTCTCCCGCCGGCGCCACCAGTACGCCGCGTCAATCCGCTCCTGGACCCCGGGGACGGGGTGGCCTTCCCGCGCATCCAGGAACGCACCGTGCGGGGCGTGACGCCCTGCCCGGCCAAGGCCTCACGGCCGGCCGGGCTGTCGAGGTGATGAGGCGGACGCCGGACTTCTTCCGATCGTGGACGCCGCTGGTGGTCTCGCGGAGCTGGCCGATCGGAGCCAGTACTTGAACGCCGACAAGTTCGCCGCGTTCATGTCCAGGGCGCACCTCTCGAACTCCGCTCCCTTCTAAGCCGCTTGGAGGATCTCGGGATGGCGCCACTTGGGACGGCCCTCCCAGATCTCGTCCGCACCCTTCTGCGAGCGCTTACGCAGGACATCAGGGGTCGGCGGGAACTCGGTAGTGCTCGTACCGGCCACCGGCCCGCGAGGCCTTGAACAGGGCCAACACGTCGGGGATCGTCACGGTCCGCCGAACACGCCACGCTGAACGCCCTCCTGGACCGCGCCACCGCCGTACTGATCAAGCAGACCCGCCAGACGACGACATGTCCAACCTCCCCCTGTGTCCCCGGCCCACCCGCGGCGCCTGCGCCGTCCGCCTCAACCCCGACCCCGGCGGTTTGCGAATGCGGATTACCCGTCAGGCCGGTCGCATGATAGGACTGTTCGACTGTTTGAGCGAATTTGGCCACGGAGGGCGGGGGTTGCGTGTCTGTCACGGTGCCCGATTGGGCGGACACACTGCTGGATCTGATCGGTGTGGCCTGGCCGAACGTGGACGAGGACGCCTACCGGGACATGGCGGACTCGCTCCGGGAGTTCGCCGAGGACCTCCTGGACGACGGCCAGCTCGCGAACAACCACGTCGAACGCCTGCTCTCCGCGAGCAAGGGCGAGTCGATCGAGGCCCTGAACAAGCACTGGAACACGGTCAAGGGCAAGCACTTCAAGGACCTCGCCTCCGCGGCCCGCACCATCGCCGGCGCCATGGACCTGGCCGCCGACGCCGTGGTCGCCATGAAGTCCGCCGCCCTGGTCCAACTCGGCTACCTGGCCACCGAAGCGGGCATCGCGCTCTCCCTCATACCCGTCACCGGCGGCCTGTCGATGCTGATCGGCGCGGGTGCCATGCGCGCCACCCAGGAGGTCATCAAGCGCCTCATCAAGGAGTGCATGGAGGAGGCCGTCGGCTACATCGTCTCGGCCATGACCGAGCCGGCCGTCGCCGCCCTGGAGGGCATGGCCGCCGACCTCGTCGTCCAACTCGGCTCGATGGCCCTCGGCTTCCAGGACGGCGTGGACCTCGACCAGGCGAAGAACGCGGGCAAGGACGGCTTCAAGGAAGGCGTCCAGTCCGGCAAGGAATCCCTCCACCTCGCCTCCGCCGGAGGAGGCGGGGGCGGAGGCGGGGGCGGTACCGGCCTGGTCGACCTGCACATCGAGCACTCCGAACACGACCGCGCCGGCACTCACCTCAACACGGTCAGCACCGGCATCCACGGCAAGACCACCTCCAAACTCACCAAGGCCAAGTCCCACCACGGCCGCACCCGGGGCCGCGACTCCATCGCCCAGGCCATCGACCCCGTCGCCGACAAGGCCCTCACCGCCCTCACCAAAGCCACCAAGGCCATGGGCGACCACGTCGGCACCACCCTTCCCAAAGCGGTCAAGCAGATCTCCACCGACCACAAGAAGAACGACCAGGCCCTCCACGACGACTTCAACCGCCTGAAACGCAATGGCTCCGGCTCCGGCGACGCGAGTGCAAAGGGCAACGGAAAAGGCGGCTCCGGCGGCGACAGCGACAGCCCGCCCTCCGCCCGGGACCCGCGGTCCACACGCGACGTCAAGGACGATCCGCGCGGGAAGGGTGTACCCCTCAACGGGCGCCGCTGCGCCACCGACCCGGTGGACGTGGTCAGTGGTCAGATGGTGCTCGCGCACACCGACCTCGCCCTCCCCGGTGTCCTGCCGCTGATCCTGCGCCGCACCCACATCTCCGGTTACGACTACGGACGCAGCTACGGCCCCGGCTGGGCCTCCACCCTCGACGAGCGCCTCGACATCGACGTGGACGGCACGGGCGGGAGCGTCTGGGCCCGCGAGGACGGCTCTCTGCTCTTCTACCCGCGCCTGCCCCGTGACGAGCGCGACGAGGTCCTCCCCGCGGCCCGCTCCCGGCTCGCGCTGCGCCTCGTCGAGCGCACCGAGTTCGGCGACGTGACGTACGCGATCTCCGACGGCCACTCCGGCCTCACCCGCTCCTTCACCGGCAACCCGTACCACGGCAGCGCGTGCCACTGGCTGACCTCCCTTACGGACCGCAACGGCAACGCCGTGCACTTCCGCCGGGGGGCGGACGGCCGCCCCCTCTCCACCACCCACGACGGCGGATACCAGGTCGAGTTCACCACCGACCCCGCCGGACGCCTCACCTCGCACGCTCTGCGCACACCCGACGGGCCGCGGACGCTCCACGTCTTCGGCTACGACGACACCGGGAACCTGCGGACCGTGTCCCACGCCGACAGCGCCCCGCTGGTCTTCGCCTATGACGCGGCGGGCCGCATCACCTCGTGGACCGACCGCCACGGAGCGGCGTACTCCTACGCCTACGACGCCGCTGGCCGCGTCATACGCACTACGGGACCGGACGGCATGCTCTCGTCCCGGTTCTCGTACACGACCGACCCGCGCCACCCGGAGCTGCGCATCACGCGGTTCACGGACTCCACCGGCGCCGTGACCACCCACCGCATCAACGCCCTCGGCCAGGTCGTCGCCGAGACCGACCCGCTCGGGAACACGGTGCTGCGGGAGTGGGACGGCTATGACAACCTGCTGGCACGGACCGACCCGCTGGGGCACACCGCCCGCTTCACGTACGACGACAACGACAACCTCACCATCCTGCACTTCCCCGACGGCACCCGGTCCACCGCCCGGTACAACGATCTGAACCTGCTCGTGGAGCTGACCGGACCCGACGGCGCCACCTGGCGCCAGGAGAGCGACGAACGCGGCAACCGGACGGCCGTCGTCGCTCCCGACGGCTCCGCGGCCCGCTTCCACCACGACGAAAACGGTGCGCTGATCAGCCGTACCGACCCGTCGGGCGCGGTCGAACGGCTCACGCGCGACGCCGCCGGCCTCGCCCTCTCGCTGACCGACGCGCTCGGCAACACCTTCTCGGTCGTACGGGACCCCTTCGGCCGCCCCCTCGAAGGCACCGACCCCCAGGGTGCGGTGACCCGTACGCAATGGAGCCCGGAGGGGTGGGCGCTGCGTACGACCGCGCCCGACGGCGGTGCGGAGAGCTGGACATGGGACGCCGAGGGCAACTGCACTTCGCGCACGGACGCGGCGGGCGACACGACCCGCTTCGAGTACGGCCCGTTCGACCTGCTGACCGCGCGGACCGGTGCCGACGGCGCCCGCTACGAGTTCCGTCACGACACCGAGCTGCGACTGGTCCAGGTCCGCAACCCGCAGGGTCTCACCTGGGACTACACCTACGACGCGGCCGGAAACCTGACGCGGGAGAGCGACTTCGACGGCCGCGGCCTCGACTACGCCTATGACGGCGCGGGGCGGATGGTCTCCGTCACGACCCCGACCGGTGACGTGCTCACCAGTGAGTACGACGCCTGCGGCCGCGTCACGCGCAAGCAGGTGGGCGACGTGTCGACCCGCTTCGGTTACGACACGTCGGGACAGCTCGTGTCCGCCCTCTCGACGTCGGCCTCGGCATCCTCGTCTGCATCTGCCGCCGGGGCCGCCGTCTGCTCCGTCACCGTCGAACGCGATCAGCTCGGCCGGATCCTCGCGGAGACGGTGAACGGGCGCACCATGCGCTACGCCTACGACGCCACGGGCCGGGTCGTTGCACGCACCACGCCGGGCGGGACCGTCTCCCGGGCCTCCTACGACACGGCGGGGCGGCGCGAGGCGCTCCTGGTGGGCGGCCACCGCATCGGCTTCGAACGGGACGGCCGAGGCCGGGAGCTGACCCGCACCGTCGGGAGGGAGGACCGGCCGCTCGTCATCGGTTCCACCTGGGACACCGCGGGCCGGCTCGCCACCCGCAAGGTGACCGCGGGCGACCGGACGCTGCGGTCCCACTCCTACGGCTACCGTGCGGACGGCCACCTCGACCGGCTCACCGATGAACTCGGTGGTGTGACGCTCAACTTCGAGATGGATCCGGTCGGTCGCCCACTGCGGGTCACCGCGGCGGACTGGCAGGAGTCCTACGCGTACGACTTGGCCGGCAACCAGACCGCGGCCGACTGGCCGGACCGCGCGCACCGCGCCGAGGGGCGCGGCGAGCGCACGTATCGGGGGACGCGGCTGATGGGCGCGGGGGGCATCCGGTGCGAGTACGACGCGGCGGGGCGCACCGTGGCGCGGCACCGGACGACCCTGTCGGGCCGCAAGGAGGCGTGGCGCTACACCTGGGACGCGGAGAACCGCATGACCTCATGCCGGACGCCGGACGGGGTCCTGTGGCGCTACGACTACGACCCGCTGGGCCGCCGGACCGCCAAGCACCGCATGGCGCAGGACGACCGCACCGCCGTGCACTCGGTGCACTTCGTCTGGGACGGCACCCGTCTCGCCGAGCAGGTCGACACCGCGCACTCCACGGTCACCACGTGGGAGTACGACGGGTACCGCCCGCTGGCGCAGTGGGAACGGCGACTGCGCGCGCCGCAGAGCGCGCCGGCCGTGGAGGGGGCAGCCGTGGAAGGGGCAGCCGACCGGGACATCGACGCCAGGTTCTTCGCGATCATCACCGACCTGGCGGGCGCGCCGAGCGAGCTGGTGGACGAGGACGGCCGGATCGCCTGGCACGCCCGGTCCACCGTGTGGGGCGCGACGACCTGGAACCGCAACGCGGCCGCCTACACGCCGCTGCGGCTGCCGGGTCAGTACGACGACGCCGAGACGGGCTTGTACTACAACCTCCACCGGCACTACGACCCGCAGACGGCCCGCTACGCCAGTCCTGACCCGCTGGGCCTGGGCGCGGCCGCGAACCCCGTCGCGTTCGTGGTCAATCCCTACCGCTGGTCCGACCCCGAGGGCCTCATCGCCAAGGGCTGTACGGAGCACGGCGGCTGGTACAGCGGTCTCAGCCCGGCCAACCTGAAGAACGAGGACGGTACGCGGCGCACGGAGACCAATATGGAGGTCAACCACATTCCGGCGAAGAATGCGTACGCGCACCTGGACGAGCCCGGCTTCAAGACCAACAAGGACGGCGGCGGCGCCGGCATGGGCCCGGCGATCCGGATGGAGTACGACGACCACCGCGGGGTGACGAGCACCGGATCGAGCGCGGAGTCCATCAAGTGGCGGGCCGACCAGCGTGCGCTGATCGACGCCGGCCGGTGGGACCTCGCGATGAAGATGGACATCGACGAGATCCGGGAGTTGTACGGCGACAAGTACGACACGCACATTGCGGACATGGTGGAGAGCCTCAAGGTGAACAAGAAGTTCCAGAAGATGCTCGAGAAGCGGGAGTGGACAATAGACTACGAAGTGCTCAAGTAGACAATCGGAGAAGCAATATGGATCTGCTCCTGACACCGCCGGCCGCCGCCGGACCCGTGCACCTCGGCAGTACGTACGAAGAGGCGGTGGCCGCGCTGCAGCCCTGGGGCGAGCCCCGGGTCGTCGGCCCGACCTCCCGGCGCGCGCGCCGGCTCATGGGCGATGTCGACGGGGTCGGCTACACGGTGTTCTTCGATGCGGAGGACCATGTGACGGCCGTGGAGCTGTGGTGGCCCGGCGAGGGCCGCCGGAGTACCACGCGCGTCCTCCTGGACGGTCATGATGTCTTCGCGGACCCCGCCGACACGATCCTCGCGGAGCTGACCGGGCGCGGCGCGACCGTGGACACCGAGGACCCGGAGAACATCGTGGTCCCGGGCGTCTCGCTGGGCTTCACCCGCCAGACCTCCCAGGAAGTGCCCCGCGGACCGCACGGCCTGCCCGTCTCCTTCACCTCGGTCCTCGTCGCGGGCAAGGACTACTACGATTTCCGCGACGCGCAGTAGCGAGGCGGACGGCCGGCACGCCTGGCTGTCCGCCTGCACTGCGCCTGCACTCCGCCTTCCAAAGCCGTGAACTCCTCGGCCACCACATGCAGACGGCCGACCCACGCTTCCTCGGCCGACAGAACCCCCATGCCGATCCGCGACGACTCGGTCGTCGAGGCGCCCGGAGGGCGAACAACAGGACGGCCGCTGCCGAACCGGTGGCGGCCGTCCTGTCGCGTACGAGCGGCCTCAGCCACTTCCGTCAGGTGAGGGGTCAGGCTCCGATGCCGATGGAGGAGACGTAGGCGTAGGCGGCGTAGTCGGAGTCGAGGTCGGTGATGACGTCGTCCCAGATCTCGTCCACCATCGCCTCGTTACGGGCGGCCCAGGCGTGGACGAGGTCGGGCCAGATGTACCGGACGGTGATGGAGCGGTCGTTCAGGGGCCGGCTGTACTTGGAATCCACGTGGCTCTGGTCGACGGGGTAGATCTCCATGCGGCGGCCCCGGCCGTCGTTGTCGAGGTGGCGGACGAGCCAGCCGGAGCGGATCAGGTTCTGCCGCCGGCGCTCCCAGTACGCGGCGTCGATCCGCTCCCGGCTCACCGGGGAGGGGCTGGCCTTCCCCCGCATCCAGGAGCGCACCGTACGGGCCGTGACGCCCTGTTCGGCCAGCGCCTCACGGCCGGCCGGGGAGTCCAGATAGCGCAGGCGGGCCGCCAGGCCGCGGCGGGACGTGACGGGCGAGACGATGCCCGAGGAGTGGACGATCCGGTTGAGCTCCAGGATCAGGGCCTCACCGCCCTTCATGCCGCGGGCGTCGTGCTTGCGCCAGTCGCCCCAGCGGGCCCACAGGTCCTCGGAACCGGCCATCAGCGCTTACCCCCGAGAATGTACGTCTGCTTTTCCTTCACCTGGTTCAGGTCCCGGCCCTCGGAGAACACCGACCGCCAGTCACCAATCACGTGCAGTTCGTCCGTTCCGGAGATTTCCACGTCCTGCAATCCGGCTTTGTGAGCCTTATTGGCCTTCATCCACAGATTCGCGAACGCTTTCGCACGGATGATGTGCATCCAGTCCGGGCGGCGGAGTTCACGGTTCGCGGTGGATTCACCCACCGTCGATACCAATTTAGAATACATGGATTTGACGTAGGCGACGGTCAGTTCGTCACCTTCTGCCAATGCGGTTTTCCGGGTTTCGGCCAGGGCGCGGCGGAGTTTTTCCAGCAGGCCCTCGGTGGCTCCGGAGACGAGCGAGCGGTGAATTGTGGGGGCGTCGGCGAGGCCTTGGCGGGCGCAGTCGAGGAGGAGGCGGAGCGTGGATTCACTCACCCACAACTCGCCCGGCTCCATCCGGTTGCCCAACGGGTTGGGCAGATCGAGGTGTTCACTCGGCCGGGCTGATGAGGTGGACGCCGGCCTTCTTGGGGTCGTGGATGCCGGTGGTGGCCTCGCGGAGCTGACCGATCGGGAGCCAGCATTTGAGGGCGGAGAGGTAGGCGGCGTTCATGTCCAGGGCCGTCACCTCCAGCTGGGCGCCGGCCTTCGCGGCGGCCAGGGCGGAGGCGTTGCGCCACTTCGGGCGGCCCTCCCAGATCTCGTCCGCGCCCTTCTGGGAGCGCTTGCGCAGGATCTCGGCGGTGGGCGGGAACTCGGAGTGCTCGTACCGGCCACCGAGCCGGGACGCCTCCAACAGGGCCATCACGTCCGGGATCGCGCCCTTGACCAGCTCGGCCTGGGCGGCGTCGACATCGCCCTCGTGCTCGGCCAGGACGTCGTGGACGCGACCGGTGATCCGGCCGATCAGGTCTTCCGAGGCGTACGTACGCGGGCTCCGCGGCCTCGCCGCGGCCGCAGGCTCCGGTGCCGGAGGCGCAGCGGGTGACGGCTCGGGCTGGGCCGGCTGCACGGCCGGCTCCGTAGGGAGCGGCAGGGCTGGAACCGGGGCCGGAGCAGCGGCCGGAGAAGGGCCGGGGGTGGGGTTCGCGGCGGCGACGGCGGCCGCGCACTCCTCGGCGCTGAAGTGCTGCGGGAACCCGTCCAGCTCCCCCGCGCACGGCTGCCCGCACAACACGCACAACCCCACCGGCACCGCGGGCGCGGGTGCGGCGGGGCCGGCTGCGCAACGGCCGCGGGAACCATGGCGTCCGCGGGGCGCAGGGCTGGGGTCGAGCCGTGGCTGAGACAGCGTCACACTTGCCGCGATAAAGGCCCCAGACAGCGATCCCCACCGATCTCTCACCTCCAAAACAGTGCCCTCACCCCCCGGAACAGCCCCCGACCAGCATCAACACCATCGCAGCTGCCAGGCTTACTCGTGTATGCCTTCCAGCCGCTCGTGCCCGCCCGGGACCTCGTTGCCATCGGCGTCGGAGACCGTAGCGAACCACGAGGTGGCCCAGACGGTAATCCGGTTCGGCTCATGGGCCGTCTCGAAGGGGTGGTCGTCCCAGTGCCCGTACGACGTGACCATGAATGCCTCGCCGGGCCCCAGCCAGTAGTCCTGCCCGAACGGTGCCGACCGCCCTCGGCACCCTTGTCCTGGTCGCCTACCTCGAGACGGACTGACTCCTTCGAAGGGCCGTGAACAGCCGGCCACAGCAGAGCCCCGGACGCGAGGTCCGGGGCTCTTTACCCGTACTCGCGCAAGCCGGGTCAAGCTGCGCGCGCACACGAAGGCGACCTTGGCCTACAGGCCGAGATCGATCGCCGCAGGAGATTGCGCCTAGCTGCAGGAAGGTGACCGAGCCGCAGACGGACGTCCGCCGCGCAGCTCAGCGCGAGGCCGCGGATGCGCGATCCCAGACCAGGCTCGGGGTGCGTGTGAGCCTCCGTGAAGGAGGCCAGCGCTTCGTCGTCGCGCCCCCTCAGGTAGTGGGCGCGGCCGAGCGTGATAACCGCGATTGAGGTGCCCCAGGCGTTCCCGAGCCGCTTGGACAGGTCGATTGCCGCGGTGAGATGCGCGCTCGCCCGCTCGGCCTCGCCGAGGCTCAGGGCCACCGACCCGAGCCCGGCGAGGGCCCGGGCCTCCTCGTGGGGCTCGTGGCGTTCGCGGCTGAGGTGCAGCGCTTCGGTGTGCCAGGTGAGGGCCTGCCCGTAGCGTCGCTGTTGCACACCGGTGTAGCCGAGGCAGTTGCGCAGGGCGGGGGCCGTTCGCCCGTCTGTGGCTCGGTCCGCGCAGGCGAGTGCCGTCTCCAGGCCCGTCCGGGATTCGTCGTAGCGGCCCTGCCGTACGAAGTAGTCGCACAATGCCTCGGCGTTCCAGCAGGCAAGGTCCCCTTCGCCGTGCGCGGTTGCGTAGCCGATGACGTCGAGGAGTTCGCGGTCGGCCGCGTCCAGCCACCGTTCGGCGTCGAGTTGGCCGGCGAACGGTGACGGGCCGGACCGGGGCCCTGTCGGAAATCCGTGGGCCCCCAGTCGCTGGCGGTGCGGGCCGCGTCGAGGTGGAGGCGGAGGGCGGCCATATGCGCGTTCGCGGCCTCGTCGGGCCTGTCCTCAGAGAAGAGAGGGGCGACGGCTTCCAGGCCACGCTGTCCGAGATGGGCGAGACGGGAGTCCGGGGCCGTCCTGGCGGTGTTCCGCACGCGGTGCCGTCGGCCTTGGTTCGGCGTCATGCGCCGACGAGACCACGGAAAGCGGAGAGCTGGATCTGGATCAGTGGGAGGATTGCGAGGGTGACGGCAAGAACCAGTGACATCGAAAAGGCAGCCGGTGTGCTGCGCGCCGGAGGCCTGGTGGCCTTCCCGACCGAGACCGTCTACGGCCTGGGCGCCAACGCCGAGGATCCCGCCGCGGTCGCGCGTATCTTCCAGGTCAAGGGTCGCCCGCCCTCGCACCCGCTGATCGTCCACATCGGCGGTGCCGAGCAGCTGGGCGACTGGGTTGAGGAGGTGCCCGCGACCGCGCGCCTGCTGGCCGAACACTTCTGGCCGGGGCCGCTGACGCTGGTCCTGCGGCGCGGCCGCCGGGTGCCCCTGGAGGCGACGGGTGGCCTGGAGACGGTGGCCGTGCGCGTGCCCGACCACCCCGTCGCACTCGCGCTGCTGTCGGCCTTCGGCGGCGGTGTGACGGCCCCGTCCGCCAACCGATTCGGCTCGGTCAGCCCCACCACGGCGGACCACGTCCGTGCCGAGCTCGGCGATGGCGTCGACTTCGTACTGGACGGCGGGCCCTGCGAGGTCGGCGTCGAATCGACCATCGTCGACGTCACGGGCGATGCCCCGAGCGTCCTTCGGCCCGGCGGGGTGACGCGCGAGGCCCTCGAAGCGGCGCTGGGGTATCCGCTTGCGATCCCTACGGCGAGCCGGGTCCGGGTTCCGGGCCAGCATCCGTCCCACTACGCGCCTCGGGCGCGGGTCGTCCTCGTCGAGCCCGAGAAGGTCGTCGCCGAAGCGGAACTCGCGCAGGAGCTGGGGCACCAGGTCGGCGTCTTCCTCCCTCCCTCCTTCGCCGGCGCTCCGGTGAAGGCGCACGCCGTGGTGGCAGTCCCCGGTTCGATGGCCGCCTACGCGCGCGGGCTGTACGGGTTCCTGCGCGAACTCGACCAGCAAGGGTGCGACCTCATCATCGCGTCCTTGCCGGTGGAGGAGGGGCTGGGACTCGCGATCGCCAACCGGCTCCGCCGCGCCGCCGGACCCCGGCCCTCCGCCACCGGCAACGCCCCCCGACAGTGATCACGGTTCCCCACCCGTGGCACCCCTCGCAGTCCGCGGCTACGGCCAGATCGGCGCGAGGTACGGGATAGGCCGCCGGATCCGAAGCCCATCACCAGACCTACGCGGCCGCGACCCGGGCCCACCAGTCGACCTCGGAAACGTCCCCGCCCACTCCCGCACCCACGCCTCGACGCCGACCCGATGGGCGCGATCTGGCGCGGGTATCCGTCGAGCGTGGCCCAGCGCGTCCGCAGGAGGTACGAGGGTGAGCGTTCAGCGTTTGCGGCGGGCTCAGGTGACGGCGCGTTCGACTGTGGAGAGCACCCGCACCAGTGCCGGTGACGCGGGGGCCGACGCGAAGCCGAAGCGCACGGGCGGCACGACAGGAGCCAGTGCGCCGAGGTCGGTCCCGTCGAAGCAGGTCCGCGCGGTCACGATCGGCCACAGGCCGCCTGCCGCGTACCACTGGCGACATCCTGGGCGCGAGCTGCCCCGGGTCCGTACGCCGGACATCAGGCGTGCGGGAACGTCGGTCACGGCCGCCCACAGCGGCCGTCGAGCGAGCGGCCAGGGGACAGCCCGCAGAGCCAGGCCGAGGACTCCCTGATGCCCGACCCGGAAGCGCAGGTCCAGGGGTCCCGCCGCGACGTCCCACGCGCTGTCGCGAATCTGGACTCTCACGGGGTCCGTCCGTACCTCGTCGAAGTGGTACGTGCCGGCGATGTACTCCGCCGTCCGGGCGGTGGGGGCGAGCAGCGTGCGCCACCCGTCGGCGCGCTCCAGCATCACGTCACTGAACGGCCCGAAGGGTGACCGCGGCCAGTGGCCCACGATCACGCGCGTACCGGACCCCGTGCCGACGGCGGCGATCCAGCCGTCGAACACCAGCCGTTCGCTTCCCACGCCACACCCGTACCCCGCTGCGCGGCTGCCCATACCGCCTGACCGGGCGCGGACGGTCTCGCTGCTACGGCCTCGACTCGTAAACACCTTGATAGGTGTCCCGGCGGATCTTTGGCGAGTTCGAGGTCGACCGCCCGGGCGCGGCTGATCTCTTCCTGGGCCTGTTGCCCGGTGACCGATCGCCGCGGGTGGGGCGTGCTCGGGGTGGTCGTCGCGGTGTAGCGGGTCCGGCTCAGCTTCTCGGCTGCTTTCAGGTCCGCTTTCAATGCGCGGGCCTTGCTCTCGCGGACCCGGGCCAGGGTGCGGCGCTGGGCCGGTGTCGCGGCTTCGGCGAGGTAGGCGCTGCCCGGGTGCCGGGTCGGTCCGTCGGCGGTGAAGACCTCGACCTTGCCGTCGAAAGTGCGGTCCACACCCCGCTGAGCAGCCCGACCCCGACAACCCACACGGACAACGAAAACGCGGCCTCACAACGACAAACAAACGCAGCCCATCACGCCGCCGTCCTTGAGGACATCGCCACCAACGGCCTGCCCTCGGCGGAGGAGTGCACGCCCTGGGAGGAACTGCGCGAGGCCCATCTCGCCCGCCTCGCCGCCCAGCGTCCGGCCGTCGCCTGATGGCCCCACGACGCGCCAGGATCGCAATCAGCGACAGCTCGAAGACCTCACCACCGAGCACGCAGTTCATGCCCTGGACCGCGCCCTGGTTGCCATCTCCGTGAACCCGGAGATCGGTGAGCCCATTCCCGCCGTCGGCACGGGGCCCGAGCTGCGTCACCGCACTGCGCACCGTCGTCGTGGTCGCGTACATCGAAACCTGACCAGGACAACCGAGGTCACGTCTCCAGACGCGGACATCCCGCCGAGTGGGGACACTGTGGTGCGTGCTGTTACCTGTCCTGCGCGGTCAGGAGCAGGACCAGGGCCTTGGAGCGGGTGGTGCCGAGCGCGGTGGCTACCGCTTCGGCGGACATGCCGTCGTCGCGCAGCGCGCCGGCGGTCTCCCGGCTCACCCGGGCGGTGATCCGCTCCAGCACACCGGCGGCGCGCAGCGCGGCCAACGGCGCGTTGGCGGCCGTGGCAGTCAGCTGCTCGGTCATCTTGACGAGGAGCGCGGCCAGCGGCTCGGGCAGCGGCACGGCCGCCTCGCGGACCACGGACAGGTGGGCCAGAAATCCACCGTCCACCAGTCCCAGTGCACCAGCACACCGCCCTCTCCCCCGTCCCTACCCACCGGCCGGCCGGATCCCGTCTGCGACCTTGCCCCGCCCGCACACGCGCCCACACCCGGGCGGCCCCAACATCCAGTGCAGTTGGGTACCGGGCCGCGCGACACAGCGCTGCTGGAGGGCGAGCCCCGGTTGACGTCTCCGGCGGAGCGCGCGGCTGCGTGAGGCGGCGGGTGTCACGCAGGCCCGGCTCGCGGCCGCGTTGAAGACGCCTCAGACGGTGAACAACCGGGGAGAACGGCCGCTCCGAGCCGAAGAACCCCGACCAGCGGGGGCCGGCCGGGGCATGCGGGGGCGGAGCCTCTAGGGGACCTCGCTTCACAGCGGATCCCCCGACTCCAGCCGACCGGTCTTCGCAGGCGAATGCCCACCAGGCCCGCCGGACACGCATCCTGGGGATACCACGCGTCCCGTCGCGGGACCGGCCGCCACAGCTCATGCGGTCGCGGACGGTAGCGGTAGGGCCCCGGAGCCCTATTCCCGGCCGTGTACTTCCGCAGGGCTGGGCCGGGAGTAGTTGTCGGCGAGTGGTCCTCGTGGCGATTGGCTGGGGGCTATTCCTGGCCGGCGCAGGGGTCGCAGCAGGAGGGGGCCGGTTCGACGCAGACGCTGACGGTGTCGGTGTTGTTGGTGGTGTCGGGGTCCTTTTCGTTGCCGGTGGCGGTGGCGGTGTTGCTGATCAGGCCGGCTTTGGTGGCCTTGGCTCGCAGCACGAGGGTGGCGGTGGCGCCGTCGGCCAGGTCACCCACGGTCCACTGCCCGGTGGCCGGGGCGTAGCTTCCGGGGCCTTCGGCGGAGAGGAAGGTGAGGCCGTCGGGGAGTTGGTCGGTGGCGGTGACGCCGGTGGCGTCGTTGGGGCCGGTGTTGTGGACGGTGATGCGGTAGGTCACCGTCTGGCCGACGGTGACGGTGGTGGCGTCGGCTGCTTTCGCCACGGTCAGGTCGGCGGCCGGCTTGACCTGTGTGACCTGCTCGTTGGAGGTGGACGTCAGGGGCTCCGGCGTGTCACCGAGCCGGTTCTCGTAGGAGGCGGTTGCGGTGTTGCTGATCTGCTTGCCGGCGCTGGCCCGGTCGATGACGGCCCGGTACTCCACCGTGGTGCCTGCCGGCAAGGTCTCGGTGCTGGGCAGGCTGCCCCCTTCCACGGCGGAAGCACCGTTGCCGAGATGGAAGACGACCTTGTCCGCCTGGGCGTCGTAGTACGCCTGGTCGTCTCCTTGCGCGTCGCTCTTCGCTCCGGCATTCGGGCCGTCGACGATGCACAGGGAGCCGGGCAGGTACGTCGTGCCCTGCGGGATCACGTCGCTCACGATGAGGTTCTCGGCCCCGCCGCCGCCTTCGTTCTTCGCGGTGATGCGGTACGTGACGATGTCGCCCACCTCCAGCGGCCCCGCGGGAATGGCGGTCTTGGCGAGCACCACGTAGGGAGCGGTGCCGAAGAAGATGCCGTCCAGGAAGTTGCCGACGCTCCGGTTGCCTCCGGCAGCCGAGATGGAACGGAAGGCGAAGCGCGTCAGGGTCTGGCCTGCCGGGACGGTGTAGGTGCCGGTGTAGTAACCCCAGGCGGTGTTGCCGTCGGTGAAGCGCCTCTGCTCCGCCGCGGAGCCCGGCGCGCCGATGTCCAGTGCCATGGTGTCGTTCCCCTGGCGGCCGCGGTGGTACAGCCGCCAGTACAGCTTCGTACCGGGGGTGGTCGGCAGGTCCTGGTAGAGCGTGGAGACCTCGTTGGCGTTGAGCTCGGCGAACTGGGCACCGTCGGCCGCCGGTACACCGTTGAAGCCCGAATGCCACAGCTCGATCTTGCGGTCGGAGGCAGTGGTGAGCCAGCCCGGGACCCGCTTGGCCGCCTGCGTCTGTGAGGCGTCCGGCAGGATTTCCACATCGGTCACGGCAGGCTGTTCGAAGCTGCCATTGGCCAGGGCGACGCGGAGCGGAGCAGCGGGAGGTGTGGTCATGGTTCTTTCCCCTCGGGACGCTTCTGGAATGCGCCGCCGGCCGGCCGCACAGTGCGTGCCGTGGCGGAGCCGAACGTCCCGTAGCGCACCGCATTCGACCGAACACGTAAAGTGACGAACGGAGGGGTTTGGCCAATCCCGCGAAGTACGTTTGCGGAACCGCCCGCGGGACCCCTTCCCCCCGACACCGTCATGGATGAGGCCAAGGCCACCGCAGCCACCACGCACGCCTCCCGCCCCTCTCCAGCCCGCCCCGTCATGACCGAAAGTCCCCGTTGCGCCTTTGCAGCCATCCCCGACAAGAGTGAATTCGCCACCCTCAAAGTTGACGCACCTGCTGCAGCGGCACGGCGCAGCAATCGGGGCTAAAGGTGGTATTCGGCGTGAGAATGACCTGACCAGTCGTCACTCGCGTCAGCGGCAGGTGCTCGCTGACTGTCAATGTTCTCGACGCCCCGGCTACAGGGCGTCCATCAACGAGTGACCAACAACAAGCCCCGCCCGAGCCCACCTCCCCCTGCCCCGCCCGCGCACACGGCACCACACCCGGGCGCCTCCGACAACCAGTGCAGTTGGGTACCGGGCTCCGCGACACAACCCGAAAACACGAGAGCGATAGGGTTAAATCCAACATTTAGCTGGGGTTAATTTTACTAGGGTTCGGGTGGAGGTGGGCCATGCCGAGCCAGGAAGAGCTGTTCGATGCGGTGGACGCGCTGCTGGAGGGTGAGCCGCGGTTGCCGTCTCCGGCGGAGCGGGCGCGGCTGCGTGAGGCGGCCGGTGTCACGCAGGCCCGGCTCGCGGCCGCGTTGAAGTCGACTCCGCAGACGGTGAAGAACTGGGAGAACGGCCGCTCCGAGCCGAGGCCGCCGCGCCTGCAGGCCTATCTGCGGCTGCTGGAGGGCGCACCCGTGCCGGTGCCCGCGGCGGTTGCGGAGGCGTTCACCGGGCCCACGGAGCAGCCCGCCGATTCTGTCCGGCCCGCCGCTGGCGCCACTGCCGCGGCGCCGGATCCGGTCGTGAAGGCCCCGGTGGCGGCGGCCGGGCCGTCGGCTGCGCCGCGCCGCCCGGCGAGGAAGGCCGCCGCACTGCCGGCCGTCGACCCGCGGTTCCCGCACGGCCCGCTCGTGGTGCTGGACGGTGACGGGAGCGCGTACGGCGTGGACGGCATCGTGCTGGACTGCCCCGGCCACCACCATTCCGCAGTTGGTGGAGTGGACGCTGAAGGAGTCCGGGCTCGGTACGCCGCGGCTGAACCGCAACGGCAAGGAATCCGACCCGCTGGTCGTGCTGACCGCGGCGGCCGCCGTACGGCTGGGCCTGCCCGAGCGGCTGGAGGGTCACGAGCAGCGTCGCTCCCTGCGTCTGGAGGACGACCACCCCGTCGTCAAGCAGGTCGCGAAGGCGAAGTGGAAGCTCACCAAGCGCGGGTTCGGGCCGTGGGCGCGGATCTACCGGCCGGCGCAGGCCGGCCGGCGGCGGTGCGTGCAGCTCGCGATCCTGTCCTGGGACGCGCTCGATACCCGGTCGTGGCCCGGCGTCGCCGACATGGAGCCGGCCGACGTCGCCCGCGTGCTGGGTACGCGGCCCGGGTGATCACCCCGCGCGGCTCCACCGCCACCTCCGGGCTGGAGCATGACCGCGCTGCGGCCGCCGACCCGCGCCGTCAAGAACGAGACCACGGGTGCGTGGGAGTCCCCTACAACCCAGGCTCGCTCGGCACCGAGTCGATGGACCCCACCCCGCCGGAGGCCCCCGCCGAACACCCCGTTGCGCAGGGCTGGACCGGCGGGTTCCTCGACGAGGAGGCGTACCAGTGGGTGCGGGACCCGCAGCTGCTGTCGGATGAGGAGTGCCTGCTGCCGTACGCGGTCGGGCTGGACCTGAACACCGCGTTCCTCGCCGCCTCCGCGCGCCTGGTCGTCGGCCTGTCCGCACCCGACCACTTCCACCGCCCGAAGTTCAACAAGAAGATCCCCGGGTCCTGGCTGGTGGACCTGTCCGGGATCGAGCTGGACCCGCGCCTGCCCTCGCCGTTCACGCCGTCCGGGCAGCGGACCGAGGGACCGGCCTGGTACCAGACCCACACCCTCGCCTACGCCCAGGAACTCGGCTACGACGTCTCCCCCATCAAGGCGTTCCTGCGCAGGGAGACGGGTGCGTACCTGGATCCGTGGCACGACCGCTTGAAGACCGCCTACGCCGACACGCTCGCCGACCTCGGCGTCACCGCCGATCTGGACGACCGGCAGTTCCTCGCCGCGATGGAGCACCACAAGACCATCGACCCGGGGATGGCGGCCGTCCTCGCTGCGATCAAGGCGACGGTCAAGGGCGGCATCGGCAAGCCCCGCGAACGCCCCCAGGGACGGCACTACCGCGACGGGGAGCGGTGGCCGGCGCTGGAGCGGCCGACCTGGCGGCCCGACATCCGGGCCGCCGTCATCTCCAAAGCGCGGGTCAACATGCACCGCAAGCTGGCCAACACCGCCAAGGCGACGGGGCAGTACCCGCTCGGCGTGCTCTCCGACTGCGTCGTCTACGCGAGCGGCGGACCCTCCCCGCTCGACTTCCTGCCCTACACCACCTCCGGCAAGCCGCTCCCCGGCGCCTTCCGCCTCGGCACGACGCCGGGCCTCGCGAAGCTCGAGGGCGTCCAGGAGATGGCGTGGGCCGTCGACCTCATGGAGAAGGGCCTCAACCCCGCCCGCCACATCAAGGGCGGCGACGCCGTCACCGACGAAGGAGAATAGAAACCGTGGGGGACATCGACGACGCCCTGGAACGCGCAGGCCGCGAGACGTTCACGCGAGACCCGCCCAAAACTTTGAAGGGCCGCATCAACTTCCTGATGGGCAAGCTGAAGACCACCAGGGCCGTGGCCGCCGAGCTCGGCATCACCCAGCGGTCCGTCGAGCGCTACCGCACCGGCGAACGCAAAACCCCGCCCAAGGCGATCACCGACCGGATCGACACCGCCATGCGCGCACGCTGGCAGCCGGTGGTGCGCAACCGGCGGCTCAAGGAAGCCGCCACCAGCACCGGCATCACCGTCGAAACCCGCGCCCGCTTCGACTACACCGCACCCATCGGCACCACCGACGACGGCCGCATGCGACGCCTCACCGTCCACCTCCCGCCCGCCTACGCGCAGCGCCTCTTCAACGCCCAGCAGCAAGGCGCGGGCGATCCGGAACTTCGGGCGATCGTCGCCGAAGGCCTGCAGGACATCTACTTCAAGGACGGCGGAACCCGCGCCGACCACCTCGAAGTCGAATTCACCGACATCGACTACATCGACGTCTCCTTCTGAAGAGACCACGGCAGCCCAGCCCGACGGAACCAGGTGGGCCAGCCCCACAGGGCAGCCGCGCACCCGCCCCGTCACCCCGGACCGCAGGTCTCCGTCTCGTCCGCGAACAGAGGCTGGAGGTAGGTGCACTTGAATCCGGGCGGCGTCATGGCCGCAGGGTAGAGCCGCCCACTGACAAACAGGTCGGGCCGGGCCCGCCGGGGCTCACGATGTCCCCCCATGCCGAGGCGGACCTCGACCGTACACGGATGCTCCTTACCTGCGGGGCTGAGTGCATGGGTGCAAGAACCGCCCTGGGCGGCCGGGGACAGGGGCACGCGCACGCCATCGCCCGCCTGGTCGAGGAGCTGGAGGCCGAGCACGAGGCCAAGGACACGCTGCGGCGCGGCGACGGGCCGTACGTGGCGCCCGAGCCGGTGGCCGGGGCTCTGCGTGAGGCGCTTCGCCCCGCAGGTATCGCCTCATCACGTGGGCTGGACCGTGCTCACCGGCACGTGGCGGGCAGGTGGCGCCCGTGCCGGATTACGCCCCGGGCGGTGATCCGGGGTCGGCGCGGGGGTCGTCGCGTCGGGGCGGGTCCGGCCGGGGTTCGTCGTCGAGCAGGGCGTGGGCGCGGGTCAGGGCCTCGTGTTGCAGGGCAGCCGTCCACTCCTCGAACGCGGCTTCGGCGGCGGGCCAGTTCACGGGGCGGCCGATGAGCAGGCGGTCGAGGGACCGGCCGATGCCGTAACCGACGGCCGCCGCCGCGGCGGGCAGGCCGAAGGTCCCCAGCCACGCCGCCACCAGGTGCCGGCCGTCGAACGCGTCGGGCGAGGCCCGGCCGAACCGGCTGTCCAGGATTCCGAGGAGCGCGAACATCAGGGACAGTACGGCCACGAGGACGTACACGGTGCCGATGACCGGCGCCGCGATGGGGTGCTCGTCGTCTTCGAGGCCCAGGACCCACAGTGGTGCGATCAGGAGGGCGAGCACGAGCCCGATGCTGAGGGCCCCCTCCAGGAGGCCGACCGGCTCTCCGTCGTAAACGACCAGTCGGACGAGGGGGCTGGTGCCGAGGAGCAGCCACACCAGGGCGATCGGGAGGTAGTACCTGATCGTGGGGTCGGCATCGTCGGCGGCCCGGGTGTGGTGGAGCACGGCACGGTACGCCTCCTCGTGACCGGATACGTGGGACAGCACCGCGGACCGCCGGGCCGTTAGGGATTCCCGCAGGCCCTCCTCCCCGAGGTCGGGGCGCCCGGCC
Source organism: Streptomyces sp. NPDC040545 (assembly GCF_055595065.1). NCBI lineage: Bacteria > Bacillati > Actinomycetota > Actinomycetes > Kitasatosporales > Streptomycetaceae > Streptomyces > Streptomyces sp. NPDC040545. The sequence continues at coordinate 44,528 of NZ_JBVIWA010000031.1, forward strand.
AGCTTCAGGCGGATGTCGCGCCGTGCCACCGTCTCGTCCAGCACCCCGGCGAAGAGCCTGTCCGGCCTGTCGTACCCGCTCGCCCAAGGGCCGGAGGTGCTGGTGGGGGCGGATGCGTCGACGGGTTGGCCGGCCAGGGCGACCTCGACCGCGGAACGGATCGTGGAGTGCACGAACCGGTACCCCTTGCCGGTGACCACGAGGAGGCCGTGGTCGGTCGCCGTCGACAGGAACGCCGCGAGCCGCCAGGGCACGCCGTAGTTCAGGCTCAGCCGCAGCCGGTCCATCCCGTGTCGCATCAGCGCGAATCCGCCGGACACCGTGAAGACGTAGAAGCCGGCGAAGGCCGCGTCGCCGGCCCATGGGCCGATCGAGAAGCTCTTCGTCCCCGCCAGCTCCGCGCACCACCACGCCGCCGCCGCGTGGACCGGGCCGAGCACGGCTGCGGCGGCGAGTCCCCGCAGCAGGACGCGGAGCAGGGAGCGCCTCGGGTCGGCCGCGGTGCCGCGGGTACGGAACTTGGCCAGGCCAGCGCCGGCTCCGACGACCAGGAGCGCGGCCGCCATGATGGCGGCGACGACCGCGGCCGTCCCGGAGGGCAGCCTCGTCATCAGCGCGTACGCGAACGTCACCACGTAGCCCAGGGCCGCCGTCCACAGCGGTGCGCCCCACTGGCCGGGCAGGACGTGGGTCCAGCGCCCGACCCAGCGCAGAGCCGGAGCCTCGAGCAGCCCGCCGTACACCTGGGTGTACCGGAGCATGAGCAGCGACCATCCGAACAGCAGCAGGACGCCCGGGGCCATGGAGTAGGCATGGGTGCTCAGAACGATTCCGGCGATCGCCAGGTCCCGCAGGATCTCCTGCCGTACCCGCGGGGCGAAGTGCCGGGCACCCATGAGGCGGGCTTCGGCTGGGTCCGAGGCGGCCAGCAGGGTGACGCCGTCTAAGTACTCCTGCCCGCTGTACCTCATGGCGCGCGCCAGGCCGCGCAGCCCGCGGGTCAGCTTCGGGTCCGAGCGCAGTGTGGGTACCGGAGGCACGGGTCGTTCGAACGGCCGGCTCTTGCTGGTCCTGCGGGTGTTGCGGGGGTTGCGGAGTGGGGTGGCGGGAGCAGGGGCGGGTTCCCGCAGCAGGCTGTTGATGTAGTGCCGCAGGGCCGCGTACTGCTCGCGCAGGTGCTGCCTGGACTGTGCCGATTCCCATGTCGCCTGAAGGTGGCGGGGGTCGGACGAGGTGACCGCGAACTGCAGGACCTCGTCGTGCGAGGGGGCGTCCCAGTCGCCGGGGTCCACTGCGGCGACCACCGCCAGCATCAGCGGGGTGGTACACCATTCTCTGATGCCCGGGTTGTCGGCGAGCAGGTCCTGGACGGGGTGGCGGTTGTCACCGAGTAAGGCGACGGCATCGTCGAGCAGTGTGTCGGTGAGGGGCTGGATCCGGACGCTGCCGGTGAGGGCCGAGCCGAGGTGCATGGCCTGCGCCGTCGCCTCGCGGCTCGCTACGACCATCGGTTGCTCGCGGTGCCGGTGAAGGTGCTCGGTGACAGCCGCTGCCCATCCTTCCATGTGGGCTTCGGCGACGGCGTCCAGGCCCTCCAGGCACGGGACCAGCAGGCCGAAATGGAGCAGTGCCGCGACCTCGGCGGGCTTCAGGTCGAACCAGGCGGTCACCTGGGGGATCAGCCAGTCCGTCACGTCGGCGGGGGCGGGACGGTCGTGCGGTACGACGACCGGTACGGGCAGAGGTGTCGTCCACGGATCGCCGTCGCGGAGCAGGTCCTCCATCAGGCGCAGCATGAGGGTCGATTTGCCCGCGCCCGGCTCCCCGAGGATCAGCAGCTGCCGAGCGGATCGTTCGAATACGTCGCGTGGTGGGGTGCCGGGGGGAAGCGGCGTGGGCTGGTCGGTGCTGATGGCGAGGGTCATCGGGACGTCGACCAGGTGCAGCCGCTTGCGGGCGTCCTGGAGCTGGGGTGTGACCCACCCGAGCATGATCGCACCGGCCATGCGCCGTCGCCGGAGCTCCCAGAGTGCCGGGACGTCGGGACTGCCCTGCGCGTCCTTGGGGGATCGCCGAGGCTGTACCACGGTCACGTGGTCGACGTAGCCCGAGCTGGCGAAGGCTCCATGGGAGGCGTTCACGTTCCCGGTCCCGGACACGTGGATCGTGGGGCCGGGGGCCTCTCCGGTCGTCGGCGTGGATGCGGGTGTGGGGGTGGGGGTGGTGCCGGCGGCTGTCTGCTGCTCGTCGGCGGGGTCGGAGGGGGGCGGTTCGCCGGGCTGGTGGTCTCCTAGTGTCATGAGCGGATGTCCCTCGCCTTCGGCCGGCTCTGCTCTCAACCGTGGGGGCCGGCTGGTTGCCGGGTGCCAGGGTCTGACCGCCGAGGGGCAGGTCAGGTGTCGATGCCGCTGACTCCGCGACTGTTCTCGCCGGTGGCTCTGGCGTTGCCGGTGTCCTCGGCTTTCGCCGAACCGCTGCTGCCCTGGCCCGGCTGGCGCCTGATGCCCGAGACGGCGCGCGCACCGCCGCTCGCGTCCGCCGTACCGGTCCGCACCGCCGTGTCCTCCGTACGGGGCGTCGTGTCGCGGGGGGCGCGGGGCTGGAGCAGTGCCCAGACCAGGGCCGCGATGCCGACGGCGGCCTGGATGGACGCCCCGGTGAGCTGTCCGGCGTCCGAACCGTCCAGTGCCCAGATCAATGGTGTGGAGCCCGTTCCCGCCAAGGCCACCACGATGGCCGCGGCCTTCCACGCACGCGACATGCTCCCCCCTGCCCCGGAATCCAGCCGCCGTGGCCTGAGAAGGCCGACGGTGTGCCACTCGTAATTGTCTCCGTGCGTCCTGCCCCGAAACACGGGTACGTCAGGGGTGCACCCGCTGCCCCGACGAGCCCACACCCGCAAAAACCCGCCCCCGCCCGGATCAGCCCACACCGCGGCAGCCGTGGCGTACGTCCTTGTCCCGCCCGGCGCCACCGCGAAAACCCTCATCACCGAGTATCGGATGAGAGTGGCCGAGCGGTCCTGCAGGACTCCGTCGCGGCCCTGATCTGGGTCTGGGTCATGCGGGTGGTTGTGGGGATACCGAGGGGGAGCGGCACCCCGAGGGCCTCCGTCAGCCGGTCCGCCGCCACCCCGGCCTCGATCCCCCGCAGCGCAGCGCGGACCGCTTCCGGGTCGGCGGCCTCCACCACCGCACGCGACCAACGGCCCGGCCCGACGTCCGCCGCCGGGACCAGACCCGAACCCGTCGCCCACCGCCACGCCGCGACCGGCACCCGCAGCCAGCCCGCCGCCTGCCCCTCGTCGAACACCTCACGCACCATGAACCCCACTCCAATCCGCACACGAGCAGCCCGACGACCGGGCCGAGCCCGAAAGATGCCGAAAGATCCCGTTTGCTATCAATAGCCCTTATTTCAGGGCACGTTGGAGGCGCACCGCACAAGTCGCCTACGCGTACACGAGGGCGAAAATCACCCCTTCGGGGGAGGCGAACCGGCCTCGGACAAACCGAAGCGGGGGCCACCATCGCGACCCCCGCTCCTCCCCGGACGGCCTACACGTGGTCAGCCGGCTCCGCGATGTAGGCACCGGCGTACGGGCTGCTGGGCAGGCGGGTTTCCATCAGCCCGAACCGCACCACACGCCCGCTGGACGGCGGCACGGCGACCACGGAGCCCGGCTGCTCGGAAGTGCGGAACGGCTTCGCATACCCCTCCACGCCGAGGGGGGTGAACCAGCGGGTGCGACCGAACGCCAAATCACACACAGCAACCGAGATGTCGCCGAATTCCGAGAACACCTCGGTGCTTGCTTCGGGACCGTGGTTGTGCTCACGTGCGCAACGCAACGGACTTGGCAGGACCCACTCGATCCACAGCCGCACGCGGGATCGGCCGGAAGGTCCTGGCTAGTCGTCCACGGCCCCCGGGGCCAGGGCCGGGGCCGGGAACGCCAAGCGGGCCTCGGCGCCCGACCACCAGACGCCGATGGCGAAGACGGCAGTGGCCTCCAGCAGGGCAGCGCGATCGAGCCCGCCGCAGGGCAGAGGCGAGCAGTTCATCGAGGTGATGATCTCCGTCACCCGTTCGGCGGCGCTCGGCTGGTCGGTGCAGAACGGCACCGCCAGCGGGGCCCCTTCGAAGGCCGGCCGGTCCAGGGTCCAGATGCTCTCGTGGCACACCCCGAACGCCTTGACCACATGGGCGCCGGGAGCGGCGTCCGCGATGAGCCTGGCGACGGAGGTGGCGCCGCCCGTGGTCAGGGCAGGGCCGTCCTCGCCTGGCGACATGGGAACGGTGCAGTCGATCACCGTCCGCCCGGCGAGCAGGGGGGCCAGTTCCTTGGACAACTGCGGGGCGGCGTCCGCCGGTACGGCGATGAGTACCACGTCCCCGTGGGCCGCGGCCTCGGCGAGGCTGCCGTGCTCGGAGGCGCCGGTGAGCAGGGCGGTGTGGGAGGCCGCCTCGGTGTCCCTACCGCCCACCCGAACGTTATGGCCGGCGCGTACCCAGGCCGCGCCGAGGGCCGTGGCCATCGCCCCTGTACCAAGAATGCCGATGCGCATGTGCTTGCTCCTGTCGCCCGTGTCGCGAGATGTGCGAGGTGTGACGGAAAGGACGCTAGGCGCGCCGATGCACACCACATGGTGTGCATCGGGCCGGGCAGGATGAACGCATGAGCGACGCGGCGGTAGAGGCAGGCGCACAAGACCTGGGCGAGGACCTGGGCGGCGGCGAGTACGCCGCAGACTGCCAAGCGAGGGTGGCCTTCGAAGTACTGTCGAACCGCTGGGACAGCGTGATCGTTTACATCCTCGGCGAGAGCGGACCCATGAGGCCGCGCGCGCTGATCACCCGCATCGGCGGGATCAGCCCCAAGGTCCTCAACGAAGCCCTGCGTCGCCTTGAGTGCAACGGCCTGGTCGTACGCCAGGCGTACGCCGAGGCGCCACCGCGCGTCGACTACTCCCTCACCGAGGCGGGCCTCGCACTGCTGGGCCCGATCCGTGCGATGGGCGCGTGGGCGGGGCGCTACACCGAGGTCGTCCTAGCGGCCCAGGTCCGCTTCGCACCCCGGGAAGACCGCCAGGACAGCAGCTAGCCAGGAGGTTCCACTACCCTGGCCGCTGCCTCTGCTGGCTGCCGTCGCGCGACACCCGCGGGCTCCGTTCCTGTTTCTCGCCAACATTTCCCGCAGCAGCCTCCCACGGTCGTTCCCAGAATCCGGCAACAACCGTTCCTGCATGTGGCCTACGTAGCCACTACTTCGCTCTCGACGGCACCGACCACCCCACCCACAAAGCTCAGGGCAGCATGATCCGCCGCTACATCATCTGGCGGAACAAGCACGCCGCCGACAAGCGCCTCAAAGCCCTCGTGAGCAGGGCAAACGTCGCCTGACCTGCTACGACAGGCGGCGTCACCACAGGTGCAGGAAACTCCGGACATCGTCATAGCCGTCGAGGGCCCGACCGTCCACGTCCGTCGGATCCGCCTGGGCCCTCGCCGACAGCGACTCCGCCAGCGCCAGGGCTTCATCACCGAGACGACCGAAGCGTCGAGCGGCGTGTCCCAGACACAGGCCGGCCAGTCCGAGCAGCGGACTACCCGGCACAGCCCGCGTCCCAACCTGTACGCACCAGTGCTCGATGAATCCCGCGTCGTCGTCGTTCAATGCGGTTCCGACCAGGACTCCCGCTGCTTCGCCCTCTGCTGAGCGGTCACGCAGGGCCCGCTCCATCGTCTCGACCCGACCTGCTGCATGCGGGCAGCCAGCAGCGGCCACTGGCGTGAGCCCATCAGGAGGCCCGCGTCCCGCTCCGGCAGGACCTCTCACACCATCGACACCATCTGGGAGTACTCGGCCAGCTGCACCCTCAGCTGCTCCAGGGCGCGCGGCCGGTTGCCGAGGTCGAGGTCACGGGGAACCGTCAGGCCCTCGGTCAACGGCCCCCAGGCGCGCTTCACGTCCGTACTCGCGGGCGCAGGAGCGGCCCACGGATCCGGGGCCTCCCGCACCCGCGGCGCAGCAGCGGGCACGGCGGCCGGAGCGGGACCGGGCGGTGCGGCGGCGGTCAGATGACCACCGTCTCGACTCGTGTGTGTGTGGGTGATCCCCGCTCAGCGGCGGCCGGTGGCCAGGATGACGAGGAACTGGCCGCCGCCCGCCTGGATGTCGGCGGTCACCAGCATTCCCGGTACCAATCGGGAGAACCGGTCCACCAGCCAATCCGCCGCCTCTTGGGCGTCCTTCCTGGTCGGACAACGGCCCACCATCTCGCGGCCACCCTTGCGCTCCAGCCTCTCGGCGACGGCGATCAGCGGTGCGGGTTCGACTACGTACAGGCGCTCCGGCCAGGCGATGACCACCTTGACCGCACCCTTGCGGGTGTTGCACCCGCGGTGCGCGAGCCGCTCGGCCACCTTGGCCTTCCGGTCGGCGGTCCGGCTGTCGACACTGGGCCCCCGCGGGTCGTTCACCGACTCGTCGGGGTCGACCGGTTCGTCACACACCCAGCACTGCCAGCCGTCGCGCTCGGCCACATCATCAAGGAGACTCATCCGAGCAAAGTAGCCTGCCCGGCTGCCACCCGCGCACCAGAGCCATGGGCTCGGGCGGCGTCGTCGAGGGGAGCTCCTCGTGTACGGCCGTGCGCAGGGTGCCCGCGGCCCGCAGCTGCCAGAGCTCACGCAGCCAGCGGTCGTAGAGTTCAGGCTTCCCAACGGCGATGGCCCGTATCTGGAAGCCGATCATCGAGGCGGCGCAGCGGACGAGGGGTTCGTAGGCCCGCACCGTGCCACCACCGGGCTGAAGGCCACCAGGCGGCCCCCGTCTCAACCTCTGTTTCAGGGCCACCGTGTCGGGGCAGCGCGCGGCCGGGAACGAGCAGGCACCGGCGAGGAGTGTCTGACCTCTGGGGTCCGATGGAGAACGTGCTGTCCATGCCCGCCAGCACCGTCGACGGCGTCGGTTGGATCAACGGAACGGTGACCTGGCTCCCTGGCAGTGAGCCACGGCGCCCCGGACCGGAGCGCACCGTGCTGCTGATACGTGGACGCGTCCCAAGGTGTCGGGGGCAGGCCGGCCCGCGAACAGGCTGGTCGGCGACCTGTTCAAGGAATTCTTGAAGCGCCTGGCGCTGGATCTCGGGGGTGTTCCAGGTGTACGTCGTGACCCGCTTTGGGGACGCTCACAGCCACTGTGTCGGGTCGCTGTTGGAGCATGGCTTCCGTCTCGTGCGCGGGGATGACGCCGGATTAGGGTGCCGCCGAACACCGTGCCACCGGCTGCAAACGGCGGCTCTACTTTGCCGGCTTTGCAGGTCGGCGCAGTTTGAATGTGAGGACTGCCCCGGTGAGCGCGGGCACCACGAGCGGCAGATCCGCCGTCTCGGCGTCGGGCACCTCGAGCCCTGCTCTTACCGCGCCCCGGATACACGCTCCGCGTGCTGGACGAGGTGGTCCGCCGCAGGCTGGGGACATGGCCGACCAGGCAGAGATTGCCACCCATCCCGTGTCGCTGGAGGGAGGTTGGAAGGGCACCACGCACGACCCGCTGGCCGTGGGCTCCGGCCACCTTCTGGCAGACATGCTCGGCAGCGACGCCCGTCGCCGCGACGTCACCGGTGGTTCGACACGCCCAGGCGTCTGCGGGAGGCCTGATCCGGCCCCGCCAGAGTGTCCGGTTCCGGGGCTATAGCGGCCCCTGACGCATCGGTACGCTGCCATCCCTCTGGCCCCAACACTCATCCACACGGGGCCTCTTCGACAGGGGACAAGCGTGCGATTCCGCATACTCGCGGTGGCCGCGGCCACCGCGGCAATGTTGCTGGGCGCCGGGGCACCGGCGGCAGTGGCAAGTCAGACCGCGCCGGCCGGCAGCGACGACTGCTCGTGGCCGTTCTGCGGGGTGGTCTACAACCGCAGCGGCCACACCATCCTGATCATGCGCGACGCTAGCGGTCCGAACGACTCAGACTGCACCGGTGACCTGATCGCGTACCTGCCCGACGGCCGGGCGTCCGACAAGGTCACCGGTTGGCAGGACACGGACTGTTGGACGGAGAGCTTCGGCACGCCCTGGCACCGGTTCAGCTCGCACCCCATTTGGGTCTACTGACCGAGGATCGGCTACACCTCCACACTGTTGCCTGCGGGATCGCGGCCCTGGTCCGCGAATCACCCTCCGGTTACCGCCGCCCCTCCTTTCGGGGGCCGGCCACCTCTCCGCCGTCTCACCCGGCAGAGGCCGCGCCCGAGCCCAAGGCCGTGCCCCTGGTCGGAATTCCGACCAGCAGCCTTGGCTGCCGCCCGGGAGGCGTCCCCCAGCGCCGGGCCTGGGACCGGCTGATCGAGGAGCTTGGGATCGTCTGGGGCATCGCTGACCACGGCTTCGCCGGGAACCTCGCCGTCCCGGCGCCTTGCTAGCCGGTCATCACCACCCCGGCACACCCCCCTGCAACTGGTGCGGCCACCCCCGTCCAGCTGACGCGGCCGCCCCTGTCACCTGGTCGCTCCCCCGGGCCGGACGCCCTGTCAGCGCCCCCGCCCCGCTCCCTTGGTGGGCGTGGCCTGCTGTTTGTGTGCGGGGACGGCGGCCTCGGCCGGGGCCGGCTGTCCGGGGGCCGCGGCGGTGGGGGTGGTGGAGCGGGAGCGGGCCGCCATCGGGGAGACCCACAGCCGGGACGCGGGCGCGGGGAGGGGCGCGGACGCGTGGCCCTGCTGGCCGGTCTCCCAGAGTGCGATCAGCTCTGCCTTCCAACCCTTCTCCGCAGGCCATGGAACACCCCATTCGGCGAGCTGGGCACGCGTACATCCGCCCTTGGGCGTGCGGGCGGCGTCGATCTCTTCAGGTGACGGCAGTACAGACATATGGGATCAACGGGCGACAGGACGTAGGTGTCACCCGCCGACCGGTCAGGGTGTGTCGCCGGACCAGTCCCCGCGGCGCCGCCCGCCGGGGCGCAGGTCGTACAGGGCTCGGCCGCCGGGTGCCGAACTTCCCGATCTCGGTCATCAGCGCGGCGCCAGTCTGGATCTCGTCCCGGCACACGCACCGGAGGTCGATGTCAGCCCGGGCAGGAGCCGGCGCAGAGGGAGCCGATGGTGTAGGTCCCCGCGAGATTTCCCCTGGTGCCGGCGGTGGTGCTGCCGATCCGATTCGTGTAGTTGACGCTGTGGTAGTAGTGGAACCTGCTATTGGTGCGGTTGTAGACGGACCGGGTGTTCGTGCCGGCTCGCATCCATGAACACTGGGAACGGGTGTCGGTGGAGCTCTGGGACCACTGACATTTCTGTCCGCCCCCGTCCCTCTCCGAGTAGAAGCAGATCCAGCCGGACGCGCAGTTGTCGTAGCCGCTGATCGAGACGTCGTCGGCCTGGGCCGCGGGCGCGAGTGCAAGCGCTGCACCGACGAGTCCGGTCGTTACGGCCAGGGTGAACTTTGTCCGACGGTTCATTACCCCTCCTTCGACTGAGGCGAGATTGCCGTGGCGGCCTGCACCGTCGAGGCTCGGGCTGCCACCGAGAAGTCTGGTGGGTACACCGATTGAGCGGCTACGGATGAATCAGCCAGTTCGTTGAACTTCGTTCGCGATAAGGCATGTTCGAGGCTCTTCGTGCCATCAGAGCCGGAACTCCCCATGTGAGCGGTTTGTCGTCCACCGATTCCTGAGGGGTTGTTCGTACGAGCCGGATCGGTAGTGCTCCACTTCGCACCGAGCTCAATCGGTGGTGCCACAAACGCGGGGGAGAGGTGTCAGATGCCCGTGAGCTCGGACGATGGCCCCTCGAAGGCTAGGCCGGCTGGTTGTCGGACGAGAGCACGATCATGGCTGAACCTGAAGGAGGTCTTGCCCGTCGTCGACTGCGGACCAGGAATCCCAGAGGCCAGCCCCTGGACCCCGTCAGCGTCTAGGTGTATTGCCCCGGGAGGTTGTGGACGGGTGATGCAGGTCTCGGCTGAGAGATCTTGAAATGGGTGAGGGCCTTCTGGCCTGGTGTGGATTGCGACATCTGCACCGGCGACCAGAAAGGCCCTCGTGCCCCACCGTAATGCACCCCTGACCCAGACCGGACGGCTGCGGCTGGCCCGCTGCGTGGTCGAGGACGGCTGGCCGCTCCGGCGGGCCGCCGAACGCTTCCAGGTCTCACCCACCACCGCCCAGCGATGGGCTGCCCGCTACCGGGCCCTGGGCGAAGCCGGTATGAGCGACCGCTCGTCCCGCCCGCACGCAAGCCCGCGCCGGACCCCGACCCGCACCGAACGCCGGATCATCAAGGTCCGCCTCACCCGCCGGTGGGGCCCGGCCCGCATCGCCCACCTGCTGGACCTGGTGCCCTCCACGGTCCACCGCGTGCTGACCCGCTACGGACTGGCCCGCCTGACCCACCTGGACCGGGCCACCGGCCGTGTCGTACGCCGCTACGAACGCGAGCGCCCGGGCGAACTCGTGCACGTCGACATCAAGAAACTCGGCAACATTCCCGACGGCGGCGGCCACAAGACCCTCGGCCGCCAAGCCGGCCGCAAGACCAAGACCGGCGCCGGCTACCAGTACATCCACACCGCCGTCGACGACCACTCCCGCCTCGCCTACAGCGAGATCCACGCGGATGAGAAGAAGGAGACCGCGACCGCCTTCTGGCAGCGGGCCCAGGCCTACTTCACCGCCTGCGGGATCACCGTCGAACGCGTTCTGACCGACAACGGCTCCTGCTACAAATCCCACGCCTGGCGCGACACCCTCACCGCGGCCGGGATCACCAGCTGCAGGGAGATGGCGTCCATGTTGAAGGCGACCACCATCGACCACGAAGACGGGGCCGTTCCGGGTTCCAGCCCGATGGGCGCAGTCACTCCGGCGAGCAGGCTCAGTGCCGCGATGGCGCACAGGAGAATCCAGGTGGAGCGCAGGGCGGCGAGGTGACGCCATTCGTAACGTATCGCGCGCTGCAGTGCGGTTGCCCGCGTGACCGGGTCCACGCCCGCGTCCAGGGTGGGCGTCGTCAGGCTCATGAAATCCGGAACTCCTCTTCGGCCACCGACAGGTAGTAGTCCTCCAGGAAAGGCGCCTGTTCATCGAGCCAGTGGACGGGGATGCCCCGTTCGGCCGCGAGGTCGCCGACCTGGAACCGGCTGATGCCGCGGATCTTGGCCCTGCCCTCGTCCAGGAACTGGAAGGAACCGTTCAGCCGCTCCACGGGCTCGGCGAGTTCGCCGGCACGGGGCTCTGAAGGGTGACCTCGGCGCCGAGGCGGGCCAGATCCTCGATCGAGGTCTCCGCGACGACGCGTCCTCGCGCCAGGACCACGACTCGGTCGGCCAGCTGCTGCATCTCGGCGAGTAGATGGCTGGAGACGAGTGCCGCCTTCCCTTCGTCCGCCAGCTGCCGCGGGGTGTCGCGTAGCCAGCGGATCGAGTGGGGATCGAGCCCGTTGGCCGGTTCGTCCAGGAAGAACACGGCCGGGTCGGCGAGCAGAGCCTGCGCGATCCCGGCGCGCTGGGCCATGCCCAGTGACAGTGCTTCGAGTCGCTTGTCTGCTGTGCCGGTGAGGCCCACCCGGTCGATGGCTTCGGGCACACGGCTGTCCGGTACTCCCGCACCGGCCGCGACCATGCGTAGATGGGCGGTGAGGGTGTGGCGGGGGTGTCCTGCGACGCCTCCCATGGCCACGCCGACGATCCGGGCCGGGTCCCGCCACTGGGCAAGAGGGCGCCCGAAGTAGTTCGTGGTTCCCTGGCCGGATGTCAGTCCGAGCATCAGGCGTAGTGTGGTCGTCTTTCCTGCGCCGTTCGCTCCGAGGAAACCAGTAATCACCCCTGTCGGCACGTTCAGGTGGACGTTGTCGACGATCCGCTTGCCTCTGCGCTGCCATGTCAGGCCCTTGGCGCGCACGGCGTCGGGTCGGCCGGGGTTTGTTGCCGTGGAGCTGTGCTGTTCAGGCATGGTTGAGCCAGAACAGGAGGCCGAAGGTGGCCAGCAGGGCCGCTGCGAAGACTCCCCCGACGCCCGGGCTCTCCTTGCGGGCGGCGCAGATGGCCAGCGCTGTCAGAGGTGGCAGCCAGCCGGCGAAGTAGAGTATCCAGCCGACACGGACCGCGGCGTCCGAACGCACCACGACGAAGGCCATGAAGGCGGCTGCAATGAACAGCGCCGACGACGCCCAGAGATTGCGTATGACTGTCTCACGGGTCAGGGCCACGCGTTCACCTTTCAGGACGGGGCGGGTCCTGCCCGCCGGGTGGGAGTCCGGCCCGGCGGGCAGGAGGGGGATCAGCGGGAGAGCTGGCTCACGATGTAGTCGATGAGCTCGCCAAGGGCGTAGTTCGGCACGGCATAGATGGCCCACTTCACCGGGTTCAAGTCCGACAGGCCGCTGACCCAGGCCCTGAAGCTGCCGATGCCGCCCTTCGCGGCTTCATAGGCCTTCTTCGCCAGGCCGGCCCTCTTGATGGCCTCCCACGCGGCCTTGACCAGCTTGCCGGCGCCGGCCTCCGATGCCTCGCCGTTCGAGGGGCCACCAACGGCCGCGGTGTTGCCGGCCGTGGACAGCGACAGCGAGCCCGTCGGCTGCTGGACGTCGGCCGTCTGAACCGCGGCGACGGTCCGGACCGGCGCCTCAGTGGCAGCGCTGGCCGCGGGCGCAGCGATTCCGATGGCAACAGCGGCGATCGCCGAGATCCCGGCGGCGCGCAGAGTAGTGCGCTTCACGCACACTTCTTGGTGCGTAGTCGGGGAAGAAGGCATGCAGGAGCGTCGGCGATGGTTCCAAGCAAAACCAGTGCCCCCGCGGTCTTCTTCCCCGTAATTCTCCCCGAATCCGATCCGGTTGGTCTGGCCGGGGCGTGCTCAAGGAACGTATCCCGCAGCTCTGCGTCTGATCAATTGACGAGTGCGGTGAACAGGATCACGGGTGACACGCCCCCCAATCCTTTGACGCTGCGGAATCTATGCTCATTCACCAAGTATTGCTGGGCCATCTTCGCACGTTCGGCCAACACTATTGGCCATGACGTCCGGAAAACGTCGGCGGATCCTCCACAGAGGGCAATCCAACGGGCTTTCCGACCCGGTTAAGTTGAAACGGGAATTATTTAACGAAAAGCGCCACGGCTGAAACTTGCACGCCGCGCCACGCGACTGTCGGAAAACAGTTTTTCAGTGACGCAATTCTTCCCCCGCATAACCGGATCGGTCAAGATGGCGCGATGCAGGCGACCTTGACGTCTGTCCGATTGTCCGTTCCCCCCTGCGGGCCACCCGTGCCTCTCAGCTCTTGGCGTTTCAACTGGGCTACCGTCACCGGACCAAGGTGCGGCGCTCCTCCCGTCAGCTCTGCCAAGTTCCGCCCGAGGATCACTCGCCACGCCGCCCACATGTACGGCAGGGGCAGGAGCCCCCACGACCACCTGGGGGAAGCAGTGTCTTTGACAGCCGCGCACACACGAGGAGACGGGCCGGCACGAATACCGGAGGTCGACGCCCTGCGCGGTTTCGCGCTCATGGGCATCCTCCTGGTCAACGCGCTGATAATGGCCGGTCCGTACGGCCTCGGAGCCATCGCCGATCCGGGGGCCTCAGCACTTGACCGGACCGTCGAGGGTGTCGTCCTGACCTTCGCGGTCGGCAAGTTCTACCTGATGTTCTCTTTCCTCTTCGGCTACAGCTTCACCCTCCAGCTGGCCTCCGCCGAGCGCGCCGGCACGAGCGCCGTTCCCCGGCAGCTGCGCCGCTCGCTCGGCCTGCTCGTGCTGGGCGTCCTGCACGCCGTACTCCTGTACACCGGCGACATCCTCACGACGTACGCGGTGCTCGGCCTGATCCTCATCGCCGCACGCGACTGCACACCCGGCGCGGCACTCCGCGCCGCCCGAATCCTGTACGGATGTCTCGGCGTCTTCCTCCTCCTTCTCGGCTCGGGGACCCTGTTCATGTCGGATGCCGAAACAGCCGAAGCGGACGCCGAACTCGCGGAAGGCCTGCCCGAACTCATCGCTGGCTACCGCGGCGACGCGTCGTCCGTCGTGCAGGCCAACATCGGCCAGCTGCCCGACCAGTTCCTCGCCATGCTGCTGATGAGCGGCTTCGTCGGGACGGCCTTCCTGGTCGGGCTGCACTGCGGCAAGCGGCGCCTGCTCGCCGACACGGGGAACCACCGCGCACGGATGCGCCGCATCCTCGTACTCGGTGCCGCCGTCGGCCTTCCCGGCAGCCTCTTCATGGCCCTGGCCGTCCTCGGGCCGCTCGGTCCGCGATGGTCGATCTTCGGCCCGATGGTGGGAACGGTCACGGCCCCCGCCCTCACCGCCGCATACATCTGCGGGATGCTCCTGCTGATGAAGACCGCCTGCGGCGCGCGGATCGCAGCGGTCTTCGCCCCCGCCGGCCGGATGGCCCTGACGAACTACCTGAGCCAGTCCCTGATCATGGCCCTCGTCTTCACCGGCTACGGACTGGCCCTGTACGACCGACTCAGCCCGGCCGTCGTCGTACTCGGCGCACTCGTGCTCTACGCCGGTCAACTCGCCCTCAGCAGATGGCTCACGGCTCGATACCGGTACGCCCCGGTCGAATGGCTGCTCCGCGCGGTCACCCTCGCACGGCTCCCCCACGACCGCGACCAGTCAGCAGCCTCCCGGTGAAACACACCCACCGCCTTGCGCGTCCCGCCGCAGCGGCAAGACTGGCCAGGGCGCGAAGTCGACCGGTCAGTACGGCCTGCGGTGATGGTGAAGGCCAGGAGGCGGGCCCGGCCGTCGGCCGCACGGCGGATCTTGGTGCTCAGGCCTGCACGGGAGCGTCCGCGGGCATGGTCGACTGGCTCTTGGCCCTGATGGACGCCACTGACGAGAGCATCCCTCAGCCAGAGCGCGCGATAGGCCTCCAGAGGGGACCGGAATGGCCAGCAGCGCCGGTTGCCAGCCCCTCCGGGCGCGGCTCAGGCGGTCCAGGTACTCGCGGACGGCACGGCAAGCCCGGCGTAGAAGTCGACGCGGTCCTGGGTCTGAACTTGGACGCACACGGTCAGCAGACCGGTGCGGAGGCCTCGGGATGATCCAGGACGGGGGCCAGCCCGGTCCGGACGTGGGCGGACGCTTCGGGGGTTTCTCCGTCCACTTGGAAAGATGCCTGTCACCAGCGGTTCCCCTTCGAATGCATCAGCGTCACCCGACTGCGCTGAGAGCCGCTTGCCGAGCACGCTCCTGTCACCTATTGCATGGTCGCGCACACATCGCCGCTCTGATGAACGTGGAGCGTGTCTCCCCCACGGCATATTGCGCGTTGCATTCTTTCGACCAGCATCCGGCAGTCTCGCCTAGTTGACCGATCACTAAATACTGTGGAGCGTTCGAGACATGGCTCAGACTTTTTCGGCCATAGTAGAAACCGAAATGCCGCACTCCGATCCTGCGGCCGCAATGCTTTTGCTGAGACGTCGCGCCGCAATGGGTTGAGTGGATCCTCGCCAGCGGACCAGCACCATCGGCGTCAGCGGGAAGCCCTACGGCGCCGGAGGACGGCGTAGCCGGCGGCACCTGCTGCGGTCAGAGCTGCGGCGCCGCCGAGCAGCCAGGGAGCCGACCGCCTGAGGGAACTCGCCTGGGGTGTGACCACCGGGTCCTGGCAGCCTGGTGCGGCGGTGTCGACCACCCTGTAGCGGGCCCAGATCTTCGCCGACTTGCCCTGCTCGTTCCAGCGCACGACGTAGAGCCCCGGCTGTGCATCGCACCGGATCTGAACGACGGCCGATACCAGCTTCGCACCGTGCATCACCACCGACCGCGTGAAGGCAGGGGATGACAGAGTGACCTCCCCGTCGCTTGCCATCGCGAAGCCGTCCGAGGCCGTCATCCGCTCCCCGGGCCGCACGGAACGCACGTCCCACGGTGTCGCCGGCCATCCCGAGTCCTCGGGCCAGCGCTCTTCCTGGGACACCGGCGGCAGTTCGGCCACCCGCCGTTCGCACGCCTCCCGTTCGGCCGCTTCAGCCGGTGCCACCCGGACGCTCCCCCACAGCCGGTCGATCTTGGACACGTTCTCGTCGCCGACGGGCGAGCCGAACCGCACCTCGTAGGAGCCGGGAGCGGCCGTGCAGGACACCGTCACGACTGCCGTGAGGACTCGGTCGTTCATGCGCAGGGTGCCGTCCGACACGAAGGCGGGCGAGACCACCCGGACACCGTTCCAGGCGTCCCCGGACACCCCTGCGTCGGTCGAAATGCTGATCCGCTCCCCCGGCGTCACAGGCAGCTCCGCACCACTGGGCATGGGCCGGGGCGGATCCGCGGCGGGCACCGCTAAGGCGCCGCCTGACACCCCGGACAGCAGCAGCGCCAGCGAGGTGGCCAGACCGACCCTCATCCAGTTCATGCTCATTTGAACCCTTTTCATTTCCGTTGACGATCTTTCAAACCGCTGCATAGTCTGCCCCCTCGTCGAACTGGCGGACTATTACGTCTCGTTTTCCGCGTTATCGCCTCGCTCAGGAAGTAAGTTCTTTGAGATCCAAATGGTTGACCACACTCGCTCTCAGCATCACGACCGTCGTACTCGCCGGCCCTGCCGCTATGGCCTCGGGCACTCCGGCTCCGACCGCTTCGATGCCGGCCTCCCCTTCCGCTTCTCCCTCCTTACCCCGGCCCCCGGCGGCATCTCCACCGCAGGCCACGCCGTTACCCTCGGCGTCGCCTCCCCGAGCCACTCTCCCGCCGGCTTCCCCTTCCCCCTCCCGCTCCGTCGCCCCTGAAGAGGAGTACTGGACCGCTGAACGGATGGCTCAGGCCCAGCCCGTGGACGCACAGGCAGTGAAGCCGTCCCCAGGCTCGTCCTCGCCCTCGGCCCGAGACTCGGCCGGCGCCCCCGCAGGCACTCCCACGGCGCGACACTTCGACGGTCTGCCCATGGTCGGAACGTTCTTCTTCGACGGCCAGGCCCTCAACGGCAAGAGCACCTACTGCTCGGGGAGCGTCGTACGCAGCAAGAGCAAGAGCCTGGTGCTCACCGCGCGCCCCTGCCTGCACGCGGTGGTGTGGGACGGGGTAACCGGGCTACTTCCGGCCGGCGCCGCGCGCCGGCACGCGCGCCCTGGCCTCGCGTTCGTCCCTGTCGACGGCCATCCGCCGAGCCGCCTGGTGCTGGCCCGCCGCGCGGACGCCCCCGACCCGCTCGTGGACGCGGTGGCCGCCGCCCTGGCGGACGCCCACGCTTCGGCGGACCCTCTGGTCGGTGTCCACCCCGTCGTTCCGCTCGCGCACCCGGCGGCCGTCGCCGGTGCCGAAGCCTCCCGCCCGGCCTGAGCGAAAAGCCGCACGGCGTCCTCGGACTCCGGCGGGACGGCCTCCGGATGCCGCTGCACCGGCGCCTGGGTGGTGTGAAGGGACCACCTGGGAGGATCAGTTCCTCGGACCGCGGTCCTCGGAAAGCCACGTGGTCGTGGCCCGGCGGCGGGGCTCTCAGCACCCCTTGACCAGGTCGGGCCCGGCTCCGGCAGTCGACCGGATCCGGCCTGGTGCAGCGAGAGTAGGGCCCGAGAGCCGAGGCGGTCCGCGGGCTGTTGCGGGAAGTCCTCTTCTCGGGCTGGCCGGCCTGTGCCTGGGACACACCGCGCGACGCTTCGGGCGTCTCAGTGATGAGGCTCTCGCGCTGGTGCAGTCGCTGGCGTCGCGTGCCGAGGCCGACCCGACTGACGTGGACGGTCGAGCTCTGGACGGCTATGGCGGCGTCCGGAGCTTCCTGCATCTGTGGTGAGGGGGTTCGCGGATGCCGATCAGGCGGCGTTTGCCCTGCACACGAGGGCGTTGAGGCGCTTGTCCGCGGCGTGCTTGTTCCGCCAGATGATGTAGCGGCGGATCATGCTGCCCTGGGCCTTGTGGCTCGGATGGTCGGTGCCGTCGAGGGCGAAGTAGCGCAGGGCGGTGAACTGGGCCTCGATCCGGTTGAGCCAGGAGCTGTTGGTCGGGGTGTAGGCGATCTCCACGTTGTTCGCCGCGGCCCAGGTCCCGCCCCGCTGGCACCGCTTCGTGGTCAGGTGGGGAGAGTAGTTGTCGCAGACGATCGCTATGCGTACGTCCGTCGGATGCAGCGAGCGCAGGTAACGGCAGAACTCCAGGAACTTGGAGCGGTTCTTGGTCTTCTTGATGTGTCCATAGAGCTGGTCTTTGCACAGGTCGTAGGCGGCGAACAGGTGCCTCACCCCGGTGCGGGCGGTTGCAGGTCGCCCGTCGGCGCGGCCGCGGTTCACGATCCGGGTCCTTGTGCTTGCCACCGGCTTCGGCCCGCTGTCGGCCGGGGTGGGGTTGCAGGTTGAGCGGCCCGAACTCGTCGAGGCAGAAGACGACCTCGGCTTCGCCCGGCTCGGGCAGGATCTCGCCGTCGGCGATAGCGTAGAGGTGCTCGACGCGGGCCTTCTTGACCGCGTAGTCGGGGTCCTTCGAGGTCTTCCACGTCTTTACGGGTTGAAAGGTGACGCCCTCCTCGCGGAGCAAGATGCGTAGACCTCGTGGCTGATGTCGTCGACCACCCCCTCCGCGACCAGGAAGTCGGCCGGCTTGACCAGGCTCCAGGTCGAGAACGGCAGGCCGTGCTCGACTGGCCTGGACTTGGCGATCTTCTTGATCTCACGCCGCTCGGGCAGGGTGAAGGTCCTCGGCCGGCCGCCCTTGTATTTTCGGGTAGAGCGAGACGAAGCCGTCGGCGTTGAAGTTATGGATCACATCGCGGACGCGGTCCGCGCTGGTGAACGTCACCTCGGCGATCTTGGCTACGTTCATGCCCTGCGCGGACAGCAGTACCATCTGGGCCCGCCGCCAGGTCACCACCGAGCCAGTGCCCCGCCGCACGATCCGCAGCAACCGTTGCCCCTTGTCGTCGTCGATCTCGCGGACCCGCACACGCTCAGTCACCCGGACAGCGTGATGCACAACACCGCGCCCAGATCACCTTCCAGACGCGGCGTCACACACGGCAAACCTTGGTTGACGCGGCACTAGCAGTGGCGGAGGGTCTCCGGGCCGGCTGTCGGGTGGACACCCGGATGCGGCCATGCACCCGACAGACCGCCCCAGGGCTACACCCGCTCCCCCGCCAGGGCAGGGAGTCTTAACCGCTTCTGCCGCTGCGCACCAGCGCGGCAATAGCACCAGGCGCCACAACGATCGCTGCCCCCAGCGTCGCCAGCAACACAGGCGACGGCCCTTCATAGCCGATACCCACATCCGCCGAAGCACCGAAAAGAGCCGCGACCAGCACAATCAGTACAGAGACACCCAGGACACCCCTCCCCCACGCCCTACGGGCGGAAGGACTCCGCATCGGAACCAACGCGATCAATAACCACACCACCGCGAAACCCAGCACCACGGGCAGACTGCCCATTGACCCTCCCCAAGTCACCTACAAAACAAGCTAGATGACAATGTCACGCCCCCGCCCAACGTCACCACCACCACCACCCGAAGCCTCCAGACGGCACCCAGGCCTGGACCCGCGGCAGCGGGCCAGCCGGCAGCAGTGGCGAGACTCGGGCTGGCTTCTTCTGCTGGCGCCTGCATGATGGACCGGTAGATGGGCTGAAGAACGAGTGGGGGCGCCAGGCGGCCTGGTGTTCGTCCCAGATCATGCCGAGCGCGTCGAGTTCGGCGATCCACTCCGGGTCGAGGCGGCCCGCTGCCCGGGCTTCGCGCATCGTGTTGATGAAGCGGCCCAGTTCGAAGCCGATCGGGTCGGTGTGGTCGGCGGGGACGTCGAGGTGGCCGTAGTCGTCGTGGAAGGCCTGTGCGGCGGCGAGGCCCGTTCAGCGTGAGCGGGTCAGGGGGCCGCGGGGGTTGAACGCGATCAGGTCCATGGCGCGGGCGATGCGTTCGGGGTGGAGGGTGAAGTCGAAGTGCCAGCGCTTGGCGACCAGCGTGCTCGTCTCTTTCGTCGTTGGCGGTGACCGATCTGGTCCGACGGGAGACAGGCGCTAGCCCTCCCCCGCCGCGAGAACCTGCTCCAGCAGCGCGCCGAGCTGGTCGAGTTGGGCCTCTGCGAGGGGGGCGAGTGAGCGCTCCACCTCGGCGGCGACCCTGCGCTCGCCCTCCTGCCGGATCTCTTCGCCGTGCGGGGTGAGGGCATGCCGGACCGCCCGGCCGGGGCCCGGGACGCGTTCGATGAGGCCCCGGGCCGCCATCCGGGCGGCGAGGGTACCGAACGCCTGGTCGGTCTGGAAGGTGAGCTGAGCCAGGTCGTGCAGCGAGGCGTCCGGGTGTGCGTGCAGATGGCGGAGGGTGTCCCACTGCGCGAGGGAGACGCCGAGCGGGGCGAGGGTGGCGGTCAGCGCGCGGTGGTGGCGGTTCTGGAGGCGCTTCACGGCGAGCGCGACCTGCTGCGGGGTCCGGGTCACGGGATTCAGGCTAGCGCAAACCCAGCCTGCTGATCTAAGGTTGCTTATATAAACATGTTGATTAGCGAGCCCCGACGCGGCCGCAGTTATCCCCCGGGAGACCCCATGAACGCCACCGCCCCCGTCCCGTTCACCGTCAAGGAGACCGGCTCCGGCCGCCCCGTCCTGCTGCTTCACGGCGGCGCCGGGCCCGCCTCCATGCGGCCGTTCGCCGCGCTCCTGGCCGAGCGCCACTCCGCCCGGGTACTGCTCCCCACCCATCCCGGCTTCGACGGCACCCCACGCCCCGCCACCCTGGACGGCATCCGCGCGCTGGCCGCTGCGTACACCGCGCTGCTGGCCGAGCGCGGGCTGACCGAGGTCACCGTGGTGGGCAACTCGATCGGCGGCTGGATCGCCGCCGAGATGGGCCTGCTGGACGAGGGGCGGATCGCCGCCTCCGTCATCCTCAACGGCGTCGGGATCACCGTGCCCGGCCACCCGCTCGCCGACTTCTTCGCGCTCCGCCCCGACGAGGTGGCCGCGCTCTCCTTCCACGACCCGGCCCGCTCCCCGCTCGCCGCCGCCGACCGGTTCACCCAGGCCCAGCGCGCCACGATGGCCACCAACCGCGAGACCCTGTCGACGTATGCGGGCCGGGAGATGGCCGACCCGACCCTGGCCGAGCGGCTGGCGGCGACCCGCGTGCCCACCCTGGTGGCTTGGGGCACCGCCGACCGGATCGCCTCACTGGGATACGGCGAGGCGTACGCAGCCGCCATCCCCGGCGCCGTCTTCCGACCGCTGGCCGACACCGGACACCTCCCGCAACTGGAGACGCCGGAGACGGTGCTCGCAGCCGTCGCAGAGTTCACCACGCCCTAAGGGCTGTCTGATGATTGATCTTGTGGCAGGTCGAGGCGAGTTGACGGACGCGGCGTGGGAGCGGATAGAGCCCTTGTTGCCGCAGGTGGACGGGCGTGGCCGTCCGTGGCGTGCTCACCGGCAGGTGGTCAACGGTGTGCTGTGGCGGTTGCGGACCGGGGCTCCGTGGCGTGACCTGCCGGACCGGTACGGGCCGTGGCAGACCGTCTACGAGCGGTTCGCCCGCTGGGAGGCGGACGGCACGTGGGCGAGGCTGTCGGAGCATGTGCAGGTCCGCGACGACGCGGTGGGCCGGGTGGAGTGGACCGTCGCCGTCGACTCCACGGTCAACCGGGCCCACCAGCACGCCGCCGGCGCACGTAAAAAGGGGCCGCGGACGGGGACGAACTGGAAGATCCGGGCCGCTCGCAGGCGGGCCAGGCCCTCGGCCGGTCCCGAGGCGGGCTGACCACCAAGGTCCACCTCGCCGTCGACGGCCGGGGCCTGCCCCTGTCCATCGTGCTCACGCCCGGCAACGTCAACGACGCCACCGCCTTCGCCCAGGTCCTCGACGGGATCCGCATTCCGAGAGCCGGCACCGGCCGCCCGCGCACGACCCCGACCCGGCTCCTGGGCGACAAGGCCTACTCCAGCCGGGCCATCCGGCACCTGCTGCGGCGCCGCGGAGGCCGACCGCCCGCATTCGACAAGGAGATCTACCGCGACCGCAACGCGGTCGAACGATGCTTCGCACGCCTCAAACAGTTCCGCGCGATCGCGACCAGGTTCGACCAGCTCACCGACCGCAACCACGCCGGAGGCATCCTGGTCTCCCTGATCCTCTGGCTCCGGGAACCAGCCAGATGATCATTTGTCAGACAGGCTCTAGGGCCGGGAGGCCGGTGCTCCTCGCGCTGGCATCTGCGGGGTTGGCCAGCTCGTCCCTGTCTTCAAGGTCGAGAAGCCTGGCCCGACCCCGACCCCGACCCCGACCGCCCAAACTCAGGCCGATATGGATCCGTTCGTTCTGGGCTACGAGGGTCCCGGCTCCCGAGCAGCGGGCGTCGGGCTGAAGCCGGAGCCGAACGACATGGCTCTCTGCACCAGCACGGAACACACCGTGTAAATGTCCTTCAACGCCGACCGGCCGGTCCTACTTCATCCGCATCCACGGGCGGATGGCAACGTACGGGCTCCTGCTCCAGCTCGCCGAGCTGGTCCACGAAACCGTGCAGCCAACGAGCCAACCATCAGCCTGAGAGCGAGGCGGGGCTTGCGCACTCCACCACGGAACGTCGGGCCGACCGCTGCGCCGGAGAGTTTGACCCTCTGACGGAAGAAGTTCAGGGCGCGATCATCTCGCCTTCTTGCGTGATGTGAAATATCACATCACACAAGGCGGGTTGATGGCCCGTCACGCACCGACGAAAACACAAAGGAGAGCACGTCCCCATGAACCGCTTAGCCCTTCTCGCGGTCGGCGTTGCCGGCCTGACCGTTCTGGCCGCCGGCCCGGCCGCCGCGACCCCCGAGGCCGCCGCCGACCAGACCGTGACCACCTGCGGGAACTCGGGCCTCCAGGCAGGCCTGCTCACCCGGCTGTGCGCGGAGGTCACCGGTAACGCGGTGCAGTTCTATGGCAGGGTCAGCCTCGCCGGGCCGCCCTCTCCCGGAAGCCCGACGCCGGCCGCAAAGGAGCTGTCCACCACGCTGTCCGCCGAGGTCGTGGGCGCTGGCGCCCCGCCCCTCACGCAGTACAAGCCTGTCGTCTTCACCGCCACGACGCTCGAGGTGCGCGGCCCGGCGAGCACCGTCCCCTGTGGCACCACGGTCCGCGGCACGTTCGGCGTGGCCTCCTTCCCCTGGACACCCCAGCCGGTCGTGCACGACGTCACCCTCACCTGCTGACGCCCCGCCGCGTCGGCGACTCGCCCAAGCGGGTCGCCGACGCGGCCTCCACCCGCGCTGCCGCCACGCAACCGGCCCCAGGCCCGCTCCACACGGCAACCTGCCCCGCCCGGCTCTCACCTGGACTGCCACCTCTCATTCGAGTCCTCGGGTCCCAGCTGGATGCCTGTCGATGGGCGGCCGACTTCAGCCAACAGGGCCGATGTTGTGACGCGTGGTGTCACCTGTCCTGCGCGGTCAGGAGCATGACCAGGGCCTTGGAGTAGGTCGTCCCGAGCCCGGTGGCCACGCAGCGCGGCCAACGGCGCGTCCTCGGCCGTGACGTTCAGCCGGTCGGCCATCTCGACCGGCCAGGCCCAGTGCGCACAGCCCGTTGACGACGAGCACCGCCACTCGACCCGGAGACCAGGGTCCAGGAGCTGGTCACGCTGAGGTGGTCGGCTGGCATCAGGGCCGGGCTGGTCCGGGGCCTGATGTGCTACCGCCACACCGGTGACCTCGGAGACGGCTTCCTTCCCCCCTCCGCGGGCCCCGTTCCTCGACCGCGCTGCCCCGTTCCGGTGAAGTCCGGCCGTCCTCGGCGAAGTTTGCCCACGTCGCTTCTAGGCTCTGGGCCGCTTTCACCATCCTTCTACCGAACGGAATACCAGCATGGCCGAGCAGGCCGACCTCATCCTCCACGGCGGCGACATCGTCACGCTCGCGGAGCACGGAGACGAACGGGGCGAAGCGGTGGCCATCAAGGACGGCACCATCGTCCTCGTCGGCCCCGAGCAGGAGGTGCTGGAACGCTGGCGCGGCCCGCACACCGTCGTGCGGGACCTCGGGGGCCGCGCCCTGCTGCCCGGGTTCATCGACGCGCACGGACACCTCGGAGGCATCGGCCTGCAGGCCGTCATCGCCAACCTGCTCGCCGACCCGGACGGCGACGTCACCGACCTCGCCGCTCTGAAGGACAAGCTGCGCTCCTGGGCTGCGGGCCCGGTGGGTGCGGACTCCGATTGGATCATCGGCTTCGGGTACGACGACGCGATGCTCGCCGAGGGCCGGCACCCCAACCGCGACGACCTCGACGAGGTGTCCACGGACCGCCCGGTGCTCGCCATCCACCAGTCCTTCCACCTCGGCGCGGTGAACAGCCTCGGCCTGAAGCGGCTCGGCTACTCGGCCGCCACACCCGACCCCGAGGGCGGGGTGATCCGGCGGCGCGAACTCGCCGTCCCGCCCTCGTACGGCGAGCCCGACGGCGTGCTGGAGGAGAGGGCGTTCACCCCGGCCTCGGACCTGGCGCTCGTGGGGCTCCCGGAACGGGAGCTGCTGATGCTGTTCGCGACGGGCGCGGCCACGGCGGCGAGCTTCGGCTTCACCACCGTGCAGGAGGGCGGCACCACCCTCGCCAACCTCAAGGCGCTGCGGGACACGGCCGCCGCCGTGCCGCTCCCGGTCGACGTGGTCGCGTACGTGAAGGCCGATGAGGCAACCGCATCCACGCTCGACGACCCGATCGGGGTGAGTGACGAGTACGTGGACGGCGTCCGCGCGGCCGGCGTGAAGCTGGTCCTGGACGGCTCGCCGCAGGGGCGCACCGCGTGGCTCACCGAGCCGTACCTGACGCCGCCGCCCGGACAGCCCGATGACTACTGCGGGTACCCGGCAGTGCCGGACGACGCGGTGGTGGCCAAGCAGATCGCTACGGCGGTCGAGCGGGACTGGCAGGTCCTGGCGCACGTCAACGGCGACGCGGCGATCGACCAGTTCCTCAAGGCGGTCGAGGCCGCCGGGCCGGGCCGGCGGCCGACCGTGGCGATCCACGCGCAGACTGCCCGCGAGGACCAGGTCGACGTGTTCGCTCGGCTGGGAATCCTGCCGTCCTTCTTCTCGATGCACACCTACTACTGGGGCGACTGGTACCGCGAGACCGTCCTCGGCAAGAAGCGGGCGGAGAGCATCTCCCCCGCCCGCTGGGCACTCGACAAGGGCCTGCGCTACACCTCGCACCACGATGCCCCGGTGGCGCTGCCGAACTCGATCGCCGTGCTGTCCAGCCAGGTGACCCGCCGCACCCGCAGCGGCCACGTCCTCGGCCCCGACCAGCAGGTCTCCGCCCTGGACGCGGTTCGCGCGATCACCATCAACGCCGCCCACCAGTACGGCGAGCAGGACCGCAAGGGCAGTATCGAGGTCGGCAAGCTCGCGGACCTGGTCATCCTCAGCGCGAACCCGTTGACGGTCGACCCCGAGCAGATCCGCGACATCAAGGTGATCGAGACCATCAAGGCCGGCACCACCGTCCACCCGCCCGCACCCACCGACCAGGCCTGCGGAACCCCCTCGACCGCACCCGCCCCGCAGTGGGGCTGCTCCTGCTGAATCGGCTCGCCCCTGCCCCACCACGCCCGGCGGCTGCGGCCGCCAGGCATCCAGACGTCGCTGCGGCCAGCCGCTGCCAGTCACACTTGGTAGAAGCTGTACACGGAGGACTTGAAGCCGTCGGAGCTGCCTCCGCTCCACCTTCCGATCGGTGCGGCCGGAGTGCCGGCGCCCCCGCCACGGTCGTCGGAGAGGCCGCCGCCCGACACACCACGACCGTCGTTCCCACCCGCACCGCCCCCGCCTCCTCGGCAACACCAAGGTGCTCACTCCTCGACTCGCGGCGACCGTCCGTTCCAGGGCGGTTAGTCTCGGGACATGCGGATCTCCGTTTCCTCGGACATGGACGAACCCGTGGCTCGCGCACTCCTCGGTCAACTGCGCGACCGCGGACACGATGTGGTGACGTACGGCGCGCTGAACCCCGGCGACGATCCACAGTGGGCAGCCTGCTCGGAGGCGGCGGCCCGCGAGGTCGCCGCCGGGAACGCCGACCAGGCCGTCGTGTGCTGCTGGACCGGTACGGGCGCGTCGATCGCCGCGAACAAGGTTCCCGGCGTACGCGCAGCCCTGTGCACGGACGCCTACACGGCGGACGGTGCGCGCCGCTGGAATGACGCCAACGTGCTCGCGCTCAGCCTGCGCCTGACCTCGGAACCGCTCCTCAAGGAGATCCTCGACGCCTGGTTCGCCGCCGAGGCGAGCACGGACGCCGAGGACCGCGAGAACGTAGCGCGCGTCAAACGGCTCGACGACACCAGCACCACACCCTGAACGAACTCGGCGAGCCTCCAGCCGTGTACGCGGGGTCTCGTTGGCGAGGTGCGTGCGGACGACGGCCGCCAACTCGGTGACAGCGCCTCGGCCGACGCCATCACGGCCGTCGGGCTGGCCCGCGATGGATTCCTGGACGCTGGTGGCGGTGGCCGGCACGGCCAGGAGCGGCCGCATCCAGGCGCCTCGCCAGGTTGGAGTCGATTCGCGGGTGAGGCGGCGGGTCATCAGGGCGATCATCGCGATGTAGATCATGGCGGTGGAGCGGGCAGGGAGTCCTTCGTAGTCGCGGGCGCCAAGCGGCGGAGGTGCATGAGCCGGCCCAGGGTGCGCTCGCCCACCCACCTGCGGGGGAGGACGGTAAAGCCTTTGGTGCCCGGGGTGCGGCGGACGACGCCGAGGTCGAGCCGAGGCGGGGCGGGGCGGCGTGGTCGACGAGGTATGCGCGGTAGCCGCGGTGTCAGTCGTGCGGGGCAGCTCTCCCCGGCGGACTTCCCGGACGACCGGATCAGTGCCCGAGGTGGGGAGGCCCGTCGGTAAGGGCGTGCTGGCGTGCTCGGAGGTAGGCGGTCCCGTCGGTGGCGGCGCGGCGGCGCCCCTGGACGGCCGTGATCGGGTGGAGGCCGAGCAGCGGGCCGAGGACCGCGGGCGGGAGGTCGCACGCGCGGGCCACCAGGGCGGTGGTCCGGGCGGGCCGGTTGGGGATGTGACGGGCGGCCAGGCGTCGGCTGAGGGCGGCGGCGGAGATGTTGGCCGGTACTCCCGGCTACTCCCGGCCCGGGAGTCCGGCCACCCCGCGGAGGACGATCCGCTCGAACTCCGATCAGAACTTCTGGAGGGGAAGGCGTTTGAGGGAGGGCGGCCGGGACAGACGCGTGGACACCGGAAGCGAACACCTCGCGGGTGGGGCGCTTCCGGAGCGGGCCCCGCCGCATGCCGCCCTTCCCCCCGGCGTCATGCGGCAGGCCCGCCCGCACGACGGGCTGCCGCCCGGATCCGTACGGCACCCCGACGCCCCGTCCCGGCCTCCTCCCCGGCCGGGACGGAGCGTCCGGCGAACCCCCGGCGCCGGCGCTCATACCGCCGCCCCCGGGCAACGGACCCGACGGCAGCAGCCCAGCACACACCACGCAGGCACCCCTCCAGTTCGCACGTCCAACCGCACTCAACCGGCAACCGCCGCGGTCGGTGCCGCGCACCATGCCCGCGTCTCACCACGCGCGGGTGCCCGCCCCCACCGGGGCCCCACCGAAATCAATGTCGGTGAGTTCGGGAGTCACCGGGCGCCGCGGCCATGGCTGCCTTCCCACCCCGCAGCCGGGGGCCACACCATCACCGGCGCAGCGCGCCGGGGCTGGCGGGCTGTGTCCTTGCTCTCGCCACGCTCCTCGGCGCTCTCCTTGATGTGCTCGTACTGCCGTTCCCTCTTCGGCCTGGAACCACGAGGCATGACAACCCTCCTCGGCTCGTGGTGGGGTCTCGGCCGTGTTGCGCCTTCCTGCGCCGGCCACCTCATTCAGCGCGCTCGTCCGCAGGCAGCTGCGCACCGGCCTTCCGGTGTGTCCCTTCCTTGCCGGCACGCTCCACACGGGCCGGGTCGGCGGGCGGGCCGGCGCCGGGGCCCGTCCGGGACGGGACTCCCGGCGGGCGGCCGTGCTCGTCCACGGCCGCTCCCTCATCGGGAAGCAGCCCCGGGCGCGGGTCGTGTTTCTTGGCGTTCATGATCGACTGTCTCTCCGTCAGGGGCGGGGCGGGGCCTGCCGACCGGCCTGGGCTTCGGGGCCGTAAAGGCCATGGGGTCAGCTCTCGGTGTACTGGACGGCCTCGTGCAGTGCCTCGGGGGCGCAGGGCTGGCCCATGAGGATGCACAGGGTGAACAGGCAGTCCTCGAAGGCACGGCGTGTTTCGGGGTCTGCGGGCGCGGCGGTCAGGCGCAGGCGGGCCTCGAAGAACCGGCCGAGGGCTTTTTCGGCGTCCTCCCGCAGCGGCAGCAGGTACGGGCCCGATGCCGAGGACGGTGCGGGGTCCGGGGTGCGGGCCGTGTGGACGGCCTGGCGCAGTGCCCGCTCGGGGCGGGCCGGGACGGGTTTGCCTCGGGAGGCGTCGAGTACTGCGGCGGCCAGGGCGGTTTCGGGCAGGCCGGACCCTGCGGCAGCGGCGGACAGGATGCGCTCGGCCTCGCGGGCCGTGGCCGGGGTCGTCGCCATCAGCGTGCCCACAGCCCGCTGGACTGCCCGATCGGACGGCACGGGTGTGGCGGGGGTCCCGGGAATGGGGTGGGCTCCGGGGCCCCGTGCGAGGGGGGCGGGGGCGGGGGCGGGGGCGGTCATGGGGGGTCACCTGCTTTCGGGCGGGTGCGTTCAGGTGAGGAGGGGGCGGGTGTCGGTGAGGTTCAGGAGCCGCTCGACCCGTCGGCCGGCCGCCGTGACGTGCAGGCTGCGTCCGGCCTGGAGGGCCGCGTGGCGGGCGGTCAGGAGGGTGTTGAGGCCGGCGCAGTCGCAGAAGGTCACCCGCTCCAGGTCCACGAGCAGGGTCGCGCCGTGGGAGACGAGGGCGGCCAGGAGGGCCTCGCGGAGGAACGCGGCGTTGTCGAAGTCGATCTCGCCGCTCACCACCACCTGAACCGTCCCGGGCA
>NZ_JBVIWA010000032.1:0-55703 GCF_055595065.1 Streptomyces sp. NPDC040545
GCTTCGATCTCGGACGGGCCGGCGTTGAAGGACTGCGGCTTGATCTTGGTGCCGCTCAGTTCCTTCTCGATCAGGCCTTCCTGGAGGCCGACCAGCGCGGTGGCGTGCGTCAGGTTGGGGAAGTACCCGATACGGACCTCGGAGGCGGACAGCTTCTTGCCCGCATCGGCCGCGTCGGCGGCCTTCGGCTCGTCCTTCTCGGCCTCGGAGCCGTAGCCGCAGGAAGCGAGCGCACCGATCAGGAGCGGCAGGGCGGCGGCGGCGACGATGCCGCGGCGGAGGGCGGTGCGGGTGCTGGCGGTGGCAGGCACGGGAGGACTTCCTCTCGTGACGGCGTCATCTCATGACGCGCGTCTTCGTTCGTGGAGCAATGGCGGATACGGCCGGTGGGGGGTGTGGGCGCGCGTGCGGTGCGCGTACGTCATCGCGCACATCGCGCAACCCCTCCCTGGCCGCTGCCGAGGGCGCCGCTGCCTACGCGGCCGCCCTCCTTCGCGAAGCTGGAGAAGATGTCGGGGAGCATGGCTAGAAGTCCCAGCCTTCCTCGTCGGCCTGAACGGTCGTCTCGGCCTTGGAGGCGAAGGACTCGCCCGCCATGCCGGCCGCCAGCGTCGTGCCGTCGGCCGGGTCGATCAGCAGGAAGGACCCGGTGCGGCGGGAGTCGGCGTACGCGTCGAGCGCGAGCGGCTCGGCGGTGCGTACGACGACACGGCCGATGTCGTTGGCCACCAGCTGCCCGGGGTCCGGGTGCTGGGACAGGTCGTCCAGGGTCAGCCGCGAGGGGATCTCCTTGACGATCGCCTTGACCGTGCGCGTCGTGTGCTTGATCAGCACCCGGGCGCCGACCGAGAGGGGCTGGTCGGCCACGTGGCAGACCGTCGCCTCGACGTCCTGCGTGGTGGCCGGGGCGTTCGCGGACGGCGCGATCAGGTCGCCGCGCGAGATGTCGATGTCGTCCTTCAGCCGCAGGGTCACCGACTGCGGGGCCCAGGCGATGTCGACGCTCTCGCCGAGCGCGTCGATGCCCTCGATGACCGAGGTCCGGCCGGACGGCAGGACCGTCACGGCCTCGCCGACGCGCAGCACGCCGGAGGCGATCTGGCCCGCGTAGCCGCGGTAGTCGGGGTGCTCGGCGGACTGCGGACGGATCACGTACTGGACCGGGAAACGCGCCGGGCAGGCGGTGAGGTCGTGGCTGACCGGGACGGTCTCCAGGTGCTCCAGCACCGTGGGGCCGCCGTACCAGTCCATGTTGGCGGAGGGCTCCACCACGTTGTCACCGGCCAGGGCCGAGATCGGGATCGCGGTGATCTCCGGGACGCCCAGGTCCGAGGCGTACGCGGTGAACTCCTCGGCGATGGCCGCGAAGACCGACTCCTGGTAGCCCACCAGGTCCATCTTGTTGACGGCCAGGACCACGTGCGGGACGCGCAGCAGCGCGGCCACGGCCGCGTGCCGGCGGGTCTGCTCGATGACGCCGTTGCGGGCGTCGACGAGGACCACGGCCAGGTCGGCGGTGGAGGCGCCGGTGACCATGTTCCGGGTGTACTGCACGTGCCCGGGGGTGTCCGCGAGGATGAACCGGCGGCGCGCGGTGGCGAAGTAGCGGTACGCGACGTCGATGGTGATGCCCTGCTCCCGCTCGGCCCGCAGCCCGTCGGTCAGCAGCGCGAGGTCGGGGGCGTCCTGGCCGCGCTGGGCGGAGACGGCCTCGACGGCCTCCATCTGGTCGGTCAGGACCGACTTGGAGTCGTGCAGCAGGCGGCCCACCAGGGTGGACTTGCCGTCGTCGACGGAACCGGCGGTCGCGAAGCGCAGCAGCGTGGTCGCCGACACGTCGGCGAACTGCTCGGTGGTGCTGGTCATGTCTAGAAGTACCCTTCGCGCTTGCGGTCTTCCATCGCGGCCTCGGACATCTTGTCGTCGGCGCGGGTCGCGCCCCGCTCGGTGAGGCGGGAGACGGCGATCTCGGCGATCACGGCGTCCAGCGTGACGGCGTCGGAGTCGACGGCGCCGGTGCAGGACATGTCACCGACGGTCCGGTAGCGGATGAGACGCGTCTCGGGCGTCTCGCTCTCCTTCGGGCCGCCCCACTCGCCGGCCGTCAGCCACATGCCGCCCCGCAGGAACACCTCGCGCTCGTGGGCGAAGTAGATCTCCGGCAGCTCGATGCCCTCGCGGGCGATGTACTGCCAGACGTCCAGCTCGGTCCAGTTCGAGAGCGGGAAGACGCGCACGTGCTCGCCGGGGGCGTGGCGGCCGTTGTAGAGCTGCCACAGCTCGGGGCGCTGGCGGCGCGGGTCCCACTGCGAGAACTCGTCGCGGAGGCTGAACACCCGCTCCTTGGCGCGGGCCTTCTCCTCGTCGCGGCGTCCGCCGCCGAAGACGGCGTCGAACTTCAGGCTCTGGATCGCCTCGGTCAGCGGCACGGTCTGCAGCGGGTTGCGGGTGCCGTCGGGGCGCTCGCGCAGCTTGCCCGCGTCGATGTACTCCTGGACGGAGGCCACGTGCAGGCGCAGGCCGTGCTTGGCGACCGTACGGTCGCGGTACTCCAGCACCTCGGGGAAGTTGTGGCCCGTGTCGACGTGCAGCAGCGTGAACGGCACCGGCGCCGGCGCGAACGCCTTCAGCGCCAGGTGCAGCATGACGATGGAGTCCTTGCCGCCGGAGAAGAGGATCACCGGCTTCTCGAACTCGCCCGCCACCTCGCGGAAGATGTGCACGGCCTCCGACTCGAGGGCGTCCAGGTGCGACAGCGCGTAGGGCGCATCCGTCTCGTCGTGGACGTGTGCGACGGTCGTCGTCATGCCAGACCCCTCTCGGTGAGCAGCGCGTGCAGGGCCGAAGCCGACTCCTGCACGGTCTGCGTGTGCGACTCGATACGCAGGTCCGGGGATTCCGGAGCCTCGTACGGGTCGTCGACCCCGGTCAGACCGGAGATCTCGCCCGCCGCCTGCTTGGCGTACAGGCCCTTGACGTCACGCTCGGAGCAGACCTCGACCGGGGTGGCCACGTGGACCTCCAGGTACGAGGTGCCCCCGGCGGCGTGCCGCCCCCGGACGGCCTCACGGCTGTCGGCGAACGGTGCGATCACCGGCACCAGCGCCTTGACCCCGTTGGACGCGAGGAGCTCGGCGACGAAGCCGATCCGCTGCACGTTGGTGTGCCGGTCCTCGCGGGTGAAGCCCAGGCCCGCGGAGAGGAACTCGCGGATCTCGTCCCCGTCCAGCACCTCCACACGGTGGCCCTCGGCGCGCAGCCGCCCGGCCAGCGCGTAGGCGATCGTGGTCTTGCCCGCGCTCGGCAGCCCGGTCAGCCACACGGTGGCGCCCTGGTCGCTCACGCTCATCTGCTCTGTCTCCGTAAGTTCTTCGCCGGTCGTCGTCATCAGCCGTGCAGCCCGCACTCGGTCTTGCCCCGTCCGGCCCACCGGCCGGCCCGCGCGTCCTCGCCCTCCACCACGCGGCGGGTGCAGGGGGCGCAGCCGACGGAGGCGTAACCGTCCGTCAGCAGCGGGTTGGTGAGTACGCCGTGCTCGGCGACGTACGCGTCCACGTCGTCCTGCGTCCAGCGGGCGATCGGGGAGACCTTGACCTTCTGCCGCTTCTCGTCCCAGCCGACCACCGGGGTGTTCGCCCGGGTCGGGGACTCGTCGCGGCGCAGACCCGTCGCCCAGGCGGTGTACGCGGTCAGGCCCTCTTCCAGCGGCTTGACCTTGCGCAGCGCGCAGCACAGGTCGGGGTCCCGGTCGTGCAGCTTCGGCCCGTACTGGGCGTCCTGCTCGGCCACCGTCTGGCGCGGCGTCAGCGTGATGACGCTGACGTCCATCACGGCCTCGACCGCGTCACGGGTACCGATGGTCTCCTCGAAGTGGTAGCCCGTGTCGAGGAAGACCACGTCCACACCGGGCAGGACCCGCGAGGCCAGATGGGCGACGACCGCGTCCTCCATGGAGGACGTCACGGCGAACTCCTTGCCGAACGTGTCGACCGCCCAGCGCAGGATGTCCAGCGCCGAGGCGTCCTCCAGGTCCCGGCCCGCCCGCTCGGCCAGCTCCTTGAGTTCCCCGGCCGTGAGACGCACGTCTTGAGTGGTGGTCATATCCCGTCCCCTCCCGCTGATCCCGCTGAATCCGACCGAACGCCCCGGGCCAGCAGCCCGAGGTACTTCAGCTGGAAGGCTCGGTTGCAGGCCCTGCATTCCCACGCGCCGTGACCCGTCTCGTTGGGAAACAGGTCCTCGTCGCCGCAGTAGGGGCAGTAGAACGGTGCGGCGCGCTCGCTCACGAGAGGCTCTTCTCGTCCGCGCGGGCGACCCACGCCGCGAAGCGCTCGCCCTCCTCGCGCTGCTCCTCGTAGTGCTTGACGACCCGCTCGACGTAGTCGGGCAGACCGGCCGAGGTGACCTTGAGGCCGCGGACCTTGCGGCCGAAGCCGGCCTCCAGGCCGAGGGCGCCGCCCAGGTGGACCTGGTAGCCCTCCACCTGGTTGCCGTCGTCGTCCAGGACCAGCTGCCCCTTGAGACCGATGTCCGCCACCTGGATACGGGCGCAGGCGTTCGGGCAGCCGTTGATGTTGATGGTGAGCGGCTCGGCGAAGTCCGGCAGGCGGCGCTCCAGTTCGTCGATCAGCGAGGCGCCGCGCGCCTTGGTCTCGACGATGGCCAGCTTGCAGAACTCGATGCCGGTGCAGGCCATCGTGCCGCGGCGGAACGGGGACGGCTTGACCCGCAGGTCCAGCGCCTCCAGCGCCCCGACCACCGAGTCGACCTGGTCGGCCTCGATGTCGAGCACGATCATCTTCTGCTCTGCGGTGGTCCGCAGGCGGCCGGAGCCGTGCTGCTGGGCCACATCCGCGATCTTGGTCAGGGTGGCACCGTCCACGCGGCCCACGCGGGGCGCGAAGCCGACGTAGAACTTGCCGTCCTTCTGCTGGTGGACGCCCACGTGGTCGCGCCACTGGCCGCTCGGCTGCGCGGGCGCCGGGCCGTCGGTCAGCTTGCGCTTCAGGTACTCGTCCTCCAGGACCTGGCGGAACTTGGCCGGGCCCCAGTCGGCGACGAGGAACTTCAGGCGGGCGCGGTTGCGCAGCCGGCGGTAGCCGTAGTCGCGGAAGATCGAGATGACGCCCTCGTAGACGTCCGGAACCTCGTCCAGCGAGACCCAGGTGCCCAGGCGCACACCCAGCTTGGGGTTGGTGGACAGCCCGCCGCCGACCCAGACGTCGAAGCCGGGGCCGTGCTCGGGGTGCTCCACGCCCACGAACGCGATGTCGTTGATCTCGTGCGCCACGTCGAGCAGCGGCGAGCCGGAGACCGCGGACTTGAACTTGCGGGGCAGGTTGGAGAAGTCCTTGTTGCCCACGATGCGGCGGTAGATCTCGTCGATGGCGGGCGTGCCGTCGATGATCTCGTCCTGGGCGATGCCGGCGACGGGCGAACCGAGGATGACGCGGGGCGTGTCACCGCAGGCCTCGGTGGTGGACAGGCCCACGGCCTCCAGCCGGCGCCAGATCTCCGGGACGTCCTCGATCCGGATCCAGTGGTACTGCACGTTCTGGCGGTCGGTGAGGTCGGCGGTGCCGCGCGCGAACTCCTCCGAGATCTCGCCGATCACGCGGAGCTGCTCGGTGGTCAGCCGGCCGCCGTCGATGCGGACGCGCAGCATGAAGTACTCGTCGTCCAGCTCCTCCGGCTCCAGGATCGCGGTCTTGCCGCCGTCGATCCCGGGCTTGCGCTGGGTGTAGAGGCCCCACCAGCGCATACGGCCGCGCAGGTCGTTGGGGTCGATCGAGTCGAAGCC
The DNA here is from genome assembly GCF_055595065.1 of Streptomyces sp. NPDC040545. Classification (NCBI taxonomy): domain Bacteria; kingdom Bacillati; phylum Actinomycetota; class Actinomycetes; order Kitasatosporales; family Streptomycetaceae; genus Streptomyces; species Streptomyces sp. NPDC040545. Next base: position 5,801 of record NZ_JBVIWA010000032.1, read on the forward strand.
GCGCTTGGAGTAGATCGTCTCGATGCGTGTCCGCACGTTGAGACCGTCGTCGTCCTTCTTGAACTGCTCGTTGCCGTTGAGGGGCGTGTGGTGTCCGACGGCCCACTGGCCCTCGCCGCGGTGACGGCCGGTCTTGCGGCGCGCGGCGGCTGCGGGTGCGGCTGCGGGCGTTTCGGGGGTGGCGGCCATGGCGGTACGTCCTTCTTCGGCGGCTCGAGGCAAGGGCAGGGGGAGGCGGCGGCGCTCCCCTGCGGGCTCGGCGGCTCCGAGCGGGTGTGGCTGATTCCCGCTACGCGCCGGGGTTGCCGGCGGGCAGGGCGGTACTACGGCCTCAGGGGGCTGGCGGGTGATCGGCGCGTCCGCGGCGGCGGGGACGACGGCGATGTGCGGCGTGGCTGGTTCCGTCAGCGCGGCGGACAGATGGCGCTGGACATGCGGCCGAGGTCGACGTGCCGCCGACTCACCAAGGCAATCCCAGCTCCATTCATGGCGGAAGCGTGTCATGTGCCGATTGGAGGAGTCCACTACTGTCCACGATTCGGACGAACTCGTCTCGAACAATGGGACGATGTGACAGGGGTCACGCGTCGAAGCCGGCTCCGCCGGGCCCGGGGCTCCGCCCCGGACCCCGCGCCTCAGTCACCGGCGGGGCTGAAATCGAGCCCCGCCGGCGATCGAGGCGCGGCGGTTCTGCCGACCGGCCCCCGGAGGGGCTACGCGCCGGGCCACGGGCCGGGGGGCGGGGTCTCTTCCTTCTCTTCCGTCTCCGTCTTGAAGACCTTGAAGCCGCGCCGCTCGTAGTTGCTCATCGCCGTCGGCCCGTCCTGGCTGCACGTGTGCACCCACACCCGCCGGGTCGGCTCCCGGTCCGGCCACCGCTCCGCGAGGGACCACGCCCGGGCGACACCCACCGACAGCAGGTGCCCGCCGATGCGGCGGCCGCGGAAGTCGGGGAGGAGGCCGAAGTACATGATCTCCACCACGCCGTCGTCCTGCGGGTCGAGCTCCACGTACCCGGCCGGCGTGCCCCGGTCGTACGCGACCCACGTCTCCACCCCCGGCCGCTCCAGCTGCTCCACCCACTGCGCGCGGGTCAGGGAGAGCCGGTCCGTCCAGTGGATGTCACCGCCCACGGAGGCGTACAGGAAGCGGCTGAACTCGGGGGAGGGGACCTCCGCCCGTGCGATGGATATCTCCGGGCCCGCCGGAGCCGCCGGGACGAGGTCCGCCGGAGAGGTCATCTCCAGCGCCCATGTGGTGAGAGTGATGGTGCTCATGCAGCTCAGGGAATCATGCCGGGCCCGGTCCGGCCCAGGCGGGCCCGGACCACCGCGGGCGCGGTCGAGTGCGGGAGCAGCGCGGCCGGGTCCTCGGGCCGGATCAGCTCCACCTCCACGTCCTCCGCGAAGCGGTACGGCCGGTGGGCGAGGACGCCCGCGAGGTGGCGGCGTACGCGGGACAGCTCCGCGCGGACCGTCACCGTGCGCGTCGGATCCCCGAACAGCTCCCCGGCCAGCTCCGCCGCCGAGCGCCCCCGCGGGCTCTCGGTCAGCAGGAACAGCAGCTCCGCGTGGCGCGGGCTCAGCTCCTGCGACCAGCTCCCGGAGGGGCCGTACACCGTCGCCGACCAGCATCCCGCCCGGCTGAGGTCCAGGACGATCCGGGTCGCCGCCGTGCCGTGACGGTCCTGGGTGACCCGCAGCAGCCAGCCGCCGGGCAGCGGCTCCACCACGCACTCCCCGAGCCGCGGTACCCACACCCGGCCCGGCCCGAAGGCCTTCGGCAGCGGGATCCGCTCCGCCGGGGCCAGGCCCGTCACCGCCGCCGTCCAGCCGTTCGGGTCCACGGCCAGCGCCCGTCCCGGCAGCCGGGCCAGCAGCGGGGCCGCCACCGTCCGCAGCCGCTCCAGCGACTCCAGGTGCCGCAGCCGCAGCTCCCGCTCCGCGAGCCGGGCCACCGAACTCACCCACGCCAGCGTCGCCGGGTGCATGGTGGCCAGCGGACCGCTGACGTCGACCACGCCCAGCAGCCGCCCGTCGCGCGGGTCCCGTACGGGCGCCCCGGCGCAGGTCCAGTCGTGGTGGCTGGAGACGAAGTGCTCGGCCGAGAACACCTGCACCGGGCGCCGGGCCACGAGGGCGGTGCCCACCCCGTTCGTACCGACGACGGCCTCGTCCCAGTCGGCCCCGACCGCGAAGCCGAGCCGGTCCGCCTTGCGCAGGATGGAGGAGTGGCCCTCCCGCCACAGCAGCCGCCCGTCCGCGTCGGCGACGACCATGATGTGCAGGGCCTCGTCCAGGGCGGGCAGCAGCCCCTCGCGCAGCACCGGCAGGATCTCCCGCAGCGGTGACACGTGCCTCCGCTCCTCGGTCTCGGCGGCCGACAGCATCCGCGAGCGCGCGTCCCGGTCCGGGTGCACCCCGCCGGCCAGCATCCGGCGCCAGGACTCCGCGATCTCCGGCCGGGGCGCGGCCGGCGGGTGGTCCCCGGCCAGCGCCGCCGCCCGCACGCCCTTGAGCAGACGTGCCGCGGCCCGCGCGTCCATGGCCGAGATGCGTGCCACATCGACCGTGCTGCCTGTGGTGTCGGCCACCGGAACCTCCCCGTGCGAACAGGACGTACGACGCAAGCCGCCCGGGCGGCTTGCGCGTACCGCTTCCCCAGGCACCCCGACGGACGGCTGCCGACTCAAAGGTTGCAACGGTATGCAACTCTCGCCAAGTCCCGGTCGGCCGACCGAAACTGTCCGGACGCCGCAGAGCGGCGTGCAGGCTCCTCCTCGGGGCTTCGGATCAGGGGTGGTGCCGAGTCGGCGCGGCGCCACCCCTGTACCCGGTCGACGGGCCCGGATCCCGGCTGGGAGCGGTTTGGGGACCGCCGTGGAGCCCGACGGGGGCTCTCTCCTAGCCCTGGATCCGCGCCCGTTCCACCACCGACCGCAGGTCGAGCGTGTGCGGCAGCGTGCCGAAGGCCGCGCCCCAGTCACCGCCCAGCCGCGAGGCGCAGAAGGCGTCCGCGACCTCCGGCGGGGCCCACCGCACCAGCAGCGATCCCTGGAGCACCAGCGCCATGCGCTCGACGACCCGGCGGGCCCGTGCCTCGATCCCGTCCAGATCGGCGAGATCCGTCAGCAGGTCCTTGATGGCCGAATCCAGCCGGTGGTCCGCGCCCCGGGCCAGGCCGACCTCCTGGAGGAAGGCGTTCAGTGCGTGCGGTTCGCGCTGGAGGGCGCGCAGTACGTCCAGCGCCTGCACGTTGCCCGAGCCCTCCCAGATGGAGTTCAGCGGGGATTCGCGCAGCAGTCTGGGCAGCCCCGACTCCTCTACGTAGCCGTTGCCCCCCAGACATTCCAGGGCCTCCGCCACCATCGGCGTACAGCGCTTGGTCACCCAGTACTTGGCGGCGGGCACGGCGAGGCGCAGGAAGGCCTTCTCCTGCTCCGTCCCGGCGTCGTTGGCGCCCGCCAGGCGCAGGGTCAAGGTGGTGGCGGCCTCCGACTCCAGGGCGAGGTCGGCGAGCACGTTGCGCATCAGCGGCTGGTCGATGAGCGGTGCTCCGAAAGCAGAGCGGTGCTCCGCGTGGTGCACGGCCTGGGTCAGGGCCTGCCGCATCAGCGAGGCCGAGCCGATCACGCAGTCCAGCCGGGTCGCCGCGACCATCTCGATGATGGTCCGCACCCCGCGGCCCTCCTCACCGACGCGCCGCGCCCAGGTCCCGTCGAATTCCACCTCGCTCGACGCGTTCGACTTGTTGCCCAGCTTGTCCTTCAGCCGCTGGATCGCGAAGACGTTGCGCGTCCCGTCCGGCAGGACCCGCGGCACCAGGAAGCACGTCAGGCCGCCCGGGGCCTGCGCCAGCACCAGGAAGCCGTCGCACATCGGTGCCGAGCAGAACCACTTGTGCCCGGTCAGCAGGTACTCGCCGGACGCGTCCAGCGGCACCGCGGCCGTCGTGTTCGCCCGTACGTCGCTGCCGCCCTGCTTCTCCGTCATCCCCATGCCGAAGAGCACACCGCCCTTCTCGGCGGCCGGCCGCAGTCCCTGCTCGTACACGTGCGAGGTCAGCCGCGGCTCCCATTCGGCGGCGAGCACCGGATCGGTGCGCAGCGCCGGCACGGCGGCGTGCGTCATCGAGACCGGGCAGCCGTGCCCCGCCTCGGCCTGCGACCAGATGAAGAACCCGGCGGCCCGGCGCAGATGCCCGGCCGGACGCCCCCAGGCGTCGGTGAGCCCGGACGTCACGGCGTGCCCGAGCAGCCGGTGCCAGGACGGGTGGAAATCGACCTCGTCGATCCGGTTCCCGTACCGGTCGTGCGTCCGCAGCTTGGGCGGATTCTCGTTCGACTGCACACCCCATTCCTGGGCCTGCGCGGAACCGGCCGCGTGCCCGAGGTCGGTGAGCTCCTGCCGTACCTCGCCGAGGAGTTCGGGATCCGCGGACGCCAGGTGACGCTCGACGCCCTCGGTGAGGGCCCGATCGCCGCCGTAGACGTCGTACCCCACCAGGGGAGGGGCCTGGTTGCTGACTGTGTGGGTGGTGGCTGCCATGCGGATACCGTAAGGACGTGCAGCCAGCAAAAGAAACACCCGAGCGGATCCCAGGACGGCTCCACCGGGCCCGTGCCCTTTACCGCAACGTCTCGATGCGGAAGATGGGCTGGCTGCTGCTGAAGGACACCGTCAACTCGTGCATCGAGTACCGGATCCTCGGGCTCGCGGCCGAGGCGGCGTTCTTCACGCTGCTCTCGCTGCCCCCGCTCTTCCTGGGCCTGCTGGGTCTGCTCGGCTACGTGGACGGCTGGACGGACACCCGCACGGTCGAAAGCATCGAGGAGAACATCCTGGCGGCGGTCGGCACGGTCCTGTCCGACCGCGGCGTCAACGACATCGCGCGGCCCCTGCTCGACGACGTCACCGGGCGCGGGCGCCCCGACCTGATCTCGCTCGGCTTCGCCTTCGCCCTGTGGTCCGGATCGCGCGCCGTGAACGTCTTCATCGACACCATCACCGTGATGTACGGGCTCGACGGCCAGCGCGGCATCGTCAAGACCCGGCTGCTGGCCTTCCTGCTCTACGTCATCGCCCTGCTGATCGGCGCGATCGTGCTGCCGCTGATGGTGGTGGGGCCGGACGCGGTCGTCCGGCTGGTGCCCTGGGGCACCGAAGTGATCGCGGTCCTGTACTGGCCGACCGTGACCTTGCTGTCCATCGTCTTCCTCACGACGCTCTACCACGTGTCCGTACCCGTGCGCTCGCCGTGGATCGAGGACGTGCCGGGGGCGCTTGTGGCCCTCGCCATGTGGGTGCTGGGCTCGTTCCTGCTGCGGATCTACCTCACCAACACGGTGGAGGGACCGACGATCTACGGATCACTGGCCGCGCCCGTGGCCGTACTCCTGTGGATCGGCATCTCGGCCTTCGCGGTGCTCGTCGGGGCCGCCGTCAACGCCGCGATCGACCGCGTCTGGCCCTCCGTGGCCACGGCGGCGGCGCGCGAGGCGAACGAGCGGGCCCGGGAGGCGGAGGCCGCCCAGCTGATCGCGCGGGCCGCCGCCTGGCGGGCGATGTCGGAGGGCGAGTCGGAGGACGACGAGGACGACGCGATGCCGTCGGAGTTCCCGGAGCGGTGGTCGAAGTTCCTGCCGCCCGAGGACTACCACTCCCGGCTGCGCAAGCACTGAGCCCACCGGGCCGGACACCGGGGCGGACACCCCTCTGGGGATTGTCTTCCCGGTCAGGCCGGGCCCTTCACACCCCAGGCGGTGAGCAGGCCGGGAGAGAGTGCGGCGCACTCCGGTGACTCCAGGTAGCGGATCGCCGCGTCGATCTCCGCGTCGTCGACCAGCCCGGTGGCCGTCATCGGCCCCCGCGCGCGCTCCCACGTACCGGCCCAGAACCGGCTGATGGGGCTGCCGGGCAGCAGCGGGGGGACGAGGATCTCGGCCCCCACGGACAGCAGACCGGCCTCCCGCAGGTGCTCGGGATAGCCCGGTACCCAGGAGACGTCCGTGCCCAGGCTGTCCCCGAGCCCCTGCCACATCGCCCGCATCACCCGGCCGTACGTGGTCGCCGGCGCGGCCGGGGTGGTCAGGTCGACCGCGTCGCCGAGGACCAGGACACCGCCCGGGGCGACCAGGGAGGCGAGCTTGCCGATCATCCGCGGCCAGTTCCGCAGGTGCATCAGCACGAACCGGGCGTGCACCAGCTGGAACCGTCCCGGGCTGAAGTCCAGGGCGGTGACGTCCGCCTCCAGCGGAGTGAGCCCGGGTGCCGGATGTGCCCTGAGGAAGGCCGTGTCCCGGTCCACGGCGAGGACCTCCGAGACCCCGGCCCGGTCCAGGAGGAGCCGGGCGACCGTACCCGTTCCCGCGCCCACGTCCAGGCAGCGCCAGCCCGGCCCGGCGCCCAGCGCGCGCAGCCGTGCCAGCGTGAAGTCGTCGTAGGCGAGCGCGCCGAGGTCGATGCGGTCGTCCTCGCCCGCCAGCTCCGGCCGGAACACCGCCTCGCCGTAGCGGCCGCCGGCCGCCCCGTCGGGACGCGGCGGCGGGTCGTCGTCGGGCAGGTTCACGTCCGGACCTCTTCACGGGGCGGGGAAAGGGGATGCCGCGGACGCGGCGGATGCGGCCCGCATCGGCCGCATCCGCCGCCCCACCGATCCTCCACCGGCACCCTCCCGCCCCACCGAGGCGCGCCGGGCCTGATCCGAAAGAGCCGGCCCTGATCCGAAAGAGCCGCCCGGTCCTTAACCTGGAGTGGTGTACGAGGAAGCCGTGTCCGCGGCCGTCCCCGGAGCCGTGCTGTGGCGCGCCACCGCGCGCGGCGGCGCGGTGGTGCTCCCCGACGGCTGCATGGACCTGCTCTGGGTGGAGGGGCGGCTGCTGGTGGCCGGACCCGACACCGGGCCGCATCCGGCCGGGGAGGTCCCCGGCGGTGTCTTCGCCGGGATCCGGCTCGCGCCCGGCACCGCGCCCGCGCTGATCGGCGTACCGGCGCACGCACTGCGGGACCGGCGCGCCGAGCTGGCCGACCTCTGGCCCGCCCGCGCCGCACGCCGGGCGTCCGGGCTGGTCGAGGGGTACGGGGACGCGCGTGCGGGACTCGAAGCGCTGGCCCGTGCCCGCGCCGCCGATGCGGGGGCGCCCGACCCGCTGGCCGCCGAGGTCGCGGCCCGGCTCCGCGCGGGGGAGGCGGTGGCCGCCATCGCCCGCGCCGTCGGCCTCGGGGAGCGGCAGCTGCACCGGCGCTCGCTCGACGCCTTCGGGTACGGCCCCCGGACGCTCGGCCGCATCCTGCGGCTGCGCCGCGCCCTGGCCCTGGCCCGCGCGGGCCTGCCGTACGCCGCGGTCGCCGCGGTCGCCGGGTACGCCGACCAGGCGCACCTCTCGCGCGAGGTGCGGGCGCTGGCCGGGACGACCCTGCGGGCCTATGCCGCCGGAGCCGACGGGGCGAAGAGCGAGACCCCGCAGCCGTCCGGGTCGAGGACGACGGCGTAGCGCTGGCCCCAGAAGGCGTCCCAGGGCTTCAGGTGTCCGCTGTGCCCGGCGGCGGTCAGTTCGGCGTAGAGCGCGTCCACCTCGGCGGGGGAGTCGCACAGGAAGGCCAGGTCCCGGCGGCCGTCACCGGTGGGCGGGGTCCATGACGGGTCGAAGGAGCGGACGGTGTCCTCCGTGTCCCACGCGATCCGCAGGCCCCCGGGCAGGACGGCCTCCACGTGCGGCAGGCCGTCGGCCTCGGCCGGGATCTCCAGCCCGAGGCGGCGGTAGAAGGCGAGCGAGGCAGCCATGTCGGAGACCACCATGCCGATCAGGTCGAGTCGAGGAGTCATACCAGCAGGCTAGGCGGGCACCGGGCGTCCGTCTTGAACGAATCGGACACCGGCCGCGCCGTGTCAAGGGCCGCCGTCAGCGCGGCCGGCGCGCCGCCACCACCGCGCAGGCGACCGCCAACGGCAGCTCCGCGCCCGCCGCCAGCAGCAGCGCCATCCCCTGGCCGCCGGTCCCGGCCGAGGTCGTGACGTCGAACCAGGCGTCCATCACCAGCAGCGCGGCCGTCGCCGCCGCGACCGGGGACGCCCGGGGATCTCGGCTGCGCAGCAGCGCCCCGGTCCCGGTCAGCCCGGCGGCCAGCATCAGGTCCAGGCCGATCCACGCCGTGGACCAGTGGGAGACCTCGGTGGTCTGCGGCATCGTCTTCGCCAGCACCACCACCCAGGGCAGCAACACCAGTCCGGCGCCGGTGAGTACGGCCGCCGTCCCGGGGGTGCGGAGCGAGCGGACGGTGCGGGCCGTGCGAGCGGCGCGAGGGATACGGGCGGTGCGAGGGGTACGGGCGGTGCGCCAGGCGCGCGGCTGCGGGGCGACGAAAGCCATGACGAGGGTCTCCTTCCGGCCCGGCCGGTCCGTCCCCCGGGCACACCACCAGCCTCGTCGGCCGGGCTCGCCGGATCAGTAGCCCCATGATCCGGATCGGGGGTGGCACCAGGTACACCCCCGTGCGGGTGCCCGCATGATGGCAGGCCCCTGATCAGTGCGATTAGCGTACGGGGCATGGCAATTCGCGGGGACGCGCCGAGGCGTACGTACACCTGGATCACGGCGCACGCGCCCTGGTCGGCATGGGCCTGGCGCAACACCGCCTTCACCGCGGCGGCCGTCCCGGCCGCCCTGCCCGTGCTCCTCGGCCTCACGTGCACCGTCACGGCGCCCGGGCCCGGCACGATCCCGCCGCTGCTGATCCTGCTGCTCGGCCCGCTCCTCACCCGGCTCCAACGCAGCCGGTTCCGGGCCCTGCTCGGCCTCGAAGTGCCCAAGGTCGCCCGGGAGGGCGGCCGGTTCACCCCGAGCGCACTGGTGAAGCGGATGCGCTCCGAGGCGACCTGGCGGCAGTACGGCTACCACCTGCTGGTCAGCCCGCTCGCGGCCGTCGCCGGCGCGCTGGTGGTGCTCGCCTGGGCCTTCGGCGTCGCCGCCACCTGCGTCTACGGCTGGATCTGGATCCTGCCCACGGAGACCCGGACTCCCGCCTGGGGCAACGACTACGACACCATCACCGGCGGCGGCGTCCTGCTGCTGATCGCCGCGCCCTGGCTCGCCGCCCTCTTCGCCCGGCTGGACGCCGTCGCCGCGGCCGCCCTCCTCGGCCCGAACCGGGCCCGCGAACTGGAGCGGCGGGTCGAGGACCTCGCGGAGAGCCGGGCCGGGGTGCTGGACGCCGCCGACCTCGAACGCCGCCGGATCGAACGGGACCTGCACGACGGAGCCCAGCAGCGACTCGTCGCCCTGGCCATGAACCTCGGCATCGCCCGCGCCACCCTCCCCGACCTGCCGGCCGAGGCCAAGGCGGTCATCGACGAGGCGCACCGCGAGGCGAAGGAGGCCATCGAGGAGCTGAACAGCCTGGTACGGGGCCTGCATCCGGCCGTACTGGAGGACCGCGGACTCGACGCCGCGCTCTCCGGGATCGCCGCCCGGGCCCCGTTCCCCGTCGAGCTGACCGTGGACATCGGGCAGCGGCCCGGGGCCACCGTGGAGGCCGTCGCCTATTTCGTGGTCTCCGAGACCCTGGCCAACGTGGCCAAGCACGCCCGGGCGGAACGCTGCCGGGTGCACGTCGTACGCGGTCCGGCGGCCGCCGGACCCGGCCGCGGCGGAGACCTGCTGCGGATCACCGTCACCGACGACGGGGTGGGCGGCGCCGATCCCGCCCGCGGCACCGGTCTGGTGGGGCTGCGCAAACGCGTAGGGTCCGTCGACGGAACCATCAAGATCGAAAGCCCCCTCGGGGGTCCGACCGTCATCACCGTGGAGCTGCCGTGCGGGCTGTGATCGCCGAGGACTCCGTCCTGCTGCGCATAGGACTCGTCAAAGTCCTCGAAATGGCCGGATTCGAGGTGGTCGCCGAGACCGGCGACGCCGAGGGTCTGCTCGCCGCCGTCGGCGAACACCGCCCCGAACTGGCCCTCGTGGACGTGCGGATGCCGCCCGGCTTCACCGACGAGGGCGTCCGGGCGGCCCTGATGATCCGCCAGGAGAGCCCCGCCACGGCCGTGCTGCTGCTCTCGCAGTACGTGGAGGAACGCTACGCCGCCGATCTGCTGGCCACCCAGACCCGCGCCGGCATCGGCTACCTGCTCAAGCAACGGGTCGCCGACGTCGAGGAGTTCATCGACGCCCTGCGCCGCGTCGCCTCCGGCGGTACCGCCCTCGACCCGCAGGTCGTCGCCCAGCTCCTGGTGCGCCGCGGCGGCGGCCCGGACCCGCTGGGCCGGCTCACCCCGCGCGAACGCGAGGTATTGGCCCTGATGGCCGAGGGCCGCTCCAACGCCGGGATCGCGGCCGAACTCGTCGTGAGCGAGAGCGCGGTGGCCAAACACATCAACAGCATCTTCGCCAAGCTCGACCTGCCGCCGGCCGACGGCGACCACCGCCGGGTCCTCGCGGTCCTGCGCTTCCTGGAGCGCACGCCGTGACCCCGGACGAAGGGCCCCGCCGCAGGCACCGCAAGGCCTGGATCACCGCGGCCCTGCTCAGCGCGGTCCTCGTCGTGGCACCGGCCACCTGGCAGGTGTGGTCCTGGGGGAGCACCCGCAGCGACATCCTGAGCGGCGGCAGCGACGGCCGCCCGGTCACCGCGCTGGAGATCGTGGGAGGCGACGCGGACATCACCGTCACCCCCCGCGGGGACCGCCAGGTCGGCTACCGGGCCACGGTCAGCTGGTCCTTCAAGGCGCCCACCATCGAGGAGAGCCGGCTCGGCGACACCCTGCGGCTGACCCCGCACTGCTCCGGCGAAGACTTCTGGCCCGCCGCCGGGGCCGGCTGTTCGGTCCGGCTGGCCGTCACCGTACCCGTGGACATCCCCGTCAAGGTGACGACCCGTTCCGGCCGGATCGCGCTCAGCGGCCTGGGCGGCACCGTCGACACCGAGGCCGACTCCGGCCAGGTCGAGATCGCCGGGCTGCGCGGCGCCCTGCGCGCCAGGATCGGCTCGGGCCACCTGCACGCCACCGGACTCTCCTCGGACCGGGCCGAAATCCGGGTCGGCTCGGGGCGGGCCGTCGCCACCTTCGTCACCCCGCCCGACGAGGTCACGGCCCGCGTCGGCTCCGGCCGCCTGGCGCTCACCGTGCCCGCGGCCACCCGCTTCAAGGTCCGCTGCGAGGCCGGAGCCGGCCGCTGCGACGTGCCCGACGCCCTGCGCGACGCCTCCTCGCCCCGCAGCCTGGACATCGAGGCGGGCGCCGGCCGCGCCCAAGCGGCGTACCCGGACGGGCCCTGGGCGGCGCCCGCCGAGCCGTAGAACAAAGCTGCCGGAAAAAGAAGTGGCCCCGGCGGGACCGGGCTTGTTACGGTGGATCAGTTCCCGCCGACCGGTGGGGGACGACCAGCATGTGCATGGACCCGGAGGTGAGTTCGTTGATGACTGTCATCGCGCAGGGCGCTGCCCGCACTCAGAAGACCATCAATGTCACTTCCGTGGTCTCCGGCTGACCTCACACCTCTTCGCGCGCCGCCACCGAGCGAGCGCCCGCGGCCGGGGCCACCCTGTGAAGGGTTTCCCTTGTCTTTCTCCGCTCTCCCGTCCTTCCCGCAGACCTCGCTCCCGCACGCCCTCGCCCCCTTCGGCTGGGACGACGCATGGGAGGCCGAGTTCGCCCCGTACGCCGAGCAGGGCCTCCTGCCCGGCCGCGTCGTACGCGTCGACCGCGGCCAGTGCGACGTCATGACCGCGGACGGCATCGTCCGCGCCGACACCGCCTTCGTCACCCCGCACGACCCGCTCCGGGTCATCTGCACCGGGGACTGGGCCGCCGTCGAGGCGGACGGCAACCCCCGCTACGTGAAGGCGTACCTGCCGCGCCGGACCGCCTTCGTACGGTCCACCTCCTCGCAGCGCTCCGAGGGGCAGATCCTCGCCGCCAACGTCGACCACGCCATCATCGCGGTCTCCCTCGCCGTCGAGCTGGACCTCGGGCGCATCGAGCGCTTCCTGGCCCTGGCCTGGGAATCGGGGGCGCAGCCCCTGGTCGTCCTCACCAAGGCGGACCTGGTCCCGGACGCGGAGACGCTCGGGCACCTGGTCCAGGACGTCGAGGCCACCGCGCCGGGCGTCCAGGTGCTGACCGTCTCCTCCCTCACCGGGGAGGGTACGGACGTGCTGGCCGCGATCGTCGGCGACGGCACCAGCGTGCTGCTCGGCGTCTCGGGCGCCGGCAAGTCCACCCTGGCCAACGCGCTGCTCGGCGCCGAGGTCATGGAGGTGCAGGCGGCCCGCGAGGTCGACGGCAAGGGCCGGCACACCACCACCACGCGCAACCTGCTCGCCCTGCCGGGCGGCGGCGTCCTGATCGACACGCCCGGACTGCGCGGCGTCGGGCTCTGGGACGCCGAGACCGGGGTCGGCCAGGTCTTCTCGGAGATCGAGGAGTACGCGGAGCGCTGCCGCTTCCACGACTGCGCGCACGAGGCGGAGCCGGGCTGCGCGGTGCTGGCCGCGCTGGACTCCGGCGAGCTCACGGACCGCCGCCTGGAGAGCTACCGCAAACTCCTGCGGGAGAACCAGCGGATCGTCGCCAAGACGGATGCCCGGCTGCGGTCGGAGATCCGCCGCGACTGGCGCCTGAAGTCGGCGGAGGGCCGGGCCAACCACGCTGCGAAGCGGGGCGGCCGGGTCTGAGGCGCGGCAGGGGCCGGGGTGCCGTCGGCCGGGACCCCGACCCCGCCCCCGCCCCCGCCCGGGACAGCCCTCGGCGGGCGCTGTGGGTGATCCGCCGGAGCGGCGACAGGGCGTACCCGGCGGTCACGTATCCCACGGCGGCCGACAGAGGGGCGAGAGCGGCCAGGACGAGCGCGGTGGACGCCGCCAGCGAGTCCTGGGGCCGCTGCCGCACGGGGGCCGGACAGGGGGCCGGCCCGCTGTCCGGTGACCCCGGACAGCCGGCGGGCGCCAGTACGATCGCGTACTCCGAACGCACTTCGAGGACGGGATCATTGCCCCTGCTCACGGCCTGCACCGCGAGCAGGTGGACCACGGCCGGCAGCGCCGTCCCGGCCAGCATGAACACCCCGCCGTAGAGGCAGGTGAGACGTAAGCGGGTCACGGACGGCCGCTGTGGCGCCATGCCGTGCGAGGCCGTGGAAACGGCACTCCCCACGGCATCGACGACGGCGCGGCCCCTGATCCGGATCGGCACCGGTACTCCCCCCTCAAGGCGTCATGAGCCCCGACCCCTCACTGTCACCCTTCCTCCCCTGAGCAGAGCGTCAGCACCGGGCGCCGTACGGGGATGCGCGGCCCCCGCACACCGGCGGAGCGCGCTCCGGGGTCGGTCAGAGCCCCCACGCGTGGACGCGTTCCGGATGGATCCGGATCACCTCCGGGCTGAAATGGGGGCCCAGCTCGTGCGGGCCCGTCTCCAGCGTGGCGCGGCCCCGGATCTCGATGCCGCGCACCCGCCACGGCCGGACGCTCACCAGGTCGTCCACGACCAGGGACAGCCGGGGATTCCCGTGCAGGTTGCGCCACTTCTTCGTCGTGCCCATCGCCATTCCGCCCACCAGGATCGTCCCGTCCTCCTGCGGGAAGAAGCCCACCGGGTTCGCCTGCGGCTGCCCGGCCGCGTCCACCGTGGCCAGGCGGCCCAGATGCTGGGAACGCAGATACGCCAGTTCAGCCTCGCTGAAACCCTTGAAGTCCGTCATACCGCCCACCCTCGCAGCCGCTGCCGGTCCCCGCATCGGGCTGCGGACCTAGGTCAGCGCGGACGGTGGGCCTGGGCCTCCTTCAGGAGTTCCGTGTACGGCATCTGAGCCATGGAACCGCGCACGAATGCCAGACCGTATCGGTCGACAGCCCGCCTCTGCTCGGTGGGGCGGATGAGGTCGAAGCGCTTCCGGTCATCCGGACTCGCCACATCCACGTAGACGACCGGCCGGCGGCGGTACAACCACCAGACCGTCACGCGCTCCCGGCCTCGCGTCAAATTCAGGAGCTCACTGCTCTGGGAGATCGCAGACTGATACCTGAAGTATTCCTTGTTGGCTGGCGGGGGCCCTGGCGGGTCGTCGTCCTTTCCTTCCTTCTTGAGCTTTCCGCGCCACTCCCCGGAATCCTTGTAGGCGGCATCTATGGTCATCCGGTCCTGCCTGAACGCGTAAGCCTCGACCTGGGCGGTGACCGCTTCGTAGTCGGACTTTCCGGGGTCTTTGATCTCGACGACCACATCCTCCGAAATTTCCTCTTGCGGACTCAGCTCCCGCCCCGGCGGCTTGACCAGCTCACCGGGTTTGAGCAGCTTGTACCTGTCTTTCGGGTCGCTCGCGAGCTTGAGCTGGATCCAGTAGATGCTGCCGAGGATGTGGACCGGAACCTCGCCGGAGTTCTTGAGCGTCAGCCGGACCCGCAGGTACATCTTCGTCCCGTCCTTGTTCAGGCTCGGCATTCCGATATCGGCCGAACCCTGCACCAGTGGACGGGTCATGGAAGGAAGGTAGATCTGTGTGTACGCCAGGTTGGTGATGACGAGGAGGGTGGAGACGATCGCCCCGATCGCAATGCGCCCCGGATAGCGGAGCACCTTCCACACCCGGCGGCGGCAGAGCACCAGAAGAGACCAAGAAGCGCACAGCACCATGCCTGTCCAGAGCAGCAGGCAGAGCGTGTAGGACGGCCTGTCCCTGTTGGCGAAGTACATCAGGAGCAGCACCGAACCGACGAAGAATTCGATCAGTGCTCCGAGGAGAAGCACCGGACCCGAGTACTTTTTCTTGTGGTTGCGCCAGTAGTCGAAACCGGCAACCAAAGCGACCAATTCCACTGCGGCCATGAACAGGAAGAGGAATCCGGTCACCCGGCCGGCGAAGGTGAGGGCGTCGAGGGAGTCCTTCATGCCTATCCAGAGGCACATGACCGCAGTCGTCAGGAAGCCGACCGCCATTACGGTGCCGGTGATGCGTCGTCCCCAGCTGTGAGCTGGCCACACCATGCAGCTTCCGCCGCGCCATTCGATGTCGGCATCGGGTGCCACGCGGGCGCGTTGCAGGACTTTCTGCAGTTCGTGGTGGCTCCACACCTTGCCCGCGGGTTTGCCGTCGATCACGACCTTCCGCAAGCCGTTGTCATCCGGTGGCTCCACGACCACGGCGGGTCTGGTCTCCATGGCATCAGGCTGCTCCCACACGGGCGTGAACGCCCCTGGAGTGTGCCTCCCCGGGAGTGCCTACCGTGCAATGACGGGGATGCGGGCGTCACCCGAATGGAGTAACAGGGTGCGCGCCTCGGCGCGGTGGGGGGCGAGGCTGGTGACGACCGTGCCGCTCGCTCTTGTCGGAGGTCCTGATGCGTACACGTACACGCCTTCTCGGGGTCATCGCTGCCGTGATAATGGCTGGCCTTGGCTCCACGGCCCCCGCCGCGCAAGCTGCCGTGCCCACCATCGACGGGCAGACGTGCATGGACGGCGGCGGATCGGTCGAGTACGAATCGGCCCAGGGTTCGTGGATCTGCGTCGACGGCAGTTACAACGGCAAGCCGATCGACTGAACCGGTCTCGGGACAGCCCTCAGGGGACCACCGGGTTCCCGTCGGCGCGTGAGGTGCCGCATCGGGTGCAGCACCCGGCGTCGCGTTCGGTGTCCAGGCCTCCGCACGCGTCGCAGACGAGGTGCAGCAGGCAGGCCGGCTCGCCGGCGTCCGCCGACAGCTGCCGGGCGGGGGAGGCCGGCGTGCCCGGAACGGACGTACCCATGGCGGCTCCACGACTGATCGAGTCAGGGGCCGAGAGCATAGCCACCGATCGCGAGGGCCGCATCCGGGACGGCGCCCGGCGGGCGCCTACCCCGCCACCGCCGCCCCCACCCACGCCCCCACCACCAGCAGGCACGCGAACAGCTCCACCAGCACGCTCGTCCCCACGGCCCGCATCACCGCCCGCACCGACGCCCAGGCCTCGCCGTGCGTCCCCAGGCGGAGCCGCTCGCACAGGTAGATGCCCCCGACGAACCCCGGTACCGCCCCCACCACCGGCACCAGGACGAAGCCCAGGAGCGCCCCGGCCCCCGCGAACACCACCATCCGTGTGGTGATGCCCAGCCCCCGCACATGCCGGGGCGGCAGCAGCCACTTCACCACATGGACCACCAGCAGCAAGGCCGTCGCCGCGACCAGCAGGGACCACGCCGTCGCCGAGCGCACGTGCAGCGCCCACCACAGCAGCCCCGCCCACACCAGCCAGGTGCCCGGCACACCCGGGATCAGCACACCGACCACCCCGAGCAGCAGCACCAGCCCCACCAGCAGCAGCCGAGGCAGATCCATGCGCTCAGCGTGACCGACCAGGGACTATCGGGCCACCCAGCCCCGCTCGTACGCGTGCCAGCCCAGCTGCAGCCGCGTCGTCACCCCTGACAGCTCCATCAGGCCCTTGACCCGCCGCTGCACCGTCCGCAGCCCCAGCTCCAGGTGCTTCGCCACGCTCGCGTCCGTCATGCCCGCCAGGAGCAGCGAGAGGATCTCCAGGTCCGTGGCGTCGGGGCTGCCCCCGGCCTCCTCCGCCGAACCGGCCGCCCCCAGCCGCAGCGGCAGCGACTCCCGCCACACCGCCTCGAACAGGCCGGTCAGGGACTCCAGCAGCCCCGACGCGTGCACCACCAGCGCCGCCGGCTCGGCCCCGCGGGCCGTCAGCGGGACCATGGCCAGCGTCCGGTCCGCGATCACCAGCTTCGTCGGGACCTCCGCCGTCACCCGGATCCGCTCGCCGCGCGCCAGCGCCGTCGACGCCTCCCGGATCCCGCTCGGCAGGGTCAGTACCTCCCGCTCGATGACCACCCGGTAGTCGACCCCGCGTACGGAGGCCCGGTCCTCCGCCTCGTTGTCGGTCCCCGTCACCACCTGCGGCCGGCCGGTGACCAGCGCGCAGACCTCCTTCTCCGCGCCCAGCTGGATCTGGTGGAAGCGGTGCGCCACCGCGCTCGCCCCCTGCACCACCTCCACGAGGTCGTGCACCGCCGGTTCGGACGCCTCCGCCCGGTACTCCTCGGCCAGCAGCGCCGCCGCCAGCTCCGCCTGCTCCAGCTCGTGCCGCTGCTGGGTCAGCAGCGCCCCGAGGGCCACCCCCGGCGGGGCCGCCACCCAGCGCCCGGGCCGGGCCGAGGACTGAGCCGCCAGCCCGTGCCGCTCCAGGTGGCGCAGGGCCCGTTCGGTGTGCGGCACCGGCAGTGTCAGCCGGTGCGCGAGATCGGGTACCTCCGCGGCCCCCAGCGCGACCAGCGCGCGGTACGCCGACTCCTGGCCCTCGTCCAGGCCTAGGGCACCCAGCAACTCGTCCACCCACCTTTCGACACGCGCCCGGCAGGAAGCGGCCACGGCGCAAACCCGCCGCGGACATCATCGCCGCACCCGATGCCACTCTGCCAAGGTGACGCCACCGCAGCACCAACATCCGCCGGCCAGAAGCCATTTACGCGGCGCTTCGCCGTGCAATGCAGCAGTTGGCCGGAATTCACCTGGGGAGAGCGATGCGTCCGATATCGCGTACGGCACTCGGGGCGGCCACCGCGGCCGTCCTGGCCGTCACCGCCATCGGCCCGACGGCGGCGCAGCCGGCCGACGGAACGCCCGGAGCGGGGACGGTGACCCAGACGGTCGTGCGGGCGTACGACGTGCGCTGAGCTGTACGGGTGCGATACGAGGGGTCCACCGGACGGCGGTCCGGTGGACCCTTTTCGTGCATTCGGCGTTTTCCGCCCCCATGGGAGGCCGAGAATGAAGCCATGAGTCAGCAGGGCGCGGACGACTGGTGGCAGAAGCTCTACGAGGCCCCGGACGCGGGAGCGGAACCCGACCCGGGGGACACCCTGGACAACCGGTTCCGCTCGGCGGCGGGCGTGACGGCGGACCCGGCACCGGCACCGGCGTCGGCACCGGCCACGGCACCGGCCGCGGGCACGGCACCGGGCCTCGTGCCGGACCCGGGCCCGCCGGAACCTCCGCGCGCCCCGGAGCCGCTGCTCCCCGGCCCCCGGCAGGGGGAGCCGGCGCCGACCCCGGCCTTGCCCACCCTCCCGCCGCCGCGGGATCCCCGGGCGGGCGACGCCACGGGGTACGCGCTCGGGGGCGTGGCCGTACCGCCGCTGCGCGGGCCCGAGCTGCCGGTGCGGCACCGGGATGCGCCGAGTCCGGAGACTTGGTTCGACCCGGCCCCGCAGTCGCCGCCCCCGCAGTCGGCGTCCGTGGCCGAGTCCGAGCCGGGTCCGGAGCCCGGGCCGGGTCCCGAGCCGGTGGCGGCCGGACCCGAGGCCGTCCGGCCCCAGGTCTCCCACCTGGGCGACCGCGCCCCCACCTACGCCCCCGAACCCGGCGCCCTCCCGCCCGCCGACCCGGCCGCCGTCGAGGAACTGACCCCGGACACCGTCCTGGAGGGGGCCCGCTACGGCACGTACACCCTGCGCGCCGCCTCCCTGCGCGGGGACTCCGCCCGCTACCGGGGCGAGGCGCGCCGCGACTTCCTGCTCACCGCCCGCTTCGGCAGCGGTGACGACGCGCTGGTCCTGGTCGCCCTCGCGGGCGGGGACCGGGCCGCCCCCGGGGCCGCCGAGGCCGCCGCCGAACTGTGCCGCACCGTCGCGGCCGCCGTCGGGCGCAGCCAGGAACGGCTGGCCGACGACATCCGCGCCGGGCGCCGCGACGCCCTGCGCTCGGGCCTGCAACGACTCACCGACCGGGGCTACGGGCGACTGCGGGCCCGCGCCGCCGAGCTGGGGCTCGAGGAACCCGCGTACACCGCCGGACTGCGCGGGCTGCTGCTGCCGTTGGACCCGGCATGCCGCACCCGGGTGTGCTTCGGCGCGGGCGCGGGCGGCCTGTTCCGGCTCCGCTCGGGGCAGTGGCAGGACCTGGAACCCGCCGGGCAGCAGGCCGAGGACACCGAGGGCGGCTTCCGCTTCCGCGCGGCCGTGGCCCGGCCCGGCGACACCCTGCTCCTGTGCTCCGGAGGCCTGGCGGAACCGATGCGGGAGGAGGCCGCCCTCCCGGCGGAGCTCGCCGCCCGCTGGGCCGGTCAGGAGCCGCCGGGCCTCGCGGCCTTCCTCGCGGACACCCAGCTCCGCCTCAAGGGGTACGCCGACGACCGCACGGCCGCCGCGGTCTGGGAGGCCTGACCGGCGCGGCACGGCGCGGCACGGCGCGGCACGGCTTCCGGTCACCCGGAAGGCAGGAGCTGTCCGCGCACCCACTCGGGATCGGGGTTGGTGTGTGGCCGGCCCGCCACGAGGACGGTCGGCACGGTCTCGTTCCCGTCGTTGGCCGCCCTCACCACGGCGGCTCCTGCCGGGTCGCGCCAGATGTCCACCCAGTGCAGTCGGTGCGCGCTGCGGCCCAGCCGGATGCGCAGCCGTATGCAGTACTTGCAGCCGGGCCGCCAGAAGACGACCGCCCGGCCGTCGGCCGCGCTGCGCCGCTGTGCCTCCTGCGCGCCGATCGACCGCGGGAACAGCAGAGGTGAGTTCACGCCTGCCAGCAGCACGAACACCAGCAGCAGCGCCGCGGCCGTGCCGGGACTCCCGCCCAGCACCAGGCCGGCCGCGACGACCGATCCGCAGACCCCGAACAGCATCGGCACGATCCAAGCACGCATCATGAGGACGCAGGCTACCGACGAGCCGTCAGGCTCCCCGGACCAGGGGTGAGGCCGCGGCGGGCGCGCCGGGCGCGGCGGGAGAACCCTCGCCGCCGGCCGCCCCCGGCCTGCGGCGCTCCGCCCAGCGGACCGCGGGCGGGGCCACGAGGCCGCTGAGGGCGAGGACGGCGCCGAGGACGAACCAGCCGGGTCGCCCCCAGCCGATGCACAGGGCGATCAGCAGGGACGGGCCGAGGGCCTCGGCGAGTCCGGCACCCATACCGAAGACGCCGAGGTACTGGCCGGTGGCATGCTCGGGAGCGAGGGCGAAGGAGATCTCGAACCCTCCCGCAGCATGCCAGAGTTCGCCGACGGTGTGGACGACGACCGCGACCAGGAGCAGGGTGGCGGCAGCCCAGGCGGGCGCTCCCGCCGACAGGGAGACCAGGGCGCAGGACACGAGGAACGCGGCGCCGGCCCGGCGGTAGGCGCGGGCGCCGGTGGCGGGGGCGGCGATGTTCCGGCTGGCCCGTAACTGGAAGGCGATGACGATGGCCGTGTTGGTCAGCATGCAGGCGGACACCAGCCAGCGCGGTGCGGTCGTCTCGCTGATGATCCACAGCGGGACGGCCACGGTCAGGACCTTGAACTGGACGGCCATGACGCCGTCCAGGGCGGTGATCCCGAGGTAGGGCAGGTCACACAGCGCGGCCCACCGGCGGCCGCCGCCGCTGGGCAGGGGACGGATCGGGGCGAGGCGGACCAGGAACGCGGCGGACACCGCGAAGGAGACGGCGTTGCCGGCGATCAGGAGCCGGTACGCGGTCTCCGTGCCCGACTGGACGGCCCAGCCCGCGCATACGGCGCCCAGGGAGATCCCGGTGTTGCTGACGGACCGCAGGTACGCACGGAGCTCCTGGGGGCGCTCGCCTCCGTGCCGTCTGATGATCGGGCCGCGCGCCGAGAGCCCTGCGGCCTGGGCCGACGCGGCCAGCGTGACGACCAGCACGAACGGCCAGAACCCGTCGGCCGACACGAAGCCGGCCGTGGCCAGGGCGCGGACGACCAGCGTGGCCGCGTACACGCCGCGCGGGCCGTGGCGGTCGGCGAGGTGCCCGGCTCCGATGCCCACGCCGAGCGCCACGAGTCCGGCGATGCCGAGACCGAGTCCCACCTGGTCCGCGGGGAGCCGGACCGCCTCGGTGAAGTAGAGGACTCCCGCGGTCAGATACATCCCGCTGCCGATCGCGTGGGCGAACGTCGATACGGTCAGGACGCGTTGGGGACCGGGGGCGGGCAGCAGCCGCGGCATGGTGGACTCCGCTGGTCGGGGGTTCAGGTGCGGGTGAGAGCCCCTTTCCGGGGTGCGGACAGCCTGCTGTAATGGTCTTGTGCACCTCAACCCTTACGGGACGGACGCGGTGAAGCTGGCCGCCGACCTCGCCAACCGCCGCCCTTCGAGCCCAGGGGAGCTCGCGGACCGCTGCCGCGCCGCCGGGCTGGCGGTGCCGGGGCCGGTGACTCCGGAGGATCTGGACCGTGCGCACCGGGCCCTGACGGCATGGGAGGAGGTCGTCGACGCCGTCGGCGAACCGGAGCGCGCCGCGCTGCTCAACGGCATGCTGGAAGACATCGCCGCCTTCCCGAGGCTGACCGACCACGCCGGCGACGGCTGGCACCTGCACTACCGAGACGAACAACAGCCCTTCGGTGCCCAGCTGTTCTCCTTGATCATCGTCGGGACCGCACTGCACCTCGCGGGCCGGGGCATGCACCGGCTCCGGCGATGTGCCGTGTCCGAGTGCGCCGCGGTCTTCGCCGACACCTCGCGCACGGGACGCCGGCGCTATTGCTCGCCCCGCTGCGCCAACCGCGACGCCGTCCGCCGCCACCGCGCGCGGCACACCGCCTGACCCGAGTTCGCCGTCGGCACCGGCATGTGCAACGGGTGGGCGGCGCGCTATCTTTCCCCGAACGGCGAACGGCGAACGGCGCATCATCGGCTCCTTCGGCCACGGCTCCATGGCCGGCGCCCTTCCGCCGGTCATCGGCGCACGGTTCACCGACCGGAACCGTCAAGTGGTGTCGAGGCCGGGCGACGGCGGTTTCTCGATGCCGAGGGGAGATTTCCTCACCTTGGTGCAGTACGGCCTGCCCGTCAAAGTGGGTCTCTTCACCAGCTCGTCCCCCGGAAGGGCCGCGTGGGAGGTGCCGGTTTCCGGCCTGCCCTCCCGCGGGGCGGCGGACAGGAACCCCGGCTTCGCCGCCCTCGCGCGCACGGTGGGCGCGCAAGGGTGCCACGTGAAGAAGCCCCAGCAGCTCACAGGGGCTTTGAAGGACGTATTCCCGTGTCGGGGACCCGTTCCGGTGGACGGGGTGACGGTCCCGGCCGCCCTGTCGGATCCTCCGAAGACCGGTGCCGTCGCGGTGACCGGATCCGCGCGGTCCCACAGCAAGATCGTGTGGGGAGGAGAGGCGGGCCGCATGATCCGGATGGCTCGATCCGGCCTCCGCGAGGTGCCCCGCCCCTAAGCCCGCAGGAGTGCGGAACCGCCCGGGGGGCATGCATCCCGTAGACCTGTTCGAGAGCAAGGACACGGGAGGGACATCGCCGTGCGGGTGGGGGCGAAGACCGGGAAGCTGTGGGGGAGAGGGAGGCCGGTGCCGCGCGAGCCGTCCGCCGACGAGGACGGGGAAGCGGTGGACACGCTGCGGATCACCCGGAGCGTACGCCGGGCCGACCTGAAGGCGGTCGGCGAAGTCCGCCGGGCTCTGCGGGAGTTGATGCGCCACCGGTGCAGGACCGATGCCGCCGAGGTGGCCGAGCTGCTGATCACCGAGCTCGTCACCAACGCGCTGGTCCACACCGACCGCGGCGCGGAGGTGCACGCGAGTCTCGCCGCCACCCGCTTACGGGTGGAGGTCCGGGACTACGCCGCACGCCGTCCCCGGCCGTACGTACCGACCGCCGACGACGGTACGCACGGCCGGGGACTCGTGCTGGTGCAGGAGCTCGCCGACGACTGGGGTGTGGACGCGCTGGCCCTGGGCAGCGGCAAGGTGGTCTGGTTCGAGCTCGACGGACGGCACGACGGGCCGTACGACGGAGGGCCCGCCTGAACAGGCGGGCCCCGCGGGATTCCCGTCAGGGCGGACCGGGTCAGCCGAACTGCTGCTCCAGGTCCTTCAGTTTGCGCTCCAGCGAGTCCAGCCGGGGAATGGTCTGGGTGTCGTCCTCGGCGGTGAGGTCCACCGTCCGGGTGCCGGTCACATCAATGGATTCGGTTCGGTGGACGGCCTGCAGGGAGGGCCGGCGTCGCAGGGGCAGCTGTCCTGATTCCGGTATGGCCGGCTCCGCGCCGGCCGGCGCGGAGCCCGCTCCCTGCGTCAGTTCCGGGAGCTCGACCTGGCGGCCGCGCGACCGCCCGAACGCCCGGTTCTGCCGGCCCAGCGCCTTGATGCGCGCCCGGTCCAGCCGGTTCTGATCGCGCCTGCGGTGCCGGTCCTGCTCCCGCTCCTTCTTGTCCTCGCGCACCTCGTCCACGGCCTCGTCGAGGGTGCGCACCCCCTCCAGCAGCATGAGCGACCAGGCGCCGAAGGTCTCCCGGGGGGCCCGCAGCCAGCGGACCATCCGGATCTGGGGCAACGGCCGCGGGATCAGGCCCTGTTCGCGCAGCGCCGCCCGGCGGGTCTGCTTGAGGGCGCGGTCGAAGAGCACGGCGGCCGAGAGCGACATCCCCGCGAAGAACTGCGGGGCCCCGTCGTGGCCCATGCCCCGCGGAGCGTGCACCCAGTTGAACCACGCCGCCGCGCCCGCGAACAGCCAGACGAGCATGCGCGAGCCCAGGGCCGCGTCGCCGTGGCTGGCCTCGCGCACGGCCAGCACCGAGCAGAACATCGCGGCGCCGTCGAGGCCGAAGGGGACCAGATACTCCCAGCCTCCGGAGAGGTTGAGGTTCTGCCGGCCGAAGCCGACCAGCCCGTGGAAGGAGAGTGCGGCGGCGACCGCCGCACAGCAGAAGAGCAGAACGTACGAAGCGGTCCCGTAGACGGCTTCCTTGCGCCGCCGCCGTTCCTCGCTGCGCTCCCAGCTGTCGTCGGCCGCGGCCTTCTCGCTCTCGCGCTTGCCACGGGCCAGTACCGCAACTGCCGCAAGTACGCCCAGGATCAGCAGGCTGCCGGGCAGCAGCCAGTCCAGCGATATGTCGGTCAGTCTCATGCGGATGTCCCTTGCCTCGCGTGTGCGGCCATGCGGCTGTACGGCTTTCCGGGCGCCATAGTGGCGTAGCCGGTGAGCCGTGCACGCGGGTTTCGGGGCAAGTGGACGCCATCGGGGGGCGGGGCCCGCCGGATAGGGTGTTGTCACTCGAACTGGCGCCCGTATGAGCTGAGTTGTGTTCGATTACAGTCAGCCGTACGGGGTGGGTTCAGACTGCGGTCGCCGCGAGGCGGGCGATACGGTCGGTGTCACAGGTCCGGGGACAGGTGACACAGGTGTCCTCGGGGCGGATGGTGTAGAAGAAGCAGCAGCCGGCCCGGTCCCGGGTGGGCACCTCCTCGCCGGCGGGCCCGGTGAGCGTACGGAACCCCGCGCCCCCGGTGTACGGGGCGGTGGACCCCGGCAGGAGCGCCTCCAGCTCGGCCATGGCCCGCTGCTCCTCGCCGAGCAGGCTGCCGATGTACCAGAGGCTCTCGACGACCTCGTCGGTCACCATGCCCCACAGGGCGCGCCGGCCGCGCCGCATGCGCGGGCCGAAGCCTTCCAGGAGCGGTCCGAGGTGCTGGGCCACCGCGGCCCGTACCTCCTCGCGCAGCGCCTCCTCGCCGGGCACGACACGGGCCCCCGGCAGTGCGGCCGCCGGATCGTCCGGCAGGCAGGCGAACTCGCCGATGCGCACGCTGAGGCGGCCGCGGGTCCGGTGGAAGGCCACCTCGGCGACCGGGAGGCGGGGGACCCGCCGGTGCAGGAACCACGGCAGGGTGATCAGGAGGCAGGCCGGCCACGCGTACCGGTGCAGCCCGAAGCCCGCGATCACATCGGGGCGGGCGTGGGTCCCGTAGTCCTGCAGGACCTGGGCGTCGTCCCAGGCGAGGTAGGCGTCCAGGGCCGGACCGCCGGCCGCGAGCTCGTCCGCGCCGACCCATCCCGCACCGCGAGGGAGAGGTTCGTCAGCGGTTCGCTCGATCACCCGCAGCCCTCCGTACGCCTCGGCCAGCCTGGCGAACGCATCCGTCACCGCAGAGCCGGGCGGGGCGGATGTGGCGGCCGGGATGGTCGTGACGGTCATGGCGGGCCACCGAATCACAGAATCACACGATCGTTAACAGGGTAGCCTTACCTTACTTGATTCGGATCGATCCGCACCCCTCCCCGCGCGCGCCGTCACCTATTCTCAGGACAGGTCGAGACCCGGAGGAGGAGGACCGAGTGCACGAAACGGCCCACGCCCGGGTACCGGCACAAAGGCAGAAGGTGTTGCGCCATTCGGTGCGCGGTCAGGTGCTCGACGCGCTGCGCGCGGCTCTGATCGACGGAGAGCTGGTGCCGGGGGAGATCTACTCGGGGCCGGCCCTGGGGGAGCGCTTCGGGGTCTCCGCGACCCCCGTGCGCGAGGCGATGCAGCAGCTGGCCGTGGAGGGGGCGGTGGAATGCCTCCCCAACCGGGGCTTCCGCGTGGTCTCCCGCACGCCGGGGGAGCTCGCCGAGCTGGCCGAGGTACGGGCGCTGCTCGAGGTCCCCGTGATGATCCGGCTGGCCCGCACGGTTCCGGCGGACGCCTGGGAGGCCCTGCGTCCGGCCGCGGCCGCCACGGCCGAGGCGGCGGCCGCCGGTGACCTGCCGGGGTACGCGCAGGCGGACCGGGACTTCCACCGGGAGGTGCTGCGGCTGGCCGGCAACGCCCAGCTGGTGCAGGTGGCGGGGGAGCTCCACCGCCGGGCCCAGTGGCCCCTGCCGGGCGCTCCGCGGGTTCGGCGGGCCGATCTCGTCGCCGATGCGGCGGAGCACTCGGCGCTGCTGGAGGCGCTGATCGCGCGGGACCTCCCGGTGGTGGAGTCCCTGGTCCGCGAACACTTCGCAGGCTCCCCCGCCTGACCGGGGCTCCGCCCCGGACCCCGTGCCTCAACCGCCGGCGAGGCTGAAGACGCTACGCCGCCGGTGAGGGGGTCGGGTGGAGCTGGTCCGCCAGCCAGGTGGGGATGCCGCCCAGCAGGTGGAACAGGCGGCGGGCCTCCGCGCGGAGCCGGGTGGCCTCCGGTTCCGGTTCGGCCTCGGCCAGCGCCGCCAGCGCCGGGGCCGTGCCGATCAGGAAGCCCAGGTCCTCCC
Organism: Streptomyces sp. NPDC040545; assembly: GCF_055595065.1. Lineage (NCBI taxonomy): Bacteria > Bacillati > Actinomycetota > Actinomycetes > Kitasatosporales > Streptomycetaceae > Streptomyces > Streptomyces sp. NPDC040545. The sequence goes on from NZ_JBVIWA010000032.1 coordinate 31,737, forward strand.
GGATGCGCAGGGACTCCGCGAAGCCCTTGCGGGCCTCGGCCACCTCCCCGTCCCGCAGGGCCAGCGCGGCCAGGTGCCGCCAGGTGAAGGACAGCAGCAGGGTGTCGCCGTGCGCCTCCGCCCCCGCATGGGCCCGGTGGTAGGCCGGCCGGGCGGACTGCGGGGCGTCCGCCAGGTGCTCCGCGACGAGCCCCCGCCGGAAGTCCAGCAGCGGGCGGGTCCGGGACTCCGGGGACAGCAGGGCCGCGGCACGGCCCAGCGCGGAGCGGGCCTCGTCGGCCCGGTCGCGTACGCCGAGCACGGTGGCGGCGTACGCCAGCTGGCCCCGTTCGCACGCGGCCGCGCCCCGGTCGTCGTCGTCCTGGGACACCGCCTCGGCGATCCGCAGCGCGTCCTCGGCCTCGGCCCAGCCCTGCCCGGTGAACAGGCAGCGCTCCACCAGCAGCGCGGTCCGCTGCACGGCCGCCCCGGCACTGCCCGCCTTGCCGACGTGCGGCGTCAGCAGCGCCGCCGCATCGGTCCAACAGCCGCGCGAGCGCAGCCGCCATATCGCCCGCTGGAGGGGGTCGTCTCCTCCGGTTGTTCCGGCACCCGACATGGCGGTGTCCGCCACATTGCCCTCCCCAAAGCAAGCAGCACATCGTTGAGCCCTGGGGCGAAATGAGAGCACGGATTCACGGCATCGGCCAAGGGGTTGGGTGAACTTTTTCACAAAGTCCGGACGGATCATCAGCCGCCCCGTGGCCGAACCCGGACGGCCGCGGGGCGGATCTTCTCAGCTCATCCGCAGTGCCAGGAAGAAGTCGAGCTTGTCCTCCAGCCGGGACAGGTCACGCGCCGTCAACTGCTCGATTCGCCCGACGCGGTAGCGCAGCGTGTTGACGTGCAGGTGCAACCGCGTCGCGCAGCGGGTCCAGGAACCGTCGCAGTCCAGGAACGCCTCCAGCGTCGGGATGAGCTCCGCGCGGTGGCGCCGGTCGTAGTCCCGCAGCGGGTCCAGCAGCCGGGCCGTGAAGGCGCGGCGGACGTCGTCCGGGACGAACGGCAGCAGCAGCACGTGCGAGGCGAGCTCGTGGTGGCCCGCCGCGCAGACCCGGCCCGGGCGGGCCGCGGCCACCCGGCGGGCGTGCCGGGCCTCCTCCAGCGCCCCGCGCAGCCCCTCGGCGGAGTGCACGGCGGCGCTGACGCCCAGCGTGAGCCGGCCGTCGTCGGCCAGACCGGCCGCCAGGGGATCCCGTACGGCCGCGAGCAGCTCGTCGGCGTGCAGGGCGGAGTCCGGGCCCTTGTCCTCCCCGGCGTCCCCGGAGAGCGAGGGCAGCGGTACCAGGGCGATGGCCTCGTCACCCGCATGGGCGACCGCGATCCGGTCCGAGGGCTCGGGCCCCGAGACGGACGGGTCGACGAGGATCTCCTCCAGCAGCGACTGGGCCACCGGGCCGCCGGGGATGTCCCCGCCCTCCCAGTCCACCCGGGCCACGACGACCTGCCAGTGCGGGGCGGCGCCCAGCCCGGGCAGCAGCACCGGGGCCGCGACCCGCAGACGGGCGGCGATCTCGGCGGGCGGGGCACCCGTCTGGACCAGTTCGAGGACCTCTTGTGCGAGGCGGCGGCGCACGGTGCGGGCCGCGTCGCGCCGGTCCCGCTCCACCGCGATCAGCTGGGTGACGCCCTGCAGCAGGTCAAGGCGCTCGGCGGGCCAGTCGCCGGCGTCCGCCTCGACGGCAAGCAGCCAGTCCGAGAGCACGGTCTCGCGTACGTCCCGGGCCCCCGGACCGGCGGCCCCGCGCCCGTGTCCCCTGATCGGGAAGAGCGAGTAGGTAATACCCTGGATGGAGATCCGATGCGGCCCCCTGCGGCCCGTCCGGACCGCCGCAAGGTGCTCGCTCGCCAGTGCTGCGCACACGCCCGGCGCCAGCGGCTCGCCCGCCCCGGCGATCTGCCGGCCGGTGGGGGACAGCACCCAGGCCCGGAGATCGAGGTCGGTGGTGAGCAGATCGAGCACCACGTCGGGGCCGCCGCCGGCCGGACCCGAGGTCATCAGCCGGCGGTGCCGGTCCACGACGGCCGCGAGGTCTCCGGCGCGCTCGCCCGAGACCTGCCGGACGACGTACTCGGTGATCGTGGCGAATGCAACGTCCTCGTTCACGGCGAACAGCGGCAGCCGGTTGCGCACGCAGGCCGAAACGAGATCATCCGGAATGGCCTGCAGCTCCGCCTCGCCCGCGGCGAGCCCGGCGACGCCCGCGCTCGCCAGGATTCGTACGAATGGCTCGGAGTCGGCTGAATTTCGTCTCCAGGCCAGGCCGGTCAGGACGAGTTCGCCCCCCGACAGGTACCGGCTGGGATCACGCAGGTCGGTCGTCATGACCCCGCGGACCGTCCGGTCGAGTTCTCCCTCGCCGCCGAGCAGCCGCAGCCCCAGCGCCTCGGTTTCCAGCAGTGCGCGCAGCCGCATGATGTCGCCGCCGATCTGTCTCGAATGTTGCCGTTGGAAATCGGGCAGGTCGTCGCATCCTGCCTTTCATACGAATCTACAAGACGGGGAAGGCCGTCAGCCAACTCCTTCATGGTTTCAGTGACTGCACCGGGGGGCGAGCGGCTTGTGTACTGGGTCCACACCGCGTTAACAGCACGTGAACGACCAGTCGAGGACTCTCAGGCCTCCTGGCTTGAAGTAAACGACACGATGAAGAAGAAGAGAGCCGCTCATGGACTTCCTTCGCCCCGCCAGCTGGGAGGAGGCGCTCGCCGCTAAGGCCGAGTTCCCCTCAGCTGTGCCGATTGCGGGTGGCACCGACGTGATGGTCGAGATCAACTTCGACCACCGCCGGCCGGAGTACCTCCTGGACCTGAACCGCATCGGTCTGCTGCGGGAATGGGAGGTCGGCGAGGATGTGGTTCGCCTGGGCGCCTCCGTCCCGTACACGCAGATCATGGAGAACCTCCGTACGGAGCTCCCGGGACTCGCGCTCGCCTCGCACACGGTCGCGTCCCCGCAGATCCGTAACCGCGGCGGCGTCGGCGGCAACCTCGGTTGCGCCTCGCCGGCCGGCGACTCCCACCCCGCGCTGCTCGCGGCGGGCGCCGAGGTCGAGGTGGAGTCCGTACGCGGCTCCCGCCTCATCCCGATCGACGAGTTCTACACCGGTGTGAAGCGCAACGCGCTCGCCGCCGACGAGCTCATCAAGACCGTTCACGTCAAGAAGGCGGACGGCCCCCAGCAGTACTCCAAGGTCGGCTCCCGCAACGCGATGGTCATCGCGGTCTGCGCGTTCGGTCTGGCGCTGCACCCGGAGACCCGCACGGTCCGCACCGGCATCGGTTCGGCCGCGCCGACCCCGATCCGGGCGAAGGCCGCCGAGGAGTTCCTGAACGCCGCGCTCGAAGAGGGCGGCTTCTGGGAGTCCGGCAAGGTCATCACCCCGTCGATCGCCAAGCAGTTCGGTGACCTCGCCTCCGGCGCGGCCAACCCGATCGACGACGTCCGCGGCACGGCGAAGTACCGCCGTCACGCGGTCGGCATCATGGCTCGCCGCCAGCTCGTCTGGACCTGGGAGCAGTACCGCGGTACCGGCAACGGCCGCTCGCTTGAAGGGGCTGCGTAATCATGCGCGTCAATTTCACGGTCAACGGCCGTCAGCAGGAAGCCGACGACGTGTGGGAGGGCGAGTCCCTTCTCTACGTCCTGCGCGAGCGCCTGGGCCTGCCGGGTTCGAAGAACGCTTGTGAGCAGGGCGAGTGCGGTTCCTGCACCGTCCGTCTCGACGGCGTGCCGGTCTGTTCCTGTCTGGTGGCCGCCGGCCAGGTCGAGGGTCGCGACGTCGTGACCGTCGAGGGCCTGGCGGAGTTCTCCAAGCAGCGCGAGGAGCACGGCCACGGCGGTGCCTGCGGCACCGGCGGCGGCTGCGGCAGCAAGGGCGTGTCCCTGGACGCGGCCAAGCAGTGGCAGGCCAAGCCGGGCGACTCGCAGACCGGCGAGGGCGTGGAGCTCTCCACCATCCAGCAGGCGTTCATCGACGCCGGCGCCGTCCAGTGCGGTTTCTGCACCCCGGGTCTGCTCATCCAGGCGGACGCGCTCCTGGAGGAGAACTCCTCCCCGTCCGACCAGGACATCCGTGAGGCCCTGTCCGGCAACCTCTGCCGCTGCACGGGTTACGAGAAGATCCTCGACGCGGTCCGCCTCGCGGCCGCCCGTCAGGGAGAGGCGGTCTGACCATGGCGCAGAACACCCGCACCGTGCCCGCCGGTACGCCGACGAACGTCACCCAGAAGCACAACAAGGGCGGCATCGGCGAATCGATTCTCCGTCCGGACGGCACCCTCAAGGTCACCGGCGAGTTCGCGTACTCCTCGGACATGTGGCACGAGGACATGCTCTGGGGCCAGACGCTGCGCAGCACCGTCGCCCACGCCGAGATCGTCTCCATCGACATCTCCGAGGCGCTCGCCATGCCCGGCGTGTACTCGGTGCTGACGTACGACGACCTGCCGGCCGAGATGAAGAACTACGGCCTGGAGATCCAGGACACCCCGGTGCTCGCCAACGGCCGGGTACGTCACCACGGTGAGCCGGTCGCCCTTGTGGCCGCCGACCACCCGGAGACCGCCCGCCGCGCGGCCGCCAAGATCAAGATCGACTACCGCGAGCTGCCGCTCGTCACGGACGAGGCCTCCGCCCTCGCCCCCGGCGCGCCCCTGATCCACGAGAACCGCGACGACCACCACATCGGTCACGTCCCGCACCCGAACATCGTGCACCGCCAGCCGATCATCCGCGGCAACGTGGAAGAGGCCCGCAAGCGCGCCGACGTCATCGTCGAGGGCGAGTACACCTTCGGCATGCAGGACCAGGCCTTCCTCGGCCCGGAGTCCGGCCTGGCCGTGCCGTCCGAGGACGGCGGCGTCGAGCTGTACGTCGCCACCCAGTGGCTGCACTCGGACCTCCAGCAGATCGCCCCGGTCCTGGGCCTGCCGCCGGAGAAGGTCCGCATGACGCTCTCGGGCGTCGGCGGTGCCTTCGGCGGCCGCGAGGACATCTCGATGCAGATCCACGCCTGCCTCCTGGCCCTGGCCACGAACAAGCCGGTCAAGATCGTCTACAACCGGTTCGAGTCCTTCTTCGGCCACGTGCACCGCCACCCGGCGAAGCTGTACTACGAGCACGGCGCCACCAAGGACGGCAAGCTCACGCACATGAAGTGCAAGATCGTCCTGGACGGGGGCGCGTACGCGTCGGCCTCCCCGGCGGTCGTGGGCAACGCCTCCTCCCTGTCGGTGGGTCCCTACGTCCTGGAGGACGTGGACATCGAGGCGATCGCGCTCTACACGAACAACCCGCCCTGTGGCGCGATGCGCGGCTTCGGCGCCGTCCAGGCCTGCTTCGCCTACGAGGCCCAGATGGACAAGCTCGCGGCGAAGCTGGGCATGGACCCGGTCGAGTTCCGCCAGCTGAACGCCATGGAGCAGGGCACGATCATGCCCACCGGCCAGGTCGTGGACGCCCCGGCGCCGGTCGCCGAGCTGCTGCGCCGGGTCAAGGCCCGCCCGCTGCCGCCGGAGCGCCAGTGGGAGAGCGCCGGCGAGAGCGCGGACGTCCGCGCGCTGCCCGGCGGTCTGTCGAACACCACCCACGGCGAGGGCGTCGTCCGCGGCGTCGGCTACGCGGTCGGCATCAAGAACGTCGGCTTCTCCGAGGGCTTCGACGACTACTCCACCGCCCGCGTGCGCCTGGAGGTCATCAACGGCGAGCCCGTCGCGATGGTCCACACGGCCATGGCGGAGGTCGGCCAGGGCGGTATCACCGTCCACACGCAGATCGCCCGTACGGAGCTGGGTGTCACCCAGGTGACCATCCACCCGGCCGACACGCAGGTCGGCTCCGCCGGTTCCACGTCCGCCTCCCGGCAGACGTACATGACCGGTGGTGCCGTGAAGAACACCTGTGAGGCGGTCCGCGAGGCCCTGCTGGAGATCGGCCGCCGCAAGAACGGCTCGTACCACCCGGCGTGGGCCACGGCCGAACTGCTCCTCGAAGGCGGCAAGGTCGTCACCGACGGCGGTGAGGTCCTCGCGGACATCGCCGACATCCTGGGCGACGAGGCCATCGACCTGGAGCTCGAGTTCCGTCACGCGCCGACCGAGCCCTTCGACCTGGTCACCGGCCAGGGCAACGGCCACGTCCAGTACACCTTCGCCGCGCACCGCGCGGTCGTCGAGGTGGACACCGAGCTCGGCCTCGTCAAGGTCGTCGAGCTGGCGACCGCGCAGGACGTCGGCAAGGCGCTCAACATGCTTTCCGTGGTCGGCCAGATCCAGGGTGGTACCACTCAGGGCCTCGGCGTCGCGATCATGGAAGAGATCATCGTGGACCCGAAGACCGCGAAGGTGCGCAACCCCTCCTTCACGGACTACCTGATCCCGACCATCCTCGACACCCCGACCATCCCGGTGGACGTCCTGGAGCTCGCCGACCCGAAGGCCCCCTACGGCCTGCGCGGTATGGGCGAGGCCCCGACCCTCTCGTCCACCCCGGCCGTCATCGCGGCGATCCGGCAGGCGACGGGTCTTGAGATCAACAAGACGCCGATCCGTCCGGAAGCCCTTACCGGGACCCTCTAGGACGGCGTGGTCCGGGGGCCGCGAGCCCCCCGGACCCCTCAGACTCTCCGGGCGGTGTGCATGGGAACGTCACACTTCACGCCACACCGCCCGGAGGACATACGAAGCACCGCACCGCTCGCGGTCCCTTCACCTGGCAGTACCCCTGCAAGAACCTCCGTAGTACCAGCGGTCACCCCCGCACTACCCGCAGTACACGCAGTGAACATTCGCGTCGCCTCGGGCCGTCACCCCGGGTCGTGCAGCCAAACGCAGCATCCCAAATCCCGCATCTCCAATCTCCAAGCGGGTGCCCCTTTGAACCTTGGGAGTTAGGCACCATGACCCAATCGTCAGTAGAGCCCAAGACCACCGCGGAGGAGGCCGGCGACGGCTCCCAGCCGCCCGCCGGACGGTCCTGGCTCGACCGCTATTTCCATATAACGCACAGAGGCTCAAACGTCGGCAACGAGGTTCGTGGCGGTATCACGACCTTCATGGCGATGGCGTACATCCTCCTGCTCAACCCCCTGCTCCTGTCGGGCAAGGACGTCGCCGGCACGGTGATGGACGGGTCGGCGATCATCACCGCCACCGCGTTCGCCGCGGCCGTCACGACGCTCCTCATGGGCTTCGTCGGCAAGGTGCCCCTCGCCCTCGCCGCCGGTCTCTCCGTGTCCGGCGTGCTGGCCTCGCAGGTCGCCCCCCAGATGACCTGGCCGCAGGCCATGGGCATGTGTGTGGTCTACGGTGTCGTGATCTGTCTCCTGGTCGTCACCGGCCTCCGCGAGATGATCATGAATGCGATCCCCCTCGCGCTCAAGCACGCGATCACCATGGGCATCGGCCTCTTCGTCGCCCTGATCGGCTTCTTCAAGGCCGGTTTCGTCGGCAAGGGCCCGGAGTTCGGTCCCCCCGTCCAGCTCGGTGCGGTCGGTGAGCTGTCCGGCTGGCCCGTGCTGCTCTTCTGCATCACCCTGGTCGCCATCTTCATGCTCCAGGCCCGCAAGGTGCCCGGCGCCATCCTGATCGGCATCGTCGGCGGCACCGTTCTGGCCGCGATCCTCAACGCCGTCGTGGACATCGACCCGAAGGCCTGGAAGAACGGCCCGCCGGAGCTCGACGGCTCCGCGGTCTCGATGCCGAACTTCTCGCTCTTCGGCGACGTCTCCTTCGGCGGCTGGGGAGATGTCGGCTACATGACGATCGGCATGATCGTCTTCACGCTGGTGCTCGCCGGCTTCTTCGACGCCATGGCCACCATCATCGGTGTCGGCACCGAGGCCAAGCTGGCCGACGACAAGGGCCGCATGCCGGGCCTGTCCAAGGCGCTCTTCATCGACGGCGCCGGTGGCGCCATCGGTGGCATCGCGGGCGGCTCCGGCCAGACCGTCTTCGTCGAGTCCGCGACCGGCGTCGGCGAGGGCGCCCGCACGGGTCTCGCCTCCGTGGTCACCGGCCTGTTCTTCGCCGCCTGCCTCTTCTTCACCCCGATCACGCAGATCGTCCCGGGTGAGGTCGCCTCCGCGGCCCTGGTCGTCATCGGCGCGATGATGATGCAGAACGCCCGCCACGTGGACTGGGCCGACAGCGCGACCGCGATCCCGGTCTTCCTGACCGTCGTGATCATGCCGTTCACGTACTCGATCACGGCCGGCGTCGCCGCCGGTGTGATCTCCTACGTCGCCATCAAGATCGCTCAGGGCAAGGCCCGGGAGATCGGCGGCTTCATGTGGGCGCTCACCGCGATCTTCGTGGTGTTCTTCGCCCTGAACCCGATCGAGCACTGGCTCGGGGTCGGCTGACCCCGAACGGCCTGATCACTACGTACCCGCACCTCCACGTATCCGGTGCACGTACCCGATGTACGTGTCAGATACTGGAACCGAACCTCTCCGAGGAGGCCCCCATGCTGGACATCGCCGTAGAGCTGAACCGGTGGGTCGAGCAGGGGCGTGACTTCGCCGTCGCCACCGTCGTGGCGGTCGGCGGGAGCGCCCCCCGGCAGCCCGGGGCCGCACTCGCCGTCGACGGCGAGGGCACGGCCATCGGCTCGGTCTCCGGCGGATGCGTGGAAGGTGCGGTGTACGAGCTGTGCCGGCAGGCGCTGGAGGACGGCGAGACCGTCCACGAGCGCTTCGGGTACAGCGACGACGATGCCTTCGCCGTGGGCCTGACCTGCGGCGGAATCATCGACATCCTGGTCACCCCGGTCCGTGTGGGCTCTCCCGCACGGGAGGTGTTCGCGGCCGGGCTGGCCGCCGCGGCCCGCGGCGAGGCCGCGGCCGTGGCCCGGATCGCGCAGGGCCCGGCGGAGCTCATGGGCCGCGCCGTGTTCGTCCGTACCGAAGGCGCCCACCAGGGCGGCTTCGGCGGACACCCCGAGCTGGACCGCACCATCGCCGAGGAGGCCCGCGCCATGCTCGACGCCGGCCGGACCGGCGTGCTGGAGATCGGCGCCGACGGCAGGCTCTGTGGAGAGCCGCTGAAGGTGCTGGTCGAATCCAGCGTCCCGCCCCCGCGGATGATCGTCTTCGGCGCCATCGACTTCGCCTCCGCCCTCGTGCGGATCGGCAAGTTCCTCGGCTACCGGGTGACCGTGTGCGACGCGCGGCCCGTCTTCGCGACGAAGACCCGTTTCCCCGAGGCGGACGAGATCGTCGTCGACTGGCCCCACCGCTACCTGGAGACCACGGTCGTGGACGGCCGGACCGTCCTGTGCGTGCTCACCCACGACGCCAAGTTCGACGTCCCGCTCCTCGAACTGGCGCTCAGGCTGCCCGTCGCCTACGTCGGCGCCATGGGCTCCCGCCGCACGCACGAGGACCGCAACGAGCGACTGCGCGCGGTCGGGGTGACCGAGCTCGAACTGGCCCGGCTGCGTTCCCCGATCGGCCTGGACCTCGGCGCCCGCTCCCCGGAGGAGACCGCGCTGTCCATCGCCGCCGAGATCGTCGCGAACCGCCGCGGCGGCACCGGCGCGGCCCTGACCGGCGCGCACATCCCGATCCACCCGGACATCTCGCACACGATGCTCGACCGGATCGGTTCCGTCGCCTGAAGGCGTGACGGCCGAACGTGAGAAAAGGGCGCACCCCGTGAGGGTTGCGCCCTTGTGCCGTTCCCCCTATTTTACCCGCCGGTAATAGGAGGCACCCTCTCCATCCCTTCCCCGTAGCGGAGTTGAGCGGATGTTGCGTACCGTGCGAACCCTGGGCCTGCTGGCCGCGGCCACCCTGCTCACCGCCTTCACCCCGGCCCCCGCCGGCTCCGTTCCCGGTTCCGGGCCGGGCTCCGGCCCGGGTGGCGGTCTGCGCGAGGTGCTCTTCGTCGGGAACAACTGGGAGGGGACCGCCGACGTCCTCGCCTCCACCGGCGATCTCGCCAGGGTCGGCCGGATCGACATGGTCCCCGACAAGGCGGAGCGGCTGCGGGAGATCTACCTCAACCCCGTCAAGCTCGCCTTCTTCCTCGGCATCCGGGAGAGCGCGGGCGAGGGGCACGACCAGTTCGTCGACGACATGTTCACCACCCCGGACGGCTCCGCGGTCGTCGCCTCCCGCCCCAGCTTCGCCGACGTCGTGTCCATCGACGTGGCCTCCGGGCGCGTCAACTGGCGCTTCCCGGTGTCCGGGTACCGCTCCGACCACATGGCGGTCTCGCCCGACGGGACCCGCGTCGCCGTCTCGGCATCCACCTCCAACACCGTGCACGTCCTGGACATCACCACCGGGCGGCAGGTCGCCTCCTTCGGCACCGGGGACAAGCCGCACGAGAACACCTTCACCCGCGACGGCCGCTTCCTGTGGAACAGCTCCATCGGCGAGGTGAACACCGCCCTGGACGCGCCCTGGCTGGACTGGACGAAGGGCGACCGCAAGATCACCGTGGTCGACGCGCAGACCTTCCGCACGGTCCGGGTGATCGACATGCGGGAGCGGCTGGACGCCTTTGGTCGTCGCGACCTGTCCGACGCCGTCCGCCCGGTGTCCTTCAGCCCCGACGAGTCGAAGCTCTACTTCCAGGTGTCCTTCTTCAACGGCTTCCTGGAGTACGACGTCCCCTCCGACCGGATCACCCGCCTCAAGACCCTCCCGATGAACCCCGCCACCAGCACCGACCGCACCACCTGGGTCAACGACTCCCGCCACCACGGCATGTCGATGAGCCCCGACGGGGCGAAGCTCTGCATCGCGGGCACCATGGACGACTACGCGACCGTCGTGGACCGCGCCACCCTCGCCGAAGGCCCGCTCGTGCCCGCCGCCAAGCCGTACTGGGCCACGGTCTCCGGCGACGGCAGCGCCTGCGTGATCTCCGAGAGCGGCGCCGACCGGGTCACGGCCATCGACTTCGCCACCGGCACCAAGCGGGTCTCCGTCCCCGTCGGGGACCATCCGCAGCGCGTCCGGCTCGGCCGCGTCCCGGCCGGCTGGACCGGTCCCGCCGCACGGTAGTCCGTGGCAGGCGCGTGGCAGGCCCGCGGCGGGTCGGCGGCAGGTCGGCAGCGGGCCCGCAGCCGGTCCGCCGGGTCCGCACACCGGCCGGACGTGCGGACCGGGCCGCTATGAGGTGACCGGTCCATCGATGACCGATTAGTCTCGCGATCATGGTGGACATCCGCGAGGTACCCGAGTCCGACATCGACCGTGCTCTGGAGCTCGCGTACCTGGTCTTCCACGACCGGCCCGAGAAGGAGGTCCGGGAGAAACACCACGCGCTGCTCGTGAGTTGCGACCGGCTCGGCGCCTACGACGGCACGGTCCTGGCCGGCTTCATGGCCGCGCACGGCTTCCGGCTCTCGGTGCCCGGGGCGGACCTGCCCTGCCCCGGGCTCACCTTCGTCGGCGTCGCCCCCACCCACCGCCGGCGCGGCGTGCTCACCGGGCTGATGGGCGAGATGCTGCGGCGGACCGCCGGCGCGGGCAGCCCGCTCGCCGCCCTGTGGGCCTCCGAGGCCGCGATCTACGGCCGCTTCGGCTACGGCAGCGCCACCACCGGCGCCACCATCGAGATCGACTCCGCCCGCCCGCTGGCCCTGCGCATCGACCCGGACCGGCGCCCGCTGCGGCTCGTCGACCCGGAGGAGGCCGTCGCCCTCATCGGTCCCTTCCACGAGGCGGCCCGCGCCGGGCGGGCCGGCCGCCCCACCCGCAGCGCGGAGCGCTGGACCGAGGAGTGGCTGGCCGAACAGGACGAGGAGGACGAGGAGCTGAGCCCGCCGCGGATCATCGTCCTGGGCGACCCGGACCAGCCGATCGCCGGGTACGTGCTCTACCGCACGAAGCCGGAGGACGGCGCCGGGCCCGCCCGGGTGCCCGGCCTGGTCCGGGTCGACGAACTGGAGGCCGACACCCCGGCGGTGGCCGCCGCGCTGTGGGAGTGCGTGGCCTCCCTCGACCTCACCGGCAAGGTCTCCGCGTGGGGCCGTCCGGCCGACGACCCGCTGCTGCACTTCGCCGCGGACCGGGACCAGGTGCGGGTCACCGCACAGTTCCCGGCGCTCTGGCTGCGCCTGGTCGACGTACGCGCGGCCCTGACGGCGCGGTCCTGGGCCGCGCCGGTGGAGGTGGTGCTGGAGGTGCACGACGGGCTGATGCCCGCCAACGCCGGGCGGTTCCGGCTGGCGGCCGGGCCGGACGGGGCCACGTACGAGCACGAGGACTCCGCCCCCGACCTGACCCTGGACGTACGCGAACTGGCCGCCTGCTACCTCGGCGGGACCCGGGTCGGGGAACTCGTCGCCGCCGGGCTGGTACGGGAGCACACGCCCGGCGCGGCGGCGGCGCTGGACGCGGCCCTGCGCACGGCCGTACTCCCGCACACGAGCGACGAGTTCTGACGTACGGCCGTGTCCCGGCGGGGTGTGTCCCGCCCCGCCGGCACGGCCGACGGGATCAGGCGGGCCGTGTGATCCGGGCGGCCGACATGCCGAAGCCGGCGCCCAGGACGGCGGTGGACAGCAGATCGGGCCGCGCGTGCAGGTCCTCCGGACGATAACGGCGGATCTGCTGGTGCCAGTTGAGGATCCCGGCGTGCCAGTCCTTCAGCTCGCCCACGTACGCGTCCAGGGCCTGCCGGGCCTGCCGGCCGAGCTTCCAGTCGTCGTAGAGCAGCGGCAGCTGGTTCGCCACGATGTGCTCGAACTCCTCGGTCCGCCGGGTCATCAGCTCATGGCAGATGTGCAGGGCCTGCGGGTAGCCGACGTCGAAGAAGTTCCGGGTGACCAGGATGTAGTTGTGGACCTCGCCCTCGACCTCCACCTCCTTCTGGTAGGAGTAGATGTCGTTGATCAGGCAGGCGGCGTCCGCGACCGCGTTCTCCAGGGAACGGATGGTCCCGGAGGCGTAGATCTCCTCGGGGATGCCCCGGCCCCGGTGCCCGAGGCGGCACAGGTACATCGTGAGGTGGCTGCCGAAGGTGTGGCGGCGCATCTCCGCGTAGTCCACCGGGTCCGGGATGCGGTTCTGGATCTGGTTGTCCACCTCCCACAGCCAGCTCTCCAGCATGCTCACCAGGGTGGCCCGGAACTCGGTGCGCTGCCCGGCGGACATGGCCACGCTGGTGCGTACCCACAGGTCGGCGAGCGCGCGCTCCATCGCGGTCACCGGCTCCGGCTGTTCGGCGTGGTCGACCGGGACCATGGCGATCAGGCGGGCGGTGGTCGCCTTGGCGGCCGGAAGGTTCTTGCCCTGGGCGAAGACCACCGGGTAGTAGTCGTCCCCGTACGTGCCCCAGGTCAGCCAGCAGGCATTGAGGACCAGCTGCTCCGGCGTCGCGTCGGGGTCGATCCCGGCGGAGCAGAGCGCGAAGTCGAAGCCCCGCAGCCGCTCCTCGGTCCAGATCGCCGAGCCGGGGTCGCCGGGCTGCGGGTCCAGCAGGCCCATCCGGCGGGACCAGGCCACGGACTCCTCGCGCGCGTGTGCCAGGTGCGGGCTGAGGGCGAGCCGGTGCGGCATGTAGATGTCGGGGATGACGGAGGGGCCGGTGGGCTCGAACGGGACGTGGGTGAAGGAGCGGTGGCGCAGCTCCATGGAGCGCCGCGTGAACACGGACCGCAGGTCGAGCGAGGCGGTGCCGAGCCCGGACGGCAGGAAGGGCAGGGTGGCCGGGGCGGTGGGCCGGGCCTCCTTGTTCATGTAGCGGCTGGAGACCATGTGCCACTCGTGGCCGCCGGACTGCCAGTCCTGCAGGCCCTTGGCGTAGGCGAGGACGGCCGCGATCTCCGCCGGGTCCAGCGCGTGGTCGGCGAAGAGCTGCGGGAGCTCGACGAGCGCGGTCTGCTCGAACTGCTGGAGGCGGGAGGTGAGCAGGTCGTTGGAGGCCTCGGCGGCCTCCTGGGTGGTGCAGTCCAGGAAGGTCTCCAACACCAGCACGGCGTTGGAGAGTTCGCCCTCGTCGGCGACCTCGCGCTGGTAGGAGAAGATGTCGTTCCGGATGTGCACGGCGTCGGCGAAGGCGTCGCGCAGCACGGCGAGCGGGCGCGCGTGCGCGACGCGCGCGGGGACCTCGGCGCAGACGTACTCGATCAGGCCGGCCGACCAGGGGGCGCCGCCCACCTTGCGGCGCATCTCGATGTATTCGAGCGGGTTCGCCACGCGCCCGATGTCGATGTTGGCGAGCTCCCACATCGACTCGTCGAGGAGGTTCTTCGTGGACAAGGAGAACCGTTCCCGCCAGTCGGCGGACATCGCGGGGACCGTCCGCGCCCAGAGGTCCGCGAGGCCCGCCTCCACCGGGTTGGTGGGCTCGGGGAAACCGACGGACAGGTCCATGGGCATGAAGGCGGCGAGCCGGTCGAGATACGCCTTGGCACCGGCACGGTCCTGGGAGCGCTTGAACATCTCCAGGAAGTGGTCGTCGAAGAAGAACACCCACACGTACCAGTCGGTGACCAGGGCCAGTGCGTCGCGGTCACAGTCGGGGTGGGTGTACGAGCAGAGCAGCGCGTAGTCGTGCGAGTCGAGGTCGCTCTCCTCCCAGACCCCGGAACCCTCCAGCATCCCGAAGGCGCGCGCCCACTTCTTGGTGTGGGTCCGCGCGTCCTCCAGGTGGGGGTTCAGTCGCGCCGGATAGGGCACGTAGAAATCCGGCAGTTGGAACGGCTGCGTCACGGCGGGGTCGGCCTTTCGTCCATGGGTACGGGGCCCGGCGGCCCGGTCTCCCGCACACGAGATCAGCACTGCCCTACCCCTGGTGCCCGTGGGACAAGGGTGATTTCACTGCTTCAGGTGACGGGGTCCGCGTCACCCGGCGTGGGGGACCCCGCAGGGGATAAGGGCCTGCTCCGCGGCCCGGCCGGGTGTACGGCCACCCCATTGAACCCGCCACCCTCACCCGCCACTTCAACGCGCTCCTCCGCCGAGCGCAGCACCCGTCCGCCGGCGCTGCCGTCAACTACTGCCGTCAAGGCACGCAAGGAGCCCCACCGAGAAGAAATTCGGTGGAGCTCCTTGGTATCTCTCAAGCCGCGACAGGCCACCCAAGTGACGGATTGTGGCCTGCCCATCAGACCAGATTCAGGTCATCAATGGAGACGTCATTCAGCGAGTTTCCGTCCTGCAACTCCCAGGGATGGTGGCCGAGGAGACGTGAGTTTCTACGGCGACGTGCCGGACCGAGTCCGGTGGATTCTCCCAGGAGGCATGTGCGCTATCCAGGAATGACGTCAACATTATTCTGCGACAGAATATCGAGAAGCAAATCGAATTTGGAAATCGACCCACCAGGGATATCCATTACTGCAGACAAGGAAGAACGCGCGACGGACATGTTCCGCCAAATCAGCCGAACCGGGGCGCCTTGGAGGTGATCCTGAAGGGACTCTTCCAATTCGGTGAAACTCTGCCCGATATACCCTCCTGGGCCGCGGAAAGCCTCGCCAATCGCGCAAAAGAAACTCGCGACATCCTTGATTTCATCACCTCCCATAACGATCTCTCGAGGGGGAGCTGAATATTCCCCTTCAGAAGCAGATTCGGCGTACCTGAGCCCGGCTACTTCTAGCCACGCTTCCCGGGATCCGACCTGAAGCGTGCGCCATTCACCACGCCGCGGTTCGGAAACGCGGAACCTGTCCCACAACCTGCGGGCCTCGGCATGCGGAGGCAACCCCGTTTGTGCCGTGACGACTAGATATTCCGGCGCATCTCCGACTGCTAGCTTGGCGCCCCACAGCGCGTAGCGCCCCATGGGCCGACCTTCGGCGTCGAGGACAAGGACCTCGATGTCACCCCTAAGCGTCTCGATCGGCGCGTCGAGGGTCGGCCGCACAAGCCTGAAGGTGACTCGGGCGTTCTCGGCTTCGAGGAACGCGCCGAAGTCGTCGTAGCTGAAGCGCCCGACAAAAAACCCTTCCAGATCGCAGGCGAATGCGAATGCGTCGCTTTCCTCGAACCGGACAGAATATTTAACCGACAAGGTCGCCCACCTTCCACTGGGAACACGTCGAATCAACAGGTAGGAAGAACGGTGATCTTCTGGTACTTGACTTTCGGGTCCGTGTAGCCATACTCCCCAAAGCGGTTCGGACCGACAATCCTGTACGTATCGCCCTTCCCGGCAACTTCCCATTCGGGCGAACCCTGGAAACCCGACTGCGCGTGAGGACCCCACTTGGCCAGGTGCTTCGCCGATTCGCGCCCTTGATAAAGCTTTTGAGTGGGATCCGTGAGGCTTTCCGTGCGTGGGGTCCCCTGCCCGGCCTTGATCCTGGCAAGCTCGTCTGCGGCCCACCCAGGAACACTGTTGTCGTTGTGCACCAGCACCGGCGTTGTGCCGGCGAGCACATAGTACGTGTGCAGGCCGGAAACGGTCAGGTTGTACGTAGGCTGGACGGCCTGGTAGGTGCGCGTACTGGCCACCATGGCGGCGGCGCCCTGGTCCGTGCGCAGGGTCATGCCTGGCTTGAGCTTGTCGGCATTGAGCCAAAGCTGCTCGGATTCCACCCAGAACGGGTGGTGGCCCGTGGCAGTGACGGTGCTTATGCCGTCGACCGTCAGGACACCGATGTTCACATAGGTCTTGTCGTCCTCCGTGCGAATCGTCGCCGTGACGGGCTTGCCCGCACTCTCGTCGGATTCGGGGTCGGTGGCGAGCACGAAATCGGTGGGTGCGAGTTCTTCGATGGGCTTCGTCGACCCGTCAGCCATGAGGACCTCGGTCCCGGCAGCGAAGCTGTTCGGGCAGAACCTTTTGGGTTTCCCGCCACCGGCAGCCCGATAGGCAAGACCTGCGGCGATTTCCCGTCCTACGCGTTCGGACTCGTTCGGTTCGTAGAGGGGAGTGTCGACGTTGTTTCCGGTCAGCGCCGCCTCGACCGGCCCGTTGCACGTCAGGAAGTCGCAGTAGTGGCCGCTGAAGTACTCGATGTCCTCGATCGACGCCCCGTACATGTACATCTTGTACGCGACCTGCTTGGTGACGCTGCCGCTCGACGGGTCGTACTTGACCTGGATCTTGTGCAGCTCCTCCTTCGAGGTATTGCTCGTGTTGCGGATGTACTTCTGACCCGAGGTGTAGAGCTTCACGGCGCGGTCGTACGACTGCTGTGCCTGGCCGGCCTTCGCTGAGCCGTAGTGCTCGGCGTACAGCCGCCTGATCCTCGCCTGCTCCATGGCGGCGATGTTCTCGGAGACGATCCTGTCGTAGTTCTTGCCCTTGCTGATGGGCTGAGTACCACGGTTGGTGCACACGTACATGCCGCTCATGCACTCTTCGAGCTGCTCACCCGACGGGTCCCAGTTGCTGACGGGGTTGCCGTTGGAGTACGTGTACCCGTTCATCTGGAGCGGGTCGGTGATGTCGAGTACCGGGTCGACCGACATGAAGCGGCCGGTGCTCTGGTCGTACTCGCGCGCCCCGATGTGCGTCAGGCCCGTGGTGGAGTCGTCGACGCCCGTGCCGAGGAAGCTGCGGTCGCCGGGCCAGTCGGCAGGCACCGTCCCCCGGACGTTGCCGTACGGGTCGGACTTGCGACGGTAGACCTTCTGGCCCGCGGCCTGCTCGACGGAGGTGGTCGCGGTGTTGTGGTGGTCGGACAGCAGAACGTTGAGCTTGTGCCCGGTTGCCTTGCTCCCCGTGCGGCGGGTGGTGGTGACACCACCGGGGCCGCCGTAGTAGCGGACGGCGTCGATGGCCTGACCGGCCTTGTTGACGGTGACCTCGGCGTCGGCGAGGTAGAGGGTGCGGGAGCCGCCGGTCTCCTCGATCAGGCGGTTGCCCGAGGCGTCGTAGATGTAGGTGGTGGTGTTCTCGAAGCTCCACTGCTGGGCGACGGCGCCCGCGACACAGGTGTAGATGTCGAGGTCGTTGCCGTCGACGGGGTTGTCGTTGGGGACGGTGACGCAGGCGTTGGCCGCAGGGTTGTAAAGCGTCTTGTCTGCGGGACGGTAGGTGAACTTCTGCTTGGCGCTGCCGTCGCAGGTCGCCAGGACCGCATCTGCGCCCTGCGCCGTCAGGCACTTGCCGAGGGCGCGGACGGTGTCACCAGTCAGCTTCCACTGCTGGGCCTTGGTCGTGTTGCACGGGTACAGCTGGACGGCCGTGCCGTCCGCGCTGGAGCCCTCGGCGACGTCGATGCACTTGCCCGCCATGCCGGTGACGGCCACCGCACCGATGCCGGGGCTGCTCGCCGAAGTGAGCTTGTTGCGGCGGTCCCAGTTCAGGGCCTGGGTGTCACCGTCGATGCGCCGGGACTTGGTGTTGCCGGAGGCGTCATATGCGTAGGTCGAGAGCGAGTTGACCGTGGACGCTGCCGTCTTGGTGGTCTTCTCGGCCTTGGACAGGGCGTGGGGCTGGACGGTGACGGGAGGCAGGGAAGCGTTCCCGCCGACCTGGACGCCGTAGGTGTACTTCGTCTCGTCGTCCAGCGCCGGGTTGGTGAGGTCGTGGTCGATCAGCTTGGTGCGGTTGCCGATCTTGTCGAACTGGTACTCCTGCCAGTAGCCGTCGCCGTCCGGACCGGCGGTGACGTCGTTCAGCGAAGGCCCGGCGCATGCGGCGGTCTTGCCCGTCCACGCCTTGGTGAGCTGGCCCACCGCGTCGTACGCGAAGCACTGGCGGTCGACGCGGCCACCGGCCTGGGTGTCCGTGATGGAGGTCGGGTTGCCGACCGTGTCGTAGGTGTAGGAGAGCGCGGAAACGCGGTTCGGGCTGGCGGTCTCGCGGTCACTGATCGACTGCTCGACACGGCCGGTGTTGCGGTTGTGGAGGTTGGTGGTCCACACGCGGTTCGGCGCATTGCCGGACGCCGTGCGCAGGACTTCGCCGTACGGGCTGTACACGACGTCTGCGGTGTACCAGGACAAGCCCGAGACGGTCTTGGCCATTCCGTCGGCGTCGTACCGCGTGATCAGCTTCTCGGCTGCCAGGCCACCCGGAGTGGCCGGCAGCGTCGTCGACTGGACCTGGCCGCGCGGTGTGTAGGCGGTGCTGTACGCGTACGTCCCGGCGAGACCCTTGGCGGCAGGCACGTCCGGGATCGTGATCTTGGTTCCGGTCGGCCGGTACTCACTGTCGTAGGCGGTGACCTCGCTGGTGTAAGCCACCAGGCCCTCGTAGCGCGTGGACGCCACGGGCAGTCCCTTGGCGCCGATCAACGTGTCGAACGTCCAGGAAGCGACGAGGGGGCCGTCCGGGGCATCGTCGCGTACGTGGGTCGTACGGCCGAGCGCATCGTACGTCGTGTACTGCGCCTGCCCGGAGGAATTTGTGACGGACACCTTTCGGTCGAGGTTGTCATACGTGTACGTCATGGCGCCCACGTCAGGGTCGCCCGACGAGGTCATACGGCCGCGGGCGTCGTAGGTGTACGTCCACTCGTTGCCGACCGGGTCGGTCACCTTGGCCAGCTTGCCGCGTACGTCGTACGCGTAGGTCGTGTCCTTCCACGTCGTGAGGTCGGTCGCCGTGTAGTGCTGGATCAGGGACGTACGGCCGGACGTGTCGGTCCAGGTCTTGACCGCGCGGCTGCCCGAGAGCGGCGCCTGACCATCGGCCGACATGCCGGTACGGGTCAGCGTCCAGTCGCCCTCGTACCTGCTGGTGCTGGAGTGCTGTGCCACATCCGCGTACAGCGTGGTGGCGCGCACGGGGCGGCCGAGGCCGTCGTATGCCGTCTTCGTCGAGTTCGGAACGTGGAAGACGCTCTCCGGGACGAAGATCTTTCCGTCGGGGCGGCCCTCGGCGTAGTAGCCGTTGTTGGTCTGCCGGACGGTGCCGTTCGCGTTGTAGAGGGTGTCCGTGATCAGACGGCCGCCGCCCAGGGCGTCCGCCTGGGTCTGGCGCGGCCTCAGCTGGCCGTCGTAGATCGCGATGGACGTGGCGTAGCTGCCGTTGTCCCGGAGGGTCTTGGTGGTGACGACCGGGGGCTCGTGCTCCGAGATCTGGTACGCGAAGGTCTGGGACGCCGGGTCGGTGGTCTTCTGCGACGGCGTCCAGACGGCCTTGGAGCGGCCCAGGTTGTCGTAAGCCTGGCTGAACTTGCGGTTGTTGGTGTCGATGTCCTCAAGGACGGTGCCACGGCCCGGGTCGGTCTTGACGACGCGCGTGTGCCCGAGAGGGTTCGTCGTCTTCGTGCTGAAGGGCACGCCGGTGGCGGGGGTGAACACGGTGGAGGTGGGGTTGCCGGCCGGGTCGTAGACCTTGACGGTCCGGCCCAGTGCGTCGTACTCGGTCTTCGCGGTGGTGACCCAGCCGGTGCCCGCCGCGTCGTTGCTGTCCACCTGGAAGGGCAGCCCCTTGACCGGAGCGGTTCCGAAAGCGTTGAGCGCGTCGTACGACGTGCGCAGGTCGGAGAGCATCGCGGCGGTGCCGGCCTGGGCGCAGGCGCCCGTGGTGGCCCGTACCCGCTGGGGCAGGCCGATCAGGTGCTTCGCCGGGTTGTGGACGTAGGTCGTCACCGTGCAGATCTGGTCGGCGATGACCGAGCTGCCGCTGCCGTCCTCGGCGCGCGATTCGGTCTGGGCCGACTCCAGGAGACCGTAGGTGGACTCGAACGTGTTCTGGGAGCGCCCCACGCGGAAGCGGCCGCCGCTGATCGACTGGATCGTGTCCGTGCGCGAGTCGTTGACCCGGTAGGCCTCGAGAGGGGTGGTTCCGTCCCGGGGCCGTGTCGCGGTCTTCTGGCTCGAGGGCCAGGTGAGGACGCGCTTGTCGACGCTGCCGCCGGCCTGGGTGTAGGTGATCACCTCGGCGGTTCGGCCCTGGTATTGGGTCAGGTCCTCACCCAGGGTCTCCTTGCCCGTGGAGTCCTTGATCGTGACCTTCGGCCGTCCCGCGTCACCGGACATGCCGCGGAAGAAGTGGGTGCGGGTCTGGGATTCGGCCGTCGCATCGCTCTTGCCGGCGTTCGCCGTCACGCCGCCCTTGGTGACGACGGACGAGTAGCCGCGCCACTGTCCGTACGTGCGCAGTTCGGGCTTGGTGAATTCGTCGATGTCCTTGGCCCAGGCCGCGCCGCCCTCGTAGGTGTAGCTGGTGGTGACGTCGGGCTGGCGGGCGACGCGGTCCTTCTCGACCACGCGCTCGACGACGTACTTGTTGAACCAGGCCAGCGGGGGCTTCTCGAGATCACTGTCGGGTGACCAGTGGACCGGGAAGCAGCGGGTGGTGTTCTCCTCCGGCTTGGGGTGCGTGGTGCCGACCGCGCAGGGGTCGGAGTAGTCGACGTAGATCTCGTTGCCGGTCTCCGTGCGGATGGTCTCCACGCGGAGGCGGTCGAAGTCCGGGGTGGCGTCGTTGGGACCCGTGGCGACGCGGTTGGGCATGTCCTGGACGTTCGCGAGGAAGGAGACCGGCGGGAGCGACGTGCTCTCCTGGTTGCCGTTGGTGTCCTTGGTGGTGCCGTAGCCGGTGCGGGTGATCGACTCGAGCCACAGCGGCGGGTGGGTGTCGGTGCGCTGCTTGGGGAAGGACTGGGTCAGGTTCCAGCGGTCGACGAGCGAGAGGTCGGTGGAGCCGTCGGTGCGCTGGCCGTACGTGGTGACGGAGGCCAGGCGCTTGCGCGTCCAGAAACTCGGCGAGGTACTGAAGCAGTCCTTCGCGTCGGCCTTGCAGTGCAGGGACGACGGGGTGTCCCACCAGGCCTGCTTGTCACCGTAGTTCTTCGACTCGAACTCGGTGTCCGTGCACTTGGCCGAACCCTCCTTGATGCACCGCTCGTTGACGGTGAACTCCACCTTGCCGGCCGGAGCGCCGGAGAGGTTGGTGGAGCGCAGGCCGTAGGTGATCTGGCTGGGGTAGCCGCCGCGGGTGTAAGGGACCTTCGCCTGGAACTTCTCGTTCTTGGCGTAGTGGTTGGTCTCCTTCTTCCAGTCGATGACCATCGCGTTGCCGTGGAGGTCCTCGACGTAGTCGAGGTTCCAGCGCCAGCCCTGGTTGCAGGAGGAGTCGGCGAAGGCAGCTTGGTAGCACGGCTCGCCGGGGTGATTGCCGAACACCGGGACGGTGAATACCGAGTCGGTCACGGCTCGGGTACCGGCGCCGTCGACGTCGTGGCGACCGAAGTGGTAGCGGACACCGTCACGGGTGGTGACGACCCAGTACTCGCCGTCCTTCGCGCCGTTGGCGACGTTCGCGTCGGTCATGCGCTCGACCTTGGAGCCGTCGTCCCCGGCGGGGACCCACTGGCCCGAGGCGGCGTCACGGACGAGCTCGGTGCTGCTACCGCCGAGCGACATCACCATGTTGTCGCCGGCCCAGCACAGGTCGTTCTTCTTCTTGTCCGTGGAGTTGTCGTTGTTCGGCTTGCTGGGCGTGGCCTTGAGGTCATCCGAACAGGTGCGGTACCGGCGCTCGATGAAGCCGGGGTGGTAGTCCCAGCCGTCGCCGAGCCAGGAGGCCTGGCTGTTCGCGACGGACGTTTTCCCGTCCACGGACTGCGAGGAGTACGTGAACGCGAGCTTCGGCACGGGCCCGGCCGCCGGGGCGGGTGTGCCCAGCGGATAGGTCCACGAGAAGTCACCGCTGTTGCCGCCGGCCGACCAGCTGCCGGAGGGAGTGAGGGGGGTGGCGCTGTAGGTTCCGCCGGGGCCCGACCCGGAGTCGGAGGCGGCCAGGACCATGGGGCCGCCTCCACCGACGGCCATGGTGCGCATGCCCTGGCCCGGCGCGGTCGCCGGGTCGACGGTCGCACGGACCGTTCCCGTCGCCGGGTCGTTCGTGCTCGGGACGGCCTTCGCCGTGTTGCATTCGGGCACCAACGGGGTGGTCAGGAAGCACTGCGGGAGCATCCTCAGCTCCAGGCGCGACGACCATTCGGTGCCGTACAGGTCCTTGAACTGCTTGTAGTCGAGCTGCACGTCGACCGGGGTCGAGCCTTCGGCCGGAGGCGTGACCTTGATGAGAGCGCCGTCGATGTTCGCGGCTTCGGTCACCGCCCGGGCCTCGACCGCCACCGACCACGTGCCCGACGGGGCCGGAGGGGTCGGGTTGGTCTCCGTCGGTGAGGCCTTGCCGATGCTGATCGGCAGAGATCCCGCCTGGACCAGCTGGTCGCCGGCCAGAGCGACGTTCGCCGTACCGGCGGTGGGCGGAGTGACCTTCGACGGTTCGTACTCGGCCGGAGGCTGGACCGGTGCTCCGGACCAGCCCTCCAGCTTTGCGGCTTCGACCTTGTCGAGCTTGGCCTTGAGGTCCTCCTGGAGGCCCGGTAGCTGCACTCCGGCGCGGTCACCCGGTGGTGCGGCCCAGGCCTGAGTGGGCAGAAGAGATGCAACCAGCATCACGGAGACCGTGATGCTGGTGCGCCCGGCAAGGCCCATGCGTCTCGCGCGGGCCTTCCTGATTCCGGGCAGGCGAAGACTGTCGGCCGACAACGGCGACATGTGAACCCCCCACGATCTGCCACCGCGGCAAAGGCGCGCGCGTGACAGGAAACTGACAAGTAGCCACGTGATTCTGTGGTCCGGCGTGACTTAAAAGCCACCTCGGACCTGCCCGTGTGGCGTTAATCACCTGACGGTCCGTATACCTTGGGGCAATTCGCCCGAACTAGTAGTAAGCGATGGTCAGTTGCGGTGCGATGTGGTGTGACGATCCGCGTCGTATGGCTCATGCTCAGCTCGCGCGTTCATCGCGTGACGGCCGAGCGGGGGAGCGGACGCCGAGCCTCTTGGCCGATGGCCGAAATACGAGCAAGTACCGAGGGTTGCGGAAGCGTGCGCCCGCGGGGGGAGAGAACAGAAGAGATGGCTGTCAGCGAATCCGTGGACTCCAGTCCGCCAACAGACGTGACAGAAACACCACCTGCTGCTTCGGAGCGTCGCTGGTATCAGCGCCGCAGGGCTGTGGGTGGCTTGGCCGCTCTGCTCGCGGTGGCTGTTGCGGTTCCGGTCGGTGTGCAGCTGGGTGGGGGCGAGAAGCCGGAGG
>NZ_JBVIWA010000033.1:0-54839 GCF_055595065.1 Streptomyces sp. NPDC040545
AGGACGAGCGCGCGACCACCGGGTACGGCCGAGATTGCCCGCATGCGCCGAGCCGAGGAGACACCCCTCCCCGGCCCCGCGCACCGGCCCACACCACACCCGGATCCCGGCCCGCTGGCCGGTGCGTACGGGCCCGGCCCCGGACGGCCCGCAGGCCGGTGCGGACCGGACCGGCCCGCCCTGCAGGACCGGCTCGGCGGTGGGCCCGGAGGTTCCCGGGGTCGCCCGGACTGCTTCCCCCGCGGGAGCGGACCGGCGGACCGGCGAAGCGGCGGGTCCGGGTGCCCCGGGCCGTCACCGTCACCCCCGCGGGAGCGGACTGGCGTGGCGGGAACTCCTCGCCCCGCTCAGGAGTCGGATGCTGTGCAGACAAAACCGGCGCCCCCGGGGAAGGCAGGAGCACATGGAGAACCGCAGCACCACAGGAGGTACCGCACCGCCACCCACCCGCGGCGCGTTCGTGTTCAGCGCCGCCGACGAGGAGCGCCGCCGCGGGGTCCGCCGGATGAAGGCCACCGCGACCGGTCTGCTGATCCTGGTCGCGCTGGTCTACGTACTCGCCAAGTACGCCCAGCACGCCTGGGGCGCGGGCGGCTGGGCCGCGTACGTCGCCGCCGCGGCCGAGGCCGGCATGGTCGGCGCGCTCGCGGACTGGTTCGCCGTGACCGCCCTCTTCCGGCGTCCGCTCGGCCTGCCCATCCCGCACACCGCGATCATCCCGACCAAGAAGGACCAGCTCGGCGTCTCCCTGGGCGAGTTCGTCGGGGAGAACTTCCTCTCCGCCGACGTGGTCCGGGCCCGGCTCCACGCCCTCGGCATCGGCGGCCGCCTCGGCTCCTGGCTCGCCGATCCCGAACACGCCGACCGGGTCACGGCCGAGCTGGCCGCCGCCCTGCGCGGCGCGCTCACCGTGCTGCGCGACTCCGACGTGCAGGCCGTCGTCGGCGAGGCCATCACCCGCCGCGCCGAGGCCGCCGAGATCGCGCCGGGCATCGGCAAGACCCTGGAGCGGGTCGTCGAGGACGGCGGCCACCGCCGGGCCGTCGACCTCATCTGCGCCAAGGCCCACGACTGGCTCGTCACGCACGGGGCGTCGATCACGGACGCGGTCCAGGGCGGGGCCCCCGGCTGGACCCCGAGGTTCGTGGACCGCAAGGTGGGCGAGCGCGTCTACAAGGAGCTGCTCCGCTTCGTCACGGAGATGCGGGACATGCCCGAGCATCCGGCGCGCGGGGCGGTGGACCGTTTCCTGGCGGACTTCGCGGTGGACCTCCAGTCGGACCCGGAGACCCGCGCGAAGGTGGAGCGGCTCAAGTCCGAGATCCTGGCGCGTGACGAGGTCCAGGACGTCATCGCCTCCGCGTGGTCGGCGATCCGGTCGATGATCATCTCGGCGGCGGAGGACGAGCAGAGCGAGCTGCGCCTGCGGGTCCGTGCCTCGCTGATCGCCTTCGGTGCACGCCTGGCCACCGACGGCCGTCTGCAGGCGAAGATGGAGGGCTGGATCGAGGGCGCGGTGGTTTACGTGGTCACCACCTACCGGACCGAGATCACCTCGCTGATCACGGACACGGTGGCGGGCTGGGACGCCGAGCACACCTCCCGCAAGATCGAGGCCCACATCGGCCGTGACCTGCAGTTCATCCGTATCAACGGCACGGTGGTCGGCGCCCTGGCGGGCCTGCTGATCTATACGGTGTCCCGCGCCTTGGGGGCGTAGGCCGGCGGGAGCGGCAGTTCCAGCTGGGCGTGCCCGCGTGTGGTGACCTGCGGGGGTGCGGGGCGGGCGGCGCCCAGGACCAGGAGCGCGCGCAGGGCCGCGATCACGTCCGCCGGTCTGTCGCGCAGGAGCCCGGGGGTCGTACTGGCCACCAGGACGCCCCGGGATTCCAGGCGCAGCCGCCGGTGCAGGGTGGCCTGCCAGGCGTCGCGCGTGTAGTGGTACTCCGCGGAGTCGATCTCCAGTGCCACGCCCTCCTCGGGCCAGTACGCGTCCGGGCTGGCGAGGAAGGCCCCGTCCCCGTCGTGGAGGCGGGCGTTCCAGAGCGGGGCCGGGAGGTCGGTCGCCGCCAGGGTGTCGCGTGCGCGGCCCTCGGCGATCGAGCGGACCCCGGCGACCAGCTCCGCGGCCGCGGCCCGTACGGCGGGGCGGCCACGGACGCGGCCCGCGCGCAGTTCGGCGTGCAGGTCGTGCGGGTGGCACCAGCCGCCCTGGACGACGTTGGCCAGGACGGAGCGCACCAGGTCGGCATCGTCCGTACGGGCCGCGAAGTCGGCGGCGGCCCGGATCGGGCGGGCGCCGGGGATGCCGCAGATGTGGATGGTGGCGGGCCAGCGCGAGGTCGGGCAGGGCCGGACGCGGCCTGCGGCGGCCGGTGAGCGCGGGGCGCGGACGAGGACGTCCAGCGGTTCGGGCGGGGCGTCGCGGATGCCGAGGAGCGCGAGCGCGGCGCCGCCGGTGAGCGCGGCGGTGGCCCCGGAGAGCGGATCGGCCGCGGGGTGGGCGGCGTAGAGGACGGCGGACAGCGCCTGTTGCCTGGTGTCCGGCGGGCCGGTCTGCAGGAGGTACACCCGTGGCAGAAGCCGCTGCCAGGGCCCTTCGCGGCGGCTGCGGCCGCTGATGGTGGCGGCCGGGATCCCGGCCTGCCTGAGCTGGTGGTAGGTGGCCATGTTCAGCTGTCGCCGGGCGGTGCGGGCGAGTGCGGTGATCACGCCCCGGGTATGCCCGGTGGGGCGTGCGCGATGCTCAGGCCGAGGGGTGGCCCGGGGCCAGGAAGACGACGACGCCGTTCTGGGTGCCGGGCAGCGGGGTGACCTCGTGCCAGCCGAGGCGCCGGTAGGTGGCGACGGTGTCGGTGGCCATCCGGGCGGTCAGCAGCCAGGCGCGGCCGTCGGGGGCGTCGGCGGTGATCTCGGCGAGGAGGGTGCGCCCGGTGCCGTTCCCGCGCGCGTGCGGGCGTACGGCGAGCTCGTCGATCTCCAGGGCGCCGATGAGGAGTTCCCGTACGCGCTGCCGGCCGAGCTGCGCGGAGACCTGCCCGTAGCCGCGGTCGCGGGGGAAGGCTTTGGGGGTCAGCCAGCCGGTGGCGAAGCCGTCGATGCCCGCGGGCGACTGCGCGAAGGCGGTGCGGAAACCGGCGCGGCGGCTGTCGGCCTGGAGCCGGAGGGAGAACTGGCGAATGGTTTCTTCGTCCTCGTTCCACGGTGGCGCGGAGAACACTTCGCTGTAGGCGTCGGCCAGTTCGTCCGACAGGTCCAGCACGGCCGGTCCATAACAGATCACGTTTGCAGCTCCTTGGGCCGGCTTGGGCGGCTTCGGTCGTATCGCCCGTGTAGGAGAGTGAATCTACGCCGGGGAGGTTCCACGGAGGGCACCTGTGCGGATCCGGAGGGTGTGCGACAAATCCGACTTCCGTACGTGGCCCGGCCCGGCCGTATCGCCGTCCCCCGGCCCGGCGTTGAACCCGTGTGTCCAGCTCTCTCCTGCGCAAAGCCCTCATCGGCCTCGCCGCGTGCGCGGTGGCGTTCTTCATCACCCTGGGCGTCATCGCCGTCCTTCCCCGCGCCGTCCAGGACACCGTCCCGCCCGGCGTCCTCGGCGGAGGCGTCGTGGTCCTGGGCGTGACGACCGCGCGCCGCTTCACGCGGCGGGCGCGTTAGCCTCGTCCGGAGACGTTCGAACGGCTGGAGGACCCCACGATGGCGCAGATTCCCACCTCGGCAGTAGCGGCGGCCGGCCTGGTCGGCGGCTACGCCACGGCCCGCTGGACCGGCGTACGCCCGCTGGGCGGCGTGGTCCTCGCGGCCGCGGGCACCCTCGCGGCGCGCGAATGGCACCGCCGCACGACCCCGGCGACGACGGCCCTCCTGGGCGCGGCCTACGTCGCCGCGTTCGCGGGATCACACCCCCTGGCGAAGAAGATCGGCGCCTGGCCGGCGGTCTTCACGGCGGCGGCCGCGGTAGCCACGGCCGCCTACGCGGCGGCGGACCGCTAGGGCTGCCCGGCCGGGCCCTTCGGCGAACAGATCAGGTCGGTCGGACGGCAGGAAGTCTCGGATGTCCTGCTCCAGCACGGTCCGGTCCGGGCGGTTGCCGCGCAGGGTCGCGCAGGAGTCGGCGTCGTGTCCAGGAGCGCGATCGGGTCGAACCCGGCCTCGTCGAGGCCCAGCGCCAAACCTCCGGCGCCGGCACACAGCTCCAGAGGTGAGCCCGGCCGGTACCGAGCTCGTCATGTCGTCCTGGCCGCGTCGGTCGGACGCATGTCGGTGGCCCAGGAGGGCGGTTCAGTTGCTCGTCGCGCCGCGGCGGGCAACGATGACACGGGCCGCAACGGACTCCGGGGTCTCGTGCTCCCAGAACCGCAGCACGGTCCAGCCGGCCGCCGCCAACACCTCGCTCGTCTCGCGATCCCGTGCCATGTTCTTGTCGAGCTTCTCACGCCACCACTGTGCGTTGGACTTCGGTTGCGTCGCGTGCTCGGGGCACCCGTGCCAGAAACATCCGTCGAGGAAGACGGCGACCTTGGCTCCGGGGAAGGCGATGTCGATCGTGCGGCGCGGCATGCCGGGCACCTTCACATGCAGGCGATAGCGCAGGCCCGCCGCGTGCAGCAGCCTGCGCACCGCCAGTTCGGGGGTGGTGTTCCGGCGCGCCTGGCGACTCATACGGGCCGACACGGACGGGGAGGAAGGCACGGCCGCGATCATGACGGTCTCCCTTCTCCACTTTCCGCCTGCTGGTCCCGGCAGGCGCGCTCGGTCGAGTCACGACGAAGGCTCGGCACGGCACCCCCACCTGAAGCCGATGGTACGTAATCACCGGACCGCGACATCGTGTCCCCGGCCGGATCGCCCTGCTCAGCCGCCGGACACCTCGTGGCACTCCGCGTACGGCTTGCCCGATGTGCACCAGCAGGCGGCGGTGGGGGTCGGGGGCCACGGGGTGGCCTTGCCGCGGGCTGCCAGGGTCGTGGCGTATTCGGCCAGGAGGGACGGGGAGGCCGGGGAGGTCTTCTCCGACGCCGCGAAGGCCTCGTAGGAGGGGACGCTCGCCGTGACGATGCCCAGGTTCGTGGTGCCCGAGGCGGCCAGGGCGCGCAGCGAGGTCTCGATCTCCCTCAGGTGGGCCTCGTGCGAGGGGTATTCGGAGGCGAGGGTCGGGTAGCTGGTCAGCAGCTCCGACAGTTCGCGCTGCGGCCAGTGCAGGATCGCCACCGGGAAGGGGCGGGAGAGGGCCGCGCGGCGGTCGCCCAGTTCGGCGCGCAGGCGGGCGATCTCGGCGCGCAGTTCGGCGGGGTCGTCGGAGCCCAGGGCCCAGATGCGCTTCGGGTCGTGGAGCTCGTCGAGGGGGATCGGGCCGATGTGGCGGGTGTCCGCGACCATGTCCCAGTCGTCGTGCGTGCGCCCGAGGAGGCGGCGTACGCGGTGGCGGCCCGTGAGGAGGGCGGTGGTGGCCGGGGTCAGCGGGTCGTCCTCCGCGATGAGGAGGGTGGCCGCCTCGGTGAAGCAGTCGTGCGAGGCCTCCAACTCGTCGTGGGCCTCCAGGGCTTCCGCGATGACCTCCCACGGCGCCGGGTCCTTGGGCGAGGCGGCGCGGATGCCGGTGATGAGGGCGCGTGCCTCCGCCTCGTGGCCGTACTCCCAGAGGTTCGCCGCCTGCAGGGCCTTGATCAGGTGGGGGTCGGCGGGTGAGGAGGAGAGGAGTTGGTCGTACAGGGCACTCGCCCGGTCACGTGCGTCGGCCAGTTCGAGGTGGGCCGCGGCCTGGAGGAGCAAGGGCTCCTGGTCCTCGGGGTAGCGGGTCGCCGTGCGGATGAGGCGCTCGGCTTCGGCGATGTGCTCGGCAGGCGTGTCGGGGCGCATGGTTCACACCGTACTGCCGCTGGTCAGTTGGCGGGGGAGGACTTAGGGTGCCGCCCGTGCGAGATCACGTACCTGTGGTGGTGCAGGGGAGCGGCCGGCGGGGGCGCCGGGCCGGTCTCGCGGGGGTGCTGTGGGCGGGCGCCGAGCTGATCGTCACCGTGGGGGTGGTGGTCCTGTTGCTGGTGGTGCATCAGGTGTGGTGGACCAATCGGCAGGCCGCGGCTGCCGCGCAGGAGCAGGTCCAGGCGCTGGAGCGGGCGTGGGGTGAGGGGGCCCTCGCCGGTGGAGGGGCTGATGGCGGGGGCGAGACCGAGGTCGGTGGCGGGCCGGTGGTGGGGCCGGAGCCGAGTGCGCCGGCGGATTCGGGGGCGGTGCCCGCGGCGACCCCGGCCGCCCGGCCCGCCCGGCCCGCCGGGCCCGCCGCCGGGCCTTCCGAGCGGGACCGGGCGTACGCCGTGCTGCGTGTCCCGCGCCTCGGGCTCGTCGTGCCCGTCGCGCAGGGCGTCGACAAGCGGGCCGTCCTGGACAAGGGCTACGCCGGGCAGTACCCGGGGACCGCCGGGCCCGGGGCGCAGGGGAACTTCGCGCTGGCCGGGCACCGGAACACGCACGGCGAGCCGTTCCGGTACATCAACCGGCTGCGGGCGGGCGACGAGCTGATCGTCGACGTGCGCGGGCGCCGGTACACGTACGTGGTCGGGAAGATCCTCGGCGAGACCACCGAGCGGGACACCGGGGTGATCGCGCCCGTGCCGCGCAGCGTGGTGAAGCCGGACCAGGGGTACAGCGAGCCCGGGGCGTACATCACGCTCACCACCTGCACGCCCGAGTACACCTCGAAGTACCGGCTGGTGGTCTGGGGGACCCTACTCAAGTCTTCCTGACCTCGATACTTGCGGCCGATGGATCTGTCGGCGGGGCCGGTTACCATCGATGTCGTACGGGAGTTCGCGCGCGGGAGTGGAGAGGGGGAGGTCCGTATGGCTCGGCAACGACGCGAAGGCGGCCTGCTGTCCTTCGCCCTGTACGCGCGGACCTCGCGGGTCCTTGGCCTGCTGCTCCCGCTCGTGCTGCTCGGGGGAATCCTCGGGCTGTTCGCCGGGGAGGGCGGGCTGGGCGCCGTGGTGGTCGCCTTCGCGGCCACCGTCGCCGTGGGCGCCGCGGCTCTCGCCGCCGCGCGGCTCGTGCGGCCGGTGCAGCCGCACCGAATACGCACCGCGATCCGTGATCGCGAGCAGCGCACGGCTTTCCTGCCGCAGCGTGATCCCGATGCCTCGGGCCGGTCGAGGCCCAGGGCGCCCGGCCGTCTCGTCCCGACGGCCGCGTAGGGGCGCGCAGTACTTCTCGCCTTCTGCTGACTGATCACTGTTGTCGCCCCTCGCGGGTCGTCACGCCGAAATGCATCTCTTTCGACGTTCGACGAGACCCTTCGGAGGGCCCGCGTGTCCGTTTTCACCCACCTTGTTGCTGAGCTGGGCCAGCTTCTCGAGCCGGTGCTGGCGCAGTCCGCGACCGCTGCCGCGATCGTGCTGTTCACCGTGCTCGTACGGCTCGCGCTGCACCCGCTGAGCCGGGCCGCCTTCCGGGGAGCGACTCCTGCGGCGGGGTGCCTGCCGATCCTGCTGCAGCTGCCCGTGTTCTTCGTGATGTACCAGGCGTTCTCCTCCGCCGAGGTGGGCGGGAAGGCGAACGAGCTGCTCGGGCACCGGCTCTTCGCCGCGCCGTTGGGGGCCCGGTGGACCGAGGCGCTGGGCGAGGGCGGCCCGTTCGGGGCGCAGGGGCTGGTGTTCCTCGGGCTGTTCGGGGCGATCGCGGTGGTGGCCGGGTGGAGCGCGGTGCGGGGGCGCCGGACGGCTGCCTCGGTCGCGGAGGCCGCCGCTGCCGTTGCCCCCAAGAAGGCCGCTGCCGCCAAGAAGCCCGGGGCCAAGGCTGGGGCCGGCGGGTCCAAGGCCGGGGTCGGCGGCGGGCCCAAGGCCGGGGTCGGGGTCATGGCCGAGGTGAGTGCCGAGCAGCAGGAGGTCATGCGCAAGCTGGGCGGCGTACTGCCCCTGCTGTCGTTCGGGACGCTGATCACGGCCGCCGTGGTGCCGCTGGCCGCCGGGCTGTACCTGCTGACCACCACCGCCTGGTCGGTGGCGGAGCGGGCCTGGCTCCAGTACCGCAAGGAGCGGGCGGAGCACCAGGCGGGTGGAGGCGCGCGTTCCAGTCTGTGAACAGGGTCTTGCGGATTGGGTGGCCATCTTGGAGGATCGACCAAATCCTCCGATGGCCGCAACCCATCGGCCGGCCCTGGGTACGCCCCGGGCCGACCACCCACGACCACGGGAGAATGCCCATGAAGCTGCTGCGTGTCGGACCCGTAGGGTCGGAACGCCCCGCGCTGCTCGACCGGGACGGGACCCTGCGTGACCTGTCCGGCCTGATCACGGATGTGGACGGCGGCCTGCTGGCCGACGACTCCGTGCTGACCCGGGTACGGGAAGCGGCCGAGTCCGGTGAGCTTCCGGTCCTGAGCGCCGAAGGCCTGCGCATCGGTGCCCCGGTGGGCCGCATCGGCAAGGTCGTGGGCATCGGCCTGAACTACTTCGGACACGCCGCCGAGATCGGCGCGGAGCCGCCGGCCGAGCCGATCCTGTTCCTGAAGGCCCCGGACACCGTGGTCGGCGCCGACGACACCGTGCTGATCCCGCGCGGCAGCGTGAAGACCGACTGGGAGGCCGAGCTCGGCGTCGTCATCGGCAGCACCGCCCGCTACCTGGACTCCGCCGTGCAGGGGCTCGCACACGTCGGCGGGTACGTGCTGGTCAACGACGTCTCGGAGCGCGAGTTCCAGATCGAGCGCGGCGGCACCTGGGACAAGGGCAAGAACTGCGAGACCTTCACCCCGATCGGCCCCTGGCTGCTTACCGCCGACGAGGTCCCGAACCCGCAGGTCCTGGACGTGAAGCTGTGGGTCAACGGTGCGCTCAAGCAGGACGGCAACACCTCGGACCAGATCTTCCCGGTCGGCGAGGTCGTCCGGTACCTGAGCCACTTCATGACCCTGTACCCGGGCGACGTCATCGTCACCGGCACGCC
This sequence comes from Streptomyces sp. NPDC040545, assembly GCF_055595065.1. Classification (NCBI taxonomy): domain Bacteria; kingdom Bacillati; phylum Actinomycetota; class Actinomycetes; order Kitasatosporales; family Streptomycetaceae; genus Streptomyces; species Streptomyces sp. NPDC040545. The sequence goes on from NZ_JBVIWA010000033.1 coordinate 8,941, forward strand.
GGGCGGCGTGGCCATGGGCCAGCCGGAGCCGAAGCCCTACCTGCGGGCCGGTGACGTGGTCGAGGTGGAGATCACGGGTCTCGGCCGTCAGCGCCAGGAGTTCAAGGGCGCGTAGCCGGACGCGGACGCGGACATGGAAGGGGCGGGGCCGCCGCCATCGGCGGCCCCGCCCCTTACCCGTGCGTGCGGGGTGTTCTTCACGAACTCCCGCAGCTCGGCGTCGGACGGATGCCCGCCGAGGGCCTTGTGTGCCGCCTCGCGCACGCCTGGACCGCCGGCCGGCCCGGCCGGCCGGCGGTCCGGGATCGCCTTGATCGCGGCCCGGTCAGTCGGAATCGGACACCGTGGCGGGAATCTCCACAGTCACGCCCTCCTCGGACGACCGGCGGGCCGCCTCCAGTACGTCGAGGCAGTCCGCGGCCTCGCGCGCCGTCACGGGCGCGGGGCCGCCCGCGCGCAGCGCGGCCGCCACCGCCGCGTAGTACGCCGGGTAGTCGCCCTGCTCGGTCGGAACCGGGATCCCGCCGCCGGTCAGCGGGGACTCGCCGGAGCCGAGGACGCCCCACAGGTGCGGGGGCTCCTCGCCCCAGGGCAGGTCCCCGTCCGGACGCAGCCCCTCGCGCAGGGCGCCCTCCTGCGGGTCCAGGCCGTACTTCACGTAGCCGGCCCGCGAACCCAGGACGCGGAACCGCGGTCCGAGCTGGGCGGTGGTCGCGCTGACGTAGAGGTGGGAGCGGACCCCGTTCGCGTGCGTGATCGCGATGAAGGTGTCGTCGTCGGTCTCGGCGCCCGGGCGGCGCAGGTCGGCCTCCGCGTAGACCCGTACGGCCGGGCCGAACAGCACCAGTGCCTGGTCCACGACGTGACTGCCGAGGTCGTACAGCAGGCCGCCGATCTCCTCCGGGGCGCCCGACTCGCGCCAGCCGCCCTTCAGCTGCGGACGCCAGCGCTCGAAACGGGACTCGAAGCGCTGGACCTCGCCGAGTTCCCCGTCGGCGATCAGGCGGCGCACGGTGAGGAAGTCGTTGTCCCAGCGGCGGTTCTGGAAGACGGAGAGGAAGGTGCCGCTGCGGTCCGCGAGGGCGGCGAGCGCGCGGGCCTCGGCCGCGGTGGCGGCGAGCGGCTTGTCCACGACCACCGGGATGCCGGCTTCGAGGGCGGTGGTGGCGAGCGGGACGTGCGTCCGGTTGGGGGAGGCGATCACGACCAGGTCGAGGTCCCGGTCCCACAGCTCGGCGGCGGTGGCGGCGATGTGTACGTCGGGGAACTCGGCGCGGGCCTGGGCCTGCCGGGCCGGGTCGGAGGTGACGACGGTGTCGAGGGTGAGCCCGTCCGTGGCGGCCACGAGGGGGGCGTGGAAGACGGAGCCGGCGAGTCCGTAGCCGATGAGGCCGACGCGGAGGGGGGAGGAGGGGGCGGGGGTGCTCATGGTGACCACTTTGGCGACAGTGTTGTCAAAGTGCAAGGAGGGTGGACAATGGGCGAGTGAACAGGGGTAGCGGGGAGAGTCGTGGCGGGGTGAACCTGCCGGCGCTGCGCGGGTACAACGAGGCGCTGCTGCTGGATCTGCTGCGCGGCGCCGGGCCGGCGGGCCTGGGCCGCGCCGAACTCGCGGCCCGTACGGGTCTCACCCCGCAGGCCGTCAGCAAGATCACGGCCCGGCTCGGCGCGGACGGGCTGGTCGTGGAGGCCGGCCGCGCGGCGTCCACCGGCGGCAAGCCGGTCACGCTGCTCCGGCTGGTGCCGGACGCGCGTCACGCCGTCGGGGTGCACCTGGACCGCGACGAGCTCCGTGCGGTACGGGTGGACCTGGCGGGCCGCGTCGTCGCCGAGAGCAGTGGCCCGCTGGACTTCGGGGCCGGCCCGGAAGCGGCAGTGGAGGCGGTCGTACGGGCGGTCGCGAGGGTCGGGGATCCGGCCGGGCTGCCGCTCCTGGGCGTCGGCGTGGCCGCACCGGGGCCGCTCGACCACCGGGCCGGGGCGATGGGGCGGGTGACCGGGTTCCCGAGCTGGAAGGGCTTTCCGCTGCGCGGGGTGCTGGAAGGGCTGCTGGGCCTTCCGGTGCTGCTGGACAAGGACACGAACGCCGGTGCGGCAGCGGCCGCCGGGGCGTGGCTCCGGGCCGCCTGGCCCGATGCGGATGTGGATGTGGATGCGGATGCGGATGCGGCCACGGATGTGGCTGCGTATGCCGGGCGGGACGTGGACGCCGGACGGGCTGCACCCGCAGCCGTACCGGCAGCCGCGGATGCGTATGCCGGCGGAGGGCCCCACACCTGCGTGTACCTGCACGTAGGGACCGGGCTCGGCGCGGGGTTGTGGCTGGGCGGGGGGGTCTACCGGGGTGCCCGCTCGGCGGCGGGGGAGTTCGGCCACCAGGTCCTCCTGCTGGACGGCCCGCCGTGCCGGTGCGGGGCGCGGGGCTGCGTGGAGGTGCTGTGCCTGGGGGCGGTGGCCCGGGGCGATATGCCCGAGGCGGCACGGATCCTGGGTGAGGGGGCGGCCAACTTGGTCGCGCTGCTGGACGTGGACCGTGTGCTGCTCGGCGGGCGTGTGGTGGAGGCGGCGCCGGAGGTCTTCGTGGCCGGGGTCGGGGCCGTTCTCGCGGCCCGCGCGCTGGATCCGGCCCGGCCGGTGGTCGCCCTGGCGGGCGCGGGTGTGGCGGAGGGGGCGGCGGAGCTGGCGCTCGGGCCGACGTTCGGGCAGCTGGCCTGAAGGACCGGGGCTCGGCCCTGCTCGGCCCCGGACCCCGCGCCTCGATCGCCGGCTGGGCTGAAAGATCGCCTCAATCGCCGGCCAGGCTGGATGCGGGCGGCGGGGTCGGATGAGGTTCGGGCGGGGGAAGGACTTGACCCCGTGCGTCATTCGGGCGTAAACCGGAGCAACTCAGGCGTGGCTCCCGATGGGGGGTCGCGCGGGGGTGGCAGGGTGCGGGCAGAGCCGGGGTGATTGTCACCTCGTCCGATCATCGTCCCGTCCGGCGAGCAGCGAAGGTCTTCCATGCGACTGCGCAAAGCCCTTGCCCTCACCGCCGCCCTTTCCGCCGCACTGGTCGCCACCACCGCGCCCACCGCCGGAGCCGATATCGGCGCGGGCGGCGGACGCCCCGCACCCGCACTGCCCTCCCGCGCGCAGGCCACCTGCGGCGACGGGAAGAGCACCGCCTTCCCCATCGGGGCGCGGATCCGCGGCGGCCCGGCCGTGTACCGGACCGGCGCCGGCCCGCAGACGTGGTACCTGGACCTGACCAACACCACCAACTCCGAGTGCACGGCCATCCACCCGATCGTCGTCTTCACGGACAAGGCCCGCGCCCTGCGCCCCGCGCACCTGCGCATGGAGTTCGACGCCCCGGGCGGCACCTTCCCCGTCAGCCTGGAGAGCAGCGACCGCGACGAGATCATCGCCGTCTTCGACGGCGGCGACGCCTTCCCCGGCTTCACCGTCGGCCCCGGCGGTTCCCTGACCGTCAAGGTGGGCCTCTCCTTCGCCCCCGACGCGCCCGTCGGCGAGGTCGTCGCCGACGCCGCCCTCGTCCAGCGCAAGGGTGACGACGGCGACTGGATCGGCGAGGCGGGCGGCTACCGGTTCTCGGTCGAGGGGCCGGAGGATCCGGTCGAGGCGGGCTCCCTCGCCCACACCGGCCCGCGCGAGTGGGCGTACGGGACGGGCGCCGTGGCCGCGCTCGCCACCGGTGGCGGCCTGCTGCTGGGGGCCCGCCGACTGCGCCGCTCCGCACGCTGAACAGTCCGCGGACCGCACCCTGAACGGTCCGCGGACCGCACCCTGAACGGTCCGCGGACCGCACCCTGAACGGTCCGCGGACCGCACCCTGAACGGTCCGCGGACCGCACGCCGGACCGCACACCGGACCGCACGCCGAACCGCCCGTCAGCCGCCCGCGCACCGTCCGCGGATCGACCGCACACCGTCCGTGCCCCCGTCACCTCGTGGCGCCGGCCGCCCCGCATAGAGTCCCACCGTGGAAGAACAGACCCAGCGGCACCGCCCCGGCTCACCCGTGCGTTCCGGCATTCCCGAGCACGGCCGCATCCCCAAGTACTACGCCGTCAAGGCCCGCATCGCCGAGCTCCTCGACGAGCTCGGCGAGGGCGGCACGCTGCCCACCGAGCGCGATCTCGCCGAGCGGTACGAGGTGTCCCGCGAGACCGTCCGCCAGGCCCTGCGCGAGCTGCTGCTGGAGGGCCGGCTGCGCCGCTCCGGCCGCGGGACCGTCGTCGCCGGCCCCAAGCTGGAGCAGCCGCTCTCCCTCGCCAGCTACACCGAGGGCGTGCGCCGCCAGGGCCGCCGTCCGGGCCGTCACCTCATCGGCCTGGAGCAGTTCCCCTGCCCGCCCGACGTCGCTCCCGGCATCGGGGCCGAGCCCGGGGAGCCCGTCTGGCACCTGGAGCGTGTCCTGCTCGCCGACGACGAGCGCGTCGGCCTGGAGAGCACGTACATCCGGGTGGCCCGGGCCCCTCGCCTGGACAGTGACTTCCAGCCGGACTCCTCCTTCTACGTGTACCTCCGCGACAGCCTCGGCATCTCCTTCGGCGAGGCCGACGAGAAGCTGGAGACGGTCCTGGCGACCCCGCGCGAGGCCCTGCTGATCGGCACCCCGCCCGCTCTCCCCATGCTGCTCATCCACCGCTTCTCGCGGGACCAGGACGGCCGGCCGCTGGAACGGGTGCGTTCGCTTTACCGTGGTGACCGGTTCAGCTTCACGACCCGCCTGCGCGCCGAATAGCGCAGGAGCTATCGGTCCGTACCGGGCAGAACGGGACGCATTCACATCACAGAAAGATAACGGGTCTAGTCCAAGTGTCGGGGGTTGTTCACCGGGCCGTCGCCGGACCGACCTTCCCGGGTCACGGACCCGACCCACCGTTGGCGGCGTGAGAGTCATAGTCGTCGGAGGCGGCGTGGTCGGCACCATGCACGCCTGGCAAGCAGTCGAACGCGGCCACGAGGTCGTCCAGATCGAGCGAGAAGCGGAGGCCCGCGGCGCGTCCCTGCGTAATTTCGGCCAGATCTGGGTCAGCGGACGGGCCGGGGGAGAAGAGCTCGACACGGCCCTGCGGGCCCGCGAGCTCTGGGAGCGCATCGGCGCGGAGGTGCCCGGCCTGGGCTTCCGTGCCAACGGCTCCCTCACCCCCGTCCGCACCGCTCGCGAACTCGCGGTCGCCGAGGCGGCCCTGGCCCGCCCGGACGCCGCCGCCCGCGGCTACAAGCTGCTCACCGCGGCCGAGGCGCGGGAGATCAACCCGGCCCTGCGCGGCGCGTTCGAGGCCGCACTGTGGTGCGAGCGGGACGCGGCCGTCGAGCCGCGCACCGCGCAGCTCCACCTCCGGGAGGCCCTGCGCACCCGCGCCGCCGGCCGCTACACCTTCCTCGCCGGCCGCGAGGTCCGCGAGGTGGCCGGCCTCGGAGCGGGCCGCAGCGCCGGACCCGCAGTAGCCACCAGGACCGCCCCCGCAGCCGTCCGCGACGACCACGGCGACGTCCACCGCGCCGATGCGGTGGTCCTGGCCACCGGTGCCTGGCTGTCCGGCCTGGTCCGCGAACTGGTCCCCGACCTGCCCGTGCGCCGCGTCCGCCTCCAGATGATGCAGACCGACCCGCTCGGCGAGCCGCTGACCACCTCCGTCGCGGACGCCGACAGCTTCCGCTACTACCCCGCCTACAAGTCCCCCGCGCTCGACACCCTCAACGCCGAGCAGGCGCAGGCGCCGATCGCCGCCGAGCACAAGATGCAGCTGCTGATGGTCCAGCGCCGCGACGGCGGGCTGACCATCGGCGACACCCACGAGTACGAGCACCCCTTCGCCTTCGACACCCTCGAAGACCCCTACGAGCACGTCGCCGCCGTGGCCGAATCCTTCCTCGGCCGCCCGCTGCCGAGGATCCGCCACCGCTGGGCGGGCGTGTACGCGCAGTGCGCCGACACCACCCGCGTCGTCCACCGCCAGCAGGTGGCCGACGGCGTCTGGCTGGTGACCGGACCCGGCGGCCGCGGCATGACCTGCTCGCCCGCCATAGCCGAGACCACCGCGAACGAACTGGGCTGGTAAGTCAGATGAGTGACATCACACCTGAAACCGACATCACCCGCGGCAAGCTGGTCGTCCTCGACATGGCCGGCACCACCGTCGCCGACGGCGGCCTCGTCGAGCGCGCCTTCGAGCAGGCCGCCCAGCGCCTCGGCGTCGAGCCCGGCACCCCCGACCACGCCGAGAAGCTCCGGTACGTCCTCGACACCATGGGCGAGTCCAAGATCTCGGTCTTCCGCCACCTGTTCGGTACGGAGGAACTCGCCCGCCGCGCCAACTCCGCCTTCGAGGAGGCCTACGGAGCCCTCGTCGACGGCGGTCTCGTCACCCCGCTCCCCGGCGCCCGCGCCGCGATCGAGCAGCTCCGCGCCGACGGCCGCACCGTCGTCCTGACCACCGGCTTCGCCCGGGTCACCCAGGACGCCATCCTCGACGCCCTCGGCTGGCAGGACCTCGCCGACCTCACCCTCTGCCCCGCCGACGCGGGCGGCCGCGGCCGCCCGTTCCCGGACATGGTGCTGACCGCGTTCCTGCGCACCGGCGCCGTGGCCGACGTGAGCGACGTCGTGGTCGCGGGCGACACCGCCTACGACATGCTCAGCGGCCGCCGCGCCGGCGCCGGGACCGTGGCGGGCGTCCTCACCGGCGCCCACGACCGCGCGGCGCTCACCCGGCACGGCGCGACCCACGTCCTGGCCTCCGTCGCCGAACTCCCCGCACTCCTCGCACTCCCCGCACTCCTCGCCCTCCCCACTCCGCCCGTGGAGTCGCCGTGAGCGGTATCCGTTTCGACGGGGTCAGCGTCGCCTACGGCGGCAACACCGTCCTGGACTCCCTCGACCTGACCGTCGAACCCGGCGAGGTGATGGCCCTGCTCGGCCCCTCCGGTTCCGGCAAGACCACGGCCCTGCGCGCCGTCGCCGGTTTCGTACGGCCCGTCGCGGGCCGGGTACTGATCGGCGGCCGGGACGTCACCGCCCTCCCGCCGCACAAGCGCGGCATCGGCATGGTCGTCCAGCAGTACGCGCTCTTCCCGCACATGCGGGTCGAGGACAACGTGGCCTTCGGCCTCAAGGCCCAGAAGGCCCCCAGGGCCGAGATCCCCCGCCGGGTCGCCGAGGCGCTCGAACTCACCGGCATGGCCGCCTACGCGCGGCGCCACCCCCGCGAGCTCTCCGGCGGCCAGCAGCAGCGTGTGGCCATCGCCCGCGCCCTCGCCATCCGCCCCGGGGTGCTCCTGCTCGACGAGCCGCTGTCCGCCCTCGACGCGCAGTTGCGCTCCGGGATGCTCACCGAGCTGGCCCGTCTGCACCGCGAGCTGCCCGACGTGTCGATCCTGTACGTCACCCACGACCAGGTGGAGGCGCTGACCCTGGCCGACCGGATCGCCGTGATGGACCAGGCCCGGCTGCGGGACTGCGGGACCCCGCAGGAGCTGTACCGGGCCCCGCGCACCGAGTTCACCGCCTCGTTCGTCGGCAACGCGAACCTGCTGCCGGTGACGGTCGCCGAGAGCGGCGCGGTCTTCGAGGGCCGGACGCTGACCCTCGACCGCGGGCGCGCGGCGCCGGGTTCGACGGCGACCCTGTGCGTACGGCCGCACCTGCTCTGCCTGGGTACCGGGCCCAACGCGCTGAGCGGCACCATCGCCGAGGTCCAGTGGCGCGGCTCGACGCACCGGCTGTACGTGGACGTCGGCGGCCACCGCGTGAAGGCGGACCTCCCCGAGCTGCGGGAGACGCCCGCGCTGGGGGACCGGGTCACGCTGCACTTCGAGCCGCGGGACGCCGTGCTGCTGGCCGCAGGGGTGTCGGATGGCTGAGGCCACGCGGCGCGCGGTGCCCGTCCCGGCCGAGAACCGGGGCTCCGCCCCGGATCCCGCGCCTCAATCGCCGGCGGGGCTGAAGGATCGGGGCTCCGCCCCCGGCCCCGCGCCTCGAACGCCGGCGGGGCTGAAGGATCGGGGCTCCGCCCCCGGCCCCGCGCCTCGAACGCCGGCGGGGCTGAAGGATCGGGGCTCCGCCCCGGACCCCGCGCCTCAATCGCCGGCGGGGCTGAAGGATCGGGGCTCCGCCCCCGGCCCCGCGCCTCGAACGCCGGCGGGGCTGAATTCGGCACTATGGGCCCTGCCGCCCGTCGCCGTGCTCGCGCTCGTGTTCCTGTATCCGCTCGCGCTGGTCGTCCAGCAGTCGCTCAGCCCCGAGAACGGTGGCGGCGCCTTCGACGCGTACGCCTCCGTCTTCGCCTCGCAGAGCTTCCGCGAGGCCCTCGGGACCACCGTCTGGCTGGCCGTCGGTGCGACCGCCGGCTGCCTCGTACTCGGCTTCACGCTCGCGCTGATCATCGCCTTCGTGCCCTTCCCCGGGGCCCGCGCCGTCGCCAAGTTCATCGACGTCTTCCTCTCCTTCCCCTCCTTCCTCATCACCCTCGCCCTCCTCTTCGTCTACGGAACGGTCGGCATGGCCAACGGCCTCGTGACCGACCTCACCGGCGCCGCCGAGGGGCCCTTCCACTTCCTCACCACCCCCTGGGGCGTCCTGCTCGCGGAGATCACGTATTTCACACCCTTCGTGATGCGCCCGCTGCTCGCCGCCTTCTCCCAGCTGGACACCGCCCAGCTGGAGGTCGCCGCCGGCCTCGGCGCCCGGCCCGCCCGGATCGTCCGGCAGGTGATCCTGCCCGAGGCCCTCCCGGCCCTCGCCGCCGGCGGCAGCCTCGTCCTGGTCATGTGCCTGAACGAGTTCGGGATCGTCCTGTTCACCGGCGCCAAGGACGTCACGACCCTCCCGATGCTCATCTACGGCAAGGCCATCCTCGAATCCGACTACGCGGCCGCCTGCGTGGTCGCCGTCGTCAACATCGCGATATCCGTCGGCCTGTTCGGCCTCTACCGGGTGGTGGGCCAGCGTGCTGGTGCATAGCAAGAGCGGCCGCTGGGCCGCCTGGGGCCTCTTCGGCCTGCTCTTCCTGCCGCTGTTCGCCCTGCCCCTGCTCGTCGTGGTCGCGGCCTCCTTCGCCACCCACTGGTCCGGGGCCTTCCCCTCCGGTCCGACCACCGAGAACTACGCGGCCGCCGTGCGCGGCGAATCCCTCCAGGCCCTGACCACCAGCCTGGTCACCGCCCTCGCCGCCAGCCTCCTCGCGCTCGCCGTCGGCACCTGGGCCGCGCTGGCAGCCGCCACCCTGAGGAAGCGCCCGAAGCGGGTCCTGGACGCGCTGTTCATGCTGCCCGTCGCCGTGCCGTCCGTCGTCGTCGGCCTCGCCGTGCTGGTCGCCTTCAGCCGGCCCCCGGTCCTGCTCAACGGCACCAGCTCGATCGTCATCCTGGCGCACACGATCCTTGTCACGGCGTTCGCCCACCAGTCGGTTTCGGCGGCGATCGTGCGGCTCGACCCCGCGTACGAGCAGGCGGCCGCCTCCCTGGGCGCCCGTCCCGCGTACGTCCTGTGGCGGGTCAGACTCCCCCTCCTGCTGCCGTCCCTCACGGCCGCCGCCGGCCTCTGCTTCGCCCTGTCCATGGGCGAGCTGAGCGCCACGATGATGCTCTACCCGCCGGACTGGATGCCCCTCCCCGTCCGCATCTTCACCGCCACCGACCGCGGTTCGCTCTACGGCGGCTCCGCCGTCGCCGTGGTCCTGATGGCCACCACCCTGCTGGTCCTCCTGGCCGTCTCTCGCGTCCGCACCAGGGCCTCCTACCGCTGAACCGCCCGCACCGCACCGCACCGCGAACCGCCCCCCTTTCCGACTCCCTTTCCCCGTAAGGAAGTTCCATGACCGGCAAGAGACTCCAGCGCACCGCCACCGTCGTCACCGGCGCCCTCGCCCTCGCCTCCTCCCTCACCGCCTGCGGCGGCGGTACCTCCGCCGCCGGCTCCGAGGGCGGCGAGAAGGTCGTCACCGTCTACAGCGCCGACGGCCTCAAGAGCGAGAAGGGCGACGGCTGGTACGACAAGGTCTTCGCCGACTTCACCAAGAAGACCGGCATCGAGGTCAAGTACGTCGAGGGCGGCTCCGGCGAGATGGTGCAGCGCGCTGTCCGTGAGAAGACCAACACCCAGGCCGACGTACTGATCACCCTGCCGCCCTTCATCCAGCAGGCCGACGGCAAGGGTCTGCTCCAGCCCTACAAGCCGCAGGGATCCGACAAGGTCAACGGCGCGGACAAGGCAGCCGACGGCAAGTGGACCTCGGTCGTCAAGAACTACTTCGGCTTCGTCTACAACAAGAAGGAGCTCACCGAGGCCCCCAAGACCTGGGAAGAGCTGCTGGACGCCAGGTACAAGGGCAAGCTGCAGTACTCCACCCCGGGTGTCGCGGGCGACGGCACCGCCGTGCTCATCAAGTCGATGCACGACTTCGGCGGCCAGGAGCCGGCGATGGAGTACCTGAAGAAGCTCCAGGCCAACAACGTCGGCCCGTCCTCCTCCACCAGCAAGCTCGCGCCCAAGACCGACAAGGGCGAGCTGCTCGTGGCCAACGGCGACGTCCAGATGAACTTCGCACAGTCCAAGTCCATGCCGAACCTGGGCATCTGGTTCCCGGCGAAGGAGGGCGGCAAGCCCACCAGCTTCGCCCTGCCGTACGCGGCCGGCCTGGTCGACAAGGCCCCGCACACCGAGAACGGCAAGAAGCTCCTCGACTTCCTGCTCAGTGAGGAGGCCCAGCAGCTGGTCAGCGGGGTCGGCGGCGGCTTCCCGGCGCGCACCGACGTCAAGCCGACGGACGCCAACGCGGTCGAGCTGACCAAGCTCATGACGGGCGTGGAGATCTTCGAGCCGGACTGGGCCGACATCGACAAGAACCTCACCGGCTACGTCGACGCGTGGAAGTCGGCAACCGGAAGCTGACCGGTCACTTGCCGGCCACCCCCGACCGGCAGAGTGACCTTTGTATAACGGGTCTGGACCGAAGCTGGACCGAAGACCGCACCTTCGGTCCGGACCCGGCGCACACCGGAACGTACGTCGAACGTCGAAACTCCCCCGCTCCTTTCGCCGCTCACCTGCTCCCAGGAGGAGTACGTGTCCCCTGTCCTGCCCGGACGTCGTGCCATCGCCGCGACCGCCGTCACCTCCGCCCTGATCGCCGCCACCGCCGCGGCCACCCCCGCCGGTGCCGCCGCGGCCGCGGTCAACACCGACAAGGTCCTCGTCATCGGCATCGACGGCGCGGTCCTGGACCGCGTCAAGGCCGCCGACGCACCCCACCTGAACGGCCTGATGGCCCAGGGCCTGACCGCCCGCAGCACCCTCTACGCGAGCCCGATGGCCGCCACCTCCTCGGGCCCCGGCTGGTCCACCATCGCCACCGGGGTCTGGCCCGACAAGCACGGCGTGAAGGACAACTCCTTCACCGGCAAGAACTACGCCGCCTACCCGGACTTCCTGACCCGCATCGAGAACGCCAAGCCGGCGCTCAACACGTACGCGGCCGCCGACTGGGAGCCCGTCACCTCCACCGACCAGAACGGCCCGATCTTCTCCGCGAAGGTCGACAAGCGCCTCTCCCTCAAGGGCGACCGCGACGGCTACCGCACCGAGGACCCGAAGATCGCCGCGGCCGCTGCCGCCGAACTGCGCGACCAGAACCCGGACGCCGCCTTCGTCTACCTCGGCGAGATCGACGCGGCCGGGCACTCCTACGGCGCGGCCAGCCAGCAGTACCTCGACACCATCGCCCGCGTCGACACCCTGGTCGGCCAGCTCCTCACCGCCGTCAAGAACCGCCCGGCGTACGCCCAGGAGAACTGGAAGATCCTGGTCACCACCGACCACGGCCACACCGACTCCGGCGGCCACGGCGGCTCGACCGTCCAGGAGCGCGGCACCTTCGTCATCGCCAAGGGCGCGGGCATCCCGGCCGGCTCCGTACGCGCCGACGTGCGGCTGGCCGATGTCGCCGCCACCGCCCTCGCCCAGGTCGGCGTCAGCGGCTCCGGCCTCGACGGCGTCCCGCTGAACGCCCCGGACGACGACCCCTTCGACACCCTGCGCCCGAACCTCCGGGCCCGGGTGGACGAGACGGGCATCCCGGCCGGGGTGAAGGGCTTCACGCACACCCCGCCCGCCGGCTGGTCCGTCGACAACTCCAACATGGGCACGGGCGGTGTCACGGAGTGGGCCGGCTGGGCGTTCGCGACCGACGAGTTCTGGAGCCAGTCGCAGCGCGACCAGTGGCGCGAGCTGAACGTCCGCTCCCGTGACGTCTTCGCCGTCGCCGACTCCGACGAGTGGGACGACAAGAGCCACACCGGCACCTTCGACTCCACCCTCGTCACCCCCAAGTGGGCGGTCAGCGGCGGCAGCACGCGGAATCTGACCTTCCAGACGCACTACCGCCACGAGGCCGGCCAGACCGCCCAGGTCCTGGTCTCCTACAACGGCGCCGCCCCGGCCGTGGTGAAGACCTACACCGCCGACGCCGTCGCCAAGTCGGAGTCCTTCGCCCTCCAGGTCCCGGCCGGCGCCACCGACGTCCAGGTCCGCTTCCGCTACAGCGGCAACAACAACTGGTTCTGGACCGTCGACAACGTCCGCCTGGGCTGATCACCTGGGCGATCACCTGGGCTGACCGCCCCTGCTCGTGATCCGGGTCCGGGCTGTGGACGGCAAGGACGTCCGCGGCCCGGCCCCGATAGGGTGGTACAGACCAGAGGTCGCAGGTCACCGAGAGCGGAGAACAGTCCAGTGGCAGAGCGCAAGCCGATCGAATCCTGGCTCACCGACATGGACGGGGTCCTCATCCACGAGGGCACCCCGATCCCCGGCGCCGATGCCTTCATCAAGCGGCTGCGCGAGTCCGGCAAGCCCTTCCTGGTGCTGACCAACAACTCGATCTACACCCCCCGCGACCTCCAGGCCCGCCTCTCCCGCATGGGTCTGCAGGTCCCCGTCGAGAACATCTGGACCTCGGCGCTGGCCACCGCGAAGTTCCTCGACGACCAGCGTCCGGGCGGCACGGCCTACGTCATCGGCGAGGCCGGCCTGACCACCGCACTCCACGACATCGGCTACATCCTGACCGACCACGAGCCCGACTACGTGGTCCTGGGCGAGACCCGGACGTACAGCTTCGAGGCGATGACCAAGGCGGTCCGCCTGATCAACGCGGGCGCGCGCTTCATCTGCACCAACCCGGACGAGACCGGCCCCTCCACCGAGGGCCCGCTCCCGGCCACCGGCGCCGTCGCCGCGCTGATCACCAAGGCGACCGGCAAGAAGCCGTACTTCGCCGGCAAGCCGAACCCGCTGATGATGCGCACCGGCCTGAACGCCATCGGCGCGCACTCGGAGACCAGCGCGATGATCGGCGACCGGATGGACACCGACGTGCTGGCCGGTCTGGAAGCGGGCATGCAGACCTTCCTCGTCCTGACCGGCCTGACCACCGAGCAGGACACCGAGAAGTTCCCGTTCCGCCCGACCAAGACGGTCGCCTCGATCGCCGACCTGGTCGACCTGGTCTGACGCGTACGCCGTAGCCGCGTCGCGTGCCGCGCACCCGCGTGCCGCGCACCCGTCTGCCGCGCACCCGCGTACGGCGTACGGCCGAACGGGCGTACCGCGTTTGGGGCGTACGGCCGACACGTACGGCGCCGCTCCGGATGCGCGGCGGCGCGCCGCGCGTGAATCTCCTTGTCGAGGAGGTTCACCATGCGCAGTGTTCCGATCGCTGTCCGCGCCACCGCGATGGCCGTCGCCCTGGCGGCATTCTCGGCGGTGACCGCGCCGATCGCCCTCGCGGGCGAGGAGGACCGCGGTGACCGCGGAGACCGCGGCAGCGTCACGGTCGACCCGAATCCGGCTCACCCCGGAGCGCAGGTCAAGCTGCGCGTCCAGGGCTGTGACGGCACCCGCGGAGCGGCCAAGTCGGCCGCCTTCGTGTCGGACGTCGACCTCTACGGCCGGGACGGCGGCCGCAGCCCGCTCTACGGCGACGCGATGATCAGCTCGCACGCCTCGCCCGGCTGGCACTCCGTCCGGGTGACGTGCGACGGCCACGACAAGGTCAGCGGCTCCGTCCAGATCTCCGAGTACCGCCCGTCCCACCACGCCTCGCCCGTCTGGCCGGTGCACGCGGGCGGCGGCGGCATGTCCGCCGAACTCGCGGCGCAGTCGGCCAAGAAGACCCACGGCGCCGATGGACCGGGGCTGCCGCACACGGTGATCGGCGCCGTCCTCGCCGCGGTCGCCACCCTGGCCGTCGCGGGCCGGGCGCTGGCCCTGCGCCGCCGCCGCAGCGGGGAGTGAGGCCGGTGAGTCCCGGTGGGTGCCGGTGGATGCGCGTGGCTGCCGGTGAGCGCCGGTGAGTGAGGACAAGGCCTCCGCCGGCGGCCGGCTGCTGACCTTCGCCGCCTGGGCGGTGCTGGTGCTCGGCCTGTGGCTGTGGGGCCGCCAGCTCACGGTGGCGCCGGCCCCGCCCGCCGGTCAGGCCGGCGGGACGGTGGGTCCGGGGCTGCCGGCCGCGCACGCCCCGCTGGCCGCGGCCCCGCCCCAGCGCGTCGACGTGCCCTCCATAGGCATCCAGGCCCCGGTGATCTCCCGGGACCTGGACAAGGACGGGGCGATCGAGCCGCCCCCGTACGACCAGCCGGGCACGGTGGGCTGGTGGGGCCGAGGCACCCAGCCGGGGACGGCCGGGACGGCGCTGATGGTGGGGCACGTGGACACCCGCTCCAAGCCGGCGGTGTTCTACGGCCTGAGTTCCGCGCAGCCGGGCGACAAGGTGCGGGTGGTGCGGACGGACGGCTCGGTCGCCGAGTTTACGATCGAGGACGTACGGGTCTACGAGCGCGCGGCCTTCGACGCCCACAAGGCCTACGGCCAGCGGGTCCGGGGCCGCGCCGAGCTGAGGCTGGTGACCTGCGGGGGCTCGTACGACAAGGCAGCCAAGGAGTACACGGCGAACGTGGTGGTCTCCGCCTACCTGACGGGCGTGGGAGCCCGCCCGGGCGCGCCGGGCACCGCCGCCTGAGACCCTGCGCCGCCGACGGGAAACGAACGGAAACGAAGAAGCCCCTCGCAGCTTTCGCTGCGAGGGGCTTCCTCCGTCTGTGCGCCGCCAGGGACTCGAACCCCGGACCCGCTGATTAAGAGTCAGCTGCTCTAACCAACTGAGCTAGCGGCGCTTGCTGACAGGGAAAACTCTACCCCACCTCCAGGGGTGCCCGTGACCAGCCACGCCCACCTTGTCCGATTAGCCCATGTTTGGGGGGTTTATCGTGCACCATATGTCTGCGCGTGCCGCATCTGATGCTTCATCAGCTGTGGCTCCGGCCGACCGGTGGACGAGTGGACGAGCAGGGGAGTGGACGGAACCGCATGACGATGCAGCCTCCGACGCATGTGCAGATGCCGATGCCCGGTTTCGAGGAGTACGAGCCCGCGGGCGACTGTGTGTGCCGGGGCTGCGCCCAGCGCCGCCGCACCCTCACCCGCGCGCGGGCCATACCGCTCCGGGACGGGGGGCACCCGGCCGCACGCGGCGCCCGCCGGGCGCTGGTGCTGGCCGCCGCCGCGGGAGTGGTCCTGGGCGGCGGCAGTACGACCGCGGTGGCCGTGACCACCCCGGCCCCGGGGCCGGGGCCGGTGGCCCTGGACGACCCGGGCTCCCCGCAGGGCGGCCGGACCCCGCTGCACGGCCCGAAGGGCGGGCCGGTGGGGAAGCCCGGCGCTCCGGCCAGGCCCGGCGCGGTGCGGCGGATCGACCGCGCGACGATCATCAACCGGGCGAAGCTGTGGCTGGACGCGGAGGTCCCGTACAGCATGTCCGAGTACTGGACGGACGGGTACCGGCAGGACTGCTCGGGCTACGTCTCCATGGTCTGGAACCTCGGGACGAACGAATGGACCGGCAGTCTCGACAAATTCGCCACCAAGATCACCAAAGATGAGCTGCTGCCGGGGGACATGCTCCTCTTCCACAACCCGGCCGACCCCAACAACGGCTCGCACGTGGTCATCTTCGGCGGCTGGGTCGACTCGACGCACACGCACTACGTCGCCTACGAGCAGACGCGCCCGAACACACGGAAGCTGGCCACGCCCTACGGGTACTGGAGCAACGCGACGAAGTACGTCCCGTACCGGTTCAACGGGGTGCCGGGCGGCATCCTGCCCGACGTCCCGGGCGACCAGCCCCCGGCGGGCGCCAAGCCGGGGGACGCGACCGTCTTCCCGGGCGCGGACAAGTTCGGCCCCGGCGTGACCAACGACTACGTGGCCCAGCTCGGCCGGATGCTGATCGAGCGCGGCGCGTACCGCTTCTACCCCAAGGGCGTGGCCGACCGGACGTGGAGCGACCACGACAAGCTCGCCACCGCGGCCTTCCAGCGCGCACAGGGCTGGACGGGCGCGGACGCCGACGGCATCCCGGGCACCCACACCTGGAAGCTGCTGGTCGAGAAGCAGGGCAAGAACATTCCGCCGACGGTGGCGGGCGCGCCGGGGCCGGGCGGGGTGCGGGCCTACCCGGGCGCCGCGGTGTTCCGCCCGGGCCAGTCGCACGAGGCCATCAGGGCTCTTGGCCGTCAGCTGGCGAAGAAGGGCTTCGGCAAGTACTACACATCCGGTCCGGGCCTGCGCTGGAGCGAGGCCGACCGCCGCAACGTCGAGGCCTTCCAGCGTGCGCAGGGCTGGACCGGCGCATCGGCCAACGGCTACCCGGGCCCGGAAACCTGGCGCCGGCTGTTCGCATGACGGAGGTAACGATGTTCCCCACGCGCACCACCTCGACGACGGGCACCCTCCGAGTGCCGCCGCTGGCCGCCCCGGTGGCGGTCCGGGCGGCGGATCCCGCGCCCGCTCCTGCCCCTGACCCTGCCCCCGCGCCCGCCCCCGCGCCCGCGCCCGAGCCCGCCCCTGCCTCCGTAGTCATGCCGGCAGCTCACCCGGTGTGGGCCGCGGAGCCGACGCCCATGCCGGAGCCGGTGCACGCGGCCGTCACCGTCGCGGCGCCGCGCGAGGCCGTCCCGCCGAGCCCGCCGCCCGCCCTGGTGGGCAGCCCCGCCGCGCCGGAGCACGCCGTCGCCGCCGAGACCTCGTTCGGCTGGGCCGCGGCACGGGCCGCCCGCCCGGCTCCCGAGCTGCCGCACGGGTGGGAGGTCCCGGCGGCCCGGGCCCATCCGTACGACGAGGGGGACCAGGGCACCGCGACCATCCCGCACCCGCAGGACGCGGAGGCCCCCGCCGGGGTGGCCACCCTGCGCCTGCGCACCGTCGAGGTCGAAGCCGACACCCAAGCCGAAGCGGAGCCCGAAGCCGAGCCCGAAGCCGCGCTCGAAGCGGTGACCGCGCCCGCACCCGAGTACGTGCCCGCACCCGAGTACGTGCCCGCACCCGAGCACGAGTACGAGCACGTGCCCGAGTACGAGCCCGTCATCGCCCCTGATCCCGATCCCGATCCCGATCCCGAACCCGAACCCGTGCACCTGGCGCCGCCGCCACCGCACTCCGGCATCCCCGGGCCCGGACCGGTCGAGATCGTCGCCCAGGCGGTGGCCCGCGGCCTGGACGACGGCGGCGCCGTGCCGGACCTCCCGCGCCCCGGAGCCCACCGGGGCACCTCGGTCACCGAGGTGCCGGTGCACCTCCCGTTCCGCGGGACGCAGCAGTTCCCGGCGGTGCCCACACCCGCATCCGCACCCGCACCCGCGGTCACCGCACCCGCCGCCCGTGCCCCGCGCCCCGCCCCCGGACGCCGGGTCCCCCGCGGCGACGACCGCCTCCGGGAACACCGCGGCCCGGTGCTGCCCGGCTGGGTCGGCGTGGCCGTCGGCGGGCTGGCCCTCGCCGGCTGCGTGGCCGTGCTGTGGCGGGCCGGGGTCGTCCCCGCCGCCTTCGTGGCCGCCTTCGGCGCGACCCCCCGCGCCTATCACGGCCTGCGCGCCACGCACTGGCCGCCGCTCGCCTTCCTCGGGATCGTCGCCCTCGTGTCGCTCGGCGGACTCGGCCGGGCCCGTACCGGCCACGCCTGGGTGCTCACCCTCTTCGGCCGCTACCGCGGCACGGTCCGGCGTACCGGCCTGACCTGGGTCAGTCCGCTGCTCCTGCGCCGCCGGGTCGACGTACGCCTGCGCCACTGGCGCAGCGACCCGATGCCCGCCGTGGACTCGGGCGGCCTCGCCCTCCAGGTCGTCGTCCAGGTCGTCTGGCAGGTCAGGGACACCGCACGCGCCACCCTCGCCGTCGAGGACCACACGGAGTACCTCGCCGAGCAGGTCGAATCGGCCATGGCCCGCGTGCTGTCGCAGCTGCCCGCCGACGCCTTCCACGAGGACGCCCCGACCCTGCGCGATGCCGAGGCCGTCGGTGACGCGCTGACCCGGATGCTGGCGGCCGAGACCGAGGCGGTCGGGATCGAGGTGTTCTCGGCCCAGCCGACCCGGATCGAGTACGCGGCCGAGGTGGCCGAGGCCATGCGCCGCCGCCGGGTCGCGGCGATCGACGCCAAGCACCGGGACGCCGTGCTGACCTCGGTCGTGGACGCCGTCGACGACACCGTCCACCGGCTGACCTCGCGCGGGCTGGTCGAGCTCGACGACTACGAGCGCAAGGCGCTGGTGAAGGACCTCACGGTCGCCTTCTACACGGGCCGCTCCGAGTAAAGAGCGACAGGGGAGACCGGAGGAGTTCAGGAAGGTCCAGTGGTACGGGAGCGGGTGGCCGGAAGTTACCGGACCACCCGTTTTCCCAGTGGTATGGACATGGCCAACTCTCGTCAATAATCTGGGACTTGGTCTAGACCTAATCCCCTCACGCGCGCGCGCTCTCATCGAACTCCCCCCACGTTCAAGGAGCATCATGCGTCCCATCCGCATGCCCAAACGGGCCGGCGTCGCCGCGCTCGGCCTCGGCCTCGTCGCCGGGATCACCCTCGTCAGCGCCCCCACCGCCAGCAGCCACGGCTACACCGACACCCCGATCAGCCGCCAGAAGCTCTGCGCCAACCGCACCGTCTCCGACTGCGGCGCGATCCAGTGGGAACCGCAGAGCGTCGAGGGCTTCAAGGGGTTCCCGGCCGCCGGCCCCGCCGACGGCAAGATATGTTCCGGCGGACTCTCCCAGTTCTCCGAGCTCGACGACCCGCGCGGCGGCGCCTGGCCCACCACCAAGGTGACCAGCGGGCAGAGCTACTCCTTCCGGTGGCAGTTCACCGCCAACCACTCCACCACCGACTTCAAGTACTACGTCACCAAGAACGGCTGGACCGGCACCAAGGCGCTCACCCGCGCCGACCTCGAACCCCAGCCCTTCCTCACGGTCGCCTACAACGGCGCCCGCCCCGCCATGACCACCGTCCACCAGGGCGCCATGCCGAGCGGCAAGACGGGCCGGCACCTGATCCTGGCCGTCTGGACCGTCAACGACACCCCGATGGCGTTCTACGCCTGCTCCGACGTTCAATTCTGACGCTACGTCAGCTAACCTCCGGCGGCATGCGGACGACGACTGCACCCGAAACCGTCGCGGAGCTCATAGCGCGCCAATGGGGCGACCACCGGCCCGGGCTGAAACACGAGAACGGTGTCCTCACCCACCACCGGACCGCCCAGGAGGCCGCCGCGCGCGCCGCGCTCCTCGTCGATCTCATGCCTCCGGGGGCCGAGCCGCACCTCGGGGTCCTGCTCGACAACACCCCCGAGTTCCCGTTCTGGCTCGGCGCGGCGGCCCTCGCCGGGGCCGCCGTCGCCGGGATCAACCCCACCCGGCGCGGTCCCGAACTGGCCCGCGACATCCTCCACACCGACTGCCGGATCCTGATCACCGAGCGTGCCCACCTGCCGTTGCTGCGCGGCCTCGACCTGCCCGGCGTACGCGTCCTGGTCACCGGCACCGAGGAGTACGAGGCCCTGCTCGCCCCCTACGCCGCCGCCGAGCCCGGCGAAGCCGCGCTGCGGGCCCCCGCACCCGGCTCCCGCCTCCTCCTCTACTTCACCTCCGGCTCCACCGGCGCCCCCAAGGCCGCCATCTGCACCCAGGGCCGCCTCGCCGCGGCCGGCTCGGCACTCGCCCGCCAGTTCTCCGTCACCCCGGACGACGTCCACTACATCTGCATGCCGCTCTTCCACGGCAACGCCGTCATCGCCGACTGGCTGCCGGCGCTCGTCGGCGGGGCCCCGGTGGCGCTGCGCCGCCGCTTCTCGGCCTCCGCGTTCCTGGACGACGTACGGGCGTACGGGGCCACGTACTTCACCTACGTCGGGCGGGCGGTCCAGTACCTCCTGGCCACCGAACCCCGCCCCGACGACCGCGAGCACAGCCTCCGGCTCGGCTTCGGTACCGAGGCCGGCGCGGTGGACGCGGCCCGCTTCGCCGAGCGCTTCGGGGTCCGGCTGGTGGAGGGCTACGGGGCCACCGAGGGCGGCGCCTCCGTCCAGCGCACCCCGGACACCCCGCCGGGCGCCCTGGGCCGGGCGGGCGCGGGCGACGACCTGGCGGTGATCGACCCGGCCACCGGCGCGGAATGCCCGCCCGCGGTCCTCGCCCCGGACGGCCGCCTGCTGAACGGCTCGGCGGCGATCGGCGAACTGGTCAACCGGGGCCGCAGCCTGTTCGAGGGCTACTGGCGCAACCCGGACGCGGAGGCCGACCGCACCCGCGACGGCTGGTACTGGACGGGAGACCTCTTCTTCCGCGACGCGGCGGGCTTCCTCTACTTCGCGGGCCGCACCGACGACCGGCTCCGCGTCGACAGCGAGAACCTCGCGGCGGCGATGATCGAGAACATCCTGGCCCGCTGGACGGACGCGGCGGCGGTCGCCGTCTACGCCGTCCCGGACGAGGTGGCGGGGGACCAGGTCATGGCGGCCCTCGCACTCCGGGAGGGCGCGGCCTTCGACCCGTCCGCTTTCGAGACCTTCCTCTCCCGCCAGCCGGACCTGGGCACGAAGATGGCCCCGCGCTACGTCCGCGTCGTCGAGGCCATGCCGACCACGGCGACGAGCAAGATCCACCGAGTCTCCCTCCGCCGCGAGGGCTTCCGCTGCGAAGACCCGGTCTGGCACCGCTCCCCGTCCGGCGCCTACACCCCCCTGGACGCGGCCGCCCTGACCGCCCTCCTCGCCGCGTACGAAGCCCAGGGCCGCACGGCCCTCCTGACCCACTGACCGCGGCCCCACCGTCGCCGGGCGGGGTCCGGGGTGGGGCTGGGTATACCCGGCGGACGCCCGGTGGGGCCATGGTCCGGGCAGGCGGCCCGCGGCTAGCGTGCCCGCATGGACGATCACCCCCGCACCCCCTGGCCCGCCCTGACCCGCGGCCGGTACCTGCGTTCCGCCTGGCCGTGGCGGTCCGCTGGGTACCTCGCCGGGAGCGCCCTCACCGGGATCCCCGTCCTCCTCGCCCTCGTCCTCCTCGCCGGGGCCGGCGCCACGCTCGGCCCCGTCCTCGTCGGCCTGCCGCTGCTCGCCCTGCTCGGCCTCGTCGGCGTACCGGCCGGCGCCGTCGAACGCCGCCGCCTGCGCCTCGTCGACCGCACCCCCACCGGCACCCCCCATCGCACCCCCGCCGAACCCGGCCTCCTCGCCTGGGCCCGGCTGCGCTACCGCGAGCAGGCCACCTGGCGCGAGCTCGCCTACGCCGTCCTGCACGGCCTCCTGCTCTGGTGGGTCGACCTCGCCGCCGTCGGGACCCTGCTCGGCCTGCCGCTGCTCCTGCTCACCACCCCGCTCCAGCTCGCCCTCGCCGCCGACGGCGAGGTCAAGGTGGTCAAGCTCTGGCTGGTCACCTCCTACCCGGTCGCCTTCGCGATCGCCGCCGCCGGGGCCCTGCTGCTCCCCGCCCTCCTCTACCCGCTCGGCGCCCTCGCCGGGGCACGCGCCGCCCTCACCCGCTCCCTGCTCGCTCCCCGCGAGCGCGAGCTCCCGGGTCTGCTCGCCGAGGTCACCCGCTCCCGGGCCCGGCTCGTCGCCGCCTTCGAGGCCGAGCGCCGCCGGATCGAGCGCGACCTGCACGACGGCGCCCAGCAGCGGCTCGTCGCCCTCACCATGACCCTCGGCCTCGCCCGCCTCGACGCACCCCCGGGCCCGCTCGCCGACCGGCTCGCGACCGCCCACGACGAGGCCGGCAAGGTCCTCGCGGAACTGCGCGAGCTGATCCACGGCATCCACCCCCAGGTGCTCACCGACTACGGCCTCACCGGCGCCCTCGCCGACGTCGCCGAGCGTTCCACCGTCCCCGTGGACGCCGATCTGGGTACCGGTCTGCCCCGCCTCCCGGAGGCCGTCGAGGCCGCCGCCTACTTCGGGGTCTGCGAGGCCCTCGCCAACATCGGCAGGCACAGCGGCGCGGCCCGCGCCGCCGTCACCGCCCGGCACACCGGCGCCGCGCTGCTCATAGACGTCACCGACGACGGCCGCGGCGGAGCGGATCCGGCCGCCGGGTCCGGGCTGACCGGACTGGCCGACCGGATCGCGGTCCTCGATGGCACACTGACGATCACCAGCCCCCCCGGTGGCCCGACCGTTCTGAGCCTGGAGATCCCGTGCCCGGTGATCAGCCCCACGAGCAATCCCTGAGCATCGTCCTCGCCGAGGACGGGGTCCTGCTGCGCGAAGGGCTCGTAGGCCTGCTGACGCGTTTCGGCCACCGGGTGGCGGCCGCCGTCGGGGACGCGGACGAGCTCCGTCGCGCCGTGGCCGTCCACGCCCCGGACATCGTCGTGACCGACGTACGGATGCCCCCGGGCCTGTCCGACGACGGACTGCGCGCCGCCGTGGAGCTCCGGACCGCGCGCCCGGACCTGCCGGTGCTGGTGCTCAGCCAGTACGTGCAGCGCTCGTACGCCGCCGACCTGCTGGATTCCGGGGACGGCAGCGGCGTCGGCTACCTGCTGAAGGACCGGGTCGGGCAGGTGGAGCAGTTCCTCGACGCGGTGGTCACGGTGGCCGGCGGCGGCACGGTGGTGGACCCGGAGGTCGTACGCCAGCTCCTGCGCCGGCGGCGCGACCCGCTGGCCGCGCTGACCCCGCGGGAACGGGAGGTCCTGGCCCTGGTGGCGGAGGGGAAGTCGAACGGGGCCGTGGCCCGGGAGCTGGTGGTGTCCGAGGCGGCCATCGGCAAGCACATCGGGAACATCCTGGGAAAGCTCGACCTGCCGCCCGCCGAGGACACCCACCGCCGGGTCCTGGCGGTCCTCGCGTACCTCCGCGGCTAATGGTTTTGAGCACCCCTGAGGACCAGGTAGTATTTTCTCTGTCAGCAGGCGCCGCTAGCTCAGTTGGTTAGAGCAGCTGACTCTTAATCAGCGGGTCCGGGGTTCGAGTCCCTGGCGGCGCACCTGTCCTTCGGGCGGTTTCCGGTTTCACCGGGAACCGCCCGAAGTGTTTTCCGGGCCCGTCGGCCCATCGGCCCGCCCGCCCCGCGCTCCCGACCGTCCTAGAGCGTGAGCGACAGCAGCAGCGGTGCGGCCTTCCGGTTCAAGGTGTCCGCCGCGGCCCGCAGCCGGTGCGCGTGCTCGACCGGCATCGACAGGGCCAGGCAGCCCACCGAGGCCCCGGCCGTGATCGGGACCGCCGCGCAGACCGTGCCCACGGCGTATTCCTGCAGGTCCAGCATGGGCACCGTGGCGGGCTGGGCGTCCAGCTTGGAGAACAGGATCCGCTCGTTCACGATCGTCTTCGACGTGAGCCGGGCGATCTTGTGCCGGGACAGGTGGTCGCGCCGCCCGTTCAGGTCGAGCTGGGTCAGCAGACACTTGCCGACCGCACTGGCGTGCGCGGCGGAGCGGAAGTCGACCCACTCGTGCACCTTCGGGGTGCGGGGACTGTCCGCGAACTGCGTGATCCGGACCTCACCGTCCACGTACCGGCTGATGTAGACGGCCGCGCCGACCGAGTCGCGCAGCCGGTCCAGGGTCTCCTGGAGCTTGTCGGTGAGCGCCTGCTGCCGGTCGATGCCGGAGCCGAGCAGGACGAGGGAATCCCCTATGGCGTAAGCACCGTCCGACACCTGCAGGACATATCCCTCCCGGCGCAGCATGAGCAGCATCGGAGCGAGATGGGCTGCGGGCAGGCCGGTCTCACGCGCGATCTGCACGTCCGTCACACCGCCGGTGTGACGTGCGATCGTTTCGAGTACGCGTAGTGCGTACTGCACCGAGTGGAACGGCGCGGTCGGCTCGGGCTTCAGCGCCACGGTTTCCCCCTAGCAGGTTGTTACCGCTTGCCCTACCACGATAGCCATCAAGAGGCGCATGTGGAGCGCCTGTTGGAGAGATTGCTGGCTCAAAGATGTCTGTCTGCCTGGATCTACTCCAATGGCATATGCCATTGGCATGATCATCGCTCCGTCCCACCGGGAATGCCCGGCGGCCGTCCACGGTTCGAGTTCTTCGTACGGTGTCGCACTGATGCCGCACGCACAGGAGAGCGAAACGGGAGCGACGATGAGTGACGCAGGGGACGACGCACAGGCCCGCGTGAGGGCGGGCGCGGCGGAGAACCGGAACGCGAGCGGGATCCGCGGCACCGCCCACGGCCGGGCGACCGTACCCCTCTCCGTCCTGGACCTCGTCACCGTCGGAGCGGGCAGCACCGCCCACGCCTCCCTCCGCACCAGCGTCGAGATCGCCCGCCTCGCCGAATCCCGCGGCTACCACCGCCACTGGGTCGCCGAGCACCACTCCATGCCCGGCGTCGCCAGCTCCTCGCCCGCCGTGATCCTGGCCCACCTCGCCGCGCACACCTCCCGCATCCGGCTCGGTTCCGGCGGGGTCATGCTGCCCAACCACGCTCCGCTCGCCGTCGCCGAGCAGTTCGGCACCCTGGAGGCGCTCGCCCCGGGCCGGATCGACCTCGGACTCGGCCGCGCGCCCGGCACCGACGGCCGCACCGCCGCCGCGCTGCGCGGACCCGGGCGTCTGGACGAGGCCGCCGACGAGTTCCCCCGGCAGCTCGCGGAGCTCACCCGCTTCCTCGACGACGACTTCCCCGACGGGCATCCGTACGCCCGCGTGCACGCCGTACCGGGCCCGGTCCAGGGGCCCGCCGGCCGGCCGCCGCTGTGGCTGCTCGGCTCCTCCGGCTTCAGCGCCCGCCTCGCAGGCGAGCTCGGCCTGCCCTTCGCCTACGCCCACCACTTCTCGGCGGCCGGCACCCTGCCCGCGCTCGACCTCTACCGCCAGAGCTTCCGCCCCTCGGCCGTCCTCGATGCCCCCTACGCCGTCATCGGAGTCTCCGCGCTCGCCGCCGACACCGACGAGGCGGCCCGGGCCCAGGTGCTCACGGGCGCGCTGTCGATGCTGCGCCTGCGCACCGGACGGCCCGGCCTGATCCCGACGCCCGAGGAGGCGGCGGCGTACCCCTTCTCCCCGCTGGAGCGGGAGTTCGTGGACAGCTGGCTCGCGAACGTCGTCCACGGCACCCCCGACGAGGTCCGCACCGGGCTGGACGACCTGGCGAAGCGGACGGGCGCGGACGAGCTGATGCTGACCACCAACGCCCACGGCGGGGCGGCCCGGTTGCGCTCGTACGAGCTCATCGCAGATGCGTACGGCATGCCGGTGGAGGCGCCCGCCGCCGATTGACGGCATGCGAACGGCGTTTGGCTGGTTTGTTGCCGAAACCTTGCGCGGAGCTGCCTGAAGGCAGCCTTAAACCGCTCGTCACCCGGGGTGGCGAGCGGTTTCTGATGTGCGCTCAAGTCTCTGACTTGGGGAAATAGCGCGTGAGTGGTCTAGTCCTTCTTTGGTCCGAACCATTGACGTGGGGGTGGAGTGATCGCTATCACTTCTCTCACCCGAACCGCTTGAACTCCCCTCCCACCCCCACGGAGACAGCTCATGCACATCCGTAAACCACTCCTCGCAGCCGCCGCCACGGCCGCGCTGGCCGCCGGAGCGCTGGCCTCCTTCGCGGGACTCGGCACCGCCCAGGCCGCCGACGCCTCGGCCGGCGCCGCGGCGGGCGGTGTCCGTATCGCCTACTACGACCAGTGGAGCGTGTACGGCAACGCCTTCTACCCCAAGCACCTCGACACCCGCGGCATAGCGGGCAAGCTGGACGTCATCAACTACTCGTTCGGCAACATCCACCCCACCAACCTCACCTGTTTCGAGGCGAACAAGGCGGCGGGTGACGACAACAACCCCAACGCCGGTGACGGCGCGGGTGACTCGTACGCCGACTACCAGAAGTCCTTCAGCGCCGTGGACAGCGTCAGCGGGGTCGCCGACAAGTGGGACCAGCCGATCGTCGGCGTCTTCAACCAGTTCAAGCAGCTGAAGGCCAAGTACCCCCACCTGAAGATCAACATCTCGATCGGCGGCTGGACCTACTCCAAGTACTTCAGCGACGCGGCGAAGACCGACGCCTCCCGCAAGAAGCTGGTCTCCTCCTGCATCGACCAGTACATCAAGGGAAACCTCCCGGTCGAGGGCGGCTACGGCGGCCAGGGCGTCGCGGCCGGGATCTTCGACGGCATCGACATCGACTGGGAGTACCCGGGCTCCTCCGGCGGCCACCTCGGCAACCACTACGCCCCCGAGGACAAGCAGAACTTCACGCTCCTGCTCAAGGAGTTCCGCGACCAGCTCGACGCCTACGGCCAGGCCAACGGCGGCAAGAAGTACCTGCTGACCTCGGCCCTCCCGGCCGGGCAGGACAAGATCAAGTACATCGAGACCGACAAGATCGGCCAGTACTTGGACTACGCCAACATCATGACGTACGACATGCACGGCGCCTGGGACGGCGACGGGCCGACGTACCACCAGTCCCCGCTCTACTCCGGCGCCAACGACCCGACCGACCCGATCGCGCCGGGCACCCAGAAGTACAGCATCGACAACGCGATCGACTCCTGGATCGACGGCAACCCCGCCTACGGCATCACCGGCGGCTTCCCCGCCAACAAGCTGACGCTGGGCTACGAGTTCTACTACCGCGGCTGGAAGGGCGTCCCCGCCGGGGCGAACAACGGACTCGCCCAGTCCGCGACCGGCGCCTCGGGCGCCCGGCCCACCAGCCAGCAGGCCGGTATCGCCAACTACAAGGAGCTCGGCGGCCTCGTCGACAACCCGGCGACCACCTTCTGGGACGACCAGGCCAAGGCCTCGTACTTCTACAAGGACGGCGAGTTCTTCACCGGTCTGAACCAGAGGTCCGTCCAGGCCCGGGTCGACTACGGCAAGCAGCGCGGCCTGGCCGGCGCGATGATGTACTCCCTGCTCGGCCTGGACAACAACACCACGCTGCTCAACCAGATCTCGGACGCCCTCGGCGGCACCACGGTCCCGCCGACCACCCCGCCGACGACGCCTCCGACCACTCCGCCCACGACCCCGCCGACCACGCCCCCGACCACCCCGCCGACGGGTTGCGGCTCGACCCCGGCGTACCTCGCGGGCACGATCTACACGGCCGGCAACGAGGTCTCCTACAACGGCCGCAAGTACAAGGCCCAGTGGTGGACGCAGAACGAGACGCCGGGCACCACCGGTGAATGGGGTGTCTGGAAGGACCTCGGCGCCTGCTGATCTCCCCCCACCCCGCGCCGAGCGACGCCTCCGCCCCGCCCCCACTCTCCCGGGGGCGGGGCGGAGGTGTGTGACATGGTTGCGGGATTTCGGACATCACTCCGTGTCGGCATCGCTACGCTCGGCCACAAGCTCATTCTCCGCTTGGGGGTGCCGTCTCATGGCTCAGGCCCGTGACATCGATCCCAGTGCCTCGCCGCTGGACTACTACAGCTACGAGCTGCGCCGGCTGAGGGAAGAGGCGGGCCTGAAACAGGCCCAGCTGGGCGCGATCATCTTCTGCACCGGGTCGCTGATCGGAATGATCGAGAACGGCAAGCGGGTCCCGACGCGGGACTTCTCGGAACGGGTGGACGCGGCGCTGGGCACGGACGGGCACTTCTCCCGCCTGGTGGGCCTGGTCCTGCGGAGCGTCTTGCCGACGTGGTTCCAGCCGTTCGCGGAGATGGAAGCCCGGGCGTCGTACATCTCTACGTACCAGGCCCAGCTGGTGTACGGACTCCTCCAGACAGAGGCCTATGCGCGCGCGGTACTGGCGACCGGACTGCCGGACAGTGTGGATGATCTGGTGGCGGCCCGCATGGACCGTCAGCGGATCATGTGTCAGGAGAATCCGCCCATGGTGTGGGTGGTGCTGGACGAAGCCGCCCTGCACCGGCCGATCGGTGGTCGGGAGGTCATGCGGAAACAGCTTGCTCACCTCTTGAGCCTTCGCGACAGGCGGTGGGTCAGGATCCAGGTGCTCCCCTTCTCGGCCGGTGAACACGCCAGTTTGATCGGTTCGTTCACGGCCATGCGGTTCGAGGGTGACCCGGACATCGTCTACTCGGAGGACCTGATCTCCGGACACATGACGGCCAACCCTGACACGGTCAAGGAAGGCGCCCTTCGTTACGCTCACTTGCAGGCCGCTGCTCTCTCTGTGGAGGACTCGGCAGCATTGATCATCCGCGTAATGGAGGAACGTTATGGGCACCAGCCAGAACCTGACCGACGCGGTGTGGCGGAAGTCGAGCTATAGCGGAAACACGGGCGGTGAATGCGTCGAGGTGGCCGCACAGCCCTGCCAGGTCGCCGTTCGGGACTCCAAGGACCCCGGCGGGCCGGTCTTCACGGTCACGGCAGACGCATTCGCGACCTTCGTCCGGAGTCTCTGACCGTCAAAGCCAGCCCTGCTGGGCCGCCTTGAGGCCGGCTTCGAAGCGGCTCGTCGCGTGGAGGCGTTCCATGAGGGCGGCCATCTGGCGCCTGACCGTGCGCAGCGACACCCCGAGCCGCTTGGCCGCGGCCTCGTCCGTCATGCCCGAGGCCAGGAGCTTCAGCAGTTCGAGTTCGGTCGCAGTGGGGCGGGTGTCGCTGGGGCGGGGGCGGTCGGCTCCGAGCGGTACGGCGGAGTCCCACGTCTGCTCGAACAGCTTGGTCAGGGAGGCCACGATCCCGGGCGCGCTGGTGCACAGCGCGCCCAGCCGGGAGTGGTCCGGGTTGATCGGGACGACCGCCACCGCGCGGTCGAATATCAGCAGGCGGGGTGGCAGGAGCGGACTCGTCCGCACCTGGCCGCCCTGCTCGGTCAGCCAGCGGGCGTAGGCCAGGGTCGTCGGATCGTTGCGGGCGCTGTCCTGGTAGACCGAGCGCATCTCGATGCCGCGGGCCAGTGCGCGCTCGTCCAGCGGCCGGGAGGCCTCCAGGCTCGCCTCGGACAGTGCGCCGCCCGGCAGGATCGCCAGGCATTCGCGGGTCAGTCCGTGGGCGAGCTGCTCCAGTCGGCCCTGGATGGCGTCCATCCCCACGAGCCGCTCCGCGCCGTCGACCTCGGTGTTCGGGCTGAGCTCCGCGAATTCCGAGACCACCTGCGCCGCGGCCGCCTTGCTGCGGGCCAGCTCCTGCTGCTGCCGGGCCAGTTCCTCCTCCTGGCGGCGCAGCAGCAGCTCCAGGCCCAGTTCGGGTCTCACCGCGCGCAGCCCGCCCGGGCAGTCCCGTGACGGTCTGAGCAGGTCCAGGTCGACGAGCCGGTCCAGGCCCTCGCGGACCTGCGTCTCGCTGAGG
This sequence comes from Streptomyces sp. NPDC040545, assembly GCF_055595065.1. NCBI lineage: Bacteria > Bacillati > Actinomycetota > Actinomycetes > Kitasatosporales > Streptomycetaceae > Streptomyces > Streptomyces sp. NPDC040545. Next base: position 38,514 of record NZ_JBVIWA010000033.1, read on the forward strand.
CCGAGGCGGGCGCTGAGCTCGGCGATCCCTCCGGAAGGGTCGGCCAGCATGCCCCGGTACACGGCTTCCACATCTGCTCCGAGACCCAGTGTCTGCAGCATCTCCCAGCCCCCCGGCGGTAGTTGGGCGGCCCGGCCGGCACCGCCTCCGCGATCGTAGGCGAAGTCTGTCACCAAGGTGCCAGGCCCGTTGGTGACAGCCGGAACCTCTTCTTCGCCGGGCCCGGGGGCAGCAACATGGTGATCACCGGGACGGCGGGGAGGGAACTCCCCGACTCAGGCCAGAGCCGCAAGGACGATCCGGGCCAGCGCGCAGCACACCGCACCGACCGCATCGCTTCCGAGCCTGTGACCTGGGGGAAACCATGTCCCGCACCGCCCGCTTCGCCGCTGTCGCCGCCGTCTTCACCGCCCTGTGCGCCGCTGCCGTCACCACCACCCCGGTGACCGCCTCCGCCGGGCACCACCACGTCAGTGCCTCCGACGACGGCAGCATCAACTGGGACACGGCGCCCTCGTCCGCCCGGGACAGCATCAACTGGGACTAGCCGGGATGCGCGTCGTCCGAGCCTCCCTCTCAGGGCCTCGCGCCGATCCGGACCAGGAGGGCATCCTCGCGCTCGTCTCCGATCTGATCTGGGCCCACACCCCCGCCGCGCACGGCCTCGAACACCTGCGGGCCAAAGCCGCCCGCGACGGCGTGGACGTCTACCTCTTCCTGCGGGCCGCCTCCGAAGCCGCGGCCCTCACCCAGGCCCACGCGATCCTCGACGGCGCCCGCGCCCCGCTGCGGGCGCACGGCTACCGCACCACCGAGCCGCACCGTGACCGTTCCTCAGGAGAACGCAGTGACCACCACCCTCCGTCAGGCTGCCCGTAAGAGCGCGATGGCCGCCCTCTCCACCGCCCTCGGCGCCGGCCTGCTCACCGCCGCGGCCGTCGCCACCGCCCCGGCCGCCGAGGCCGCGAGCACCTGCAGCGGGACCGCCTCGATCTACGGGGTCCTTCCCGACGGCCGTCTCACCTTCAGCACCATCACCCCGGCCACCGGCGCGCTGAAGAAGGTGCGGGTCGGGGCGGACCTGGGGTTCGAGCCCAAGGCGATGGCCACCCTCAACTTCAACACCGTGCTGGTGACCTCGACGACGGGCGCGCTCTACCGCCTCGACGTCCTCACCAACAACGAGTCCCTCGTCCTGGAGCGCCCGCCCGTCAAGATCTTCGACAGCGGCTGGACCCACGACAAGCTCACCTACGACGGACACGGCCACCTGTACGGCACGGCCGGCGGGGTCCTGCTCCAGTACCTGGTCTCACAGCCCAAGCCGACCGGCTCGGCGCACATCGGCCAGCGCAAGGAGGTGGGCAGCGGCTTCGTCCTGAAGACGCTCACGGCCGCCGGGGACGACCGCCTCCTCGCCACCACCTCGGCCGGCGCCCTCTACTCCTACCAGATCAACAGCGATGGCAGCTGGGACCGCGACGACCTCAAGACCTCCGGCTGGTCCGGCTTCGACCAGGTCGTATCGCCCGGCGGCGGCCTCTACTACGGCCGGATCGAAACCACCGGCGCCATGTACTGGTACAAGGACGCCAACCCGGCCGACGGCAGCGGCAGCGACATCGCCTACCACAACGACACCCCCGTCAACACCGGCGGCTGGACACAGACGCTGCTCTCCGCCCAGCCGGCGACCTTCAGCTGCACCACCACCGCGGACCCGCTCGACGGCAAGGACATACCCGCCGTGAAGGCGGCCGGCCGCGACCTGATGAACAAGTACGACGGCGGCGCCTGGAACAGCTCCACCCAGTGGAACTGCCTGGAGCAGCTCTGGGACCGGGAGAGCGGCTGGCGCTACTGGGCCGACAACCCGAACTCCACGGCGTACGGCATCCCCCAGGCCCTGCCCGGTTCCAAGATGGACGCCTTCGGCGACGACTGGCGCACCAACCCGGTCACCCAGATCAAGTGGGGCCTGTCCTACATCGACGGCCAGTACGGCACGCCCTGCGGCGCCTGGACCCACTTCCTGAACAACAACTGGTACTGAGCGGCCCCGAGTCACGCCCGCTCCCCCCTTCTCCCTCCCCTCGCTCCCGGCCCGGCGCGCGTACGTCAGGGCTGCCCAGAATCCGGAGACACCCATGTCCTCGTCGTCCCTCAAGCGCCGCCTCGCCGCCACCCTGGCCGTCTCTGCCACCACCCTCGGCCTGGTCACCCTCACCTCGGCGCCGGCCCAGGCCGCCGCGATCTGCGGCGGCAACGTGTCGGTCTACGGCACCCTCCCCGACGGACGCCTCACCTACACGGCGATAGCCCCCAACACCGGCGACCGCGTCAAGACCCTGATCGGCGCGAACCTCGGCTTCACGCCCAAGGCGATGGCCACCCTCAACTTCAACACCGTCCTCGTGACCTCGACGGCCGGCGAGCTGTACCGCGTCGACATCCAGACCAACGACAGCGCCCTGGCCCTGGCCGGAGTCACCAAGATCTGGGACAGCGGCTGGACCTTCGACAAGCTGACCTACGACGGCGCCGGTCACCTCTACGGCACGGTCGGCGGCGAGCTCCACCGCTACAACGTCTCCCAGGCCAAGCCCAGCGGGCCCGCCCACATCGCCAAGCACGCGGTGATCGACACGGGCTTCGTCCTCAAGACGCTCGCCGCCGCCGGGGACGACGTCCTCATCGCCAGCACGGCCGACGGCCGACTGCTCTCCTACCAGATCAACGGCGTCGGGGACTGGGAGAGTTCGGTGCTCAAGAGCTCCGGCTGGTCGGCGGTCGACAACCTCGTCTCGCCCGGCGGCGGCCTCTACTACGGCCGTACGAACGGCGGGATGTACTGGTACCACGACGCCGACCCCACCGACGGCAAGGGCGACGACATCGCCTACCACCCCGCCGACCCGGTCGACGCGAGCGGCTGGACCCAGAGCCTGCTCTCCGCCTTCGCGGGCGACTGCACCTACCAGCCGCCGGCGCCCCCGACCCCCACCCCCTCCACCAAGGGCGGGCAGATCGCCCGCAGTGAGATCATGAGCCGTGCCGCGAACTGGCTGAGCCGTGACATCCCCTACAACCAGGGCGCGTACGCCTCCGACCCGGACGGCGACCACACCTACCGCACCGACTGCTCCGGCTTCGTCTCCATGGTCTGGCACGCCGGCACCAGCTACACGACCCAGAGCCTTCCGGGCATCGCCGCCACCATCTCCAAGTCCGACCTCCAGCCCGGCGACGCGCTGAACACCCTGGACGGGCACGTGGTGCTCTTCGAGAAGTGGGTCGACAAGGCCGCGGGGAAGTTCTCGTACATCCACGAGGCCAACACCAACGACGACATGATGCGCGGCCAGGACTACCTCAACGGCGGCACCGACGGCCGCATCGCCGGCCACGCGGCCTCGGGCTACGTCGCCCTGCGCTACGACAAGGTCGTGAGCGGATAGCCGGACGAGCACGTAGGTGAAGGCCGGACCCCCCTCGGGCGGCCCGGCCTTCACATGTCGGTCCTAGCTGCCGCTCACTGTGGTCAGACCTGGAACTGGCCGACCGTGATGAAGTGGCGCAGCTCCTCGGGCGCGCCGTCGATGACCTTCTGGGCCGCCGCGTACAGGGCCGGGCTGATGCCGGGGCGGGCCAGGATCCGGCCCACGGCGACCCGGTCGTCCTCGGCCTGGGCCAGACGCAGGCCGGTCTTCAGGAACGCGGCGCGGTCGGCGGCGGTGCCGTCGAGGGCCTTGTTGGCTTCGCGGGTGACGCCCTTGCCCGGCTTGCCGGCGAGGATCCGGAGGAGGGCGACCTTGTTGTCCTCGTCCCGGGCCTTGGCGAAGCCCGTGGTCAGAAAGGCCACGCGGTCCTCGGGGGTGCCGCTGAGGGCCGCGTTCGCCGCGCGGATCACGGCCTTGCCGCTCGCCGGGTCCGCCAGGATCTTGGTGATGGCGACGGCGTTCTCCGTGTCGGAGCCCAGCGCCGTGCTCGCCGGAGCCGTGACCGACGCCTTGGCCGGTGCAGCGGTGGCGAGGGACGGGGTGGCGAACAGCAGGGCCGGAGCGAGGGCGCCGGCGGTCAGGGCGAGCGCGGTACGGGTGAGCTTCACTGGTGTTCCCCCGTGGATCACGGCAGTTGGTCAAAAGCCTTTGCCCGGTGATCGTTTCAGGGGTTTTTCGGTCAGCCAAACGCACAAATGGCATCAAAGTGACCGCGGAACGGGGAAGCGGAATGCTGCTAGAGGCGGTTCTCCGCACCCGGCTTGGTGCCGATCATCTCGGCGATCCGCTCCGGGGCCACCGCCCGCGAGTAGAGCCAGCCCTGCCCCGTGTCGCAGCCGACGCGCCGCAGCCGTGCCGCCTGTCCGGCGGTCTCCACGCACTCCGCGGTCACCGTCAGACCGAGCCGGTGGGCGAGCTGGACCAGGGCTTCGACGATCGTCTCGTCGGCCGGGTTCGGGTGCGTGCCCTCCTCGTAGCGGAATCCGCGAACGAAGGAACCGTCCAGTTTCAGAACTGATACAGGAAGCCTGCTGAGGTAGGCGAGGTTCGAGTAGCCGGTGCCGAAATCGTCGATCGCGATCCGCACGCCCATGTCGCTGAGCGCCTGAAGGGCCTGGAGGGGGCGCCCGGCCGAGCCCATCACCGCCGACTCGGTCAGCTCCAGCTGCAGCAGCTGCGGGGCGAGGCCCGTCTCGGCCAGGATCTCCGCGACGTCGCCGACCAGGTCCGAGTCCCAGACCTGCCGGACGGCGACGTTCACCGACACGAAGACGGGGGAGTCACTGGGCTGTTCGATCTGCCAGCGGCGGGCCTGCCGGCAGGCGGTCCGCAGCACCCACCGTCCCAACTGGACGATGGACCCGTCCTCTTCGGCGATCCCGATGAACCGATTCGGCGTGAGTGTGCCGAATTGCGGATGGTTCCAGCGCACCAGGGCCTCGACCCCGCGCACCGCACCGCTCTCCAGGTCCACCAGCGGCTGGTACTCCAGCTCGAACTCCCCCCGCTCCACGGCCGGTCGGAGCGTGGAGGACAGCGCCTGGCGGGTCATCCGGTGCGCGTTGCGCTCCGGGTCAAACAGGGTCCAGCGGGCCTTGCCGTCCGCCTTGGCCCAGTACAGGGTCGTGTCGGCGGCCTGCATCAGGCCGGTCGCCGAGGTGCCGGCCGCCGCCCGCTCCACGACCCCGATCGAGGCGGAGACGGACAGTCGCTGGCCGGCCAGGTCGAAAGGTTCCTGGACGGCGGCCAGCACGCTCCGTGCCAGGTCGGCGAGCTGTTCGGTGCCGGTGGAGTCCTCGACCAGCAGGGCGAACTCGTCGCCGCCGAGGCGCGCGACCAGGTGCCCGCCGGTGCGCCCGTAGCCGGACTGGTCGGCGCACTGGGTGAGGCGGGCGGCGACGGCGGTCAGCAGCCGGTCGCCGACCCGGTGGCCGAGGGTGTCGTTGACGGCCTTGAACCCGTCGAGGTCCAGGTAGCAGAGCCCGATCCGGCCGGTGCCGCCGCCGTGTTCGTACGAAGCGGCCTCCAGGGCGCAGGAGAGCCGCTCGAAGAACAGGGCGCGGTTCGGCAGGCGCGTGACCGGGTCGTGCATCTGGAGGTGGCGCAGGCGGGCCTGGAGGTCGCGGCGGTCGCTGATGTCGGCCACCGACAGCAGGACGTCCCCGGTGCCGGGGACGGGTCCGAGCGTGACCTCGGTCCAGAGCGAGTGCCCGTCGGGGTGCTTGAGGCGGCGGGTGCAGCGCAGCCGGGCCTGCCGGCCGCGGAGCACCTCCTGGTACGAGGCCCAGGTGCGGGCCTCCGCGGCCAGGTCGACCAGGTCGGCGGCCGACCGGTGGACGAGCGTGTGCGGCTCGCTGCCGAGCAGCCCGGCGAAGGCCTGGTTGGCGGCGACCACGTAGCCCTCGCGGTCGACGACGGCCATGGCGAGGTGGGCCGCGTTGAAGGCGGCCCGGTAGTCGCGCAGGTCGGAGTCGGCGCGGTACGACAACGCCGGCGTGGCCTGGGTGGCCGATGCCGACGGCACTGCCGGCACTGCCGGGTGACGCTCCGTAATGGCCGATCGGATGCTGTCGGCCGCCGAACCGGTTCCTTCTGAGGTTCCGCTCACCGTTGGCTCCCGCAGTGTTCGTGAGTGTCCGCGCAGGAAAGTGTGCCGATCATAGAGGCTGCCGGGAGGCCCTATCCAGCGGCGCCACCGGTTGAGACGGTTCAGTTCGGCGTGATGACGGATCGGCGGCGAAAGACCGGGCGATCGTTTCTGCGCGGCTCTGAGCATGCGGCGGTCCCTGCTGTTCTCAGGTGATCGGTCGTGACGTTCTGTAGGCAGGGGCGTGAAGTTCGAGGGTCACCGACTTGCCGTATTACTCACTCGTGTGGGGCAGCGGAACAGGGCATTAGTAAGACAATCGCCTCAAGGTGGATGAACAGGTACGAATCCACCACCGGAGGTCGATGTGGCGCGACAGCAGACACCCGGGGGAGTGGAACGCTCCCGCATCCGAAGTACCGCCGCGGCGCTCACCTCCCTGACGGCGCTCGCCGCCATGTCGCTCGTCGCCGGTCCCGCGGTGGCCGATTCGGGATCCGCGCCCTGCGCGCTGACCCGCACCTCGGCGCACCACTCCCTCGGCCTGGACACCTGGAACGGCGCCTACCCCAAACCCGAGCGCACGCTCAACGCCGTCATGGTCTTCCTCTCCTTCCCCGACCACCGCAGCACCCTGAAGACCGAGGACATCGTCGGCGACTACTTCCCCGCCACCAGCGACTTCTTCGAGCAGGCCTCGTACGGGCGGTTCAAGCTGACCCCGCACCCGCAGAAGCAGTGGATCCAGATGCCCAAGCCCTCCACCGCGTACGGGATAAAGCGGGACTGGGCCGCCGGGGACCGGGCCTCCTACCTGCGGGACGCGGTCGCGACGGCCGACGCCCAGGTGGACTTCCGCAAGTACGACGTCGTCTACTTCGTCGCCGACCCGGACGCGCCCGGCGTGGACTCCGACGCCACGAAGGTCGTCAACTTCGAGAACCCGATCGTCGCGGACGGCACGGAACTGCGGCGGATCGTCACCGTCTTCGAGCGCCACCCGCCGGACCGGAACGTGCTGGCCCACGAGACCGGGCACGTCTTCGACCTGCCCGACCTCTACCACCGGCCCTCGGACGGCAAGGGCGACTGGGACACGTACGTCGGGGACTGGGACGTCATGGGCAGCCAGTTCGGCATGGCCCCGGACCTCTTCGCCTGGCACAAGTGGAAGCTGGGCTGGCTGGACGCCTCCCAGGTCGACTGCGTGCAGTCGGGCTCCTCGCTGCACACCCTGCAGCCGCTGGCCCAGGCCCCGCCGAGCGGCGGAACGGGCGGCACCCGGCTCGCGGTGATCCGTACCGGCCCGGGCAGCGCCATCGCCGTCGAGGCGCGGGGCTCCGCCGGCAACGACGGGGACACCTGCACGGAAGGCGTCCTGGTCTACCGGGTGCGCAACGAGGCCTCGTCGGGCGGCGGTCCGATCGAGGTGCTGGACGCGCACCCGTCGACGGAGGCGTGCTGGGACCGCTCGGTGTACCCGCCGCTGGCGGACGCGCCGCTGGAGGTGGGCGAGACGTACACGGTGCCGGGGGAGCGGATCACCATCGAGGTGGCGGACCGCACCCGGTCCGGCGCGTACACGGTGAAGATCACGACGTGACCGCGGGGCGCTCGGCCGGGCGCCCCGCGGGACGGCGAAGAAGGCCCCCACGCGCGTGGGGGCCTCCTTCCGTTTCGTGCGCGGTCCCCGGGGGCTATGCGGGGGCGGCGCGCCGCCAGGTGACGGCGATGTCCGCCACCACCAGGAGGCGATCACGGTCACCAGTGCCCAGAGGTTCTCACCGTGGACGTCGCCGAACGGGATGTAGACGGCGAGGCCGGCGGGCGCCATGCCCCGGTAATGGGCGACGGCCTTCGTCGCGTTGCGGGGAAGCGGTACGGACAGGTTGGCCGTCCGCCAGAAGGACTGCGGCTCGGGCTGCTGCTCGTCGTGGGGCCGGCCGTCAGGCCAGGTCGGGGTGGTGTCCATGACGTCGTGTCCTCATCTCTGGGCGTGACTGAGCGGTGAGGTGGGCTGCGTTTCCTTGGCCGGGGCGCAGCACACCCGCCGTGCTGAACGGTCGGAGAGCGGAGAGCGGTCACCGGCCGGAAGCGGGCCGGGCGACACGATCGCCAGGGCGGCGGTGACGATGGTCGCCATGACGTCGGTCTTCGCGATCACCGAGGCGGACCGCGGCCGGCCGTCCAGCGCTGCCATCTCGCCCACGATGTCGGGGCTTTCGCGAAGCCCCAGGATGACCTCCTGGCCGGTCTCCGCGGTGACCACGACCCTGGCGATGCCCTCCCGCAGCAGGACCGCGTGCGTCGACGGCTCGTGCTCGCGCAGGATCACGTCTCCGGCCGCGTACCGGACCGTGCGGGCTCCCGGGGGTCCGCCGCAGCCCCTCGCCGGCGCCGATCCGCGGGAACGCCGAAGGCCGCCCTTCCCGAAGGAAGAGCGGCCTTTGACGTTTGCCTCGCTGTGCGCCGCCAGGGACTCGAACCCCGGACCCGCTGATTAAGAGTCAGCTGCTCTAACCAACTGAGCTAGCGGCGCTTGCTGACGAGGAAGACATTAGCAGGAGGATCCGCGGAACGAAAAATCGATATCCCCAGGTCCGGTCGGTGCCGGGCTGCGGGATGCCCGTACGAAGGCCCAGAGCAGGGCCTCGGGCCCGGGAAGCCAGGGCTCGCGTGCGTCGGGGGCCACCAGCCACCGGGACTGCCCGGGCGTGGCGGCCAGCGGCGGCACGGTGACGGCATCGCCGCGGCCGTGGCACAGCGGAGCCGGGGCCGTGCGGGAGCCGCCCCACTCCTCCCACGCCAGCAGGGCGGGCAGCCGGTGCGCGGTGCCGGGGGCGGCGAAGAGCAGCATCCGGCCGCGGTGCACGGCGACCGGCCCGGAGCCGGGACCCTCGGCCCACAGCAGGTCGAGGATGCGGCGCCCGAGGACGAGCGGCACGTTGACGACGTCGAAGGGGTCGCCGCAGGGCAGCGTGGCGGGCAGCCCCGGCCGCGCCTCCCACACCGCGAGGGTGCGCCGGGGGTGGGCGGCCGCGGAGGTGAGCCAGGCGGCGCCCTGAGGGGTGACGTGGGTGGCGGGTGCGGTGCGGGTGCGCTCGCCGCGCGCGTGGAGGGCGGTGCAGCCGGGAGCCTTCGTCAGCGTCGTCATATGCCACTGTCTACCCGCCGTAGCGGAGCGATATCCGCGAGTTACCGAAAACGGGGACGGCGGGGCCGTCGCCGGAGTATGGTGCGCTCCTCGCGCGCCGGGCGGGGCCGGGTGTCCGGCCCCTCCGGGGGCTACGGCGTACCCGCGCCGCGCTGGAGGCTTTCGCCGAATTCGATCATCTTGCGGGCATAGTCCTCGGTCCACTCCGCCTGCTCGGCGATCAGGGCCGGTGAGAGTCGGTCGAACCGGCGGGGATCCGCCAGCTGGGCCGCCGCCAGCGCCTGGAACTCCACCGCCCGCTCCTGCGCGGCCCGGAAGGCCAGCGTCAGCTCGGTCGCACGGGCCAGCAGCTCCCGAGGGTCCTCGATCGACTCCAGGTCGAAGAAGTGCTCCGGGTCCGCCACGGCCTCCGAGGGCTCGAAGAGCAGAGGCGCCGGCCGCAGCCGCCGCTCGGTCCGCTCGGGCTCTGCCATGCGTGTCCTCCTGCTGCGCGTGCGAAGTGATTCCGGGCCACCGTCCATTGTCCAACGCCGCGCAAGACCCCTGCGCGATGGGCTGGAACACCCGTACGGCCGATGAGGGGCATGAGCAGATCGGCAGGCTCAGTGGCGGGCGAGTCGCACAGGTGATCGGCCGGCGCCGGTATCCGCACCGCGATCCCGAGCTTCCCGACCGCGAGGCCGGCACCTGGTCCGTATCGTGCTGACCGGCCGTCAGTCGCACGCCTCCTCGCCCTGGCGCGCGGCATCGGCCCCCGGCGGGCCCGTCGCGGTGCCGGGCGGGCGCGGGATGGCGGGCAACCGCCATCCCGCCTCCTACGCCGCCGACGGCACGCCGCTCACCGGCGTACGGCTGCACGCGCACGCCGCGTGCGACCGTCCGGCGGGGAGCCTGCTCACACCGTGACGGCCTCGGCGGCGCGCCGCGCCGCCAGCCCGGCCACGTCGTCCAGGACTCCGGCGAGCTCGCCCGCCAGCGTCTCCGGGGCCTGGAAGCCCTCGGGGCCGAGCAGCTTGGGGATGCCCGGGATCGCGACGGAGCGCTCGGCGGGCAGCATGCCGAGGCGGGTGAGGACCGGCAGCAGCATCTCGGCGGCCGGGACGCCGCCGGTGGGGCCGGCGCTGTAGCTGACGATGCCGACCGGCTTGCCCTTCCACTCGTTGTAGAGGAAGTCGATTGCGTTCTTGAAGGGGGCGGTGAAGCCGCCGTTGTACATCGGCAGGACGAAGAGGAAGGCGTCGGCCGAGTCGACCAGGGCGCTCCAGTCGCGGGTGTGCTGATGCGCGTAGTTGCCGGTGGAGGCGTACTCGGGCTCGTCGAGGAAGGGCAGGGCGATCTCGGCGAGGTCGACGGAGGTGACGTCGAAGCCGCCCCGTTCGCGGGCCTGCTCGGTGACCCAGCGGGCGAGCGGGCGGCCGGCGGAGGTGGGTCGGGTGGCGGCGGAGATGACGTGCAGGCGGGTCATGCTGAGGACTCCCCGTTGGGTGCGGTTGTTGATGTGTCACCTGATGAAACCCAGGATCTGAATGACATGTCAACCAGATAAGTGATGTGTCACCGACCTGGCTAGAGTGGCGGACATGACCCCCGCACCGGAGCCCGGGCCCCGCTGGCTCACCGAGTCCGAACAGGACGCCTGGTACGCGTGGCGGCGGGTGTTCCCGCTGGTCAACGCCGAGATCGCGCGCGACCTCACGCAGGACAGCGGACTCTCCGAGGCCGACTACGACGTTCTGTCGGTACTCGGCTCCACGAACGGCCACCGTATGCGCATCAGCGCCCTGGCCGAGCTGATGCGCTGGTCCCGCAGCCGGCTGTCCCACCAGCTCACCCGCATGGAGCAGCGCGGCGCCGTCCGCCGCGAGGGGGTGGCCACCGACGGCCGCGGGGCGGAGGTGGTCCTCACCGACGCCGGCATCACCCTGATCACGGAGGCGGCCCCGCTCCACGTGGAATCCGTCCGCCGCCACCTGATCGACGCACTGACCCCGGACCAGCTGCGCACCCTGGCCGAGGTCGGCGAGGTGCTCCGCGAACGCCTGGGCGCCCGCCGGAAGGCGTGATCCGGCGGTCGTGACCGGATCGGCCGCCGCTCGCCTCCCTACGGCCGCCAGGACACCCGGTGCTCGGCCAGATGGGCCAGGACCGAGTGGTTCGCCTCCCAGCCGTCCGGGAATTTGACCGTCACGCCCAGCTGGACCGGCTCCGTCGACGGATGGTCGTCCAGCAGCTGCGCTATGCCCGCCCGGGCCACCACCACGCACGCGTGCCGGTGCCGGGAAGCCAGCACGCACAGGCGGCCCGTCTCCAGGTGGAAGGCCGTCGCGTCCGGGCGGCCCGACAGCGGGTGGAGGACCACCGTGAGGTCGTACTCGCGACCCTGGAGCCGGTTCGCGGTGTCCACCGTGACCCCCGTGACCCCGAGCGAGGCCAGCGCCGCGCGGACCGCGGCCGCCTGGTCGCGGTGGGCCGTGCCGACCGCGATCCGGTCCGCCGTCAGCGGGGCCGGGTCCGGGGACCGCTCGTCCGAGGTCACCGCCCCGCGGTCCAGCGCCCGGCGGACCACCAGGGCCACCGCCCGCACCGCCTCCGGGTCGGTGCGCGGGGTGTGCCGCGCCGGCAGCTCCAGCAGGCCCCAGCCCGCCTCGGCCGCCTCGTCCAGCACCCGGTCCGGGCCCGACCCGTCCGAGGCCACCCCGTACGACAGCCGCCGCTCGCCCGGGCCCGTACCGCTGCGGAACTGCGTGTACGGGTAGAACGCGCGGGAGACCAGCGGCGCCGCCGTCGCCGGGAGCCGCCAGGACACCGGCAGCCGGTGCTGCGGCAGTTGCGGGTTGTGCGCCAGCAGGGTGCTCACCGCCGAGGCGGAAGGGTCGTAGGACAGGCCCGCCCACTGCTCCGCGCCGACCACGCTGAACGGGTCCAACTGCCCCGGATCACCCACGAACAGCGCCCGCTCGAACAGCCCGGCCACGGCCAGCAGCGCGTCCGAGCGCATCTGGTACGCCTCGTCGACGATGGCGTGCTGCCAGGGCTCCACATCCTTGACGAAGGCCCACTTCGCCGCCGTTGAGATGGTGATCGGCAGCTCCGCCAGGTCCTTCGGCTTGGCCGACAGGGTGACCGAGGGCAGCTCGCGCAGCGCCGGGTCGTAGGCCTCCCCGTCACTGCTGTGCAGCCGGCCCACCTTCAGCTCCGGGTCCTTCTCGGCGAGACGCAGCACCAGGTCGTCGACCTGCGCGTTGGTCTGCGCCACCACCATCAGGCGGCGTCCGGCCGCCGCCAGCTCCCGGGCCGCGCGGACCACGAGCGTGGACTTGCCCGCTCCGGGCGGGGAATCGACGACCACGCCCCGCTCGGCCCCGTGCAGGGTGTCGGCCAGGATCGCGGCGGTCGCCCGGGCGGCCGCCGCGCCCGGGTCGAAGGGAGCGGTGCTGGTCACAGCAGGTCCTCGTCGGTCACGGAGTCGGGCAGGGGAAGGGCGAGCGCCGATCCCGGCGGGCCACCGTGCGTCCACGGGGTCTGCTCGGGCTCCGGGAGTTTCGGGCCGCCGCGCGCGTCGTGCTCGAAGAGCGTCCAGCAGAGCCGGTCACCCTTCTCCGGGACCGTCCCCGGCTCCGGGTCCCGGCCGCGGCCCATCTTGTCGAGGAGCCGCAGCACCAGCCGCCCGTCCTCCTCGAAGCGGACGAACTGTGCGCTCTGCGGGCGCCCGTCCAGCGAACGGAACACCTTCCCGCCGCCCTCCTCCGCGAGCTGCGGCCGGTCCTCCGTCACCACGGTCACCAGCGGGCGCGGACTCGGCCGCTTCGACTCCGTCCACTCCATCACCACCTCGGTGACCTCGCCCGCGAAGGCCTCGCCCGCCAGCCGCCGGCCCGCCATCACCAGCGGGTCGTCCAGCGCCTCCTGGGCGTCGAGCCGCACCTGCTCGGTCTCCCGCGTGGCCAGCTTCTGGGCCGCCGTCACCGCGTCGTCGCGGCGCGGCTGCGGCGGCTCGCCCGCCCGCACGCGGTCCCGGTGGCCGGTGTAGGACCAGCGGTCGCGCGTCCAGCGTTCCTCCGCGCGCTCGCCCGGCGGCAGGGCGCGCAGCAGGTCGATCGCCTCCCAGGTCTTCGACCAGGTGCCCGACAGCTGGGACTCGACCAGCCGGTGCACCTCCAGCTCGGCGGCCCGGACATGGCGGTCGTCGTCGCCGGGCCCGGCCGCCAGGGCCGCGCGCGCGGCGTCGTAGCGGGCGATCGCGGGGGCCAGCAGCTTGTTGTCGAAAGCCGGGTCGGTGGCCGGACCGGCGGGCGGGCACAGCAGCTGGCCGTCCTTGTCACGGCCCAGCTCGGCCCGGTGCGCCTCCTCGGCGCCCGACCGGCCCCCGGGCGGGTCGATCCAGCCCAGGAGCGCGCCCAGGTGCTGGTCCTCCAGATTGCTCTGGCCGGTGGCCCAGTGCCGGGACAGCAGATCCGTGGCCGACAGCAGCATCGAGGAGCCGGGCACCCGCGAACGCTCGGCGAGGTGGGTGAACCAGCGGCCGAGCATCGGCACCTGCGAGGGCGCCGGATACGGATTGTCCGGATCCTCCTCCGCGGTGCGCCGGAACCGCATCGAGCGCCCCAGCAGCCGTACGTACTCGATGCCCGCCCGGCTCGGCACGATCAGCTGCGGTGCGTCCACGCACAGCTCCGTCTCGACCTTGACCCGCTTGCCCGTCTCCGGGTCGGTCTCGCTGCGCTCGGCCGGCTCCACGGCGTCCGCGTACGCGTCGATGTGGGCCAGTACCTGTACGGCGAGGTCAGCGAGGAAGGCCCAGCGCCGGTCGCGGTCGCGCGGCTGGGGTATCACGAACACCCGCGGCTCGTGCCGGTCGGTGCCGACCATGGCGCCGAGCGGGGCGCCCGCCTCACCGGCCGTGGTCAGCGGCACGAAGACCATCGGGCGCTCGCTCAGATGGCGGTGCCGCACGGTCGCGAGCGGCTGGGCGCGGCCCGCGCGTACGGCCTCCAGCCGGGCCAGGGTGCTCAGCAGGGACATGCGGGGGTCTCCGGGGCGTGGTGCGGCGGACGGGCGGCGGCCAGTTCCAGGGCCTCGGCGCGCAGCCGGGCGGCGCGGTGCAGCGCGGCGGCGGTCGGATCCTCGGCGCAGCCGGCCCCGGAGGCGGCCGCCAGGGCGGCCTCGACGGTGGTCAGTGCGCCCAGCTCACCCCGTACCGACCGGCCCAGCGCGGTGACCTGGTCGGCGGCGCGGGAGCGGTCACGGCAGTGGAAGGCGAGCTCGCAGGCGGCCAGGCACTCGGGCGCGTAGGCGGCGTCGACCGCGGACACCGCCTCGGCGAGCTCCTCGGCGGTCCGCGTCGCCGGGTCGAAGCTGAGGCCCTCGGGCAGGGCGGCGGCCAGCTCCTCGACGCGGGTCAGCCGGTCCAGCTGGCGACGGGTCACGGAGCGCTCGCGGCGGATGTCGACGGGGGAGGCGGTGGGCAGGTTGGAGAAGTCCTTCGGGCAGACCAGCAGCACGGTGTGCCCGACCTCGGCGCCGGGCAGTTTCGCGGCCGTCTTCTCCAGGGCCAGGACGTAGACGGCGGCCTGCCGGGCGGCGGCGCCCACCTTCGCGGCGTCGGCGGCGCCGTCGATCATCGGGAACGACTTGATCTCCACGACCGTCCAGCGGCCGTCGGGGTGGACGACGACGGCGTCGGGCTCCAGGTAGGCGGGGGAGCCGGCCACCTCCAGGGCGAGCATCGGGTGGTCCAGCAGCGTCCAGGCCCCGCTGTCCCGGCCGGCGGCGGTCGCCTCGCGCAGGGCGAGCGCGGTCCGGGCGGCGCGGCCCTCGGGGCCGGCGGCGGTCAGGTCGGGGACGCGGGCACCGGCCCCGGGAGGCTCGGCGGCGGGTGCGAGGTGCGCGTGCACCAGCCGCAGCAGCTCGGCTCCGCCGTCGCCCTTGACCTTGGCCTCGAAGGAGTTCCCGCGGACTATGGCGAACTGCGACTGCCCGAAGGAGGCGGGCGAGCCGAGCGCCGAGGCGAGGGCGGTCTTGTCCACACCCGCGCCGTCGAGCAGGGCGCGTCTGCCGCAGCCGGGATTGGCGGCGAGGGCCGCCAGTGCCCGGGCGTCGAGCGGACGGGGCGGCACGGCGGGGCCGCGCAGACCGGCGAGCCGCTGCCGCAGAGTCGTCGGCTGCGCGGGGCTGCTGGGCGGGTAGGAGCTCACCCGCGGAAGTGTCCCATCCGCCACTGACAATCGGGGACCTGGCGCGGAAACCGGCCGTCGGAGGGGTGATGGATGATGGACGGACCTCGAAACGAACCGGGAGAATTCACATGGCCCCCCGCATCCTGCTGGCCCGCCACGGCCAGACGGCGTGGTCCCAGCTCGGCAAGCACACCGGACGCACGGACGTGCCGATGCTGGAGGAGGGCAAGCTGGGCGCGAAGCTGCTCGGCGAGCGGCTGGCCCGTGACCCGTGGCGGGGGCTGCCGGGCGTGGAGGTCCGCACCAGCCCGCTGGTGCGCGCGAGCGAGAGCTGCGACCTGGCGGGCTTCGGCGCGCGGGCCGAGCCGTGGGACGCGCTGATGGAGTGGGACTACGGCGACTACGAGGGCATGACCCCGGCCGAGATCCAGGCCGTCCGGCCGGGCTGGCTGATCTGGCGCGACGGGGTCCCGGGCGGGGAGTCCGTCGCCGATGTGGCGGCCCGCGCGGACGAGGTGGTGGCCTGGGCCCGCTCGGCGGAACGCGACGTCCTGGTCTTCGCGCACGGGCACATCCTGCGGACGCTGGCCGCGCGCTGGCTGGGCTTCGAAGCCTCGTTCGGTGCCCGCATCCGGCTGGAGCCGACGTCCCTGTCGGTGCTGGGCTGGGCGTATGGCGCGCCGGCGCTGGAACGCTGGAACGACACCGGCCACCTCGACGCTTAGCGCGAGCCGTCTGCCCTGCGGGCGGCTCGCCGGTGTTCTCGGCGCGGGCCGTGTGTTCGGCTCGGGCTGTCTGCCGGGTGCGGGCCGTGTGCCGGGCGCTGCCCGGACCCGCGCCTCAATCGCCGGCGGGGCTGGGGGTGGCGGGCCTGTCGGCAGGGGGCGGGGTGGGGTGCCGGGGCGGGGT
>NZ_JBVIWA010000034.1:0-50105 GCF_055595065.1 Streptomyces sp. NPDC040545
GCTTCGATCTCGGACGGGCCGGCGTTGAAGGACTGCGGCTTGATCTTGGTGCCGCTCAGTTCCTTCTCGATCAGGCCTTCCTGGAGGCCGACCAGGGCGGTGGCGTGCGTCAGGTTGGGGAAGTACCCGATACGGACCTCGGAGGCGGACAGCTTCTTGCCCGCATCGACCGCGGTGTTGGCGGACTTGTCGTCCTCCTTCTTCGCCTCGGAGCCGTAGCCGCAGGCGGTGAGCAGGAGCGGAAGGGTCGCGGTGACGGCGATGGCACGCAGGGCGGTGAGCGGTCTTGCGGCAGACACGAGGTGTCCTTTCACGGGATGGGGTTCAGGGAGCTGCGGGGACGGAGACGGGCGGCGCGAAGCCATCGGCACACACGCAAGTCACTCCCGGCCGTCGGCGGGTTCGCGGCCGCGGGCCGGGGAGGGTATGGCGGACGCCGGCGCTCGAAGGCAGGCGGTGGGTGAGGTCGGCCGAGGGGCCCGGGGCAGCGCCCAGTGGTGACCTGCGTGTGCGGCCGGGTCCGGCGAGGTGTGTCAGCCGGGCTGACAGATGGCGCTGGAGGTACGGACCAGGTCGATGTGCCGGCGGGAGGTCAGAGGCAGCATCCGGCCTGCGTGGTGCAGTGCTCGCACGGGCCACCTCCCTGGATTCCTAGTTTTCCCACCTGGTTGGTAGGCATATTGGCAGAGGCCGAGACTCACCCCAAGAGGCTGTCCGCATGTTGGATGCAGGCCTCTCGACATGTGAGAACGTGCAGGTGGGCCGAAGGGCGTGGGGCTAGGGATTGGTCCAGGCGCCGGGGGTGTCGGCCAGTGCCGACACGTCAGCGGGCAGATCGGCCGACGCGACATCGGCGAGCGTCACGCCGTCCAGGATCTCGCGCACATTGGCCCGCAGCGCGATCCACAGGGGGAGCAGCGCCTGGGCGGGGCCGGTGTAGGACAGGTCCGGCGGGCGGACCCCGCGCACCGATACGAGCGGCCCGTCCACGACGCGGATCACATCCGCGACACTGATGGACCGGGCGGGCTTGGCCAGCCGGTAGCCGCCGTTCCCGCCCCGCTGGCTGAGCACGAGACCGCCCCGGCGCATGTCGTTCAGGATGCCCTCGAGGAACTTGTGCGGGATGTCCTGGGCGTCGGCGATGGCCTCGGCCTTCACCGGCCCGTCATCCTGTGACGCGGCAAGCTGCAGCGCGGCACGTACCGCATAGTCCGCCCTGGCTGAGATCCGCATACGGACATTATCTGGCATGGCTGCGGGCGGTGTCCGCCATGGGTGGCAGTCGGCTGCCGGGTGCGCCTACCCGGCAGCCGGGGGCACGTCTCCACCCCGCGACCGGAGCCGTGCCGTGCTGTGAGGTGCCGTGCCGTGCCGTGCGTCAGCGGAAGGCCGCCACCGCGCGGTGGGAGCCGTTGAGGTAGTGCTCGCCGATGGAGCGCAGGCGGTGCGCGACGGGGCGGTGGGCCGTCAGGACCCGGGCGTTGCGCCAGAACCGGTCCAAGCCGGGCGCGTCGGCGAGCTCCAGCACCCGGGCGGTGATGCGCAGGGCGGCCTTCGACGTCACGGTCTCGGCCGTGGCGACCAGGGCGGCGACGCCCGCGGCGCCCTCCGCGTCGAGGTGCGGCCCCGTGTCGAGGGCCTGCGCCATCACGTCCGTCGCCCGGTCGACCACGGCGGTGGCCGTCTGGGCGGCGGAGGCCAGTTCCCCGTAGGTCAGGAAGAGGTCCGGGTCCTCGCCGGGAAGCCGGTGTGCGCGGCCGCCCCTGCTGAGGTCGCGCGCCTCGGTGAGGGCGCCCTCGGCGATGCCGAGGCCGACGTGGCACAGGGCGAGCCGGAGCGCCGGCTCCGCGAGCGCGGTGAAGGGTGCGGTCGACTCCTCGTCGTGCGGCCGGCGGCCCAGCACCTGCTCGGGGGTGACGGTGACCCGGTCGAGGACGACCTCGCCCGCGCCGGCGACGCGCTGCCCGAGGCGATCGTGGGCGGGCACGACGGTCACGCCCCGTACGCCGGGTGGGATCCGTACGACCAGGACCTCACCGTTCGCGGCGCACACGGCGTCGACCACGATCTGGTCGGCCGTGGCCACCGCCGTGTCCACGGCCCGGCGCCCGCTCAGCAGATAGCCGGCGGCGTGCCGCCTCAGCGTGAGGTCCGGTCCCTCGGTGTCGTCGTCGGGCCAAGGAGTGCGGACCGCGCCGGTCCACAGCCACCGCTCGCGCACCGACTCCTCTTCGAGGGCGGCCGCGTGCTCGGGACCCGCGTAGAAGCGTCCGCTCCACGTGTGCGCGTAGTGGCGGGCGAGTACGTCGCCGACAGAGCTGTCCGCCGCGGCGATCTCCCGTATGACGGCGCATCCGGTACGCCAGTCCGTCCCACGGCCCGGCCCGGGCGGAGTGAGGGCCGCCGGCAGGCCGGCCTCGCGCAGCCGGGCCGTCTCGTCGGTCGGCTCCTTGCCCGCCTGGTCGCGGACGATGGCGTCCGCTGCGAGGTCGTCCGCCACGTCGCGGGCGGTACGCAGGAGTGCGCGGCGCTGTGCGTCGGCGGCTCGGTGGGCGGCGGTGCCCGGTGTCGTCGGCACCGGCGTCACCGACAGGCCCGAGCGTCGGCGCGTGGTGTGCGAGCTGGGTGGCCAGCTGTGCCATGGGGGATGGCGGTCGTCATGTCGGCTGCTCCGGAACATGGTCGGGCGGCGTCGGCCGGTTGCTGAACGTGCGGGAGGGGCGCGAGGGGTGGGAGGCGGGGAAGGGCCGAGCCTGGCGGATGAAGGCAGCGTCAGTGCACTGCGCGACCGCACTCCGCCCTATCCCTACTTTTCCCATCGGAGTGATAGGGAATCCTTGCCCGAAGCGGCCTTCCCGGCAAGAGCGTGACCGGATCATGGACACTTCGATCTCGAAATGAAAGACGATGCAGGTCAGAGGGGGGTCGGCAGAGATTTCCTATGAAATCAGTAGGGAAGTGTTGACGCGCGCCTGCCGCGCACCCCACCATGTGGCCATGTCCCCGTCGCAGCCGTTGCTCGTACGCCGCAGGCACGTCGACTTCCGTCGCGTCGCCAGCGCCGTCTGCCGACCCGTTTAGGGCTTCTTCGACAGGGCGATCCCTCGCGCGCGCCGGAGTGCCGGCCGCCGTTCGTCTCTCTGTGCGCCGCGCTCGTCGTGCCCCGGTCTGCGAGCCGTACGGGTCCGCCCGGCGTACGGCGCGCCGACCCTTCCGCTCGCATCCGCCGCGGAGACCCCTGCCCCGTCGTGGCCGAACACCCGGCATCCGTATCCGACTTCGAGCAGCCGAAGGGGCTCATCGTGACCACCGCCATTCCCGTACCCGACCTCCGCCGTTCCCCGGCCCCGCGCCTCCAGCTGGTCGGCGACCGTCCGCCCGCCGTCCCCGCCCCCGTCCCCGTCCCTGTCCGCGAGAGCGAGGGCGGCCGTGTCGGATACCTCGTGTTCCTGCCCGCGAACGTCGACCCGGTGGCGGTGATGAGCGCGCACGGCATACGCCCGGAGATCCGTCCCCTGGGGCTCGGAACGCCTCCGGCCCCCGAGCCGGAAGCGGCTCGGCACCTGGAACCCGATCACTCCGGCGGCGCGATCCGCGTCGACCGCGCACGCCGGCTGATCGAGGTCGACGGACGCGAACTCGACCTCACCTACCTGGAGTTCGACCTCCTGGCCTACCTCGTGGCGCACCCGTACACGGTTCACACGCGTGATGCCCTCATCACGGGCATCTGGGGATATGGGCACATCGGCGACGGCCGTACCGTCGACGTCCACGTGGCCAGGCTGCGGCGCAAGCTCGGCCCCGCTCACCGGGACCGCATCTCCACCGTGCGCCGCGTCGGCTACCGGTACGTTCCCGACCACCGGTAGCCCGGAGTCGGGCCGTGCCCCGGCCGATGGTGCCGCGGCCGTGAGCCGAGCTCTCGGAAAGTGGGAGATTCCCGATTCGGCCAGCGAACATCTGTTTCGCGCCGGTTAGGGCGGATCCGGGTGTCGCGTTGTCCGGTGAGTGCTGTGCTGGAGGGGATACGCCCGTCGGGGGCAAGCGTCGGACAGCGTGATCAGGGGGTCTTCAGCGATGGCTTCTCTGCACTACGAAATACTCACCGATCCGGCTCCGCTCCAGGTGCCGGTCGCGGGCGAGGAACGCCACGGATCGGTCTACATCGTCGTCTCCAACCCGACCATGGACGAAGTGATCTGGTACTCCATCGAGATACGAGTGCCCTGCGGCCAGGCGGACGGTGATCTGACGGCACATCCGAAGACGATCACCGCGCGGGTCGAGCGGAACACCGCGACGAAGAAGGGGGAGGAGCCGATCGTCGCCTGGGACGACAGCACGGGCGTCCTCACCGTGACCGCCCGGCCGAACACGCTGTTCCAGGAGGCCGGCTCCATGGCCCTGGTCCTGGACGGCTTCCCCGTCTCCAGCGCATCGGGACTGGTGCTGCTGCGCGTGACGGAGAGGGCGGCGAACGGCGCCTGGGTGAAGAAGACCCCCGTGACCCTGAGCCTGCTGAAGCAGCTGCCCAAGGTCCCCCGCAACTTCCGTGCGAAGCGGACGCTGGTGGCCGGAGGCCAGGACGTCGTCCTGCAGTGGGACGGGCCCGACACCCTCACCTACCGGATCCAGGGTCCGGACGGATCCACGGAGAACGCCTTGCCGACCCGGGGCGCGACCGGCTGGCAGTGGTCGCCGGCGGCGGGCCAGGAGCCGAAGCGGGACGCCACGTACACCTTGATCGCCACCTCCCCGGGCGGGCAGCAGCCCGGGTACTTCCTCACCACCACCGTCCACCTGCGCAGCCCCGAGTTCGAGAGCGTCACCGCGACGACCGGTGTGCACAGCCCGTGGGTCGACGGCACGACGGACCGGGGCCGGATCGTCTTCACCACGCAGGGCGCCCAGATCCGCGACGCCGAGGGCGGCCTCGGCACCCTCTCCGCCGCCAAGGCCGACGTCGAGACCGTGACCGCGGCACGGGTCCGGGGGCGCGAGAGTGACGCCGGGTGGATCGGGTTCCCGTCCGACGGAATCAGGGTCGGCCGCGGCGGCGGAAGCGACTTGGGGACCGTCACGGCCGACAAGATCAGCGTGAACGGCATCAACACCCAGTGGGTGGGGGACCGGGACTCGGGCAAGGGATGGGTCGAGTTCCCGCAATCGGGAGTGAACGTCCGCAAGGACGGAAAGCAGGACTGGGGCACCGTCGCCGCCGATCTCGCGGACCTGAACGGCATCAACACCAAGTGGGTGCAGGGCCGTACGGCCGCCGACGGCTGGATCGAGTTCCCGGCTTCCGGGATGAACGTGTTCCAGGGCGCGGGGAGCCGCCAGTGGGGCACGGTCGCGGCCGACAAGGCCGACCTGAACGACGTGGTCACCCACCGGGCCCAGGTCACGGAACGCCTCACCCTCCAGGGCGGGCTGAGCGTCGACAACGTCCTGGAGACGCAGGACGGCCCGCCGCGGCTGATCGTCCACGGCCGACTGGATGCCGAGGGCGAGGTGAAGGCGGACCGCACGGTCACGGTCACCGGCGACCTCACCACCCTTGGCATGCTGCGCGTTCAAGGCGAGTCGCGCCTGCAGGGGAAGGTGAACGCCGGCGCCCATCTGTCGGTCCGTGCCGGGGGCGCCTGGATCATGCACACGAACGACGGGAAGGTGGCGATCAACGGCGACCTGCGCGTCCACGGGGCATTCCGCTCCGATTCCTGATCGGCACTTGGCGGCAGGTGTAGGGGTAGGTGAAGCTGGTCTCGGCGCGGGCCCGGTTCGGCGACAGCACCTCCAGTACGGCGGTGGCCCGCAGGGAGCCGGGGCCGTGGAAGGTCCGGGGCGCTCGGGTCGCCGTGCAGATTGTGCAGCGACGAGGCGTTTCGGCCGGCGGGGTCCGGAAGATGGCTCTGCCCTACTCCTCGCGGACCCTGCTGAGTGACGGAAAAGTCCGCGAGGTAGCTCAGGCCTGCGACCAGGCCGGCGCTGACGCAGTGGTCTTCGTGGCCACCTTGACCGGGCGTCAGCAGCGCAGGTTGACGGCCGTGCTCGGCCGCCCCGCCCTGAGTCTCTCCGACGTCCTCACTGCCGACTGACCGTGCACTCGAAGCGGCTTGGCGTCGCCGTGCTTCCGGGCCGGTCGTGCGTGTGTCTTGGGCGTGGCTCAGTCGTCCGGGCAGAGGACGAAGAGAGGAAAGGCGAGCCGGCGGGGCCGGTCGCCGATCTCGTCGAGTGCGGCGCGGATCTCGTGGAGGTGGCCGGTGGTCATCTGCAGTGGCGGTTCGTGGGGCTGGTAGGTGGTGCGGATCGGGTAGTCCACGCCCGGTTCGGTGGTCATCTCGATGTGACAGCCCATGACGTGGGTGACCGGTCTGCTTGCGCAGAACTCGATCAGGCGGTCGATGGTCCGGGCGAAGGCCTTCCGGTCCTGGATGTAGAGGCGGCCCGGATACACCGTGTCGCCGGTGAGCAGGAACCCGGTCCACGGGTCGTAGAACGTGACGGCTGCCTCGTGGTGCCCGGGGGTGGCCAGGCATTCGAGCCTGCGGCCTCCCAGATCGACGCTCGCCGTGGCGGTGGGGTTCTCGTCGAAGCCGAAATACTTCCAGGCCGCGGGGGGTTCTGCTGAGACCACCGTGGTGTCCGGACGGTCGGCGAACTGGCCGTCGCCCGCGATGTGGTCGCCGTGGGCGTGTGTGTGCAGCACGAGCAGGTGGTACTCCTGGCGGGGGTGGCGGGTGAGCCAGCTGTCGACGAGCTGGTCCACCACCAGGCGCAAGGGGAAGTACGCGCTCGACGCTGTGGCCCCGGTATCGATCAGCACGGCCCGGTCGTTGCCGAACAGCAGGAACAGGAACGGCGCTTCGTAGTTGATCGCCATGTTCTGCCGCAGGATGACCGTGTGCTCGTCGTACTCATGGACCTGGATGTCCGGGTCGGTGTTGTGCTTGGACGATGGTGAGCCGTGGATCCAGCGGACGTCCAACTCGCGGGGCCGAGAAGCCGGGCTATCGAAATCGATGAAGGATGTACCTGCAGCCATGACGCCTCCTGCGTGCGTCGTCTTGGCGGGCCGGGTACGGCGCACATCTCGTCCGGGGTGGGCACCTATGGGCCTCCGCCGGGACGCTACCACGAGAATGATCTACGGCTCTGCTGCCCGGCGTCCGTGCGGCGAACCACTCGCGGGGCGGGCCTTGGCCTTCGGCGTCGATCCCCCGAAGGCGGAGGTCGCCGACGAGTGACCGAGCAGGAAAGGGTCCGAAAGGAATGGCGACACGGTAGACCGGTTGCCATGGGTCGGGTTGCTTTGACTGATCGGTGCGGCCGACCTGGCGGCCTGCTCGATCTTCGCGCAGTGGGCTGCGCGGGCTTCCTCGTCGACCTGCTTCTCGAGTTCGGCGCGCAAGCCGGTCCGGCCGTCGAGGCCCTCGCGCAGGATATCGGCGTGCCCGGCATGCCGGATGGACTCGCCGAGGACATGGACCATGACGGCGAACAGGTTCGTGTCGGCATAAGGCTCGGGCCACCACGGCACGTGGCCGGGGGCGTCGAGGGGAAGCTCGTTGATCGTCGCGTCCGAGTGTTCCCACGTGCGCCGGCAGAACCCGATGATCTGATCGCGGGTCTCGTCCTCGGTCGCCCACAGATCGCTGCCGTCGGAGTCCTGCCACCGGGGCAGCGGTTCCGGGGAAGGGCGGTCGAAGACCTCGCCGAAGTACCGGGCCTCGACGGTGGCCACGTGTTTGACCAGGCCGAGGAGGTTGGTCCCGGTCGCCGTCAAAGGCCGGCGGGCGTCGTATTCGGACAAGCCGTCGAGTTTCCAGAGCAGCGCCTGGCGGTCCCGCCGCAGTCTCCCGTGCAGGTTGTCCTTCGCGAATTCATCGATCATGCGGCATGAGCCTGCCACGGGCTGCTCGTGGTCTCAAGATCCCGTACGTGGTCCGCAACGACCGGCGGAGCCGAGGGCGACCCGCTCGCGGTCGGCAACAAGCTCGGCATCACCACGCGCAAGGAGCCGGCCGACCGACTGCTTCGGGATCGTCCCCGCAACCGCTGGTCGAGGGTCCGGTACGTGCCCTTCCCGGGAAGGGGCCGGGCCGAGTCATGGTGGCGCCGCGCCGCCGAGGCCGGCAATTCCCGTGCCGCGTACAACCTGGCGATCTGTCTCGAGCGGACTCGGACGTCGCGGAGGCCGAGCGCTGGTACCGCCACGCCGCGGACTCCGGGTACGCGAGCGCCGCCACCAACCTCGGCGTGCTGCTGGCCGAGCGGGGTGACCTCGTCGGCGCCGAACCGCGGCTGAGGCAGGCCGCCCACAGCGGGAATCCCGACGGCAGGCACAATTACGGGGTCCTTCGGCGCATGACCGGCCGGGAGACGGAGGCACGCGCGTGGCTCGAACACCGGTGATCGCCGCTCCCGCCTTCAACGTAGACCGCTGGAGGAGGAGTTGATGGAGACGGGGGACGTTCCCGGGTGGTTCTGGGAGGTCCTGGACACGGCCAGGCCCAGCCTGTCCGCCCTGGAGTCATGGCTGGGGTCGCAGCCGGGAGACGTTCTGGAGGCCTACGCGCTGGCGTACCTGGAGGCCGCCGAATCGCTGATCGACTTCTCGGAAGGCGTGACGGTCGACGGAGCGGTCTGGTCCGAGGACAGCACCGAGGACCTCTGCATGTGGGTGGTCGGCCAGGGGCGCGCGTTCTGGCGTGCGACGGTCGAGGGGATCTGGGAACTGCCGGATGCCGCACAGGCGTACCTGGGGCGCCCCCCACCCCTCATGCAGGAGGTGACGCAGTGGGACGAGCAGGTCCGCCGCCCGGAGCATGCCGGCTACCGGTCCCCGGCAGCCCTGGTCCACGGCGTGTACCGGACGCGCTTCGGGCAAGACCTGCACGAGCGGCTCACGGCCGGATGACGTGCTCCCGGCGAGCGCGGCCGTCACCCGCTTCGCCGGGTCCGCGTTCGGCGAAGAGATGGCTGCGCGTGCGCATCAGGATCCGGCCGAGCATGTTCTTTCCGGTCCCCGTCCGGCCGCGTCCCCAGTAGTGGTCGGACGTCGTGTCCTCGACGATCTCTTCGTCTCCCGTGGCCAGCAGGATCGCGGCGATGTCGGCGTGCGTGCGGAACTTGGCCGCCACGGCGCGGCGCATCACGTCGTCCTTCACCCGTTCCCAGTCCCGCCGCATCGGCTTCGACCGGTCACGGCCCAGCTCCGCCGCGCGCAGCGGGGTGCCGGCCCGGCGGATGAGTTCGGCGTGACGGGTTCCGGTGAACTTCTGTGCCTGGAAGTAGTGTTCCGTGGTCGGCCACCAGTGTCCGTCGAGATCCACGCCGTGTGCGGAGAAGTTGGAGAAGCAGCCGTAGGGAACCTCTCCGGCACCGTGGAAGTAGATCGTCATACGAACCTCGTGTCAGGGACGGGACCCGCACCGTGTCAGTCGCCGCTCCGCGGTCGCAACCGACTTACCGCCCGGCCGGGACCGGCCGCCGCTTGCTATTCTTCCCGATCATGCGAGCCCTCTTCCCCGGATCCTTCGACCCGATCACCCAAGGGCACCAGGACGTTCTCCGCCGCGCCGCCCTCCTGTTCGACGAGGTCGTCGTCTGCGTGATGTTCAATCCGAACAAGACCGGCCGCTTCCCCATCGCCGAACGGCTGGACCGGCTCCGCGCGGCAGCGGCCGACCTGGGCAACGTCACGGTCGACTCCCACACCGGCGGCCTGCTGGTCGACTACTGCCGCCGAGCCGGCATCGACGTCGTCATCCGCGGAGTCCGTGGCGTCGCCGACCTGGACTACGAAATGCCGATGGCCCGCATGAACCACGAACTGGCCGGAGTCGAAACGTTCTTCATGCCTGCAGACCCCGACCTGGCTCACATATCCTCCACCCTCGTGACCGCGGTGAGTCAACAGCAGCGTGTCCCGGATGACGAGGTGAGCCACGGCTCTTCCCGCGGACTTCCCGCTCAGAGCCAGATGGCAAGACCGGCACGTGATCAGTGAACCTGGCCGGTCTGGCGCGATGAGGTATGTCCTGTTCGATGTCGACGGCACGTTGATCGACGCCGTGGACAACCACGTCTTGTCTGGCGGACGTGGGCGGAGCGGTACGGGCTGGACCGGCTGGAGGGATCGGCCGCAGTGGAATGAAGCCCTTGCATGAGCCCACGCGCGGTTTCCCGCAGCTCGTCGCTGAAGGCGAGAGGCCGCGACGTTTCCGGGTCCACCCGGACCTGTACCCGATGGCCGTGGGCATGAACACAACGGCCGTCCTCGGATCTCACCTGGAACTGGTACACCACGCTGGTGCGGCCGAGCCGCGATATCCGGAACCGCACGCCCACGTCCCTCGTGCTCCGAATCGGCTCCTCGTATGTGACGAGGAATTCACGCACGACAAGATGGGTGAGCATGCAAAGCTCCTGGTGGACACGGGTGATCTTGGTCGAGAACTCGTCTACCAGGAGCTTTCGCTGCGCGCATCCCTTGACCCCGCACAGGGCGGACGCCGCCGGCAGGGGGTTGCAAACGGAGCATTTTGTTGGCGAGTTTCTTCGGGCCGCGCGGAGCAGTCGAATTCGAAGAGCAGACGGCGGCGCTGCGGTGCGGCTCCCTACTCCCGCGGGGCAAGGCCGGGGAGAAAAGCTGCTGTCGTCGTGCACGTGCGGAATTGACGACTGCTGGGCGCTGACGGCGCACATTACGGGCACGGACACCACCGTGACGTGGCCGGGCTTCCGCAACAATTCCCGGGACTGGAACTACGACTCCCTCGAGGTCCTGCCGGCGCCCCGGTACTGACGCAACACCACACGGAGGGGTATCCCATGGAGAACGAAGCGATACGAGCATGCCTGGACCTGCTGGGCCAGGCATGCGACCTGCCGCTGGAGGACGAGCGCCGCCGCCTGCTGGAACAGGCGGCCAGCGACCTCGTCCGGGACGGGCGGCGCCGTAGGCGTGCCGCGAGCAGGGCCGTCCGGGCGGCGGCCGACGCGAAGGTGCTGGCCACCACCGCGACCGGAGCGCCCGACCGGATCATGGATGCGGCACTGTCGGCCGAGACCCCGCACCGATCGGGCCTGTCCCCGCACGAGTACGTCCAGGGACACAGCGGTCCCGGTGCGGTGACCCGCTGGCCGCCGGGCCCCGCACCGGACGGCGACGGGCCGCGCAGACTGCTCAACCGCCCCCAACGCTGCTACGTCTGCAAGAACCACTACCGGCAGGTCCACCACTTCTACGGCCAGCTGTGCCCCGGCTGCGCGGAGGAGAACCTCACCCGGCGCACCGCCCGGACCGATCTCACCGGCCGGCGTGCACTGCTGACCGGCGGGCGGGTCAAGATCGGCTTCCACCTGGCCCTGATGCTGCTGCGCGACGGAGCCGAACTCACCGTCACCACCCGCTTCCCCCAGGACGCGGCGAGCCGCTTCGCCGCGGTGCCCGGTGCCGCCGACTGGTGGCACCGGCTGCGGATAGCCGCGCTGGACCTGCGCGACCCCAGACAGGTACTCGCCCTCACCGACCACCTGCTGGGCCAGGCCGCGCCCCTGGACATCCTGGTCAACAACGCCGCCCAGACACTGCACCGGTCCCCCCGGGCGTACCGCGCGCTGGTAGCGGCAGAGGCCGCCGCCGTCGTGAGGGCCCGGCCCTCCACCGCGCCGGAGATCTGGACCGCTCCCGGATTCACCGTTCCCGGATCGCACGCCGCGGCACTCCCTCTGACGGCGGAACTCGCCGCGCGCCCCCGGGCGTCCGGCGCCCTCACCGGCGCCCTCACCGGCTCGCGCAGTGCGGCCGAAGGCGCCCTCGCCATGGATTCCGACCCGGACCCGGACCCACAGGAGCGCACCGACGAGGCGGGGCTCCTGCAGGAGACGGGCGACAGCAACTCCTGGACCCTGCGGCTCGGCCAGGTCGAACCGGCCGAACTCCTCGAGGTCCAGCTGGTCAACGCCGTGGCACCGTTCCTCCTCGCCGACCGCCTGCTGCCCCTGCTGGAGGCGTCGCCGCACGCGCGCCGCTACCTGATCAACGTCTCCGCCGTCGAGGGCCAGTTCGCCGCCCGCAACAAGACCAGCGGTCACCCGCACACCAACATGGCCAAGGCCGCACTCAACATGCTCACCCGAACCAGCGCGACGGACCTGGCCGCCCGAGGCATCCACACCTGCAGCGTGGACACCGGCTGGGTCACCGACGAGAAGCCGTTGCCCGCCCGGGAGCGGCACGCAGCCACGGGGTGGCGTCCGCCCCTGGACGTCATCGACGGGGCTGCGCGCATCTACCACCCCATCCTGCAGGGGCAGGCCGGCAGCCCCATCCACGGCGTCCTGCTCAAGGACTACCGCCACGTCGCCTGGTGACCTGCTCCCGGACCGCGCGGCACGCGATCGTGGCCGTGCGGCTGTGAAGGCGCGTCACTTCGCCGGTCAGCAGCCGCCGGAAGAGACGGGGGCACCGATGGTGAGGGTGGGGGGCGCCGCGCAGCAGCCACCACCGGCCGCCTCGGCGGCCTCGGGCTCGTCGAAGAGGCCCGCACCCCCGCACACGCCGGTCTCGGGGAGGGCGAGCTCGACGCGTTCGGCGGCCTCCATGTCGCCCGCGAGTGCGGCGGCGATGGAACGGACCTGCTCGTAGCCGGTCATGGCCAGGAAGGTGGGTGCGCGGCCGTAGGACTTCATGCCGACGAGGTAGACGTCCTTCTCCGGGTGGGCGAGCTCGTTGACACCGTGGGGGTAGACCGTGCCGCAGGAGTGCTGGTTGGGGTCGATCAGAGGGGCGAGTCCGGTCGGGGCCTGGAGGCGCTCGTCGAGGCCGAGGCGGAGCTCGTCGAGGAAGGTGAGGTCGGGGCGGAAGCCGGTGAGGACGATGACCTCGTCGACCGGGTCCAGGTGGCGGCCGTCCTCGGCGACGAGGACGAGCTGGTCGCCGGTCTTCTCCACGGCGGTGGTGCGGAAGCCGGTGACGGCGTCGGCGTAGCCGTGGTCGACGGCGGCCTTGGCGGCGAGGCCGAGGGCGCCGCGGGCGGGCAGCTGGTCGGCTTCGCCGCCGCCGAAGGTGGAGCCGCTGATACCGCGCCGCAGGATCCAGGTGGTGTGGGTGCCTGCTTCGTCCTCGGCCAGGTCGGCCAGGTAGGCGAGCGCGGTGAACGCGGAGGCACCGGAGCCGATGACGGCGGTGCGCTTGCCCGTGTAGCGGGCGCGGACAGCGGGGTCCTTCAGGTCCGGGACGCGGTACGAGACGCGGTCGGCGGCGGCGCGCTCGCCGAGGGCGGGCAGGCCGTCACCACCGATGGGGCCGGGGGTGGACCAGGTGCCGGAGGCGTCGATGACGGCGCGGGCCGTCAGCCGTTCCTCCCTGCCGTCGGCGCGTGCGATGTGAACGGTGAAGGGCTGGGTCTCGCGGTCGGCGTCCACGACCCGGTCACGCCCGAGGCGGGAGACACCGGTGACGCGGGCGCCGACGCGGACGCGCTCGCCCAGGACTGCGGCCAGCGGCTGCAGGTACCGCTCGGCCCAGTCGCCGCCGGTCGGGTAGCCGGCCGCCTCCGGCTTCACCCAGCCAGTGAGGGCCAGGAGCTTTTCCGCGGCCGGGTCGACGACCTCGCCCCAGGTGGAGAACAGCCGTACGTGGCTCCAGTCCCGCACGGCGCTGCCGGCGACCGGTCCGGCCTCCAGGACCAGGGGCTCGATGCCCTGGTCGATGAGGTGTGCGGCGGCGGCCAGGCCGATGGGGCCGGCTCCGATGACGACGACGGGCAGCTCGATGTCGGCAGGCGCGTTCACGGTCGACTCCTCGGTGTTTCGACATCTGTCGATGTCTTGTGTGGCCAGCATGACCCCTTATTCGATGAGCGTCAACATAGACGTTCATCGAATCTGTAGCTCGTTTCGACGGAACGCGTCGATGTCGTCGCGGCTGAGACCTCTCTGGCTGGCTGGTTCGACATGTGTCAACATAGATACATGTCGAATGTGAACGCGTTGCCGCTGCTGGAGCCGGACACTGTCGTGCCGTGCTGCCCGCCGCTCACCGAGCGCCCGCTGACCGCGGACGAGGCGGAGCGCACGGCCACGATGTTCAAGGCCCTGGGTGATCCCGTGCGCCTGCGGCTCTTCTCCGCGGTGGCTTCGCACGAGGGTGGCGAGGCGTGCGTCTGCGACATCTCCGACGTGGGTGTCTCGCAGCCGACCGTCTCCCATCACCTGAAGAAGCTCAAGGAAGCCGGACTGCTCTCCTCCGAGCGGCGCGGCACCTGGGTCTACTACCGGGTGGAGCCGGCGGTCCTCGCAGCCATGGCTCAGCTCCTGACCCGTGCGGCCGGCGTGTAGGGGTCGCTGGTCCTGCCGCGCATGAAGATGACCGCCACCAGGGCCAGGCCGACGACGGCGCCGGCGAGCTGGGCGCCGATGAAGCCCGGGACCGAGGCTGGGGCGATGCCCGCGAAGGTGTCGGTGAAAGCGCGGCCGATCGTCACCGCCGGGTTCGCGAAGGAGGTCGAGGAGGTGAACCAGTAGGCGGCGCCGATGTACGAGGCGACGGCGACCGGTGCGAAGCGCAGGCGGTCGGTGCGGGCCAGGCCGAAGATCAGCAGGATCAGGCCGGCCGTGGCGACGACCTCGCCGAGGAGCAGGTTCCCAGCGGAGCGGTCGTGGGTGGACCACCGCGCCAGCGGTTCGCCGAACATCGCGTCCGCGAGGATGGCGCCCGCGATCGCCCCGGTGATCTGCGAGGGCACGTACGCGGCCAGCTCGCGAGCGGTGACACCGGCGCCCCCGCGTCGGGCGGTCCACCACTCGGTCAGGGTGACGGCCGGGTTGAAGTGGGCGCCGGACACCGGCCCGAGGAGGGCGATCAGTACGCCGAGGCCGAAGACGGTGGCCAGGGAGTTCGCCAGCAGCTGCAGGCCCACGTCCTGGCTGAGCTCGGTGGCCTGGATGCCGGAGCCGACCACCACCGCCACGAGCGCGGCGGTGCCGACGAGCTCGGCGGCGGCGCGGGCGATCAGCGGGGTCCGGGGCGGGGTCGCGCCGGGCGCGGGCCGGGGCGCGTCGGCGGCTGTGCCGGACGCCGCTGCGGGGGCGGCGCCGACGGGCTCGGTGACGGACAACGGTTCTCCTCGGGCAGGTGAGGCGGTGAGCGGGCACCCTCTATGGGCGGGAGCGCTATGGGCAGGAGCGCTTGAGGTTCGCTTCGGCGGTGGCGCGGGCGGTCCGGGCGAGGTCGGCGAACTGACCGGCGATGGCCTCGATGACTTCCGGGCGCAGGCGGTAGTAGACGTACCGCCCGCATGGCTCCGTGTCCACGACCCCGGCCTCGCGCAGCACCTTCAGGTGGTTCGAGAGGTTCGTCTGCTTGGCGCCCGTCTCCTCCACGAGATGGGTGGTGCAGAGCGTCTCCTTGGCGAGGAGGGTCACGATCTGGAGCCTGAGCGGGTCGGCCAGCACCCGGATCAGTTCAGTGTCGACTGACGTCATCATGGACTGATATTGTCACATCATTCGATGCTGATACCAGTCTGGGCTGATGTCTTGGAGCCCGGGGGCACCGAACCCACCACCGTGGCCGGTTGCGGCGATGCCTCTCCCGTCGTCACCGGCCGGCCCCGCAGTTGACTTCACCCCAAGGAAGAAAGATGCCGTCCACTCCTGTCGCGTCCGTGCTGTTCGTCTGCATCCACAACGCCGGCCGCTCGCAGATGGCCGCCGGCTTCCTGCGCCACCTCGCCGGAGACCGCGTCGAGGTGCGCTCCGCGGGCTCCGTCCCCGGTGACCGGATCAACCCCTCCGCCGTGGCCGCCATGGCCGAGCTGGGCATCGACATCTCCGACCGGACGCCCAAGGTCCTCACCCCGGAGGCCGCGCAGGCGTCCGACTACATCATCACCATGGGCTGCGGCGACGCCTGCCCGTACTTTCCCGGCAAGACCTACCTCGACTGGCAGCTCGAGGACCCGGCCGGACAGGGCGTCGAGGCTGTCCGCCCCATCCGCGACGAGATCAAGGGCCTCGTCGAGGGCCTGATCGCCGAGATCGACGCGAACCCGAAGCTCTGAGCCGACGGGCCCGCGGAGGGTCAGGCCAGCGGGATGGCCGTGTATCCGGCTTCCGTGACGGCCTCGACGATCCGCTCTGCCGGGAGCCGTGACCGCGGCCCCGGTGAGCGCGGAGCCCGAGGTGACGGCGATCAACTGAGCGCCGCCTGGGTGCGGGAGCCGGGCTGGACGGCGGCGCCGAGCAGGCCGAGGGTGGGGGCCGTCGGCCGGGCCACCTTCAGCACGGCCAGATATCCGTCGACGTCGATCATGCTCCCCCTCACCGTCCGAACGGATGATCAGCCCAGGCGGCCGCGCCCGCCCCGTGCTCCGCCCTGGGTGTCCTTGCCGGTGCTGGTCACTCGGGTGCGCTTCGCCTCCGGGTATCCGCCTGCCGCCATTCCTCGGCCGCCTGGATCATGGTCCGGCCGACGTGCTCGAAGAAGTGGCCGATGTCCTGCATCCGGGTGCCGGCGGGTGTCGCGGTGCCGAGGACCTCGGCGCCGCGCAGGGCGAAGTCGGCCAGCATGGCGTTCTGCCGGGCGCTCGCCATCCAGCCGCGGAACCAGGCATCGGCGTCGATGACGTACCGGTCGCGCCGCCGCCCGGGGTCGCGTTCGCGCCTGATGAGCTCCTGCTGTTCGAGCTCGCCGACGGCCTTGGAGACGGAGGCGGGGCTGACCTGGAGGCGCTGGGCGAGCTCGGTGGCGGTCAGGCTGCCTCCGTCGGTGACGTACAGGCACGTCAGCACTCGGGCGGTCATCCGCGGGAGACCCGTACCGACCATCATCGCCGTGAACTGTTCCTCCAGTTCGAGGACGGCCTCCGGGTCGCGTCCGTGCGCGTCGCCCGCGCTCGGGGAGGCCGTCGGCGAGGCGGCCGGGGGCTGCTTGCGGCGGCGGGCGCGGCCCGTGGTGGCGCGATGGGCCGCGTCGGCCCGGTATGCGGCGGGGCCGCCGTTGCGGGCCACCTCCCGGGAGACCGTGGAGATGGGCCGGTTCAGGCGGCCGGCGATGTCGGTGTAGCTGAGTCCTTCCCCCAACCCCTTGGCGATCTCCAGCCGTTCGCCGTGGGTCAGTCTGCCTCCGGGCATCGGCATTGCCTCCGTGTCAGGTCCGCGTGGGCGCCCAGTATTGCTTTCACAGCCAGTTCATTGCAAATCCCTGGAGGCCGTATTTGCATTCGCCTTCAGGGTCATTGCAAGAGATTTGCGCCGTGGCCTGCATAAATGCAGGAGAGGTCGATTCTTTGATTGACGAAAGAGTGAAAGCAATTTAGCTTTTAGTCATTCGCGAACAAGCGACGTGAACCGAGCGGGCCCGGACGAGGGCTGCTCACCGCCCTGATCGGAGCCCTCCCATGACGTCCTTACCCGCCCCCGTGCGTGCCTGGCACCGGCCCCTGACGGTCTGCGCCGCCCTCATGTTCGGCCTGGTGCTCGTCTCCGGCGTCGGTACCGTCGTCGACGGACGGACGCTGCTGGACGAGTCGGTGTGGGACAAGCCGCTCAAGTTCGGCTTCGCCTTCGGCCTCTACGCGGCCACGCTGGCATGGCTGCTGACCAAGCTGACCAGGGGCAGGCGGCTGGGACGATGGCTGGGTACCGTCTTCGCGGTGGCCGCCACCGTCGAGGTGGGAGCCATCACGGTCCAGGCGGCGCGCGGCACCTTCAGCCACTTCAACGCGGACCGGACCGACCCGGTCACCCTGGCCCTGGTCCCGCTCCTCACCTTCGGCGTGATGGTCATCGTCATCGCGCAACTGGTCCTCGCCGTCGTCGTCCTGATCCAGCGCACGGGCGGACCAGCACTGAACCGCGCCATCCGCTCCGGTCTCGCGCTCGCCACCTTCGGCATGGTCGTGCCGGTCTTCTGGATGGTCACCGAGATCCACTCCCGTACGGTGACCGACGCCAACGGCCACTCCGTGCAGATGTACCAGGGACACGGCATCGGTGACCCCGACGGCCACGGCATGCCCCTCACCAACTGGAGCGTGACCGGCGGCGACTTCCGGGTACCGCACTTCTTCGCCCTGCACGGCATCCAGGTACTCCTCCTGATCACCGCCGTACTGGCCGCCCTGGCCGCCGAGCGCGTCTGGCTGCGCGACGAGAAGGTACGGGCCCGCCTGGTCGGCAGTGCCGCCCTCGGCTACACGGGGCTGGTCGCGGTGGTGACCTGGCAGGCGTGGCGCGGACAGTCCCTGGTCCATCCGGACACCGCCACCCTCCTCGCCCTCGCCGCGGTGCTGCTGCTCACGGCGGGGACCACCGCACGAGTCGTCGTGACCGCCAAGCATGCCGCGGCGGCCGAGCGTGCCACGGCGCGACCGACCGGGATTCCTGAGCCCGCCCACCTGGCGCGCTGACGCCGCCCCTTCCCCGATCCGACCGACCGACCGATCGATCGGCAGAACCAGAACTCCTGAAAGGAACACCGACATGACCAGCAACTCTTCCACCGAGGCGACCGCAGCGGCCGTCGCGACCACCCCCGACCGCTCCGCGATGCGACACGCACTGGACCGCGCCACCGCCCCGGGCGGCGCTCCCGGCATCGTCGTCGAAGTGCGGGACGGCCGTGGCACGTGGTTCGGTTCGGCCGGAGTCTCCGACACCGGGACCGGGGAGGAACGCCGGCGGTCCGAGCGGTTCCGGATCGGGAGCACGACCAAGGCGTTCACCGCCACGCTCGTCCTGCAGCTGGCGGCCGAAGGCCGGCTGAGCCTCGACGACACGTTGGAGCAGTGGCTGCCCGGGATGGTGGCGGGCAACGGCTACGACGGCCGTGCGATCACCATCCGCCAGCTGCTCAACCACACCAGCGGCATCTTCAACTACGGCAACGACGCGGAGTTCTTCAAGAAGGGCATCGGCGCGGCGTGGTTCCGGCACCGCTACGACACCTACGCCCCCGAGCAGTTGATCGGGATCGGTCTGGCCACCCCGGCGCCCTTCGCCCCGGGGGACGCCTTCCTCTACTCCAACACCAACTACTTCCTGGCCGCCCTGATCGCCGAGAAGGTCACCGGTGGGACGCTCGCCGAAGCGCTCACCCGGCGGATCGTCCACCCTCTGGGGCTGACCGGGACCTACCTGCCCGACACGGAACCGACCGTCCGAGGGCCGCACCCCCGGCACTACTCCACCCTCTTCGTCTCCGACACCCCGCCCGGGATCCACGACGCGACCGACATGAACCAGTCCTTCGCATGGGCGGCCGGCGGCATCGTGTCGACCACGGGAGACCTGCAGCGCTTCTTCGGCGCGCTGCTCCAAGGCCACCTGCTGCCCGCCGAACAGCAGCGGGAGATGTTCACCACCGTCGACACCACAGGACCCGTCCCGTGGATCCCGAGCACCCGGTACGGCCTGGGCGTGTTCTCCTGGACGCTGCCGTCCGGCGCCACGGTCTGGGGCAACGCGGGGGCGACGTACGGCTCGTGGACCTGCGCCATGGGCTCCCGTGACGGCAAGCACCTGCTCACCGGCCAGGTCAACGGCGACTGGAGCGGCCTGGGCGTCCTCGACGAGATCCTGACCACCGAGTTCGGCGCGGCTGCCGGAAGCTGACGGCCGGTGCGACCCGCCGCCGGTCAAGTCGTGGCGCCGGCCGGGAGTTCGCCGGCCACCGGACGGGCGTCTGCGGCGATGGGGAGGGTGAGCAGTTCCTCGACGTCCTGCCAGCGCTTGGCGTTGCGCGAGCCCGGCACGTTGCTGTGCGCGAGTTCGTCCACGAGCGCCACGGCGGGGCGGCGGGCGAGGACCGCGTCCACGTCCATCTCGGTGAAGGCGGACCCCCGGTACTCCAACTCGCGCCGTGAGATCTGCTCCAGACCGTGCAGCATCACCTCGGTGCGCGGCCGGTCGTGGTGCTCGACGAAGGCGACGACGGCATCGGTGCCCCGCTCCACCCGGCGGTGGCCCTCCGAAAGCATCGCGTACGTCTTGCCGACGCCGGGG
Source organism: Streptomyces sp. NPDC040545 (assembly GCF_055595065.1). Classification (NCBI taxonomy): domain Bacteria; kingdom Bacillati; phylum Actinomycetota; class Actinomycetes; order Kitasatosporales; family Streptomycetaceae; genus Streptomyces; species Streptomyces sp. NPDC040545. The sequence goes on from NZ_JBVIWA010000034.1 coordinate 20,023, forward strand.
GCCGAGCCCAGATAGATACGAAACTTGCCGCGTCCCATGACGTCATCCCTCGAAGCGGTAGCCCATACCGGGCTCGGTGATCAGGTATCTCGGGTGCGAGGGGTCCGCTTCCAGTTTGCGGCGCAGCTGAGCCATGTAGACCCGCAGGTAGTTGGTGTTCTCGGAGTACGCCGGCCCCCAGACGTCGAGCAACAGCCGCTTCCGGCTGATCAGTCTGCCGGGATGGGTGATCAGGATCTCCAGCAGATGCCACTCCGTGGGGGTCAGCCGGACACTGCGACCGTTGCGCCTGACCTTCTTCGCGACCAGGTCGACCGTGAAGTCCTCGGTCGTGACCGTGACGATCTCGTCGGCGGGCGCCGGAGCGTCCCGGCGGCGGACGGCGGCGCGCAGCCGGGCGAGGAGCTCGTCCATGCTGAACGGCTTGGTGACGTAGTCGTCGGCCCCCGCGTCCAGGGCCCGGATCTTCTCCTCGGAGGTGTGCCGCGCGGAAAGGACGAGGATGGGCACGCTGCTGGTCTCCCGTACCCCCTTGATCACGTCGAGGCCGTCCATGTCCGGCAGGCCGAGATCCAGCAGGATGGCGCTCGGCTTGCGTGCGGCTGCCAGCCTCAGGGCCGTGTTCCCGTCGGAGGCCGTCTGCACCTCGAACTCCCCTGCCTCCAGGTTGATCCTCAGCGCGCGGACGAGCTGGGTGTCGTCCTCCACCACCAGCACCTTGATCATCGGTGTGGGGCCTTCCTCTTTCTGTGGGTACGGGGCGGAGCCGGCGGGACGCCGGGTCTCCCCGCCCAGCCGTAGCTGGGGGAGACGTGCGTCCCGCCGGCTCCAGACCTTTGCCGTGCTCGATCTCAGCTCTTGGCCAGTGCCTTGAGCGCGGTGTTGAGTTCGAGGACGTTGACGCGCGGTTCGCCCATGAAGCCGAGGGTGCGGCCCTCGGTGTTCTTCTCCACCAGCTTCTCGACCTGCTCGACGTCGAGCTGGTTCTGCTCGGCGACGCGATGGACCTGGATCTTCGCGTACGCGGGGGAGATGTTCGGGTCGAGGCCGGAGCCGGAGGAGGTGACGGCATCGGCCGGGACGTCCTCGGGCTTCACCGTGTACGAGGCCGTCGTGTTGTCCGCGATGACGGCTGCCTTGGCGTCCTCGACCAGCTTGACCAGGTCCGGGTTGTCGGCGGCTTTGTTGGTGGCGCCGGAGAGGATCAGCGAGTACCGGGTGTTGACGCTGTTGGAGCCGAGGCCGTTGGAGGGGCGCGGCTGGAACCACTTGAGGTCCGGCTTGGCGGCCTCTTCCGGGTCGTCGGGGTTCTGCTTCGGGAGGTTGTAGGTCTGGCCGATGAGGGAGGATCCGACGACCCGGCCGCTCTTGTCCTTGATCTCGGAGCCGTTGGCCTTGTCGTTGAACAGGGCCTGGGCCATCCCCGTGACGGCCAGCGGGTAGAGCACGCCGCAGATCACCGTCAGAACCAGCAGGGCCCGCAGGCCCGCGCCGAGCAGGCGCGCCGTGTTGCTTACAGAGTTGTTCATGGCTCAGCCGATTCCGGGGATGAGGGAGATGAGCATGTCGATGATCTTGATGCCGATGAACGGGGCGATCAGGCCGCCGAGTCCGTAGATCCCCAGGTTCCGGCGGAGCATCCTGTCCGCGCTGGTCGGCTTGTACTGGACGCCCTTGAGGGCGAGCGGGACGAGCGCGATGATGATCAGCGCGTTGAAGATGACGGCCGAGAGGATCGCGGAGTTCGGCGAGGACAGGCCCATGACGTTGAGCTTGTCGAGGCCCGGGTAGACCACGGCGAACATGGCCGGGATGATCGCGAAGTACTTCGCCACGTCGTTGGCGATGGAGAACGTGGTGAGGGCACCACGCGTGATCAGCAACTGCTTGCCGATCTCGACGATCTCGATGAGCTTGGTGGGGTTGGAGTCCAGGTCCACCATGTTCCCGGCCTCCTTGGCGGCCGAGGTACCCGTGTTCATCGCCACGCCCACGTCGGCCTGGGCCAGCGCCGGGGCGTCGTTCGTGCCGTCGCCGGTCATCGCGACCAGCTTGCCGCCGGCCTGCTCCCGCTTGATGAGGGCCATCTTGTCCTCGGGAGTGGCCTCGGCGAGGAAGTCGTCGACACCTGCCTCTTCGGCGATGGCCTTGGCGGTCAGCGGGTTGTCACCCGTGATCATGACGGTCTTGATGCCCATGCGGCGCAGCTCGTCGAACCGCTCGCGCATGCCCTCCTTGACGACGTCCTTGAGGTGGATGACACCGAGGACGCGGGCGCCCTTCCCGTCCTCCACCGCCACCAGGAGCGGGGTGCCGCCGGCCTCGGAGATGCGGTTGGCGAGGAGGTCGGCGTCGTCGGAGACCTGGCCGCCCTGCTTCCGGACCCAGGTGATGACGGAACCGGCCGCGCCCTTACGGGTCTTCCGCCCGTCCACGTCGACACCCGACATCCGGGTCTGGGCGGTGAAGGCGATCCACTCGGCTCCGGCGAGCTCGCCCTGGTGGCGTTCGCGCAGGCCGTACTTCTCCTTCGCCAGAACCACGATCGAGCGGCCCTCGGGGGTCTCGTCGGCCAGCGAGGACAGCTGCGCGGCGTCGGCGAGCTCGGCCTCCGTCGTTCCCTTGACCGGGACGAACTCCGAGGCCTGGCGGTTGCCGAGGGTGATCGTGCCCGTCTTGTCCAGCAGCAGCGTGGAGACGTCACCGGCGGCCTCGACCGCCCGCCCGGACATCGCCAGGACGTTGCGCTGGACGAGCCGGTCCATGCCGGCGATGCCGATGGCGGAGAGGAGCGCGCCGATGGTGGTCGGGATCAGGCAGACCAGGAGCGCGGTGAGGACGATCATGGACTGTTCGGCGTCCGCGTAGACAGCGAACGGCTGCAGGGTGACGACGGCCAGCAGGAAGACGATGGTCAGCGAGGCCAGCAGGATGTTGAGGGCGATCTCGTTGGGCGTCTTCTGCCGGGCCGCGCCCTCGACGAGGGCGATCATCCGGTCGATGAAGGTCTCGCCGGGCTTCGTCGCGATCTTGACGACGATCCGGTCGGAGAGCACCTTCGTACCGCCGGTGACCGCGGACCGGTCGCCGCCGGACTCACGGATGACCGGGGCGGACTCGCCGGTGATGGCGGACTCGTCGACCGACGCGACGCCCTCGACCACGTCACCGTCGCCGGGGATGACGTCCCCGGCCTCGCAGACCACCAGGTCGCCGATCCGCAGATCCGTGCCGGGCACCGACTCCTCGGTCGACCCGGTCGACCCCGTCGACCCGGTCAGCCTCCGGGCGACGGTGTCGGTCTTGGCCTTGCGCAGGGTGTCGGCCTGGGCCTTGCCGCGGCCCTCGGCCACGGCCTCCGCGAGGTTGGCGAAGATGGTGGTCAGCCACAGCCAGGCGGTGATCGCCCAGCCGAACCAGTTCGTCGGGTCCGTGACCGCCAGGACGGTCGTGACGACCGACCCGATCAGGACCACGAACATGACCGGCGACTTGACCATGACCCGGGGATCGAGCTTGCGGACCGCGTCCGGGAAGGACTTCAGCAGCGCCTTGGGGTCGAACAGCCCCCCACCCACGCGGCCGGCAGGCGGCTTGTGGCCGGTCGGCAGGTCGTCGTGCGGAGCACGGGTCGGTGTGGCGGTGCTCATGATGCGAGCCCTTCGGCGAGCGGACCCAGCGCCAGGGCCGGGAAGTAGGTCAGACCGGTGATGATGAGGATCGTGCCGACGAGCAGGCCCGCGTAGAGCGGCTTGTCGGTACGGAGGGTGCCCGCCGTCTCCGGGACGGGCTTCTGCTCGGCGAGCGAGCCGGCCAGGGCCAGGACGAACACCATGGGCAGGAAGCGCCCGAGCAGCATGGCGATGGCGATGGTCGAGTTGAACCACTGCGTGTCGGCGTTCAGGCCCGCGAAGGCGGAGCCGTTGTTGTTGGCGCCCGAGGTGTAGGCGTAGAGGATCTCGGAGAAGCCGTGCGCCCCCGGGTTCGCCATCGAGTTGCCCGGCGTGGGCAGGGCCATCGCGGCGGCCGTGAAACACAGGACCAGCGCGGGCGTGATGAGGATGTAGCAGGCCGCGAGCTTGATCTGCTGGGTGCCGATCTTCTTGCCCAGGTACTCGGGGGTCCGGCCGACCATCAGGCCGGCGATGAACACCGCGATGATCGCCATGATCAGCATGCCGTAGAGGCCGGAACCGACACCTCCGGGCGCGATTTCGCCGAGCTGCATGCCCAGCAGCTGGATGCCGCCGCCCAGACCGGTGTAGGAGGAGTGGAACGAGTTGACCGCACCCGTCGAGGTGAGCGTCGTGGCGACCGAGAAGATCGCGGAGGCACCGACGCCGAAGCGGGCCTCCTTGCCCTCCATGGCACCGCCCGCGGCCTGCAGTGCCGGTCCGTGGTGGGCGAACTCGGTCCACATCATCAGCGCGGTGAAGCCGACCCAGATGACACCCATGGTGGCGAGGATCGCGTAGCCCTGGCGCAGGTTTCCGACCATGCGGCCGAAGGTGCGGGTCATCGCGAAGGGGATGACCAGGATCAGGAAGACCTCGAACAGGTTCGAGAAGGGGGTGGGGTTCTCGAAGGGGTGGGCCGAGTTGGCGTTGAAGTAGCCGCCGCCGTTCGTGCCCAGCTCCTTGATGACCTCCTGCGAGGCCACCGCCCCGCCGTTCCACTGCTGCGTGCCGCCCAAGAACTGGCCGACCTCGTGGATGCCGGCGAAGTTCTGGATGGCACCGCACGCGACCAGCACGATCGCGCCGATCACCGAGATCGGCAGCAGGATCCGGACGGTGCCGCGCACCAGGTCGGCCCAGAAGTTGCCGAGCTCCCCGGTGCGGGAGCGCGCGAAGCCCCGTACGAGGGCCACCGCGACGGCCATGCCGACCGCCGCCGAGACGAAGTTCTGGACCGCCAGGCCGCCGGTCTGTACGACGTGGCCCATGGCCTGCTCGCCGTAGTACGCCTGCCAGTTGGTGTTCGCCACGAACGACGCGGCGGTGTTGAAGGCCTGGTCCGGGTCGATCGACACGAAGCCGAGCGAGCCGGGCAGGATCCCCTGCACACGCTGCAGGAGGTAGAGGAACAGGACGCTGACGGCGGAGAAGGCGAGGACGGCACGCAGGTAGGCGGGCCAGCGCATCTCGGCCGACGGGTTGGCGCCGATGGCCTTGTAGATCCACTTCTCCGGCTTGTGGTGCTTCTCGGAGGAGTAGACGCGGGCCATGTAGTCGCCCAGGGGACGGTACGCCAGAGCCAGCGCGGCGATCAGCGCGAGCAGCTGGAGCACACCAGCGGTGACGGGGCTCATTTCGGTGCTCAGAACCTCTCCGGGTACACGAGGGCGAGGACGAGGTATCCGAGCACGGAGACGGCCACGACGAGGCCGACGACGTTCTCGACGGTCACAGCTTGGTCACCCCCCGGGCGATGAGAGCCACCAGCGCGAACACCGCGACCGTGGTGACGACGAAGGCCAGGTCGGCCATCGCGAGCTCCTGAGTGAAGTGGGAAGTAATGAATCGGCCAGTTGGCCGATGCCGAGACAACCGTGTCTTCACCCGGGTGTTAAGACGCCTTGACGGGCTCCATACGGGGGGACGGGCACTCTTGACGCCGCTCTGACGGCGCATGCCGCCTGCGGGGCATCAGACCTGGTGGGGCAGGCCGGCCGAGTCCAGGGCGGCGCCCGCCTGCGCGGCCAGCGCGACGGCCACCAGACGGGCCTCCTCGGGCGGCAGGGGCCCGCCGGGGTGTGCGTCGAGGAGGAAGCGGCCGTAGTAGTGGCCGCCGCCGACGGCCCGCAGCTCGGTGTCGCCCTCCGGCCACTCGGTGTACTCGGTGATCCGCCTGCCGCGGCGCAGCCAGACGCTGCCGTCGTGCTCCAGCCGCGGCAGGTGTCCCATCAGGGTGCCGTACTCGAAGCGGCAGCCCCGCAGCTCCAGCAGCCCCACCAGCTCCCGGCGCACGTACTCGACCACTGCCTCCGGCGGGCCGCCGTCCTCGGCGAGGCGGGCGGTTCCCTGGAGGCTCGACAGGTGCGCCGCGTCCGTGACCGCGACGGCCTGGAGCCGGCGGGTACGGACCGCCAGCTGGGAGACGATCAGCCCGACGATGAGCAGGAGGACCGCCGTCTGGATCTCGCCACCGTCCTCGATGGTGAACTGCTGGTAGGGCCTGGTCAGGAAGAAGTCGAACCAGGCCGCCGCCGACAGGGCGGCCAGCGCGCCGGCCGTCCGCGTACCCAGGGCGGCGACCGCGACCACCACGACGACCATGATCAGCGCCTCGTTCGTCGCCGAAAGATCCGCACGGAAGGGCACGAGCGCGAGCGCGACGAGGAAGGGGGCCACGAGGGCCGCGACCAGTGCGAGGGGGTCGTGGAGCCGGTGGAGGTAGCCGGACATGTGAGGCCTCCCGTCCGGAAAAGACCGGTCGTGACGAAGGGCGTCGCTCAGAACTTCTCGGGCCTGATCAGTGCGGCCACGAGACAACCGAGCAGCGCGAGGGCGATGAGCAGGCCGATCACGTTCTCCGCGTTCCTGGGATCTCTTCTCCTTCTGCTCTCCTTCTGCCGCAGCCGGGCCCGCCCGCCCAGATCAAGCCTGCCCTTCCGCCGAGCCGGCGCAACGCGGGGCGCCGCCTCTTGACGGCCCCCTGAACACGCCCCCACCCGCGCGTAGGGAACGCGTGAAGAGTGGCGGGGCGGACGTATGGAGTGCGCCAAGGGTGCTGGTGGCCGACCCGTGCGACTCCGACGCTGTCCTCACTTTGCTCATTCGGAGGGACCGGCGACGTGGCCATACACGTAGGAAAACCGACCGCGGTCGCTCAGGAGCCGAGTCAGGACGAGCCCCCGGACACCAGCGTCACCGGAGCCGGGGACCGCCACAAGGTGACCGCCGTCCAGGGCCTCGCCGCGCTGTCGCTCGACGCGATGGCGTCCGTGGCGTACGGGCCCGAGTCGATCGTGCTCGTCCTGGCCGCCGCGGGCGCCTACGGCATGGGTTTCACCCTCCCGGTCACCCTCGCCATCGCCGCGCTCCTGGCGGCGCTGGTGGCCTCGTAACGGCAGGTCATCGCCGCGTTCCCGGACGGCGCTCGTCGCCCGGACCCGCCAGGTATTCGTCCGTGACCTCGCCCTGCGGGTGGCGATGCCCGGCGGCGGGCGCCTGTAGGCGTTAAAGGCACGTCAGGGTTTGCTCACTCACGTGCAGAAAGGATCAGTCTGCGTACGCTTGCTCAGCCGTCGTTGTCGATGGCTGATTCTTTGCCGTACGACAGGAGCCCCCACGATGGCCACCCCTGCCCGCACGTCACGCCTGCGCGCGTGGATGCTGGAAGGCCTGACCGCCGAGAACAGTTCGCCCGCCGCCAAGGAGGCGGCGGCCCAGCCGCACGGCCGGCCGTGGTGGCGGGTCATGTGCCTGACGGGTCTCGACTATTTCTCCACCCTCGGCTACCAGCCCGGCATCGCGTTCCTCGCGGCCGGGCTGCTGTCGCCGCTGGCGACCATCGTGCTCGTGCTGCTCACCCTCTTCGGCGCGCTGCCCGTCTACCGGCGGGTGGCCGAGGAGAGCCCGCACGGCGAGGGCTCCATCGCCATGCTGGAGCGGCTGCTGACGTTCTGGAAGGGGAAGCTGTTCGTCCTGACCCTGCTGGGGTTCGCGGCCACCGACTTCCTCATCACCATCACCCTCTCCGCCGCCGACGCGACCGCCCACATGGTCGAGAACCCGCACCTCACCAGCACCCTGCACGGCCACGAGGTGCTGATCACCCTCATCCTCATCGCCCTGCTCGGCGCCGTCTTCCTCAAGGGGTTCAGCGAGGCCATCGGCGTGGCGGTGGTCCTCGTCTTCACGTACCTCGGCCTGAACGTGATCGTGGTGGCGGTCGGGCTGTGGCACGTGTTCACCGCACCGCAGGTCATCACCGACTGGACGACCGCGCTGACCGTCGAGCACGGCAATCCGTTCATGATGATCGCCATCGCGCTCGTCGTGTTCCCGAAGCTCGCGCTGGGCCTGTCCGGGTTCGAGACGGGCGTGGCGGTCATGCCGCACGTCAAGGGCGATCCCGAGGACACCCCCGGGAAACCGGCAGGCCGGATCCGCGGCGCGAAGAAGCTGCTGACCACGGCCGCCGTCATCATGAGCATCTTCCTGATCTGCTCCAGCCTCATCACGACCCTCCTGATCCCGGCCGCCCAGTTCGAGCCGGGCGGCGAGGCCAACGGACGCGCGCTCGCCTACCTGGCGCACGAGTACCTGGGATCGGCCTTCGGCACGGTCTACGACATCTCCACCATCCTGATCCTGTGGTTCGCCGGTTCCTCCGCGATGGCGGGCCTGCTGAACCTGATGCCGCGCTATCTGCCCCGCTACGGCATGGCCCCGCACTGGGCCCGCGCCCTGCGACCGATGGTCATCGTGTTCACCCTCGTCGCGTTCCTCGTGACCTGGATCTTCGACGCCGACGTCGACGCCCAGGGCGGCGCGTACGCCACCGGTGTCCTCGTCCTGATCACCTCGGCCGCGGTCGCCGTAACCATTGCGGCGCGCAGGGCGGGAGAGCGCGGCTGGACGATCGGCTTCGGCGTCATCTCGGCGGTCTTCATCTACACGACGGCCATCAACGTCGTGGAGCGCCCCGACGGCGTGAAGATCGGCGCCTGCTTCATCGGCGGCATCATCGCGCTGTCCCTCCTCTCCCGCCTCGCCCGCGTCTTCGAGCTGCGCGTCACGCACATCGAGTTCGACGACATGGCCCAGCGGTTCATCCGCGACACCGCCAACCGCACCATCCGGTTCATCGCCAACGAGCCCGACAACCGCGACCGCGAGGAGTACCGGCAGAAGAAGGAACAGATCCGCGCGGACAACGACATCCCGGCCGGGGACGACGTCATGTTCGTCGAGGTCACCGTCCTGGACGCCTCCGAGTTCGAAGCCGGCATGCGCGTACGCGGCGAAGTGCTGCACGACCGCTACCGCGTCCTGACCCTGGAGAGCTCCAGCATCCCCAACGCCCTCGCGGCCCTTCTGCTCCACGTCCGGGACGAGACCGGCCAGCGCCCGCACATCTACTTCGAGTGGACCGAGGGCAACCCGATGGCCAATTTCCTGCGCTTCTTCCTCTTCGGCCAGGGCGAGGTCGCCCCCGTCACCCGCGAGGTCATCCGGGAAGCCGAACCGGACCGGACCCGCCGCCCCCACGTCCACGCCGGCTGAACCGGCCGCGTCGAAACGCCGACAGGAATCCCGCCGGACCCTCGCGGCGGGGGAGCGATCGTCGTGACCGCAGGCCGAAGGAGCCGGCCCTACCCGCCGATGTCCCGGCTGCGGAAGTCCTCCAGCGTCTCGCGCCGGACCAGAATCCGCGACGCGCCCTCGTGGACGGCGACCACCGGGGGACGCCCCACCATGTTGTAGCCGGAGGCCATGGACAGCTGGTACGCGCCCGCCACCGGTACGGCGAGCAGGTCACCGGGGTGGATGTCACCCGGCAGTTCCACATCGGCCGCGAGGACGTCCCCGGCCTCGCAGTGCCTGCCGACGACCGTCGCCGTGCAGGCGCCGGCGATGGAGTGCCGGCCGATCAGGAGGGGTGCGTAGCGCACCCCGTACAGGGCCGGCCGCGGATTGTCGCTCATCCCGCCGTCCACGGCGACGAACACCTTCCCGCCGGTGCGCTTGACGGCCAGCACCCGATACAGGGCGACCCCGGCAGGACCGGCGAGGGCACGCCCCGGTTCGAGGGCGAGCCGGGGCACGGTCAGGCCCGCGGCGGCGCAGCTCTCGCCGAGCTCGGCGCGGAGGCCGCGGGCGAGGGCGGTGAGGTCGAGGGCCGGTTCGCCCGGCCGGTAGGCGATGCCGTGGCCGCCGCCCATGTCCAGCTCGGGCAGGACGACGCCGTGCGCGTCACGGATGAGGGCCATCAGCCCGACCATCCTGCGCAGGGCGACGAGGTAGGGCTCCACCTCGGTGATCTGCGAGCCGATGTGGCAGTGCAGGCCGGTCAGTTCGAGCTGAGGCTGGCCGAGTATGCGCGCGACGGCGTCCTGCGCCGACCCATCGGTGGGCGAGAGGCCGAACTTCTGGTCCTCCGTACCGGTGCGGATCTTCTCGTGGCCCCCGGCCGCGACGCCCGGCACCACCCGCACCATCACCTTCTGGTGCCCGTCCGGCCCTACGGCGGCCGCGATCCGGGCGATCTCGGACGGCCCGTCGATGACGATACGGCCGACCCCGAGCCGCAGCGCCGTCTCGATGTCCCGGGGCGATTTCGCGTTGCCGTGCAGCACGATCCGCTCGGGCGGGAACCCGGCGGTGACGGCGAGTTCCAGCTCCCCGGCGGAGCAGACGTCGAGGCCCAGTCCCTCCTCCGCCACCCAGCGCACCATCGCGCGGGAGAGGAAGGCCTTGGCGGCGTAGAGGACGTCGGCCTCGGGGAGGGCCGCGCGGTAGGTGCGGCACCGCTCGCGGACCTCACCCTCGTCCAGGACGTAGGCCGGGGTGTCGAACCGGTCGGCGATCTCCACCAGGGACACCCCGCCCACGGCCACGTCACCGTGCGGGAGCCGGGTCGTGGAGGCGGGCCACACGGACAGTTCACCGGCACCGGCCGGAATCTCCGACAGGGAGGCGATGGTCATGGTGCGGTTCCCTTCAGACGGTCCGGGCAACAGACTGGGAGGCCTGCGGGACGGAAGTGCCGACCGCCCCCGTGGCCGCCCCGGCAGCCGTCCCGGTCACCGCAGGTGCGGTGAGGGTCGGGTCGACGGTCAGCAGCGATGCCCCGACCGGTTCGGCCATCGCGCGGAGCGCGGACTCGGAGAGCCGGATCCAGCGCTGGCCGGCGCCGAGCGTCGCGGCCAGCCGCTCCGCGCTGGTGAAGCCCACAGCGGTACGCGCTCCCAGCGGAGTGCGGAACAGGCGCACCACCACCTCCGCCCTTCCCGGCAGGACCGGCACGTACAGGGGCCCGGCCGGGACACGTGCTTCAGGCTCCGGGTCGTCGGCGTACTGGAACAAACACATGAGGCCCTCCCAGAGGAACCACGAGTGACGGTTGAGGCCCCGGATGCGGGGAGGCGGTCCGGGGCGCGACAACGAAGCTATCCCCGCCCGCACGCACCTGCGGCCACCCCATGACGGGACCTTGACGGTGGCGGACCAAGTCCATACGGATCACTGATGGCCCCCGGAGCGGGGCGGCGTCAGGGCTCCGTACGGGGTGGGCACCGTCGCGTGAGAAACCCGTCAAAATCCCGCCCGCGTCCCCTGCCGCAGCCCTTCCATGGGAACCGGTGAACACCGAGGAGAGGGAAGAGGCCGTGCGCAAAGTCGTGGTCGGGGCTACGGGCACCCCGGGGAGTCTGGCCGCATTGCACAAGGCCGCCGCCGAGGCCCGGGCGCGTGACGCGGAGCTGTGGGCCGTCCTGGCCTGGCAGCCGCCGGGCGGCGAACTCGGGAGCCGCAACGGCCTCGGGCCCGCCGCTCTGGCGCAATGCCGCGCCGCGGCCGCCGAAAGACTGCGCGAGGTCCTCGATACCGCCTTCGGCGCCGTGCATCCCGGTGTCGCCCTCGCGGGCCTCACGGTACGGGCCACCCCGGGCGCGGCCCTGGTGGACACGGCCCGCGACCCGGAGGACCTCCTGGTGGTCGGCACGGGATCCCGTACGGGGTGTGGCGCCGCTTCGTCCGCCCCTCGGTGGCCCGCTACTGCGTCGCGCACGCCGCCTGCCCCGTCCTGGCGGTTCCGCCGTCCCCGCTCCAGGCCGAGCTGGAATCCGTGCACCGCCGCAACCTCTGGAGGATTCCGCTGGACCTGCGGGAGCTGGCCCCCTGAGCCTGGGGCACCGGGGCGTCCCGTGCCCGTCTAAGGTGCGGCGCTGCCCTGTCGGCCGCCACCCGTGAACTGGCCCGCCAGCATCACGACGAAGCCGCCGACCAGGATCACGCCGCCGGTCAGTGCGCCCCACAGCCGGGTGCCGGAGTCGCTGATCACCAGCCCGAACACCACCTGCCAGCACAGCGCGAAGGCCGTCACCAGCTGGCCCCAGCCGTAGAGGCGGGGGCTGCGGATGTGGCGCCGGTTCATGGGGAGCACCCAGCCGCGGGTGACCGCCGCCACCCCCGAGGCGGCGATGAGCAGCGCGACGAGAACCAGAGGTGCGACGACGTACAACTTCATGATCTCTCTCCTGCGCGCCGGACCCGTGCCGGACGCTCGCGTGATCGTGCCACCGGCCGCCTGAGGCGTCCACCGGCCCACCCGGGCCGGCCCGCCCACGCCCCCGTGACCAGCGATATCGACCGGCGAGGCCAGCCACCGGGGCTGGCTGCGAGGACATCTCTGCCGAGTCGGAGGAGCATCTATTGCTGTGAGGCCTCTACGGCGCGCCACGCCCCGGCGGGCACGAGGCGGCGCACGTCGGTCGGCCGTGAGGAGGAAGGCCATGATCGTCGACTGCGCACATTACCGCGACGGGCGTCGACAGGACGAGGGCGCGATGCCACTGGAACAGGCGGCCGCGCGCTGCCGGCAAGGCGGCTTCGTCTGGCTGGGCATCTTCGAACCGGGTCCCGAGGAGCTGGACCGGGTGCGCGAGATCTTCGGACTGCACGAGCTCGCCGTCGAGGACGCCTCGGCCTTCCACCTGCGACCGAAGGCCGAGCAGTACGAGGACGGCACCGAGCTGATCATCCTGCGCACGGCACGCTACGACGACGCCCGGGAGGAGATCGACACCGGCGAGATCAGCATCTTCCTCGCCGACCACTTCGTGATCACCGTTCGCCAGGGCATCGCGAGCGAGCTGCACGAAGCCCGCAGCCGGCTCGAAAACCGCCCCGAACTGCTCAAGACCGGCAGTGCCTCCACGCTGTGGGCGATCCTCGACCAGGTCGTCGACAGCTACGCGCCGGTCGTCGGCGAACTCGAGCGCGACATCGAGCAGATCGAAGCCACGGTGTTCTCCGGGACGGTCGCCCCGACCGAACGGATCTACTCCCTGCGCCGCGAGGCCACCGACTTCTACCGCGCCGTGCACCCGCTGCTCGCCGTGCTCACGCGGCGGCTGCAGACCGGCAGGACGCCGCCCGCGCTCCAGCCGTACATGCGTGACGTGCACGACCACCTGCTGCTGGTCAACGAGGAGGTCGCCGCCCAGCGCGACCTCCTGACCACCGTCCTGGAAGCGAACATCGCGGTGATCTCCGTAGAGCAGAACAACATCAACCTTCGGCAGAGCGCCACGATGGAACGGCTCACGATCCTCGCGAGCGTGTTCCTCCCCCTGTCCTTCGTGGTCGGCTTCTTCGGGCAGAACTTCGAGTGGCTGGTGACCCACATCAGCAGCTTCACGGCGTTCCTCACCCTCACCGTCCTCGGGGTGCTCCTGCCGTGCCTGATGCTGTACGTCTGGCTGCGCCGACGCCGAAGCGGGCCGACACCGCCGATGCCCGAGGTGAACCCCGTCGACCGGCACACTCCGGCGGCCGCCGCGAAGTGACGACGGCGCCGGCGATCGGCCTCACCCTCAGGGATGCACGCTGCGGCCGGGGCCGCTCGTCCTGCCCCGCCCCCTCCATACAGGAACGCGTCCCGAGTCGAGCCTTTCCGTGCCGCGCTTTAGCCGAAGTTGCTTAACCGGCTCCGTCCCGGGGCCGGCAGCACTATCGTCCACATCCCGTCATGACCTGCGGCCCTGCCCGAGTCCCTCCTGTCGCCCCAGTGAGCCCCACCGTCCGACCGCCGCCCCGCAGGACCGAGTTCCGGGCGGCGGTGCCGCCGCCGACGACCGCCACTTCGGAGACTGACTGTTCATGCACACCGGATCACCTCCCGCGAGGGCGTCACTGACCGTCCTGGCGCTGGTCGCCGCCCTGCTCGCCCTGATCCTCGGCGGTGCGGCCCCGGCCTTCGCGCACGCCGGGCTCAGCGGCTCCGATCCTGCGGAAGGCAGCGTCCTCGAGGCGGCTCCGAAACAGGTCACCCTCACCTTCACGGAGTCGGTCAGCTTCTCCGACGACTCACTGAGGGTGCTGTCTCCGGAGAACGAGCGCGCCAACCCGCGCCCGGCCCAGCACGCGGACGGCAAGGAGAACACCGCACGCGTAGAGCTGTCCGACAAGCTCCCCCAGGGCACCTACACGGTGGCCTGGCGCGTCGTCTCCGCCGACGGCCACCCGATCTCGGGCGCGTTCGTCTTCTCCATCGGTCAACCGTCCGGCACCGCCGCCGTGGTGGCGACCGGCTCGCCCGAGGACACGGCGGCCGGCCGCCTGTACGGGTTCTTCCGTTACGTCGCCTACAGCGGGCTCGCTCTTCTGGTCGGAGCCGCCGCCTTCGTCCTCGTGTGCTGGCCCACCGCAGGCGCGGTCCGATGCGTACGCAGGCTGCTGGCCGTCGGCTGGTCGGCGCTGCTGGCGTCCACCGTCGCCCTGTTGCTGCTGCGCGGCCCGTACGAGACGGCCGGCGCGCTGACATCGGCGTTCGACCCGTCTCAGCTGGGCCGGACCGTCACCGGGCGGCCCGGGATCGCCCTGATCGCGCGGCTTGTACTGCTCGCGGTCGTCGCCGTGTTGCTGAGACGGTCGGCCGTACGACTGGACCGGCACGACGACGGATCGCCGCTGAGGGACCTCGGAGCCGGCGTCCGCCTGGGCGGAGCCGTTCTCGCCCTGGCCCTTGCCTTCACCTGGGCCTCCGCGGAACACGCCTCCGCCGGCATCCAGGTGCCGCTGGCCATTCCGGTCGCCGTGCTGCACCTGCTGGCCATGGGGGTCTGGCTGGGCGGCCTGATCACGCTGGCCATCCTTCTTGGGCCCCGAGGGCCCGGCAGCCGTGACATCCCGGCGTCCGCGATCGGCCGCTTCTCCACCCTGGCCTTCACCGCCGTCGCCGTACTGGTCGGCACGGGGACGTACCAGTCCTGGCGACAGGTCGGCTCGTGGGAGGCGCTGTCCACCACCACGTACGGCAGGACGCTCGCCGTGAAGATCGCCGCCGTGGTTCTCGTACTGTGCGCGGCGTCCTTCTCCCGCCGTTGGACGGCCCGCCTCGTCCACCAGGCGCCACCGGCCGCGGAACCGCAGGCAGTGCCCGAGCCCGAGCTGGTGAGTGCCCTGCGGACGGTCGGAGCGCCGCCTTCCCGCGGGGCGACCGACCACAGCGGTACGTCCGACGTACCCGCCGGGAGTGAGCCGGGGGACGGTACCGGGCCGCCCGTCTTCGAGGCCGACGGACACCGGCGCGGCCTGCGCCGCACGGTGGCCCTCGAAGCCGTACTCGGTGTCGTGGTCCTGGCGATCACGACCTTGCTCACCGGAACCCAGCCCAGCCGCGCCGCCGACACGGCCACGGCGGCCACGGCGGCCAGGGCTCAGGAGCCGCAGACGAAGGTGGTCACGGTCCCGTTCGACATGGGGGCGGCCAACCAGCACGGCGCGGTGCAGATCACGCTGGCGCCGGGACGCGTCGGCGAGAACACCGTCGAAGCCGTCGTGTTCACCGCGGACGGCGGCCTCGCCACCGTCCCCGAACTCCGCCTCACCCTCACCCAGGACGACCTCGGAATCGGCCCGCTGGACGCCAAGCTCAAGAACCAGAAGGGGTACTGGGCCACCTACGACCTGCGGCTGCCCATGCCCGGTGTCTGGACCCTGAACATCACCGTGCGCACCACCGACATCGACCAGGTGACCGTGCGCGAGACCGTCCGCATCACGTAGTCGTCGCGGGGGGAACACGCTCGGGGCCGGCGCACGGCGTGAGCCGCGTGCCGGCCCCGAACGTGTCGGTCAGGCCCGACTACCGCTACCACTACGGCTGCGACGGACCCACCAGAAGGTGCCGACGGCGACGAGCAGGAGCACGGCCGCAACCGCGCCGACGACGGCGCCGGTGCTGCTGCCCGCCTCCGCCTCCGCATCCGCCTCGCCCGTCGCCTGTGCGCCGTCGGACGCGACGGGAGTGGACGGGGCCGACGGCGCCACGGACGGGGCGGCGCTCGGCGTAGGAGACGGCGACGGGGTCGGGGCGATCGGCTTGGCCCCAGGGGCCGCGGCCTTCAGCTCGAGCACGGGAGCCGGATTGTCGACCTTCTCGCCGCCGGTGGGCACCTCGATCCAGCGCGAGACCTTTCCGTCGCCGTAGGTCTCCAGAGTCTTGAACACCAGGGATTTCTCGTCGGGCAGCTGGCGCACGGTGACGCTGTACTCGGCATCGGTGCCGGTGGCCAGAGCCGGGCCCCCGATCGCGTACCCGTCCGGGGTGGCCGTCAGCTTCCACTCCTTGGGAGCGTCCTTGAGCGTCACGGCGTCCGGAGCGATGCCCTTCGGCAGCACCACCTTCAACTCCGCGATGCCGGCGGTGTCCGACTCCGCCTCGGAGGTGAAGGACAGCGTGACGTTCTCGGCGAGCGCGCGCGGATCGGAGGCGGTGACCTCGGCGTGCGCGGCGGCCGGGCCGGCCGCCACGCCCAGGACCACCAGGGCGCAGGCGACCGTGAAGGCCGTCCTGGAGAACGGAAGACGGGTGTGTGACCTGGTCATGATGGAGAAACCCTCTCGGTACGCGGGACGGGCCTCACCTTGTGGGTGAAGCGTCCGCCGGGATCAGGGGAACGTCTCCCGCACATCCGGCAGGAGGCCCCCGACGCACCACCGCGTGACAGAGCATGGTCATCACCGCCGGCCGTACGGCGGGCCCGCCGAGCGCACCGGGTACCGCCCGCAGGCCAGGCCGGAACGACGGCCGACGGCCTGCGCCGAACGCCGCGACGGCAAGAGCCACCGCCGTCTGGGCCCACCGGCCCACCGTCTCCGGCAGACGGCTCAGCACCTCGTCCGCGCGGTACATGAGCAGAGCCATCACGCACGTGGCCAGGCAATGAGCCGCCGTCATGGCCCCCGCCGCGTGGTGCGGGGCATGCCCGGCCTCCAGCAGCGCACCGGCGTGCCCGTGGCGTACCTCCCTGTGCGGGGACAGAGCCCCGTGCAGGAGGAGCTGAGCCAGCCCGGTCGCCGCAAGCACGTACCGGCCAGGCAGGGACGGACGGGCTGCCGGCCACGCCAGAGCGCAAACGGCCGGCGCCCCGACCGCCGCCCGCCACCAGGAAACCGGCTCCTCCGAGGCCAAGCGATGGGCTACGACCGCCAACACCGAGCTGAGCAGCGTGAACACGGCAGCCCGCAGCCACCGTCCGCTCGGCCCCGCAGGCTGCGGACACGAGCGCATCCGTGCACGGGCTCCGGCCATGTCGGGCTCATCATCCACCGCCCCCGTCGCGGTGATCCCACACCTGTCAATTGTGAAACAGTTTTTCGGACGGTCGTGTGATCGGGCGTGTGATCGGGCTCAGCCGGAAGACGCCCCCCTAGAGGCCCGCGAAGGTCAGGGCGGTCGCGGTGACCGAGCGCGCGAGCGCGGCCGCGTACTGCGTGTCGTGGTCCTCGTCGAGGAGGGTGTCGCCAGGCGTGTGGTACTTCCGGGTGCCGGTTCCCCCCTGGCTGCCGTCTGCGCGGAAGAGGTCCTCGGAGACGGCGATGGCCGCCCATCCCCGCTCGTGGAAACTCGCGTGGTCGCTCCGCCCCAGGGCGGGATCCCCGGCTCCGGTGAGCTGCTGGACCGCGAAGCCCGAGGCGATGGCAGGGATGGTCCGCGCGACCAGTTCACCGAGCGCGTCGGAGGCGTCCGCGACCGGCCCGGGTACGGAGGAGCCGGCATGGATCTCCACAGCGGGCGTGCTGCCGTCCTGCAAACCGGCGATCATGTCCATCTGGAAGACGCCCGCGATGCGGTCGTCCGCGGCCGCGGCGGCGCGCGCGTAGCGCTTGCTGCCGACGAGCGCCTGTTCCTCGGCGTTGAAGAGGACGAAGCGGACGTGATGCGTCGGCGCTCTGCCCTGCGCGAGGAGCGCGTGCAGACACTCCGCCGCGGCCATGACCGCCGCGGTGCCGCTCCCGTCGTCGTCCGCGCCGGGCGCCGGGTCCACCAAGGGGTCGTAGAGGCGGGGATCGCCATCGGCGTCGACGAAGTCACCACTCTCCGCCGTCGAATCCAGATGTCCCGTGATGAGAACGGCGGATTCTGCCCCCTCGACGCGGTGCTCGGCTTCGACATTGAACAACCGCCGCCCCCGCCACCTGAACGCGTGCCGTCGGACCACCAGCCCCAGATCCTGGAAGTGCCGGACGAGCGCGTCCACGACCAGCCCGTTGTCGGCATGCGCCGCGTGACGGCTGCGGATCTTCAGCGGCTCGCCCCGGACCAGCGGTTCGACGCCGGAGAGGCGTGCCACGTGCGCACGCAGCGTCTCCGGCGTCACGGTCGCGCGTACGGCCGCGAGCGTTTCGGGGGAGGGAAGGCCGTTGCCCGTTTCGCCGAACCCGGCCGGCACGGCCGCGGCCACCCCCTCGGCCCGCGTCTCACCAGGGCGTGACAGGAGCGCCGGGTCCGGGAGCAGGCGTTCGGTGTGTCCGGGCTTGGCTCCCGGCGCGTGCACCTCCTCGATCGGGACACCGGCGGGCGCAGCGACGTAGACGCCGCCGGGCGCGGGCCCGAGCGAGGAGATCTGCCGCGGGTACCCGGTCAGTTCGCCGGAGGCGAAGCAGAACGCGGCCGCCGCGCGCATCGCGCCTTCGGCCGCCGCCAGGGACTCCTTTGAGCCGCCCGCGAGGGCATCCGGCACCGGGACCGAGCGGTCGTCCCGGATCAGGAATGCCGCCGTGTCCTCCACCTGTCCCCGCACGTCGGTCGTGAACCCTGCCTGTCGGAGCGTCTCGACTCCGAGTGCGGTCGCCATCGCGAGCACGAGCCGGGGGGAGGCGACATGTACGGGAACGGCCTCCGTGCCGTTCGCCGCCGACTCCAGCGCGCCCAGGCTCCCGCCCTCCGGCACGTCGATCCTCGTCCAGAAGACCGGGCGGTTCTCGATGGCGGCCAGGGTGAACACCGGGTGGGGCGCGACACGCATGCCCGCCGTGCGGGCGAACGCGCGCTCGTCGTGGTCCTCACCCACGAAGACGCAGTCGTCGGCCGCGCCACCGCTGCTCGCGACTGCGTCGTCGAAGATCGCACGGCTGGTCTTGGGGCCGAAGTGAATGAGGCGGTCGTCCGCGAACCGGCCGGGGAACGCCTCATGGAGGGCTTGCGTGATCTGCGCGACCGCATCCTGTTCGGTACCGGGGTCGGAGATGATGCCCTTGGGTTCCCCGGCGAAGGCATCGAGCACCTGCAAGACCCGGGGGCGGGGGCGCAACAGCCAGGATCCGTCCGCCTCGACGTGGCCATCCGCCAGGGTCGCCCCGATGTCGAAGAAGAGCGTGGTCATCTCGGCGCCTCCGATGGTTCGACGTACGCCGGCGCCGCAGGCGGGCCGGTCCTCCCGGACCGCAGCACGCGCAGCCCCGTTGATATCGTCACGCACCGTAATCTGTGCGGCAACCGGACGTGCGGTGGGCGCGCCGGTTCCGCGGTCCGGTTTTCCGGTCCTCGGGCGCTGCGGCAAGCCGTATCCGTGCTGCTCGCGCTCTACGTGGCCGTGCTCGGCGGCCGGGCAGTCCATTACAGGGGGTAAGTGAACCGTCATCATTGTTTCTGCTGGATCGTTGAAGCCGCGTTCGACGACGCGGGACGGAACCATCGGGATGATGCCCGGTCGCCGGTCGTGGTGATGCCCCGCACGCCTCCGGCTTCCCGACGCGCATTGGCTCTACCGTGCAAGCGACCCGTCCGCGTACCGGACCGCGTCCCGCCACTCAGGCATTCCCTCATTCCCTCATTCCCTTGGAGGTCATGGTGCAAAGTCCCGCCCAGCCTTTCGGCACGGTCGTCAGCAGCAGCGGCGTCAACCTGCGGAGGTATCCGAGTACCGACTCCTCCCTCGTCGGCAATCTGAACCAAGGCGCCCAGGTCGGTCTGCACAGCAAGGTGCACGCGCAGACCATCGACGGCAACAGCATCTGGTACCTGCTGCGCGACCAGGCCGTGTGGGTCGCCGCCCGTCACGTCGACAACACCGGAGAGGTGCCGCTGTCCAAGGACGCCCAGCCCGCCGGCCCCCAGGGCTGACAGCGGCCCGGCCCTCAGCTCGTCCAGGGCCGTCCAGGACCGTCCCGGGACGGTCCGTACCGTCGGAATCGCCGCAGACGAGGTGGACTCGGCAGAGTGCTGCTGTCGAGTCCGCCCGCCGCTGGTACGACGCTTCACGAGCGCTGATGAGCCGAGGGCCGTCCGGGTCGGCCTGTTCCAGGTGCCAGCGGTCGTTCCGACTCCGGCGGAAACGGTGAGAGCCGCCGCGAACGTCGGGATCCCCAGCCCCGGTGTGCGGCATCCGCGGGCGCGCGGTGGACGGCCCTCTGCCGACGTGCGGCGGCGCGGCGATACTGAAGGTATGCCGACTGCTCGACCCCTGATCTCCGATCACTCCGGGTAGTCGCTGGGGCAATGCCCGCTGTGCGGTCCGTTCGGCAGGTCGAAGGGTGGCAGCGATGGACGCACCGGTGCCGGGATCGGGCGAGGTGCCCGAGGACCCGTTCGCGCTGCACAACTCGGCCTCGGCGGTACTGGACGAACACGGCGGGGTCGTCGGCTGGAGCGAGCGCGCACAGGAGCACCTCGGCTACCCGCCCGACGACGTGCTGGGCCGCAGGGCGGTCGAGTTCCTGGTCGATTCCCGTGACCGCGAGGCCGTCCTGGACGCGGTGGCCGCCTGCGAGCGCGACGGGGGCTGGTCCGGTGTCCTGCCCGTCCTGCACCGCAGCGGGCGGCGGGTGGAGCTGGGCTTCCGCGCCCGCGCCGTCATCCGCGCCGGCTCGGCCCGCGAGTGGTTCCTCGTCGTCGCCCCGGCCGAAGAGGTGCTGCGGTGGGAGACGGACCGGTCGGTCCTGGACGGCCTGTTCCGGCGCTCCCCGATCGGCCTGTCCGTCCACGCCCCCGATCTGAGCATCCTGCGGATCAACCGGGCGCTGGCCCGGTTCACGCAGCTCTCCGCCGCGGAGATACGGAGCCGGCGCATCGGCGACTTCCTCATCGGTCCGGACGTGAAGACCATCGAAACCCGCCTGCGACGGGTGCTGGAGACGGGCGCCCCCCTGATCTTCACCGAGCAGCGCTGTCGCCCGAGGAGCGACCCCGACCACGAGCGGGTGGTGTCGGTGTCGGCGTTCCGGATGGAGGACCCCTCCGGCGGGATCCTCGGGGTCACCCAACTCGTGGAGGACGTCACCGACCGCTACCGGGCCCGGCGGCGGCTCGCCCTGCTCAACCGGGCGAGCGCCCGCATCGGGACCACACTGGATCTCGCCCAGACCACCCAGGAGCTCGCCGACGTCGCCGTCCCCGACCTCGCGGACGCCGTCTCGGTGGATCTGCTGGAGTCGGTGGCCCGAGGCGACGAGACCGCCGAGGAGGCGAACGGACTGGTCCGCAGAATGGCCGTCCACTCGGTCGTGGCAGAGGCGCTGCAGGCGATGCACCCCGCCGGAGAGGTCTTCCGCTTCGACCCGCGTACCCCGCACGCCAGGTGCCTCGCAGAACAGCGGTCCATCCTCGAACCGGTACTCCGGAGCAGCCCCGGCTGGTACTTCCAGGACCACGAGCGCAGACGGCGCGCCCTCGACCTGGACGCGCACTCACTGATCGTCGTACCGCTCACGGCCCGCGGTCTGCTCCTCGGCCTGCTCAGCCTGTGGCGGGCCGAGCGGCCCGAGCCGTTCGAGGAGGACGACCTCACGCTCGCGGAGGAATTCGCCGCGCGGGCCGCCCTGTGCATCGACAACGCCCGCCGCTACACCCAGCAGCATCAGGCCGCGCTGACCTTGCAGCGCAGCCTGCTGCCGCAGGCGTTGCCCCAGAACAGCGCGGTCGAGGTCGCGCACCGCTATCTGCCGGCCGATCCCGCCACCGGCGTCGGCGGTGACTGGTTCGATGTCATCCCGCTCTCCGGAGCGCGCGTCGCCCTCGTCGTCGGCGATGTCGTCGGCCACGGTCTGCACGCCGCGGCCACCATGGGCCGCCTGCGCACGGCCGTACACACCCTGGCCGGCCTCGACTACGCCCCGGACGAGGTCCTCTCCCACCTGGACGACCTGGTCAACCGCCTGGCGGATGAGCAGGAGCCGGCCGACGGAAGCTCGCGGGGCCGCCAGATCGTCGGCGCGACGTGCCTCTACGCGGTCTACGATCCCACCTCCCGGCGCTGCACCCTGGCCCGGGCGGGCCACCTGCCCCCCGCCGTGGTGACCTCCGACGGCGCGGTGAGCCTGCCCGACCTTCCCGAGGGGCCGCCGCTGGGTCTCGGCGGACTCCCGTTCGAGTCCGCCGAACTGGAACTCGCCGAGGGGAGCCTGCTGGCGCTGTACACGGACGGCCTGGTCGAGGCCCGTGGCCTCGACCTCGACGAGGGACTCGCCCGGCTGCGGGAGGCCCTGGCCCGGCCCGGCCGCTCGCTGGAGGAGACCTGCACGGCGGTCCAGGAGGCCCTGCTCCCGGAACACCCACCGGACGACGTCGCACTTCTCCTCGCCCGCACCCGCGTGTTGGCGCCGGAGCAGGTCGCCTCCTGGGAACTGCCCGCAGAACCGACCGCAGCCGCCCGGGCCCGGCACCTGGCGGAGGCCACACTGACCGGATGGGGGCTGGAAGAGCTGGCTTTCACCGCCGAACTGGTCATCAGCGAACTGGTCACCAACGCCTACCGGTACGGCGGCGGCACGCCGGTGACCCTGCGGCTCATCCGCGATCGCAGCCTGATCTGCGAGGTCTCCGACAGCAGCAACACCGCACCGCACCTACGGCGGGCACGCACCACCGACGAGGGCGGGCGCGGTCTCTTCCTGGTGGCCCAGCTCACCGAACGATGGGGCACCCGCTACACCCGGGACGGCAAGACCGTCTGGACGGAGTTCCCCCTTGTCACAGCGGCGGAGGGGTTCTCCGTGGCCATGGCGAACCGTGCGCTCGATCGGTGACAGGGGGATCCGAAGCCACGTGCGTTCCGTCGACCGGTCCGTCCTGGCCGTCCTGGCCGCCCCTGGCCGTCCTGGCCGCCCCTGGCCGTCCTGGCCGTCCTGCTGACGGCCCTCAGGCCGGGGCGAGGAACACCCTGCCCGGTCAGCCGAACCGACCGTCGAGCAACTCCCGTACCAGTGCGGCGACCTGGCCCGTCTCCAGCAGGAAGCCGTCGTGCCCGTACGGGGAGCGGATGATCCGCACCCCGTCCGCGGACGCGATGCCGTCCGCGAGCTCCTCCTGCTGTGCCAGGGGGTGGAGGCGGTCGGAGTCCACTCCGCCACGGCTGCTCGCCCTCCTGGGCCCGGTGTCCGAAGCGGGCCTGGAGCTCATGGTCGCCACTCCGCCAGTGGGGGGCGGCGCGGATCGCGTGGACCTGCGCGCCGGCCCAGGCGATCTGGTCCGCGCTCGCCACCGCCGGGCAGGCGAGCAGCAACAGCGCCGCCACCCGCGGGCCGGGGCGCACCAGCTCTTTCAGCCGATCCGGTGAGATGTGCCGCCACGCTGCCTAGAAGGAGTGCGGCAGCCAGGGGGCGGCCTCGTTGCCGAAGGCCAGTGAGGCCCGTTCGAGCGTGCCACCGCTCAGTTCACCGGCCCGCCCGGCCCGTGCGAGGGCGGTCAGCGGGACGCCGCCCAGGTAGGCGGAGGCCAACGCCCGTACCGACAGGGTCACATCGGCAGCCGCACGGGTACGCGTGCACGAGGCGCCCCCTTCGTCCCCCGTGAGCCGCCAACGGCCCCCGTTCCAGGGGCAGAAGGAATCCTCGATCTTCAGAACGACGTCGACGGGGGCGCGGTAGGTGCGGGCTCCGAGCGCGGCGCCCACATCCACCAGCCGGACGAACAGCCCGTCCCGCAGCTGCCGTTCGCATCGGCGGATGTCGGAGACGAGGTGCTGCCAGGCGTCGTCCGCCGGGCGGTTCTGCGCAACGAGCGTCGAGGTCAGATCGATCCCGAAGAGGAACCGCCACAGTGCCGCGTACGCGGCCGGATCCCGGGCTTCGAGGTCCCGCAGCACGATCGTGCCGCGTGCGCCCGAGACGTCCCACTGCGGTGTGTTGTGGAACCGGGCGTACCCGACCGTCGCCCCGTCCCGTTCGGCGACGACGCACTGGAGCGGTGAGCCGCCATCGCGGCCGCCGCCCTGGGGTGCCAGCACGGCCAGGCGCTCCCATCCGGGTACGCGGGCCGGCATGCCCGGGCGGCCGGCCCGCCGATGGACCGGTCGTGTTCGGTCAGGCTCTGCCACAGCTCGCGCGCCTCCGGGGGCGTGGGCGGGCCGCCGAAGGCCCGTTCCAGGGTCCGGTACCAGGTGTCCCATTCCTGGGCCTCCAATGTCCGCAACTGTGGCGCCATGGACCACCTCTACCAGGGACTTTCCGCCGCGGAGGCCTTGCGGGGCGGCGGTGCACCCGACTGGGCCATCGCTCGGATCCGGCCGCGTCGCCGAGGTCGGGGCTTGACGAGTCACCCCCGAGGATATGACACTCGGAGTGCAAGTTGTTTTGTCTGTATTTGTAACTAATGCTTGCTTTCTGTAATGAAAGGCGAGACATGTCTGTCTACGGCACCCGAGTGTGTTCCCGGCCGAGTCGTACCGGGCCGCCCGCGCGGTCGGCCCGGCCCGCGCGCGTGCTCGCCTACGCCGCCGCGGGGGCGGCCGTGGGCGCTGTCTGGGCCTTCGGCGGGGACACGCCCGCGTGGGAGCACGCACTGCGCGTCCTCGTGGTGGTGCTCTGTGTCAGCGTGGCCGGACGCTTCGTGGGCCGCCGTCTCGCCCGCGCCGGGCGCACCCCGGTGGACCGCGGCCTGTTCTTCGGTCTGGTGGCGGCGAAGGTGCTTGTCGTGGCCGTGGCCCTGGTGGTCGACTGGCTCGCAGGCCTGTGGTTCCCCGAACCGGCGCTGATCACCGCCGGGTTCCTGTTCGTGCTGGTGACCGTCGGCGGTCCTGCTCTGCACGGCCGGCTGTCGCACGGTACCGGGGGCAGGGGAGCGCGGGCCGCGCGCGCGTAGCGGCGGCCCGGCCGCACCCGGTCGCCCTCGGTCGCTTCGTGCCGGCGTCCTCCGCTCGTCGACGTCGGCACGAAGCGACCAGCCGGGCCTCAGAGGAATTCGACGAGGGGGAACGCCCGGTGGCGACGGGGCGGTGTCAGGAAGTTCTGCCGCCGAGTCGCCGTCAGGAACCGCTCCAGCCCGTTCTCCTCCTCGGGGACACCGTGGGCCGCCGCCAGGTCGAGCGAGGCCTGATGCGTGCGCATCGTGGCGAAGAAGTCGGCGGTCGGGACGAACACCGTGAACTCCAGCTTGGGCTGGAGCGACCCGTCCGGCACGTCCATGGTGCTGTAGCCCGGCCCGTCCATGCGGACGTGCAGCGGCTTTCCGTCGGCCGTGCGTGAGGACCGCTGAAGGCAGGAGAGGTGGCCGATGCGGCGCTCCCCGTCCGGGGTGCCCCGGCCCTGCGCGCTCAGGAGGGCGTCGTCGGTGCCCTGGAAGGTGTTCGGCAGGAACGCGGGTCCTCCGCCGTCGGTGATCTGGTCGGCGTTCCCCTGCGAAGGCGGCGGCGTGGAACGGAACATGTACTGGACGCGTTCGGTGAACGAGGCGTCGTCTCCCGGCACACCGGCGTCGTCGACGTCGTAGAACTGCTGGAGGTCCATGAGGACGTGCGAGAGGTGCTGGACGGCGCCGGCGTCGAAGTAGGAGCCCGGCTTCGCCGTGGTGAGGCCGCTCGCCCGGAAGGTGACGGCGTCGGCGTCGGCGGTTCCGGCGGTCTGCTGGTCCGCGAAGCCCATCCACATCGGCGAACGCGGATTGACCATGAAGGCGTAGGGCAGCGACGCCTCGTCCGCCAGCTTCCTGGGCAGTCCGATCTGGGTGAACATCGCCCGGGCGGAGGTGAAGGAGAGGAGGTCGGAGAGGGGCGGCGAGGGCTGGGGGCGGCCGGCGAGGGTCTGACTCCCGCCGAGCCACCTGAGTACGTCCTGGATGTTGGCGGCGTGGTCGCTGCGCAGGGTGAGCAGCAGGTCGTTGCCCTCGATCGCCACCGGCACGTGGAACTTGCGCTTGACGATGCCGCTGTTGGCGGGGGACACGTCCGTGGGGCCGGGCACCGCTTCCTCCAGGACGTACCGGTGCGCTGCAGAGCGCAGGCGCGGCATGTGCGCGGAGACCAGATCGCCCTGCAGCCCTCCGGGTAACCGTCGGAAGTACGGAAGGCCGTACGCGAGGAACGTGAACACGCCCGACGGGCTGAAGGGGTACGCGCGCTCGATGGCGGCCAGCGCCCCGGTGAGCTTGACCTGGTCGATGCGGGTGGGTGGCCGCAGCAGGCGGGCGGTCACGAACAGCGTGTGCACGGGGCCCAGCTGGACTTCGACCCCGTCGACGTCGGTGACCGGTGCGATGAAGTCCGCGATGTCGATTGTCACCCGCGCCGAGGGCGGCGGCCGCGAACCGGCCCGCGTCCCCGGTGCGCCCACGGGCCTCGGCGGCGGCCGCGGCGGCCAGGAGGAAGGTTCCGACCCCCGCCGTCCCGTGAGCGAATCCGTACGTGTGCGCCCCCGCGAGTACGGAGTCCGTGTCGTGGGAGGTCGGCCAGGTCCAGTCGCCGTCCGCCCGGTCGGGCGTCCAGAACGGCATCGGCGCAGGTGAGCGCCGTGTCGAGCAGCGAGTCGCGGGCGGTCGCCCGCCACAGGTGCAGGCGCGCGGTGCCCGCTCCGGAGAGGCCGTGGGTGAAGTCGGGGCTCGGCCAGCGGGTCGGGAGCCGCTCGGCGAGCGTGATCGCCCGCTCGGCCATGGCCGTGTCACCGAGCAGCCGGGCGGCGTCGTAGAGCGCCCAGGCGGTACCGGAACGGCCGAAGCACAGCCCGGGAAGCAGCCGGTCCACGCTGAACAGGCGCTCGTCGAGCCAGCGCGCGGCCTCGGCCACGGTGCAGAGCAGGGAGGCGCTCCCGCGGGCCCGCGCGGCGTGGGTGAGGGTGGCGAGCACGCCGGCCGCACCGTTCCACGTGTTGCAGGGATCGCTGCGCGGCACGTTCCATTCCGGTGCGGGCCACAGGGTGGCGCGCCAGGGGGTCATGGTGCGCTGCAGGTGGGTGAGACCGTCGTCGAGCAGCCGGTCGATCGCCGCCGGCCGGTACGGGGGGAGCGCGGCTCGCGGGGCCGTGGCCGTGGCCGCGGCCATGGCCCCGCTCGCGGTGGTGCTCGGCGCGCTCGGCCCGGCCAGCCAGGCCAGGGCGTGCGGGAGGGTCCACCGGGCGCCGGGGTCGGGGCGGGTCAGACCGTCGATCAGCTCGCCGAACGGTGCCAGCGGGGGATGGGCGAGGGCGATCAGCGGGAGCACGGGCAGCGCGTCCTGCGGCCGGACGACGTCGTCGGTCCAGCCGGCCGCCCACCGTGGATCGAGGCCGGTCAGAACGGAGAAGAGGACCACCCCGAGGCTGAAGCGGTCCGCCTCCGGCCCGGCCACCCTCGCGGCCTCCGCGGGCGACGCGTGCAGGCCCAGTGCTCTGACCTCGGGTGCGGCGAATCCCCGTGTGTACGCGGGAGCCCGTTCCTGCCCCGCTTCTACGACGTACTCCGTATCGATCAGCCGGAGGTCCCCGGCCGGGGTGACCATGACGTTGTGCGGCTTGAAGTCGCGGATCACGAACCCTGCCTCATGGACGGTCCGCAGCAGGTTCACCAGCCGGGTCACCGTCGCGGCCGCCTCGTCCGCGCCGGGTCCGCCGTCCCGGGCGCGCGCCGACTGCCACAGGTGCAGGGGCTGTCCAGGCACGAGTTCCTCGGCGAGGAACAAGTCCCCCTGCTCGTCGAACAGATGCACCTTCCCGGGCGTGACCCCCAGCGGTGCGAGCTGATCCAGCATCCGGGCCTCGTCCCGCAGCCGGTCGCGTACATCGGTTCCGTCCAGACGGGCCCCGACGTGGGCCCGCGCGTGCTTGACGATGACCTCGAGGCCGGTCCGCTCGTCCAACGCCCGGTAGACGCCGCCCTTGTTCGCGTGTCCGCGGTGCGCTCGTCCTTGATCCTGCTGCCGTCCGGGCCGGTCATCCAGGGTTCGAGGACACCGTCGTCGGTCAGGACCATGTCGCCGCTGAACTGCCCGTACCGGAAGGAGACGAGGCTGCCGGGCCGCACCGGCCTGTCGGACAGGATCCGCGGTCCGCCGAGGCCGGCCATCGCGCCGTCCAACTCGCGTGCCTGGATGCGGAACTGGTCGTCGTCCTCCGGGTACACGGTGACGAACTTCCCGCCCGTGCCCCGGTCGTGCCAGACGTCGCCGAGACGCGTGACCCGTTCGAGATCGACGGCGAACTTGAAGGAAGCCGTGCGGCGTACGAGTACCTCCGCCGAGCGGGCGAGGACGAGGGCGGCCGACAGGGGCGTCGCCGACACATGGAGCTTCCATCCGTGCGCGCGCCGCACGGCGATGTCCGGGGGCCGTGCGAAGCACCACGAATCCGCCGGCTGCAAGGTCCACCGCTGACCTCCGCAGCGACTCAGTACCGCACGCGCGACATCGAGCAGCAGGAGCGAGTCGGCCGACTCGTCGCGCGGCCGGGCGGGAGGCGGATGCGGATCCGGATGCGTGGTCATGGGGGTCGGCGCCCTCCTGGATCCTCGCCGGATCCTCAGGCGTTCACGGTCCGTGTGCGCAGCTCACCAGTCTATGCCCGCCCCGTCAGGCCTTCCTGTCGGCCGGAGCGGGGCCGATCGTAAGTATTTGCACTCGAAGTGCAAAGAAATCCCAAGTCCGGTGTTGTGTCGATTTGTCAGGGTATCGACCTTCTGTCGGGCCGAGGTGACCCGAGAGGTTCGAGGAGAGAGGCAAGACGATGAACGGAACGACGACCGACCTCAACGCTCTGGAACTGCTTCCGCAGGAGCAGGAACAGGAACTGTCGGAGCGGGACTGCACCGGCTGGTCCACCTGCAGCTTCACCCTGGCGGCCGACGAATGACCCGGTGAACACCGACCCGCTGATCCGAGTCGGACCGGCACCCCGTCCGGCAGCCGACTGCCCGATCCCCGCCCGAGAGGCGGGGATCAGCTGTGAACCGACGGCTGTGCCGTCAGCGAACCGGGCGGACGGCGCCGACCTCGTCCCGCTCTTCGACCGGGCGGACACGCGCCGCCAGGCGTCAGCGGTTGATGGTCTCCCGGAGGGCTGTGCGGGCGAACTCCTTGGTCCGCTCGACCGCCTGCGTCATGGCGAAGTGCCGGTCGCCGCCGGGCGGGAAGTAGTCGATCGCGCCGACCGCGCCGTAGTCCGCCCAGAAACAACTGGCCATGGGGAAGCCGTCGGCGATGTTGTGCTGACAGGCGAGCGCCAGGGTTCCGGCGGCGACGACGGTCGGCTCGCCCACTGCGGTCCGCTGCCCGCCGGCCGGCAGGGAGGCGGCCATCGCCTTTCGCACGGCGGCCACCGGGTCCGGCACGGTGCGGAAGAGTTCTGTTCGGGCGATGAGGTCCGGCGCGGCCACCGTCCTGCCGGACTTGGTCAGCTTGATGAGCGGGAAGCCCCGGCAGGTGGTCACGGTCTCGTCGGGCCCGTTCGAACGCGGGGTCAGGTCGTCCACGCCGGAGAGGCGCAGGTCCCAGCCGTCGCCGAAGCGGAATGTGGAGCTCCCTTCCTCGCACTCCAGTTGTTCCATCACGGGAAGTCCGACGGTGGCGGGACGGGTGCCCGGATCAGGTGCGAGCCCGCCGGCGGCCGGACCCGGTGCCGCGCTTCGCGGCGTGCCGGGCGTGCCAGGCGTGCTGGGCGTGCCGGGCGCGGTGGGCGTGCCGGGCGCGGTGGGCCCGGCGGCGGGTGACGCCGTCCCGCCGGCCTCCGGCCCGCATCCTGTACCGAGCGCGCCGAGCAAGCCGAGCGCCACCGCCATCCGCTTCGCGCCTTGCCTGCCCATGCCCATGTCCCCCCGACGCCGAAAACGATCAAGAGCACCCTACGGGAAGTGCGGGCTGCGGGAGAAGGACGACAACCTCGCGGGTGAGGACATCCGTGAGGGTCTGACGGCGATCATCTCGGTCAAGCTGGGTGAGCCCCAGTTCGAGG
>NZ_JBVIWA010000035.1:0-44411 GCF_055595065.1 Streptomyces sp. NPDC040545
CCGCCCAGGGTAATCCCCTGCCGGTATCCGGCCGTGGGGGTTCCACCCCGCGAGACGGCCTCCGGCCGGGTCGGCGGGGTGGGTGCGGGGCGGGGGGGGGGGGGGTCCCCCCCCCCCCCCCCCCCCCCTTTCCCC
This sequence comes from Streptomyces sp. NPDC040545, assembly GCF_055595065.1. Taxonomy (NCBI): domain Bacteria; kingdom Bacillati; phylum Actinomycetota; class Actinomycetes; order Kitasatosporales; family Streptomycetaceae; genus Streptomyces; species Streptomyces sp. NPDC040545. Next base: position 136 of record NZ_JBVIWA010000035.1, read on the forward strand.
CCCCCCCCCCCCCCCCCCCCCCCCCCCCCCCCCCCACCTCCGATTCCACACCGGCCGTGGCGCCGGTAGACAGGGAAGGACCCATGCGACAGGTACTGAGCCGACAGGTACTGGGCAAGGGGATGCTCACGGCGGCAGCCGCGTCGAGTCTGCTGTCGATCGCGACCGGCGCGGCCTACGCGCACCCCGGAGCGAGCGCCGAGGCCTCGCATTCGCCGGGCGTGCTGGCCGGCAACAGCGTCTCGGTACCGATCACCTTCGCACCGAACGTGTGCGGCAACAGCGTGGACGGCGGTGCGGCGCTCAACCCCGCGATGGGGAACACGTGCGTCACCGACACCGGCTCGCACACGGACGACGGCTACGACTACGGGCGCTACCTCAGCCCCGAGCACGCCGAGGCCTTCGAGCGCTACCTCGACGAGCGCGAGGGCCGGCACGCGGTGCCGGAGCAACGTCACGGGTCGCCGCGCCACGCGGGCGGGTACGAGCAGCCCCACGAGGAGCAGGCCCGGCACGAGCAGCCCCGGCAGGACGGACCGCGGCACGCGAAGCCGCGCCAGGAGGAGCCGGAGCACGAGGGCGGCTACGGCGGCCCGGGTGAGCAGCGGGGCAAGGAGGAGTGCGACGACCACTCCGGGTCGACGCCGCCGCCCCCGCCGGCGCACCACGCTCCCCCCGCGCCCGAGCAGCCGCACCCCAAGCCGGAACCGGTGGAGGAGCACCCGGCCCCGCTGCCCACCCCGGAACCGGTCCAGGAGGCGCCCGCGCCGATGCCGGAGATTCCGCCGGCACCCCCCGCGGCCCAGCCTCCGGCCGAGGAGGCCCCGCACACGCTCCCCGCCCCGGAGCCCGCCCCGGAGCCCGCCCCGGCACCGGCCGAGGAGGCTCCGCACACGCTGCCGGCCCCCGCACCGGGACCTGCTCCCGTGGTAGAGGAGGGGCCCGCACCCGGGCCGCCGCACGGCAGCCTGCCCGTGGAGCACCCGGCTCCGGTCCCGGCCCCCGCGCCCGAGGCCGTGCCGCCCGCGGACCAGCCGCCGGCCGGCCCCGGCGGTGACACCCCGGTCACCCTCCCCCCGGTGATGACACCGGCTCCGGCCCCCGCGCCCGTACAGCCGCCGGCCCCCGCTCCGGCCCCCGCTCCGGCTCCGGCGCACGTGACCGGGCCCATGCTGGCCGAGACCGGCGCGGGTCAGCCCGCGGCCGCGGCGGCCCTCGCCAGCGCCCTGATCCTGGGCGGCGCCATTCTGTACCGGCGGTCGCGCGTCTCCTACCGGTAATCGGAATAAATATCGGCCGGAGAATCCTCGTCGGATTCTCCGGCCGCTGTCATGCCCCCGTCCCTTAACCGCGTGCGCGTTCGCGTTTCCGCAGCGACGGGGAATCGTTACCCAGGGTGAAAGCGGCGCGACGGTCGCCGCTGACGCCTCTGTCCACGAAAGAAGAGGATTTCGATAATGAAGCTCACGAAGGTCGCCGCTGTCGTCGTCGGCTCCGTCGCCGCCCTCGGCGCCTCCGCCACCGCCTTCGCGGCCGAGCCCGCGGCCGCGATGCCCCCCATGAGCCTGACCGGCGGGGTGACCGAGACGCTGAACGCCGTCGGGCCCGTCTCCGAGTCCCTTCCGCAGACCGTGGGCAACGGACTGGCCGAGCAGGGCGACACCGTCAACAAGGTCGTGGGTACCGCGCAGAAGGTCAACAAGGTCCGCAACGACGTGCCCGGCACCGTGCTCGGCCTCGCGAACGGCGCCACCCAGGCGTCCCCCATGCTCGGCGGCGTGAAGCTCAACGGCGGCCAGGGCTGAGCCGTCCCGGCTGACCCCCCGCCGACACGACTGTGGGCGCCACCGGCAAGGCCGGGGCGCCCACAGTCGGTTGTTCTGCCGACGTCAGTTGTTGACGCAGACGTTGCCGAACGCCGGGTTCAGCAGGCCGACGATGTTCACGGTGTTGCCGCAGATGTTGACCGGGATGTGCACCGGCACCTGGGCCAGGTTGCCGGACAGGACGCCGGGGGAACCCACGGCCGCGCCCTCGGCCGACGAGTCGGCGGCGGCGGAGCCGGCGGCACCGGCCGCAGCGAGACCAGCGGTGGCCAGGACCAGGGCGGCCTTCTTGGCAGAGTTCATGGGAAGTGCACCTTCTGTTCGATGTTCTGCCCCGAACCGGGGCTCACACCGAGCGAAACGGTCCAGCTTCCCAGACGACACGGTCACGCGCACGATGAGACCTGTTCGGCTCAATTGTCGTAACCATCGGACGGGTTGACGGCGCGGCACCGCCCCTACGGGAGGGCCGGCATCGCCGGGAGGGCCGGCATCGCCGGAAGGGCGGGAACTGCCGGGGCGGCCGGGGCGGCCGGGAGAGCCGGGAGGGCCGGGGCGGCCGGTGCCGCGGGCAGGGCGTCCACCGGGAGAACCACCCCGTCGATCGGCGGGAGCTCCACCGGCGGCAGCGCGGGGATGAGGCCGGACAGGTCGGGAAGCTCGGGGAGCTTGATCTCCGGCAGCTTCGGCAGCTCGATCGGCGGCAGCTTCACCCCGTCGGGCAGCAGACCTCCGACCGTCGCGAGAAGCCCCTCGAGGGTCTTGCTGAGGCTCGCCAGAAGGTCGTCGATGGGACCCGCGGCCGCCGCGCGCCGCTCGATCTTCTCGACCTGCTGCTTCACGGAGGCCACGCGCTCGGTGAGGGCCGCGGAGCCGCCACCCTCCGCGGCGCCCGCGGGGGCAGCCGCGCCGGACAGTATGACGGCGGCGAGGGCGGACGGGACGAGGAGGCGGGCGCGGAACGGCTTCGTGCGGTGCATGGATGTTCCTTCGCGGTGGGGACACGAAAATGGACTCGAATAGTCCGCTTCTTCACCCACCGTGCGAACACCTCGCACGGAGCGCAACCGCAGCCCCGCCGGATGCTGGCTGCGTACGGGCTTCGCGCAGGCGTCCGGAGGCCACTCACCCGGGGCGGGGAAAACCTCGACGCGCGCAGGCCGTTTGAGTGAAGCACCGGAACCAACTCCCTGGTCGGGCAGTTGACCAGGGCGCTCCATCAGCGGGCACTCGTGCGACAGAAGGAACAAGATGTTCAAGAAGTTCATGACCGCCGCCGCGGTCTCCGCCGTTGCGATCGGCGCGGGCGCTGCCGCCGCGGCCCCGGCCATGGCCATCGGCAACGACAACGGGGTCAACACCGTCAACGGCAACGGCGCCCAGCAGATCTACGGCAACCAGAAGACCCACGGCGACATGAGCCCGCAGCTCAGCCTGGTCCAGGGCACCCTCAACAAGCCCTGCATCGGCCTGCCCGCCAAGGTCAACCTGCAGTCGGTCCTCGCCGCGCTCAACATCGGCGTCCAGGACATCAACGTCCTGTCCAACCCGCAGAACCAGCAGTGCACCGAGAACTCCACCCAGGCCAAGGGCGACGAGCCGCTCTCGCACATCCTGGACAACATCCCCGTCCTGTCGGGCAACCTCTCGAACGGCAGCTGATCTCCGCTCCTCCGCCCTTCGGGTGATCGCGGGCCGCTGAGCCTGTGGAGTGAAGGAAGAGGGTCCCAGCAGCGTCCAGCCGCCGGGACCCTCTTCGCGTTCCGCCCCCGGCGGTCAGCCGGTCCAGAAGTCCCACCAGCGGGTGAGGACCAGCATGCCGATCACTCCGATGTGCAGGGCGGGCGGGGCCCAGCCGAATTCGGTGAAGAAGCCCCGCAGCGGGCGGGGGGCGGGCAGGGCGCGCGTACGGACGTTGTGCGCGGTGACCGCCCAGAACATCAGCAGGGTCGCGACCCAGGCCAGGCAGCACCACAGGCAGAGCGCGTTGATCTCGTAGAGCGACTGGACCATCAGCCAGCTGCAGAAGCCGACGCCGAAGAGCGTGCCGGCGTTCAGTCCGAGCCAGAACCAGCCGCGGTAGCGGGCGCCGGCCAGCAGGCCGGCGCCCACGCAGACCACGACGGCGTACGAGACGAGCCCCAGCATCGGATTGGGGAAGCCGAAGGCCGCCGCCTGTTCGCTCGCCATCACGCTGCCGCAGGAGACGACCGGGTTGAGACTGCACGCGGGCTTGAAGTCCGGGTCCTCCAGCAGGAGGAACTTGTCGAGGGTGATCACCCATGAGGCCAGCAGCCCGGCCGCCCCGGTGGCGGCCAGCAGCCAGGCCAATCCCCTCGGCGCCGCGTCGTGTTCGCCCGGATGTCCGTTGTGGGGCCGTACCTGCTGACGCGGGAGGCCCACTGTATTCGTTGCCATGTGGCCCATAGTCCCGCGCTTCCCCTCAGATCGGCCCCAACCATGCTCATCCGTAGGCAAGTTGACCTGAAGGTGTGGCGGGAACCTCCGATGCTTCCCGGACGTTTTACCGAACCCCGGACGTGATGTCAGAGCCAGGGGTTACGTTGAGCTTCCGCAAAGTGACAAGCTGCGACGGCCTGGAGACCCACCTTGAGCGATCCGTACGAGACAACCGAGGCGCACCTCGAACGACTCCTCGGCCGCGCCCTCAACTCCTTCGACCTGCCGGACAGGCTGGTCGAGCGCCTCGGCACGGCGCTCGCCCACAGCTCTTCGCTCTACACCACCCACCACAGCCCGGAGGCGGGCGTCTGGCGGGAGACCCACCGGCACACCTATCTGCTGACCGACGGTGGTTCGGTCTCGCTGTGGGAGCTGGCCTACCGGCTGGAGGGCGACCGGGCCGTCCGGCACGAGGTCTTCGCGAGCAAGGCGGAGACCTGCCTGGCCGTGACCCGGCTGTTCGGCGAGGCGTCGGCCGGGGCGTCCCCGGATCCGGTGCTGGTGCCGGGCGAGGACGAGCCGGACGGCGGGGTGGCGCTGCTGAGCGTGCTGTACGCGGCCCCGGCCCCAGCCCCGGTGCGGCGGCACCGGGAGTACGCGGTGGAGGACTCCGCCGACCACGCCCGGCGGGTGCTGCGCCGCGCGGAGAACGCCGACCGGCCGGGCGAGCGGGTGGCGGCGCTGCTGCGGTCGGCGTACGCGCACCAGATCACGCAGGCGTTCGGCGCGCGGCACTGCCTCTCGGACGGGCGGGGCGCGGGTTTCAGCCTGTACGAGCACGCCTTCGTCCTGCTGGACGGGAGCGAGGTCAGCCTGTGGGAGGTCGAGCACACGGCGACGCCTGACGGGCGGCACATGTGCGAGGTGTACGAGAGCGAGGCGGCCGCGCGCGGAGCGATGGAACTGCGCACCCGCGTACGGTGAGCCGGCCCGATCGGCACGACACCCCCTAAGGCGTGCCGGGGCCGGCGAGCCGGAGGTCCGGGGGCGGGTCCTCGGTGATGCGGACCCGGTCGGGGCGCAGGTCCGCCGGGGTCGGCGTGGCGCTGCCCGGCAGCTGGACGGCGGCCCCGATCGAGGCCTTATCGGCGGATTCGCACCCCTGTGCGCAGGCCTGCGGAGGGAAACGAAAAGAACGGACATGCCCGCCCGGGAGGACGGGCATGTCCGTTCGATGGCGCGTGGGGCCTGGCTCAGGCGACCGGGACCTTCTCCGTGGTGCGGCCGGCGTGCTCGGCGGCACCCTCGCGCTCCTCCATCGGGAGCGCGCGGCGCGGCAGTACGAACATCACCGCGAAGATCACGACGAGTACGGCCACGACCCACCAGAGCGCGCCGCGGAAGGCCTCCACGTACTGCGGACCGAAGACCATGTCGTCGCCGATGAGGCCGAAGAAGACGACGGAGGTCAGGGCGAGGCCCAGCGCGTTGCCCATCTGGCCGGTGGTGTTGATCAGGCCCGAGGCAGATCCGGCGTGCTCGCGCGGCACCTCGGAGAGCACGGTGTCGTTCAGCGGAGCCACGATCAGGCCCATGCCGACGCCCATGACGATCAGCGGGGCAGCCATCTGCCAGGAGGCGATCTCCATGCCGTAGTGCTGCGACTCCCAGATGTAGAGGAGCAGACCGGCGGCCATGACCAGCGCGCCGGCCTGGAGCACCTTGCGGCCGAAGCGGGGGACGAGCTTCTCGACCGAGAGGCCGGCGGCGACCGAGACCGCGATGGAGAACGGGATGCCGGTGAGACCCGCGCGCAGCACGCTCCAGCCGAGGCCCATCTGCATGTACATCGTCCAGACCAGGAAGAAGATGCCGGTGGCGATGCCGAAGGTCAGCTGGACGGCGATGCCGCCGGCGAAGCTCTTGACCTTGAAGAGGGAGAGCTCGACGAGCGGGGAGCCATCCTTCCTGATCTTGTACTTCTCGTACGCGATGAACGCGGCGAAGACGAAGGGCGCCGCGCCCATGCAGACGAAGCCCCACAGCGGCCAGTCGTTCTCGTGGCCGTGGGTCAGCGGGAAGATCAGCAGGACCAGGGCGAGGGTGGCGAGGACGACGCCGACCAGGTCCAGGCGCAGCGCCTTGGGGGCCTTGGACTCGGCGATGAACTTGCGGCCCAGGACCACGCCCATGATGCCGACGGGCAGGTTGATCAGGAAGATCGGGCGCCATCCGAGGCCGAAGAGGTCCCACTCGATGAGCAGCGCGCCGAGCAGCGGACCCGAGACGGCGGCGAGGCCCACGATCGCGCCGAACATGCCGAAGACCTTGCCGCGCTCCTGCGGCGGGAAGGTGACGTGGATGATCGCCAGGACCTGCGGCACCATCAGGGCGGCCATACCGCCCTGCAGCAGGCGGGCCACGACGAGCACGTCCGGGTTGGCGGCGATGCCGCAGAGCAGCGAGGCCGCGGTGAACCCGGCGATGCCGATGAGGAAGACACGCTTGCGGCCGTAGATGTCACCGAGACGGCCACCGGTGATCAGTCCTGCGGCGAAGGCAAGGGCATAGCCCGCGGTGATCCACTGGATCGCGCTGGTGGAGGCGCCGAAGTCCTCCCGCATGGTGCGGATGGCTATGTTGACGATCGTGACGTCGACGAGGTCCATGAAGGCCGCGGTCATCACGATGGCGAGCGCCAGCCAGCGGCGGCGGTCGGCGGGCGAGCTGGGTGCGTCGTGGGCTACGTCGTTCCGCTCTTCTTGTACGGGCCCGTTCTCTCTTTCGGGCGATGTCTTGGACGTCTCGGTGCTCATGAGGAGAAACTTAGACGGCGTCTAGGTCAGTTCGTGTCCTATTTCGCTGGCAGCCTTGATTCATGACCGACACACCCGCACGGCTGCTCTCCCTGCTGTCCCTCCTCCAGACCCCGCGGGAATGGCCCGGGAGTGAGCTGGCCCAGCGGCTGCGGGTGAGCCCGCGGACCATCCGGCGCGACGTCGGGCGGCTGCGGGACCTCGGGTACCCGGTGGAGGCCACTCTCGGGGCCGAGGGCGGATACCGGCTGGTGGCGGGGGCGGCGATGCCCCCGCTGCTCCTGGACGACGAGGAGGCCGTGGCCATCGTGGTGGGGCTGCGGGCCGGGGCCGGGCACGCGATCGAGGGGGTCGAGGAGGCCTCCGTACGGGCCCTGGCCAAGCTGGAGCAGGTCCTGCCCTCGCGGCTGCGGCACCGGGTGAGCGCGCTCCAGTCGGCCACGATCGCACTGTCCCGGGGGGACGGGGCGAGCGTGGACCCGCGGACGCTGACCACGATGGCGGCGGCGGTGGCGGGGCCGGAGCGGCTCCGGTTCGCGTACCGGGCGGGGAACGGGGCCGAGACGCGGCGGCTGGTGGAGCCGTACCGGCTGGTCAGCACCGGGAGCCGGTGGTACCTGGTCGCCTACGACCTGGAGCGGGACGACTGGCGGACCTTCCGGGTGGACCGGGTGGAGGAGGCCTTCGCGACGGGAGCCCGGTTCGTGCGGCGGGACCTGCCGATGGAGGCGGAGGAGTTCGTCCGGCGGGGGCTGCGGGGCGGGGAGAAGCAGCCGTACCGGGTGGAGGTCGACTTCGCGGCCGGCCCGGCGGAGCTGCCGGCCTGGCTGCGGGCCGCGGCCCTGCCGGGTGACGGGACGGGGAGCTCGGTGCGCTTCGAGAGCGCGGACGCGCCGGAGTGGACGGTGGCGCGGCTCGCCCTGACGGGCCTGCCGTTCACCGTGCGGGAGCCGGCCGCACTGCGGGAGGCGGCCGGGGCACTGGCCGCGCGGCTGTCCGAGGCCGCGGCGCCGTAGCCGGGGCTCCGGGCAGGAGAGAGCCCCGGCGCCTGGGGGGGATAGGCACCGGGGCTCGTACGGGGGGCTCGACGGCGGGCCGCTCTAGGCCACGGCGTCGAAGCCGGTGTCGCGCGCCATCCGCTTCAGCTCCAGCAGCGCGTGCTTCTCGATCTGGCGGATCCGCTCACGGGTCAGGCCGTGCTGCTTGCCGACCTCCGTCAGGGTCCGCTCGCGGCCGTCCTCGATGCCGTACCGCATCTTGATGATCGACGCCGTGCGCTGGTCGAGCTTGCCCAGCAGGTCCTCCAGCTCCTCGCTGCGCAGCAGGGAGAGCACGGACTGCTCGGGCGAGATCGCCGAGGTGTCCTCCAGGAGGTCACCGAACTGGGTGTCGCCGTCGTCGTCGACCGCCATGTTGAGGCTGACCGGGTCGCGCGCCCAGTCCAGTACGTCGCCCACGCGCTTCTCCGTCGAGTCCAGCTCGGCGGCGATCTCGGCGTGCTCCGGGTCGCGGCCGTTCTCGCGGTTGAATTCACGCTGGATGCGGCGGATCCGGCCGAGCTCCTCGACCAGGTGGACGGGGAGGCGGATGGTGCGGGACTGGTCCGCGATGGACCGGGTGATCGCCTGCCGGATCCACCACGTGGCGTACGTGGAGAACTTGAAGCCCTTGGCGTAGTCGAACTTCTCGACCGCGCGGACCAGGCCCGCGTTGCCCTCCTGGATCAGGTCGAGGAGGGGCAGACCGCTGCGGGGATAGCGCCGGGCCACGGCCACGACGAGGCGGAGGTTCGAGCGGATGAAGACTTCCTTGGCCCGCTCGCCCTCGGCGGCCAGCGCCTCCAGCTCCTCGCGGGCCGGGGTGTCCCCGTCGCGTTCTATCGCGCCGTCGAGGATCTGCTGGGCGTAGACGCCCGCCTCGATGATCTGGGAGAGCTCCACTTCCTTGGCGGCGTCGAGCAGCGGGGTGCGCGCGATCTCGTCCAGGTACATGCCGACCAGGTCACGGTCTGCGATCTCCCCGCCCACAGCGCGAGCGCTGCTCGTGGACTGACGACGGGCGACGGCGCGGGTTGCCATGCGTGCTCCCTTGCGAAGTGTTCGGTCGCGGTGCGGCTGGTGGACGCCGCCGGGACGGCTGCCGACCGGTCCGGTGCGTCACGGACACTCTCCCGAGTGCCCGCTTCCGAAGGAAACAACGACTGGAATCGGGACAGAATTCCCACGCCGCTCCCTGTTTTTCGAGATCTTGCAGTATCCTGCCCCGCCGCCGGAGGGGGGCGGAGGCCACAAGATCTCGAAGAGGTGCAGGTCAGGCCCGGAGCGGAGGCCGATCCGGCGCCCCTCACGGACCTCTGCAACCACTACGCCCGTGAGACTGCCGTCACATTCGACACGGCCGTCTTCACTCCGGAACAGCGCCACCCTCGGCTGCACTCCCACCCCGAAGACGGGCCGCACCGGCTTCTGGTTGCCTGGACAGGCGATCGAACGGCCGGATACGCCACGAGCAGCGCATTCCGCCCCAAACCGGCCTGCGCCCCATCGGACGTCCGCCGCCACGAGAAGCGCGTTTCATCGTTCCGGCGGACGCGGAGGAGCACGTGACCGAGGACGGATTGGGGATCGACGCCTCCGCCGTCGCACTGATCGTCGAGGTCGTCTCCCCCGGCAGCGAGAGCATCACCCGCGACCGCACCCGCAAGCGCAGCTCCTACGCGCGCGGGGGGATCCCGGTCTGCGTACTCATCGACGACTACGACGAGAACGGCATCGTCACCGTGCTCACCGTGCCGGGCGTCGTGACCCGGCAAACCTTCCCGGCCACAGCACTAGCCGTACTGGAGGGAGCGCTTCGAGAGGCCCATCCAGAAGCCCTCCACCGGGGTGCGGGCGGCGGTCAGGTCGGATTCGGCCGCGCCGAGGGTGACGAAGAGCGGGGCGAAGTGTTCCGTGCGGGGGTGGGCCAGGCGGCCCGCCGGGGACTTGTGCTCGAAGTCCAGCAGGGCGTCCACGTCGGACGCGGCCAGCGCCTCGCGGCCCCACGCGTCGAACTCCGCCGACCAGGCGGGGACGCCCGGACCCGTATGGCGCAGCGCCGCCAGGTTGTGCGTGAAGAAGCCGCTGCCCACGATCAGCACGCCCTCGTCGCGCAGCGGGGCCAGCTTGCGGCCGATGTCCATCAGCCCGGCCGGGTCCAGCGTGGGCAGGGAGATCTGGAGGACCGGGATGTCGGCCTCCGGGTACATCTCCACCAGGGGCACGTACGCCCCGTGGTCCAGGCCGCGGTCGGGGATGTCCTGGACCGGGGTGCCGGGGGCGCGCAGCAGTTTGCGGACCGAGGCGGCCAGCTCCGGGGCGCCGGGGGCGTCGTAGCGCACCTGGTAGTAGTGCTCCGGGAAGCCCCAGAAGTCGTACACGAGAGGGACGCGCTCGGTGGCGCCGAGGGCGAGCGGCGCCTCCTCCCAGTGGGCGGAGACCATCAGGATCGCCCGGGGGCGCGGCAGGCCGGCGGACCAGGCGGCCAGCTCGCCCGGCCAGAGGGGGTCGTCGGCCAGCGGGGGTGCGCCGTGACTCAGGTACAGGGCCGGTATACGGATCACGGGGGCGCTCCTCTTTTGGTTGAAACGCGTACGGAAACAGACTAACCCCATCTCGTTCAAATTTGAACGAGATGGGGTCATCAGTCGTTCCGCAGGACCCTCGGCCCTGGTCAGTGGGCGAGCACCGGCACCTTGAGCTCGGCGTCGTCGCCGGAACCGGAGGCCACCGGGCCGCCGGCGCCCGGACGGCCGGTGTTGATCAGCGTCAGCGCGATGACCGAGCTGGCGACCAGGATGCCGACCGCCCACCAGATGGCGGACGCGTAGCCCTCGACCATGGCCTGCGCCTGGATCAGCTGCCCGGCCGGGCCGCCCGCAGCGGCCTCGGCCGCGTGGCCGGTCAGGTAGGCGGTGGTCGCCGAGGCGGCGATGGTGTTCAGCAGCGCGGTGCCGATGGCGCCGCCGACCTGCTGCGAGGTGTTGACCATGGCGGAGGCGACACCGGCGTCGGCCGGGTCCACCCCGTGCGTGGCCAGGGACATCGCCGGCATGAACGCCGTACCCATGCCGAGGCCGAGCAGCAGCTGCGCCGGCAGGATCAGCGCCGGGTACGAGGACCCGACCTCCAGCTGGGTCAGCAGCAGCATGCCGAGGCCTGCGACCAGGAAGCCGGGGCCCATCAGCAGGCGCGGCGGGACCCGGGTCATCAGGCGGGCGCCGATCTGGGTGGAGCCCGTGATCATGCCCGCGATCATCGGCAGGAAGGCGAAGCCGGTCTTGACGGGCGAGAAGCCCTTCACGACCTGCAGGTAGTAGGTGAGGAAGAGGAACAGGCCGAACATCGAGATGACGGCGAGGCCCAGCGAGAGGTAGACACCGCCGCGGTTGCGCTCCAGCAGGACGCGCAGCGGCAGCAGCGGGGACTTCACCTTGGACTCGACGAGGACGAAGGCGGCCAGCAGCACCGCCGAGGCGACGAACATGGCGACCGTCACGGCGTCCGACCAGCCGGCGGACTCGGCGCGGGTGAAGCCGTACACGAGGGCGACGAGACCGGTGGTGGACAGGACCACGCCCGGGATGTCGAGCGGCGCGCGGTTACGGGAGCCCGCGGACTCCCGGATGACCAGCCAGGCACCCACGGCCGCGACGATCGCGAAGGGGATGTTGACGAAGAAGGTCCAGCGCCAGTTGAGGTACTCGGTCAGGAAGCCGCCGAGGATCAGGCCGACGGCGCCACCGCCGCCCGCGATGGCCCCGTAGATGCCGAAGGCCTTGGCGCGCTCCTTGGCGTCGGTGAACATGACGGCGAGCAGCGACAGGGCCGCCGGCGCGAGCAGCGCGCCGAAGGCACCCTGGAGGGCGCGGGCGCCGAGCATCATGGCCTCGCCGTTCGCGGCGCCGCCGAGCGCGGAGGCCAGGGCGAAGCCGATGAGGCCGACGACGAAGGCGTTCTTACGGCCCCACTTGTCGGCGATGCGGCCGCCGAAGAGGAGCAGTCCGCCGAAGGCCAGCGCGTACGCGGTGATGACCCACTGGCGGTTGCCGTCCGAGATGCCGAGGTCGGTCTGGGCGGAGGGGAGGGCGATGTTCACGATGGTCGCGTCGAGGACGACCATCAGCTGGGCCAGGGCTATGAAGACGAGTGCCTTCCAGCGGCTGGGATCGGCAGCCGGCGCGAGGCTCGCGGCCGTTTTGGACATGGGGGTACCCACTTCACTGTGCGGAATGACTGAAAAAGGATATTTTTTGAGCTTTGTGCGCGTCACATGGTTTTCTGCCGCAGGTCGTCCAAGGTCGTTGCCGAACCCGGGAGTTCGGAACGGGCCGGGGCGCGCAACCCGTCGAGGAAGAGCTGGAGATGACGGTGGGCGAAGCGGTCGGTGTCGAGGCACGCGGTGCCGGGGAGGGGGCGGCTGAGCTGGGACAGGGCGACCATCAGGTCGCCGACGCCGATGTCCGTGCGGACCAGTCCGGCGTCCTGGCCCGCGGCCAGCAGGGTGACGACGGCCTCCTCCAGCGCGGTGCGTGCCGCGAGGAGTTCGGGGTGTTCGCCGTCGAAGCCGTCGGCGAGCATCGGACACAGGGCGCCGATCCGCTCGTCCGCGGCGGCGTGCGTGAACCGGCACAGGGCGGCGAAGGCGTCGGGCTCCTCGGCGAGGGAGGCCTCGGCCGAGGCCGTCACCCGGCCCATCGTGAAGAGAACGACGTGGTGGACGAGGGTGGGACGGTCGGGGAAGTGCCGGTAGAGCGTGGCATTGCCGATGCCGGCCCGGCGGGCGACCTCGTCGAAGGGGGTCGCGGAGCCGGATTCGACGAAGGCTTCGCGGGCCGCCGCCAGGATCCGCTCGCGGTTGCGGACGGCGTCGGCGCGCGGACGCGGGACGCCGGTCGCGGACACCTGCGGCCGCACCTGCGCCTGCACCTGCGCCGGGTCCGGGTCCGTGGTGGGCCGGACCGCCGGGGCGATGCTGGTGGAGCTCTTCATTCCGGGGCCTCCCTGGCGCGGATCCGTGGACTCGTGGTGCGGACTGCGCGACCGTCCCGCCCAAACGGGGAGCCGCCCCCCGCTTAGCGGGACTCCCGTACAAACGGGGATCGGGTCCCCGGTTATTTCACTCCCCCGTGTGACCTGAGTCACGGGCGTGTCCACGTTCGGCCTCTCCCGGCGCGCGGGCGCGCCGCGCCCGGCGGAGGGTGATCGGACAGAGCGCAGACCGGGCAGGGCCGGCTGCCGCGGCCCCGAAGGCGATGTCCATGTCGCAGACCCGCCACCGGATACGCAGACCATGCCGCACCAGCGCGTACATCGGCCTGACCGCGCTGGCCCTCGGCGTCACGACGACCGCCAGCACCGGCATATCCAGCCGCGGCAACTCGGCGGCCGGAGCGGTGGCCACGACCGTCGAATCGGCTCTCGCGCCCTGCCGGATCGCGGGCACCATGGGTGTGCAGATGTCCGAGGGCATGCCGACCCCGCCCGGGTACTCACGCTCGACCGGCGAGATCCGGGCCCTGAACCTGATGATCGACTTCCCTGACGCCAAGGGCGAGGGCACGGCGGCGGACCGGATGGCGGAGTTCTTCCCCCAGACGGCCGAATGGTTCCGCACCAGTTCCTACGGCCGGCTGGCCTACCGGGCCGAGGCCCCGATAAAGGGCTGGCTGCGGATGCCGATGCCCTTCGCGGCGTACGGGATCGAGCGCGGGTCCGCGTACGAGCCGGGCTACCGGCAGCTCGTCGAGCACATAGCGAAGGCCGCCGACCCCGACGTGGACTTCACCCGGTACGACCTGATCAACATATTGGTCACGCCGAACGCCGGGCCGTCCGCCCTGGACACCGTCCTGTCGGTGACCTTCTCGGGCAACGGCGAGGCTCCGGTCGCCGACGGGGTGCCGCTGGCCAACACGTCCTTCGTCTACAGCCGGCAGGACGACGGCTCCGGCACCTACCAGGAGACCGGCTACCGGGTGCTGCCGCACGAGAACGGGCACGTCTTCGGGCTGCCCGACCTCTACACCTCGGACGGCGGGAACACGGTCGGGCACTGGGACATCATGAGCGAGGACTGGGGTGCCAACAACGACCTGATGGGCTGGCACAAGTGGAAGCTGGGCTGGCTGGACACTACGCAGATCAGCTGCGCGGCCAAGTCGGGCACCAGCGACCACACCCTGTCCCCGCTGGGGATACGGGGCGGCACCAAGCTGGCCTTCGTCCCGCTGTCGGAGAGCACCGGGTACGCGGTGGAGGTGCGGACCCGGGCCGGGAACGACGAGGCCGTCTGCAAACCGGGCGTCCTCATCTACAAGGTGGACTCCGACGTGGACACCGGGCACGGCCCGATCACCGTGTCGGACAGCGCGAGCACGAGCGGCGGCTGCACCCGGCGGCCCAATGTGCACGCGGAGCTCTCGGACGCGCCGTTCCGGCCGGGCGAGACCTTCACCGACGAGAAGGCGGGCATCAGCGTGTCCGTGGTGGGTGAACTGCGCAACGGCAGCTACCAGGTCCGCATCATCCGGCCGTGACGTCCCGCGGGCCGGGGACGGCCCCCGGGCCGGAGTCACGCACCACGTGACTCCGGCTCTTCGGCGCGTCCGGGCGGCCCGGCCCGGCCCGGTCAGCCGTCCGCGAGGGCCCGGCGCAGCACCTCCACGACCGTGGGGCGGTGCTCGTCGGCCAGCAGGAAGAAGTGGTCGCCCTCGAACCGGAGCACCTCGCACGCCGCGGTCGTGTGGGCGGCCCAGCCGTCCAGCGGCTGGTGCGGGACCAGTGGGTCCGCCGTGCCGCCCAGCGCGTGCAGGGGCACGTCGAGCCGTACGTCCTCGAACCCCGCCGCGGCCTCCCGGCCGAGTGCGATGTCCGCCCGCAGTACGCGCGTCACGTGCGCCAGCATGTCCGGGTCGTTCAGCACCCACTCCGGGGTGCCGCCGCCGTCCCGCAGCAGCCGGACGGCGTCCTCCTCGGTGGCGGTGGCGTGGGCCCGGCGCGGGGTCCGGCCGGGGGCCTGCCCGCTGACGACGGCCGCCCGGCAGTGCGGGCCGAGCAGCCGCGCGGCGCGGGTGGCCAGGAGCGCGCCGAGGCTGTGCCCGAAGACCACCGTGGGCAGCGGGTCACGGCCGAGCACCTCGTCGGAGACGGAGTCCAGGACCTGGTCGAGCCGGCAGCCGGGCGGCTCGCCAAACCGGCGCTCCCGCCCGGGCAGCGAGAGCCCGAGCACCTCCACGTCGTCGGGCAGCGGCTCGATCAAGGGGAACAGGGTGTTGGGGCCGGACCCGGAATGCGGGAACACCAGCAGCCGCGCCCGGGGCGCGGTCACCGCCTCCCGCAGCCGCAGCAGCGGCCACCACGGCGCGCGCGGGGATGTCGTCGCGGTCGATCCGCCGGCGCCGGTCACGGGCAGTTGACGATCTGGCCGGCGTAGGACAGGCCCCCGCCGAACGCGAAGAGCAGCACGGGCGATCCCTTCTCGATCTCACCCCGCTCGATGAGCTTGGACAGCGCGAGCGGGATGCTCGCGGCCGAGGTGTTGCCCGACTCGACGACGTCCTTGGCTATGACGGCGTTGACCGCACCGATCTTGCGCGCCAGGGGTTCGATGATCCGCAGGTTGGCCTGGTGCAGGACGACCCCGCCCAGCTCCTCGGGCTTCACGCCGGCCCGCTCGCAGACCTGGAGGGCGATCTCCGGGAGCTTCGTGGTGGCCCAGCGGTAGACGGACTGCCCTTCCTGGGCGAAGGTGTTGGACGGCGCCTCGATGCGTACGGCCTGGCCCATCTCGGGTACCGAACCCCATACGACCGGGCCGATCTCCGGCTCCTCGGAGGCCACGACGACGGCCGCGCCCGCGCCGTCGCCGACGAGCACGCACGTGGTGCGGTCGCTCCAGTCGACGAAGTCGGTGAGCTTCTCCACGCCTATGACCAGGGCCTTGGTGGCGGAACCCGTCCGTATGCTCTGGTCGGCCAGTGCCATGGCGTGCGGGAATCCGGAGCAGGCCGTGTTCACGTCGATGGCGGCGGGAGCCTGTGCCCCGACCGCGGCGGCCACCCGGGCCGCCATGTTGGGCGAGCGGTCGAGTGCCGTGCAGGTGGCCACGATGACGAAGTCGATGTCCGCACCGGTGAGTCCGGCGTTGGCCAGCGCGTGCTCGGCGGCCTTCGTGGCCATGTCCGAAACGGACTCGTCCTCGGCCGCCACCCGGCGGGTCCTGATCCCGACCCGGCTCCGGATCCACTCGTCGTCGGTGTCGACCATCTGCTCGAGGTCGGCATTGGTCAAGACTTTCGGAGGCTGATAGTGCCCGAAGGAAAGGACACGCGACCCGACCATCAGTGTTTCTCCTCGCTCCGTGGACCCGGATCCGGATCCTGATCGACCGATGATCAGACTATGCAGCGCCCGGCCGGGCCCCTCCCTTCGAACAGGCCGTTTTCCGCCATCGGCGCCGGTGATCCGGACAGACTCCGCAACCGCGCCGTTCCCACCCGGTGTCCGCCCCGGCCTTTCGGCCCCGGCCTTTTGTATCTGCCGTGTATCGGGGGGCGCTCGGCCGCCGATCGGATCGCACGCCCGGCCCCGACGGCGGCCGCCGCGCCCGGTGCCTCCCGTATCGTTCCTTCCGGGTCGCCGGCGGCCTGTGGTGTCACGCCGGAGCGGCGCTCCGCCCGGCCCGTACGAACAGGAGTCCCGCCCGTGCCCTCACCCGCCCCGGCACCGGAATCTCAGCCTCCGGTCCGCGTGCTGCTGGTCGAGGACGACGAGCTGATGCGCCGGTCCTTCACCGTCGCCCTCGAACGCTACGGCTACCGGGTCACGGCCGCGGCCGACGGACTGACCGGCCTGGAGTCCTTCCGCGACGACGACGGCTTCGACCTGCTGATCCTGGACGTGATGCTGCCCGGCCTCGACGGGATCGGGCTGTGCCGCCGGGTCCGCGAGACCAGCCTGGTGCCGGTGCTGATGATGTCCGCCCGCGGCGACGGCCTCGATGTCGTCGCCGGTCTGGAGGCCGGGGCCGACGACTACGTGGTCAAGCCCGTGGACACGTACGTCCTCGTGGCACGCATCCGCTCACTGCTGCGGAGGGCGGCGTACGCGCCCGCCCCGGGCGGCGAGCCCGCCGCCGGCCGGGAGGACGCCGTACTGGCCTTCGGGGACCTGACCGTCGACACCGGCGGCATGGAGGTGTGCCTCTCCGGAAAGCCCGTGGCGCTCACCCCCACCGAGCTGAAGCTGCTGCTGGAGTTCGCCGCCCACCCGGGCATCGTGCTGGAACGGCACACCCTCCTGCGCGACGTCTGGGAGTACGGCTGGGACGGCGACAGCCGCGTCGTGGACCTGGCCGTGCAGCGGCTGCGCAAGAAGCTGGGCCGGGAGCGGATCGAGACGGTCCGCGGCTTCGGCTACAAGCTCAGGCGCTGAGGCCGGTGCACCCCCCGCGCCGGCCGTGGTGGCCGGCCCGCGTGCCCCTGCGCTGGAAGATCGCCGCGCTGGCGGCGGCCACGGCCTGCCTGGTCGCCCTGGCGGTGGGCATCCTCGTCCACGTGTGGACCGCGATGGACGTCCGCAGCCGGGCCGAGATGGAGGCCACCAACACGGTGTACTCCGCCATGGACGTCTACCGGCGCACCGGAACGCTGGCGGGCGGCGCCGAGCTCGATCCGGCCGAACTGCCCACCGCCCTGCGCCACCCCGCCGACGGCGACCGGCGGGTGGCCTACGACGGGCGCGTCGAGGGGAACCTCGGGCCGAGCGTCTGGGGCGCCCAGCGGGTCGGCGGCGCGGGCAGCCCGGTGCTGGCCGTGCGGATCAACATGAGCCCGCAACTCCACGACCTGCGCCGCCTCGACGCGAGCATGGCGGTGGCCTCGCTGCTCTCGCTCGCCGCCGCGCTGCCCCTGGCGGTCTACGGGGCCGGGCTGGTCGCCCGCCGACTGCGCCGGGTCGCCGAGACCGCGGCCCGGATCTCCGCCGGGGACCTCGACGCCCGTACCGGCCCCGCCCTGGGCCACGCCCGGGGCCGCGACGAGGTGACCGACATCGCCGCCACCGTCGACCTCATGGCCGACAGCCTCGGCCGACGGCTGCGCGTCGAGCGGCAGTTCACGGCGGACGTGGCGCACGAGCTGCGCACCCCCGTCGGCGGTCTGCTGGCCGCCACCGACCTGCTGCCGCCCGGCGAGACGGAGGACCTGATCCGGGCCCGCGTACGCGACCTGCGCGGCCTGGTCGAGGACCTGCTGGAGATCTCCCGGCTGGACGCGGGCGCGGAGGCGCCGGTGGCCGCCCGGGTCCCGCTGGCCGCGGTGGTCGCCGAGGCGGTGGCCCGTACCGGTCTCGACACGGAGGTCGGCGTCACCGAGGCGCCCGGCGCGGGGACGGTGGAGACCGACCCGCGCCGCCTGGAGCGGATCGTCGGCAACCTCGTCATCAACGCGCACCGGCACGGCCGGACCCCCGTACAGGTCACCGTCGAGGGCCGGACCGTCGTCGTCCGCGACCACGGCCCCGGCTTCCCCGCCGACCTGCTGCTCGACGGCCCGCGCCGGTTCCGTACGGGCGCCACGGAGCGGGGCGCGGGGCACGGCCTCGGCCTGACCATCGCCCTGGGCCAGGCCCGGGTGCTCGGCGCCGAACTGCGCCTGGACAACGCCCCGGAGGGCGGCGCGGTCGCCACCCTCCGCCTCCCGCGCTGACCGGCCGGCCGCCCCGGCCCTCCCCCGGCCGCCCCGGCCGCCCCCGCACAACTGCTGCGCAACGGCGCGGAAGCCGATACACGGCGGCCCCGGCCCTGATACGTCCCTCCGACACCCTTCGGCGTGCAGCCCTTTCGCACCGCACCCGAAGTGGAGTCCCCGTGACCGCCGACCCGTTCACCTCCCGCCCGACGCCCGGTGTCGCGGCGTCCACCACCGACCTGTCGAAGGTCTACGGCAGCGGCGACACCCGCGTGGTGGCCCTGGACCGCGTCAGCGTCTCCTTCCGGGAGGCCGAGTTCACCGCGATCATGGGCCCCTCCGGCTGCGGCAAATCCACCCTCATGCACTGCGCCGCGGGCCTCGACTCCGTCAGCTCCGGCTCCGTCCGCATCGGCACCACCGAACTGGGCGCACTGGGCGACCGGCAGCTCACCGAGCTGCGCCGGGACCGGATCGGCTTCATCTTCCAGGCGTTCAACCTGCTGCCCACCCTGACCGCGCTGGAGAACATCACCCTGCCGCTGTCCATCGCCGGACGCCGCCCCGACCGGCAGTGGCTGGACCGCGTGGTGTCCATGGTCGGTCTCGCCCAGCGGCTGGACCACCGGCCCGGGCAGCTCTCCGGCGGGCAGCAGCAGCGCGTCGCGGTGGCCCGGGCCCTGGTCACCCGGCCCGCGATCGTCTTCGGCGACGAGCCCACCGGCAACCTCGACTCCCGCTCCGGGGCCGAGGTTCTCGGCTTCCTGCGCGACTCCGTGCGCGAACTGGGCCAGACCGTGGTGATGGTGACCCACGACCCGGTCGCCGCCGGCTTCGCCGACCGCGTCGTCTTCCTCTCCGACGGCCGGCTGGTCGACGAGATGGTGCGCCCCACTCCGGACCGGGTGCTGGACCGGATGAAGCAGTTCGACACCCGCGCCCGCACGAGCTGACCCGCCCTCTCCCCGTTCCCGCCCCCGCCCCCGCCCCCGCCCCGGAAGCCACTCACCCATGCTGAAAACAGCCCTGCGCAATTTCCTGGCGCACAAGGCCCGGCTGCTGATGACAGTGCTCGCCGTCACCCTCGGCGTCGCCTTCGTCTCCGGCACCCTCGTCTTCGCGGACTCCTCCACGGCGGCCCACCGGGCCGCCGTGTCGAAGGACTACGCCGACATCGCGGTCACCGTGACCCCGAAGGACCCCCCGCCCGGCGCACCTGGCGCACCCGGCACGGCCGGATCCGCCGGGGACGAGCACGCCACCGTGCTCGACGACGCCCTCGCCCGCAAGCTGGCCGGGCTGCCCGGCGTCGCCGCCGTACGGCCGTCCGCGGACGGCCCGGCCACCCTGAACTCCTCGACCGGCACCCCGCTGCGCACCGGCAGGATCTGGGCGCACCGGGCGGCCGCCTACGTCCCCGGCGCCGACGGCAAGGACAGCCGCCACCCGCTGACCGAGGGCCGCGCCCCCCGCGACGGCGAGGAGATCGCCGTGGACAGCGGCACCGCGGCCGCCGGCCGGTTCCGTCTCGGCGCGGAGATCACCCTGGCCACGGACGGCCCGGCCATGACGAAGCGCCTCGTCGGCATCGTCACCACCCGGGACACCCGGGTGACGGCCGGCGGCACCCTCGTCCTGTTCGACAAGGCCACCGCCCAGGCGCTGTTCGCCTCCCCGGGCCGCTACACCTCGATCGACCTGTCCGCCGTACCGGGCACCGACGCGGCCGAACTCGCCCGCCAGGTCACCGCCCTGCTCCCCGCCGACCGGGCCGAGGCCACCACCGGCGCCGCCCAGGCCGCCCAGCAGGCCGTCCTCGTCGACACGCTCACCCGCGGCAACGAGAAGCTGTCGCTGGTCTTCGCCGGAGTCGCCCTCTTCATCGGGTCGTTCCTGATCGTCAACACCTTCACCATGCTCGTCGCCCGGCGCACCCGTGAGATCGCCCTGCTGCGCGCGATCGGTGCCACGCGCCGCCAGGTCGTGCGCTCCCTCCTCTGGGAGGCCGTCCTCCTCGGCCTCGCCGCCTCGGCCCTCGGTTTCCTGCTGGGCCTCGGGATCGCCTCCGTACTGCCGGAAATCCTGAGCACCGCCGGTGAGTCGCTGCCCCGCGGCCCCCTGGTGATCGGCCCGCTCCCCGTGGCGGCCGCGCTCGCCGTCGGGGTGGGCGTCACCGTGCTCGCCGCGTGGCTGCCGTCCCGCAAGGCCGCGCGGATCGCACCGGTCGAGGCCATGCGCGCGGCGGAACAGCCGCCCACCGCCACCTCGTCCCGGGTCCGCGGCGCGGCCGGTGCCCTCCTGCTCGCCCTCGGCGCCGGACTGCTGCTGTCGCTCGCGGGGGCGAAGGACGCCTCCGAGGAGAACCTGCGGAGCGCCATGTCCGGCTGCGCCCTCCTCGTCATCGCCTTGATCGTGCTGGCGCCGCTGCTCGCCGTCCCCGTGCTCCGGCTGAGCGGACGGCTGACCGGCCGCCTCGGAATCACCGGCCACCTCGCCCACCGCAACGCGCTGCGCGACCCGCGGCGTACCGCCGCCACCGCCTCCGCCCTGATGGTCAGCACGGCCCTGGTCGCCGGGCTCGCCGTCATCGGCCACTCCACCGGGCGGGCCCTCGACCGCCAGGCCGCGGCCGGTCTCGCCGCCGACTACGTGATCAGCACCCACACCTCGTCGGCCGGCATCGACCCGGCCGCCGTGCAGCGGGTGACCGCCATCCCCGGTGTACGGACGGCGACCGCCGTCACCGACTCCACCCTCTTCATCGGCGGTGGCGTCCGCCAGATCTCCGGGGTCGACCCGGCGGCCGCCCCGTCCGTCATGAAGCTGGACTTCGTCGACGGCTCCCTGAAGGACCTCGGACCGGGCCGCATCGCCCTCTCCAGCAGCCTCGCCCGCGCGAACGGTGTGCGCACCGGCGACCGGATCGACGCCCTGATCGGCGGCCCCGGCCAAGACCCCACCCCGTACACGGTCGTCGGCGTCTACGAGGACAACCCCACCGCCCAGGACGCCCTGGGCGCCCGCACCGAGGTCCAGCGCGGCAGCCTCGATCCCGGCTCCGTCCAGCGCGTCCTCGTCCGCGCGGACGGCGGCCCGGACGGCGGCGACGGCGGCGCCACGAAGGACCGGCTGCGCACCGCCACGGGCAACAACCCGCTGCTCCAAGTCCAGGACCGGCAGGAACTCGTCCAGGAGGCCTCCGGTTCCCTGAGCACCCTGCTGACCCTGACGTACGGCCTGCTCGCCATCGGCGGTGTGATCGCCGCCCTCGGCATCATGAACACCCTGGCCATGTCGGTGTCGGACCGCACCCGGGAGATCGGCGTCCTGCGCGCCATCGGCATGGACCGCGCCGGCATCCGCCGGACGATCCGCCTCGAATCCCTGGCCGTGGCCGCCTTCGGCACCCTGCTGGGCCTGGCGTCCGGCCTGTTCGGGGCCTGGGCGGTCGGCGCCCTGACCAACGGCGCGCTGAAGGACTACTCCCTGGCCCTTCCCTGGGGCACGCTGCTGCTCATCTGCCTGATCTCCCTCGCCACGGGCGCCGTGGCGGCCGCCCTCCCGGCCCGCCACGCGTCGTCCCTGAGCCCCCTGGAGGCCGTCGCCGAGCTGTAGGGGTCAGGCAAGATCCGAAAGAGACGGCTGATCCCAGGGCACGGGCTCCGGCCGGCGGTACCACCACCGGCCGAGACCGTCCCGCCCCGGGAGCCGGCCCGTCAGCTCCTCGGCGAGACTCCCCGACGGGTCCTCCTGCGTCGCCCGGACGAACCGTACGTCCGTGCCGACGTCGCCGACCTCGACGCCGAAGCACCGGGCCGGTGCGGCGGCCATCGTCCCGGGGGCGAGGGCGTCGACGGTGAGCAGGTCGTAGCCGGTGGGCACGGTGCGTGCGCCGCTTCGTCAGTTCTGCGGGGGCTGTCCCAGCGCGGTGTCCGTGTCCTTGCCGCCCCATCCTTCGGGGCTGCGCCAGATGACGTGGATGCCGAAGACGTCGCGGACGGTGTCCGCGGACCAGTCCTCGGCCGGGGGTTCGGAGAGGACCAGGTAGAGGCCGTCGGCCCGCGTGGGCAGGGTGTGGTTGATCTCCAGCAGGCGGGTGGCGCCCGAGCGGAGGTCCGCGTACGCCGAGCGGCCGGCGCCCAACGCCTCGTAGAGGAAGAGCCCTTGGGCGGTGACGCAGCTGACGTCGACGACGGGCGAATCGGCCGGCTGGAGGTCGGCCCAGAGGAGGTCCGACTTGAGGGCGTGGCGGACCGCCTCGTGCTTCTTGCACGTCCGGTCGGCTGCGGCCGATGCCTCCAGTGCGCGCAGGAAGCCTTCCTTGGTGGCCGAAGCCGGCGCGGCCGTGTCTTCCACGTCTTCCACGAGGATCATCTGCTCTACGTCCTTCTGCTCGGGCTGCGGTGGGGCGGGGGCCGGGTCCGGGTCCGGGTCGGCGGTGAAGCGGTCCTGGAGCGCCCGGCGCGCCTCGGCCAGGCTGTCCGCCCAGCCCGAGGCCGTCAGGTGTTCCAGGAGCCGGCCGGTGTCCAAGGTGCCTTCCTTGAGCGCGCGGTTGGCGCTCGCGGCGAGGTCGCGCAGAACGCCCAGCCCGTCCCGGTCGGGAGAGCCGAACAGGTGCAGCACGTCGACCCAGTCGGCCTGGTCCCTGCGCAGGACGCGGTTGGCCATCCCCTGCAGCTCGGAGAGCCTGCCGCGGGCGTCGGGAACCTCCCCCTCGTTCTCGGTCAGCTCACGGAGCACGTCCAGTGCCGCGAGGTAGCGGCCCGCCATCCTCGGCGAGACGGGCGACCGGCCCCGCTGGTCGGAGGTGAGGACCGTCTGGTTCGTCTCGTTGGCGAACACCCAGCAGTCCAGCTTGTCGCCACGTCGCGGAGGAACGGATCCGTGCCGGACGGTGAGGACCAGGGGACGGTCGAAGCCGGGGGTGAGGGCCTTGACCTTGTAGCGGCCGCCGGGGGCCCGGTCCACGACCTCGACCCGTACGTCGGCCCCGATCGGGGGAAGCCGGTTCACGGCTGCCGCCGCCTCGGCCTCCACCTGTGCCTGTGCCTGTGCCTGTGCCTGCGCCTCCGCCGTTGCCTCGGGGGCCGGCGCTCCGGATCCGGTCCCGGGGCCCGTGAGCACGTCCGGCAGCGGGGAGGTGTGCAGGACGGTCAGGCTCTGGGTGCTGCGGGTCAGGGCCACGTACAGCTGGCGCAGTCCCGCGGGACCGCGGTCGGCGATGGTGGCGGGCTCGATGACCAGGACGTGGTCGTACTCCATGCCCTTGGCCTGGGCGGCGGCCAGCACGGACACGGCGGCTCGGTGCCGGTCGCCGATGTCCCCGCCCCCGTCGATCCGGCGGCTGATCGCGTCGAGCCAGTCCGAGTCGTCGGGGACGATGACGGCCACGGAGCGCAGGGTGTTCCCGTCGCTGGTGCCCACGAGGCGCGTCACGTGCGCGACGGTGTCGTCGAGGAGCTTCCACGGCTCGGTCTCCACCGTCCGTACGGCGTCCTCGCCCGCCTCGCGCACGGCCTGCGGGTAGGGCAGGGCCGGTGCGATCTCCCGGGCGAGGGGGGCGACGAACTCCATGATCTCGGCGGGCACGCGATAGCTGGTGTTGAGCTCGGCCACCCGCCAGTCGCCGTGGTCGGAGAGGACCGTGCCGAGCAGGTCCCAGCTCGCCGGGATGTGCGGCCCCGTCGCCTGCGCGAGGTCGCCCAGGACGGTCATGGAGCCACCCACGGCGCAGCGCCGCCGCAGGGCACGGGCCTGCATGGGCGTGAGGTCCTGTGCCTCGTCGGCCACGATGTGCCCGTAGCGGCTCGGGGTCTCCCCGCTGATGAGGACCCGGAGCTCTTCGAGGCAGACGTGGTCGTCGAGGGTCCAGGGGTCGGCGTCGGCGCTGGCGGCCCGGGGCCTGAGCAGGGCCGCCTGCTCCCCCTCGTCGAGAATCCCGTCGGCGCAGGCGCGCAGGACGTCGGGCGAGTCGTAGAGGGTGCGCAGTGCCTCCCTGGCGCCCGGGGACGGCCAGACGCGTTCGATCAGGCGCTCGACCCGGCGGTTGCGCTCCAGGTCGCGGCGGATCGTGCCGGCCTGCCCGCGCCGGGGTGCGATGTCGGAGAGCTCCTGAAGGAGACGGTCGACGAGCAGGCCGCGGAAGCGGTCGCGGCGCTCCCGGTAGGGGCCGTCGCCCTCGTGTGCCTGGTCGAGGAGGGCGAGGACCTGGGAGCGCGGTACGCGCAGGGTCGTACTGCCGGCGGGGACGACGATCGCGGGCTCGTCGCCTTCGAAGGAGGGCGCGACGACGAGGTCGTCGAGGGCTTCGGGGCGGTAGTCGTTCTCCACGCGGCGGCGCAGGACGGCCGCCATGCGCTCGTCGGACTTCACGCGTCGCGCCTGCGGGGAGTCGGCGCCGAGTATCTCGCCGTCCCACAGGCGGTTCAGCTGGACGGCGTTGACGTCCCGGGTGCCGAGGGTCGGCAGGACCTGGCCGACGTACTCGAGGAACCGCTGGTGGGGGCCGATCACCAGGATGTCCTGGGCCTTGAAGTGGTCGTTGTTGACGAGCCAGGTCACCCGGTGGAGACCGACCGCCGACTTGCCGGTGCCCGGGCCGCCCTGCACGACGAGGATGTCGGAGGGAGAACCGGTGACCAGCTCCATCTGGTCGCGGCGGATCGTCTCGACGATGTCGCGCATGCGGCCGCCGCGCGACCGCTGGAGCTCGCGCAGCAGGAATTCGTCCGGCTGGAGCGTCTTGCGGCGCTGCCGGCGGACGATGTCGCCGGGGGTGGCCGGGGACGACGGCCGGGGCTCCGGCACGGTCGCGGGTACGGGGGCGGTCGCGGGTACGGCGGCGGTCTCGGGTACGGCGGCGGTCTCGGACTCCGGCGCCTGAGCGGCGGCGGCCGGCGGGGCGATGTCGTCGAAGTAGCCCTCCACGATCCGCTGGACGCAGCGCAGTTGGCGCCGCAGTGTCACCTCACCGGGGCTCTCGGGCCGGGCGTCCAGCCATTTCCTGGCCAGGGGGCTGGTCCACTGCAGGACCACCGGTTCGTTCGAGGCGTCCCACACGACCCGCCGTCCGACGTACCAGGGGCGGGGTTCCGTGCCGGGCCGCTCCGGCGCGTCGACCCGGGCGAACACCAGCGCCTCGTCGCCGAGTCCGCCGTACGAGGCGGCGCGCGCCTCTGCCTCGATCCGGTTGGCGATCCCGTCCTTGCCGCTCGCCGACGCCGTGGCCGCCGACGTTCCGCTCATCTCGGCCAGGCGCGCGGTGTAGCAGTCGTACGCGTGGTCGACGGCCCGCTGCTCGACGGCGAGGTCCTCGCCCCGAGTGGTGGTACTCATGTGCGTCCTCCCTGCGGTGCCGCAGAGACACCGCTACGGGCCTGCGCCCGTACCCCGCTGAAACAACTATCAGAGAGCGGGTGGTGACGGACACTCAGTACATGAGTTCTGGTTCCGGGCCTCAGCGCCAACGCGCCGAGGGGGCGCGCAGCGCGAGCGCGGCGGCGTAGCCCTCGGGGGCCGGCAGGTCGGCGAGGGACCAGTGCGGGCGGACGGAATCGGCGGCCGGGCCCGTCCCCAGGTAGGTCAGGTGGCCGCCGTGCCCCAGTCCCGCCCCGGTGCCCTTGAGATGAGCTTCCTTGCGCGTCCACAGCCGGGCGAACGCCGCAGGGCGGCCGGCCTCGGGGAGGGCGGCGAGTTCGGCGCTCTCGTCGGGGTGGAAGAAGTCTTCGCTCTGCGCCACCACCCGCGCCGCCGGCAGGGCCTCCACGTCCACCCCGACCGGCGTGGACGCGCAGGCCACGAAGACCGCGTCGCGGCTGTGCGACAGGGAGAAATGGGCACGGCCGCCCACGAGGACCGGCCGCCCGTCCGGGCCGCCGCACTCGGGGCAGGCGTCGCGGGTCATCACCAGATCGCGGGGAGCGGTGTCGAGCAGGGCGCCCAGCAGCAGCCTCAGCGCGACGTGCGCGACGAGATAGGAGCCGCGGTCCTGGGGGCGCGCGAACCGGTCGGCCCGCCGGCGCTCGGCCGCGTCGAGCACGTCGGGGGCGAGGCGTTCCGCGAAAGGGGCCTGCGTCCCGGCGTCGACGAACCGCACCAGCGCCTCACCGCGGCCGGGCGGCCGCTGCGCCCCGACCGGCCGGTCGAGCCGCAGCACGGCGGAGCTGAGGCCGGCGGGTGTGGTCATCCGGCAATCCTATCCAAGGGCCGTACGAGGGGCCCGATGGGCGGCCGGGGCGCGGACACCGAAGGCCGCGGCAGATCGCATCGGTGACGGATTACTCTCGCCGAGTTAACAGAACTCTGTCACTGAACAGGGTATTGCCTTCTATGAGATGCATGGTAGCGTTGCCATGAGGCTTAGCTCGGCACATTCATATACGCCTCAGCGGGGGGATTACCTGTCTCTGTAAATAAAGGAGCGGCATGAGCCGGTCGTCCAGAGTGGCCGAATTCGAACAGGAAGTGGCTGCTCGAGTAGGACACGTCATTAAGCGTGCCGAACAGGCATTGATCGGCGAGAAGAGCAGAGTTCTCCGCGATCTCGGCCTGACAGTTCCACAGTATGCAGCACTGATGGCGCTCTCCTATTCGCCGGGCATGTCAGGTGCACAGCTGGCGCGCGTCTGCCTCGTGACGCCTCAGAGCATGGCCACGGTGCTGGCCAATCTCGAGTCGAAGCGCTTGATCGAGCGACAGACTTCCGACCTTCATCAAAAGGTGCTCGTCACCAAGTTGACGCCGGCCGGACGCGCTCTTGTCAAGAAAGCCGACACCGTCGCCCGAAAGGTGGAAGCGAAGCTTTCCAATGCCTTGTCGGCCGATGAGCAAAAGCAGTTGCGGGATCTTCTGGAACGGTGCATCACCGCTCTGACGGAAGAGGAAACCCCGTAACCTTCCGGCAGAGATCCAGGGGTCTGGCCCCGGCCCGGCAAGGGTCGGGGCCAGGCTGATTTCCGGACCCCGTACGGAACCCGCACATGCCGAAACTCCGGCCCTCCAGGGCGACTTGGGAGTCGACCGGAAGACCGGAGTCCTGGCTCTAGAGGAACCTGCGTACCGCGCCCACCGTGGTGGTGCCACCGTGACCCGGCAGCACCGTGGTCCGGTCCCGTCGCGGGCCGCAGACCCTGGACATCGAGCCGGCCAGTACGTCCGGGTCCCCCACCGGCGGGAACGCCCGCCCGAGGCCGTCCGCGAGCAGGCTGTCCCCGGTCAGCAGCAGCGCGTCCTCGCCCGCCTGCAGCGAGTACGCCACCGACCCCGGGGTGTGGCCCGGGGCGTGGTGCACCTCGATCTCCAGGCCCGCGAGGCTGAGCAAGCCCTCGTCGGGCAGCGGGCGCACCAGCTCGGGCTCCGAGCGCGGGAAGCCCCGCAGCACGGCCGCCGGGAAGTCCGCGGGCAGCCCCGCCTCGGGGCGGACCAGCATCTCCCGGTCCAGGGGGTGGATGTACGCGGGCACGCCGAGCTCCTCGCACAGCGGCGCCACGGACCAGGTGTGGTCCATGTGCCCGTGGGTCAGCAGGACGGCCTCCGCCTGGAGGCCGTGCCGTCCCAGGGCGGCGCGTACCGAGGCGGTCGCGTCCTGGCCCGGGTCCACGACGATGCACGGGCCGTCGGGGCCCGCCGCCAGCAGGTAGCAGTTCGTACCGAAGGAGCCGGCCGGAAATCCGAGGACGAGCACGTCACGTCACCGGCCGTCGACGGCTACGACGTACTTGCCGACGGAGGCGCGCGACTCCAGCAGCTCGTGGGCCTTGGCCACGTCCGCCAGCGGCAGCTCGGTGACCTCGATGCGGACCGCGCCGTCGGCCACCGCGCGCAGGGCGCTGCGCAGGTGGTCGCCGAGGACCCCGGGGCGGCTGTTGGCCAGGCCGCCGAGGTTGTAGCCCACCAGGGCGGTGCCGGTGAACCAGACGTGGTTGGCCTGGTAGGAGGTGTCCTGGGCGGCCGCGTCGCCGAAGATGACGTGCCGGCCGAGCGTCGCGAGCAGCCCGTTGGCCGTGCCGCGGATGTCGCCGCCGATGGAGTCGAGGACGACGTCGACGCCGGCGCCGTCGGTCAGCCGCCGGACCTCCTCCTCCAGCCGGTCGTACGTGACGACCGCGTCGTAGCCGAACTCCAGGGCCTGCGCGGCCTTCTCCGGCGAGCTGGTAGCGCCGATGACGCGGGCGGCGCCGGCGGCCCGGGCGAGCTGGGCCGCCGCGGTGCCCACGCCGCCGGCCGCGGCCAGGACGAGTACGGTGTCGCCCTGCTCGACGCGGCCCGCGGCGTGCACGACGCCCCAGGCGGTCGCGCCGTTGCACAGGGCGGCCGCCGCAAGGGCGGACGGCAGCTCGGCGAGCTCGTCCTCCAGCGGTACGGTCAGGTCGGCGCGGGCCGAGACGAACTCGGCGTTGCCGCCGCCGTCGAGGGTGAGCGCGGCCACCCGCTGGCCGGGACGCAGGCCGGTCACGCCCTCGCCCACGGAGCGGACGGTGCCGACGGCCTCCAGGCCGGGCACGTGCGGCAGGCCGACGGGGAACTGGCCGCGGCGGAACATCACTTCGGCGAAGTTCACACCTGCGTGGCTGACCTGGATGACCACGCGGCCGGGGGCGGCCTCGGGCTCGGGGGCGTCGTGGACGACGGTCAGGACATTGTGGTCGCCGAATTCGGCGAAACGTGCGGCGCGCATGGCCACCTCCGGTGGGAGAACGATGGGGTGAGGGACGGGGGGAATGGGCTGGTGGAATCAGGAGCGGGGGTGTCGCGGGCTCAGGCGGCGGGCCGCAGGTGCTGCCGGACGCTGCGGCGCGCCTTCATCCCGAGGACCCCGTCGCGGACGAGTTCCTCCAGGAGCGGCGCCACGTCGAGGTCCGAGCCGCCCAGGCCGCGCCGCAGCCCCTGCTGCACGGCGAGTGCGACGTCGGTGCCGACCACGTCGAGCAGGCGGAACGGGCCGTGCGGGAGGCCGCAGCCGCCCGTGACGGCCGCGTCGACCTCCTCCACGGTGCCGCGGCCCTCGCCGACGATCCGGGCGGCGTCGTTGAGGAGCGGGAACAGCAGGGCGTTGACGATGAAGCCGGCCCGGTCGGTGCAGTGCACGGGGGTCCGGCCGAGACCGTGGCACAGGGCGTCGGCGGTGGCGATGACCTCGGCCGCGGTGGTGTCGGTCCGGACGACCTCGACGAGGGTCATCGCGGGGGCCGGGTTGAAGAAGTGGAGGCCGATGACGTCGGCCGGGCGGCTCACGGCCGCGGCGAGCCGGGCCACCGGCAGGCTGGAGGTGGTCGTGGCCAGCACCGTGCCCGGTCCGCAGGCACGGTCGAGCCGCGTCAGGACGTCGAGCTTCGCGTCGAGGTCCTCGGCGATCGCCTCGACGACGAGGTCGCAGCCGGCGAGCGCCTCGGCCGACAGGACGGTGACGCACCCCTCCAGGACCCGGTCGGCCTCGTCGCGGGGCATCCGGGTGGACAGCAGGGCCCGGTGGACGGCCACGCGGGCCGCCTCGGCGCGCTGCTCGGAGCGCGCGAGGAGGCGTACCGGGTGGCCGGAGGCCAGGAACACGGCCGCGATGCCGGTCGCCATGGTGCCGGCGCCGACCACGCCGACGTCGCCCACGGTACGGGGCCCCGCCCCCGCGGCGGGCGGAGCCGGGACCGGGGCCGCGGCCACGGGTGCCCGGCCCAGGCGCGCGAACGCCCCGGCGGGCAGGCCCAGGGCTTCGGAGGCGGCCTGCGCGGTGTGCGGGCCGATCGAGGCGAGGAGTTCCAGCGGGCCGCGGCGCATCCCGCAGCCGAGCCGCATGGCGGTGTCGATGTCCTCGGGGGCGGCGTAGCCGTCGGCGGCCATGGCGGCCGCGCGGCCCAGGTAGCGCAGCAGCAGCTCGGCCCCGGTGCGCCATGCGGGCTGCTCCGGGGTGCCGGGCAGGCCGCCGAGACGGGCGAGTTCCCCGAGCGGGTCGCCGGCCGGGGCAGCGGTAGCGGCGGCGGGGGCGGGAGCGGCGGCCGCCGGGGTGTGCCCGGCGATGCCCTTCAGCCGGTGCCAGCCGCTGTCCGCGGCGCGCTCCGCCAGGACGGGGTCGTCGCCGATGACGTGCGCGTGGCCGACGGCGGTCAGCAGCGGGAGGTCGGAGGCGTGGTCGCCGTACGCGTGGCAGTGCGCGGGATCGGCGCCGGTGCCGCGCATGTCGGCCTCGGCCGCGACGGCCTTGGCGTCGCCGATGACCGCGACCGTCAGCTCGCCGGTGTAGCGCCCGTCCTTGATCTCGGGCCGGGAGCACAGCACCGCGTCCGCGCCGACGTGGGCGGCGACCGGGTCGAGGCAGGCGGGGAAGGACCCGGAGACGAGGACCGTACGGTCGCCCGCGCTGCGGTGCTCGCGCAGGGCGTCGAGCACGGGCGGGTGGAACAGTCCGCCGGCCGCCAGTTCCTGCGCGAACCAGGCGCGTCCCTCGGCGGCGACCTCCTCGACCGAACAGCCCGCGTAGAGGCCGTAGTACTCGCGGTTGGTCACCTCGCGCGGCACGCCCTCGGCGGCACGCCGGCGCAGGTGCGCGGCGGCCTCCTCGTACGCGGAGTCGGGCGCGCCCTGGGCCCGCAGGTGGAAACGCAGGAAGCGGAACATGCTCTTGACGGTGATGAGGGTCTCGTCGACGTCGAAGAAGGCCGTGTACCGGGCCTGGTCGTTCATGCGGTGCTCCGAGGGCTGGGTTCGGTGGTGGCGGCCGGGCCGCCGCCCGGGGGCGGTGCGGGGGATCGCCCGCACCCGGGCGACGGGGTCGGAGGGCGGGACACTCCCCTAGGAGGCCGAGCCGCTGAGGGCGGGCTCCGGGGACTCGGTCTCCGTGTCCGGGGTGGCCGCCGCCGGGGCGGCCTCTTCCTTGCGCGGACGGCACAGGACCCACAGGAACGGCACGGTGACCAGGCAGATGGCGGAGAGCACCCAGAGGATCTCGTGCATGGCGCCGCTGTACGCGGTGGAGGCGAACTCGGTGTAGGCGCCGCGGAGGGACTCCTCCACCTTGGTCGCGGAGGTCGCCAGGTCACCCTGGGCGAGCTGGTTGGCGACGTCGCCAGCCGAGCCCGCGGCGGCGTAGTCGCCGATGCCGTCGGAGAGCTGCGAGCGGGTGACGCTGACCATCAGCGAGCCCATGGCGGCGATGGCGATGACCTCGCCGGTGATGCGCATCGTGTTGAACATGCCCGCGGCCATGCCGGCGCGGTGCGGCTCCACGGAGCTGACGGCTGCGCCGTCCAGCACGCCGTTGGAGATGCCGAAGCCGATGCCGATGACGAGCAGCGGACCGGCCAGCGACAGGACGCCGATGTGGGCTTCGATGACGGTCAGCCAGGCGGTGCCGGCGGCGACCAGCGTCATGCAGGTGACCAGCAGGGTGCGGGGCGAGAGCCACTTGGAGGCGTAACCCGCGACGGCCGGCATGACCAGGGTGGGGGCGGTGAGCAGCAGCAGGAGCAGACCGGCGTCGGCGGCGGAGATGCCGTCCACGGCCATGAAGTACGAGGGCAGGAAGACCAGCAGGGCGACGAACCCGAAGGCGAGGGCGACCGGGGTCACGCACAGGGCGACGTACTGCGGCTGGCGGAAGAGGCCCAGGTCGAACATGGGGTGCGCGGAACGCGATTCGACGAGGACGAAGCCGGCGAGCAGCAGGGCGGATCCGGCGAGGAAGAGCAGGACGACCGGGTGTGCCCAGCCGATCTGGGGGCCTTCGACCAGCGCGAGGATCAGCAGGAAGAGGCTGGAGGTGAAGGTGAAGGTGCCGGCCCAGTCGACCTTGGGGGCCTCGGGGTTGCGGCCCTCGGGGATGCGCAGGGCGGCGATGATGACGACCACGGCGATGATGGCCTGGGCGTAGAAGAACCAGCGCCAGTCGAGCGCGCTGGTCAGCGCGCCGGCGGCCAGCGGGCCGAAGGCGAGGCCGATGCCGAAGCAGGTGCCGTAGAAGCCGAAGGCGCGGGCGCGGGCGGCGCCGTCGAAGGCGTTGGCCAGGGCGGAGCTGGCGCTGGTGATGACGGCGGCGGCGCCGATGCCGGCGATGCCGCGGACGATGTCGACGACGGTGATGTCGGTGGCCGCGCCGGCGATGAGCGAGCAGAGGGCGAAGACCGTCATGCCGCCGAGGAACATCCGGCGGCGGCCGATGATGTCGGACAGCGAGCCGCAGGCGAGCAGGAAGCTGGCGAACGTCAGGTCGTAGGCGTTGACGACCCACTGGAGGTCGGCGAGGTCGCTCCCGAGGTCGGCACCCATGGCGGGGAGGGTGACGGAGGTTCCGGTGATCGACGTGGGCAGGAGCGCCGCGATCAGGCATGCCGCCAGCAGCGTGATGCCCGCTCGGGACGGTGCTCGGTCTATTGGCTGTGCGGTTGTACTCACCGGGAGTACCTCCTCGGGATTCAGGCAGGGGGTGAAGGCATGCGGAAGGGAGGGTCCCAGGGGCCGCACGCGGCGGGGGCCGCGGCGGCCAGGACCAGTCGAAACAGTATCAGGGTTCTTACTCAGAACACCGGTTGAGGTGTATCAGAATTCTGCGACTTGGCTGAATTCGGATCAGTAGCGGGTGCCGACGGCGGACGGCAGGCCGGTGAGCCGGTCCAGGTCGAAGGGGCTGAGCCGCACCTCCACGGCCGCCACGTTCTCGCGCAGGTACCCGACCCGCTTGGTGCCCGGGATGGGTACGACGTGCTCGCCGCGCGCCAGCACCCAGGCCAGCGCCACCTGAGCCGGCGTGGCGCCGTGCGCCTGGGCCACGTCCTTCACGGTGTCCACGATCCGCTGGTTGGCGGCCCGCGCGGCGTCGGAGAACCGCGGATTGGTGGCCCGGAAGTCGTCGTCCTCGAACTGCGTCGACGTGTCGATGCTGCCGGTGAGATAGCCCCGGCCCAGGGGGGCGAAGGGGACGAAGGCGGCCCCGTTCGCCGCGCACCAGCCCACGACGTCGTCGCCCTCGAGCGCGTCGCGCGTCCACAGGGACAGCTCCGACTGGATCGCCGTCACCGGATGCACGGCGTGCGCCCGGGCGGCCTCGCCCGCCGTCACCTCGGACAGCCCCAGATGGCGCACCTTGCCCTCGGCGACCAGTTCGGCCAGGGCGCCCCAGGTCTCCTCCAACGGCACGGCGGGGTCGACCCGGTGCAGGTAGTAGAGGTCGATGACATCGGTGCGCAGCCGCTTCAGGCTCGCCTCGACGGCCCGGCGCACCTGGGCAGGGGAACCGTCCCGGTGCATCCGCTTGGTGGCCAGGTCGTCCACGACCAGGCCCATCTTGGTCGCGAGCACCACCTCGTCGCGACGGCCCTGCAGGGCCTCGCCGACGAGGAACTCGTTGTGCCCGTCCCCGTAGATGTCCGCGGTGTCCAGGAACGTCACGCCCAGGTCGAGGGCGGTCCGGATGACCTCCACGGAGGTGCTGTCCGTGCGCTGGGACTCTGCGTACCCCCAGCTCATTCCCATACAGCCGAGCCCGATGGAGCTCACGTCCGGTCCTGCGGAACCCAGTTGGCGCGTCTTCACGGTGAAACCTCACGTTGTGTCGTTCAGGGGAAAGATGGTGGGTGCCGGCCGGCGCGTCGGCACAGCGCGCCGGCCGGCACCGGTTCGAGGGGGTTCCGGCGGACCGGAACCCCGGGCCGGGTCCGCAGCCCTAGGCCGCGGTGACCACGAGCGCCGCGTTGTGGCCGCCGAAGCCCGCCGAGTTGCTGACCGCGGCGAGCAGTCGCCTCTGGCGCGGCGCGCCGGCGACGAGGTCCAGGGCGATCTCCGGGTCCCGGTCGGTCAGGTTGGCCGTCGGCGGGATCCGCCCGTGCTTGACGGCCAGCACCGTGTACGCGGCTTCGATCGCGCCGGCCGCCGCCAGCGGATGGCCGGTGACGCCCTTGGTGGAGCAGACCGCCGCGCCCTCGCCGAACACGCGGTACAGACCGCGGGCCTCCGTCACGTCGTTCATGGGCGTGGACGTGCCGTGCGCGTTGACGTGGCCGATGTCCTCGGGCGCGAGTCCCGCGTCGGCCAGGGCCGCGCGCACCGCCCGCTCGACGCCGTGGCCCTGCGGGTCCGGCGCGGTGGCGTGGTGGGCGTCCGAGGAAGCCCCGTAGCCGCTCACGTACGCGTGCACGGAGGCACCTCGGGCGTGGGCGTCGGCGGCGCGTTCCAGCACCAGGATGCCGGCGCCCTCGGCGGCGACGAAGCCGTCGCGGTGCGTGTCGAAGGGGCGCGAGGCCAGTTCCGGGTAGTCCATCCGCTTGGACAGCGCGCCCATCTGGTTCAGGCCCGCCATGACGGTGGGGCTGATCGCCGACTCCGAACCCCCGGCGATCACCACGTCGCAGGCACCGCTGCGCAGCAGGTCCTGCGCGTAGCCGACGGCCGTGGTGCCGGAGGCGCAGGCCGTGGCGGTGACCAGGCTCGGCCCCTTGGCCCCGATGTCGATGGCCACGTACCCGGCGACCATGTTGACCATGGACATCGGGACCAGCATGGGCGAGACCATGCCCGGGCCCTGTTCGCCCATCGTCTGGCACTGCCGCTCGAAGGTGGTGGATCCCCCGAGGGAGTTGCCGACGACGACCGCCACCCGGGCGCCGTCCCACTGCTTCGGATCCAGTCCGGAGTCCGCGACCGCCTCCCGTGCGGCCGCGATCGCCAGCTGGACGAAGCGGTCGTAGCGCCACGCCTTGGTACGGCCGAGCAGTGCGGCCGCGTCGAATCCGGGCACCCGGCAGGAGAAGTCCGGCTTGCCGCCCTCCAGTTCCGGGTCGCAGGCGGCGGCGCTGCGGCCCGAGAGGACACGTCGCCAGTTCTCGTCTACTCCGATGCCGGCCGGGGTCACCAGGCCCAGGCCGGTGACCGCGATGCCGTCCTTCTGCGCTGTGCCCATCGTCAGACCGCCGCCTCGGCCTTGGTCAGCATGAGCTTTTCGACGTCCGCGACCGTGGGGCACTCCAGCAGCTCGTAGTCGAAGACGTCGACGCCGAACTCCTGCTGCAGGGTCAGGGCGAACTCCACCAGGACGAGGGAGTCGAACTCCAGCTCCTCGAAGGTGGTGCCGGGCTGCACCTCGGCGCTCTCGACGCCGAAGTGGCGGCCGAGGACGGCGGCGATGCGGGTGAAGGTGTCGGTGGTGGCGGCGGTGTCGGCGGTCATGGTCGTTGCGCTCCTGTGTGTGGTGTCGTGAGGCGGGAAGGAAGTGTGTGGTGTCAGCCGGCCGCGAGGTCCGGCCAGTTCAGGGCGGCGCTCCCCCAGGTGGCGCCGCCGCCGAAGGCGCTGAGCAGCACCTTGTCGCCGCCGCGCAGGCGGCCGGTGGCCACGGCATCGGCGAGGGCGACGGGGATGGAGGCGCCCGCGGTGTTGCCGACGTGTTCGATGTGGGAGAAGACCTTGCCCCCGGGGACGCCGAGCCGGTCCCCCAGGGCCTTGAGGATGCGGGCGTTGGCCTGGTGTCCGACGAAGAGGTCCACGTCGTCGGCGCTCCAGCCGACCTCGCCGAGCACCTTGCGGGCCGAGGCGTCCATGCGGACGACGGCGTTCATGAACACCTCGCGGCCGCGCATGGTGAACCACGCGTCCGCGGGGTCCGCCGTCGCGTCGGCCGTCGGGTCGGCCGCGAGCGGCTGCCGCGAGCCGCCGGCCCGTACGGTGATCAGGTCGGCCAGCGCGCCGTCGCTGCCGAGGTCGATCCCCAGCACCGCGCCGGGATCACCCTCCTGGCCGGCGCCGAGCACCATGGCCCCCGCACCGTCGCCGAAGATCGCGACGGTGGAGCGGTCCTGCGGGTCGAGCAGGGTGGTGAAGGCCTCGGCGGCGATGACGAGCACGCGGTCGGCCCGGCCCGCGCCGATCATGGCGGCCCCGGTGGACAGCGCGTACAGGAAGCCGCTGCACACGGCGGAGACGTCGAATGCCGGTACGCCGGCCAGCCCCAGCCGGTGCGCCACGTCCGGAGCGGTCGCCGGGCAGGGCCGGTCCGGGGTGGTCGTGGCCAGCACGACCAGGTCGACCGAGTCGACGCCGGCCGAGTCCAGGGCCCGCCGCCCGGCCTCGACCGCGAGGTCGCCGGTGGCCATGCCGGGGTCGACCACATGGCGCTGCCCGATGCCGGTCCGGCTGCGGATCCACTCGTCCGAGGTGTCCAGGCGGGCGGCGAGCATGTCGTTGGTGACCACCGTCGGGGGCAGCCAGGCACCGATGCCGCGGACCACGGCGACGCGCGTCATGCCGTCACCTCGCGGGGGGCCTCGGGAGCGGTAGCGAGGTCGGCGGTCGCGGCATCGGCGGTGGGCAGCAGTCCCGCGTGCCGCAGCGCCGGCGCGATCTCCCACGGCCGGGTCAGCGGTACGAAGGCCGCGAGGTGCCCGTCGGGGCGGACGACCGCCGCGGCCGGGTCGCGCGGGAAGCTCCGCTCCAGGTCCGGCGAGACGATCTCGGCCAGGTCCACCACCGGTGTCCCGGCGGGTATCGCCGCGCAGGCGGCCGCGGTGCGCTCGGCCCAGCCCGGACCCCGGTGGACGCCGGGCCACAGCAGCACGCTCAGCCGGTCCCCGGCGATCCGCGGCCGGCCGGTCCGCCGCTCCTCGTCGCCCGGCTCGGCGACGAAGACGGGCAGCCGGGTGCCCGGCCGCACCCCCGAGATGCCCGCCAGCCGGGTGGCGGCGCCCTTGACCGCCGACCACCGGTCCTGCGGCGGGGCGTAGCCGATGTCGAGCTGGCTCATCACCGGGGCCGCGACGCGCTGGAGCAGTCCGGTGGTGTCGGCGACGCGGGCGATGCCGTCGCGGGCGGCGGTACGGGCCCGGCCGCTCACCAGGCCCCAGCGGGTCTGCAGTCCGGTGGTACGGGTGATCCGGTGGGCGGCGGCCCGGCGCTCGGCGTCGTATTCGTCGAGCACGGAGTCGGCCAGCCGGCCGCGGATGACTCCGGCGAGCCGCCAGCCCAGGCTCACCGCGTCGACGAGGCCGGTGTTCATGCCCTGGCCGCCGGCCGGGCTCATGATGTGCGCGGCGTCGCCGGCCAGGAAGCAGCGCCCCTGCCGGAAGGCGGCGGCCGTACGGCAGCGCAGCCGGAACGTGGTGCTCCAGTGCAGTGCGCCGATGGTGCCCGCGCCGGGCGCGACCTGTTCCAGGCGCTCCTGGAACAGCTCCCGGGACGGTGCGGGGGCACCCTTCTCCTGGTGCGGAACGCTGACCGCCAGCCGGAAGTTCACCCCGTCCAGCGGTGCGAGCCCGAACGCGCCCCTGGCGGAGTACAGGTAGTGCAGCATGCGGTGCGAGAGCCCACCCTCGACCGGCGCGTCGGCGATCGCGAAGGTCAGGTCCGGCGCCTCGCCCTCGAAGGCGATGCCGAGCTGCTTGCGTACGGTGCTGTGCGCGCCGTCCGCGCCGACCACCCAGCCGTACTCGGCCTCCTCCACCGCTCCTTCGGCGGTGCGCAGGCTCACCCGGGTCCGCTGCGGGCCCTGGGTGAGCCGCTCCAGGGTGACCCCGCGCTCGATGCTGCCGCCGAGTTCGAGGAGGCGCTTCTCCAGCACCGACTCGGTGACGTTCTGCGGGATGGTCAGGGCGAAGCGGTACGGGGTGCCGGGCAGGTGGTTCATGGACACCGAGCCCAGGCGGCTGCCCTCGGAGTAGAAGCTCACCCCGTCCACCTGGTGGCCCGCGTCGATCAGCGGGGCGGCCGCGCCGATGCGGCGCAGCTGTTCCAGGATGCGCGGCCAGACGATGGCGGCCCGGGAGTGCTCGGGCGAGGTGACGGATGCGTCGACCAGCCGGACGGGGATGCCCTGCTGGACCAGTTCGCAGGCGACCACCAGGCCGACCGGGCCCGCGCCCACGACCAGCACGTCGGGTGCGGGTGCGGACTCGCGTCGTTGTTCAGGGGTCATCGTTGCGCTCCGGGTCGGGGTCGTCGGTTCGGTGAGGCGGTCGTACGGGCCTTGCGGGTCGTACGGGTCGTACGGTCGGTCACTGCTGCATCTCCACCGCGGCGCAGGAGAAGGTGAATCCGCCGCCCGCGCTGATGACCAGGGCGATCTCGCCGGCGGCCAGCAGCCCGCGCCGCCGGATCTCCTCGAAGTTGGCCGCCATGTCACCGGCGCCGAGGTGTCCGGTGTCGCCGCCGAGCCGGATGCTCCGCGCCTTGGTGAGGCCGGCGACACCCGGGTAGTAGGTCTCGTTCAGCACCTTGTCGCCGACGCGGGGGAAGGCGATCAGCGCCACGCGCGGGTCGTCGGGCTCCAGCCCGGCGTCGGCCAGCGCCCCGAGGACGATGTCGGGCAGTACGGAGTGGACGCGCTCGTAGAAGACATCGAGTCCGGTGTCCTCGATGAACGCCTTCTTCGTGCGGCGGACGTCGACCCGGTCGCTGTGCCAGCGCGGCGCGGGCGAGAAGGCGTCCCGGCCCCGGTGCAGCGCCTCCACCTCGGGGATGGTGGCCGTGGCCAGGGAGCGCAGGAGCAGTTCGTCGGGGGTGCCGTCGGGGCGGTGCAGGACGACCGCGGTGGCGGCGTCCCCGTACCAGACCCCGTAGTCGCCGCGCCAGCGGTCGAAGCCCTCGTCGGCGAAGCGGTCCGCGGTGGTCACCAGCGCGCTGCGGCAGCCGGGGTCCGCGAGGAGCCGCGCGGCGGCGAGCTCCAGGCCGACGGCGCCGCCGTTGCACATCTGCTGGATCCCGACCGGGAGCGTGTGGTGTGCGCCCAGTTCGCGGGCGACGTAGTGCGCCGGCGACCAGAAGTCGTGTCCCTGGTGGTGGATCCAGGCGTGGATCAGCAGATCCGGCGCGGGTGCGTCCGGGCCGGCGGCGGCCAGTGCGGCGCGGGCGGCGCGTACGGCCATGTCGGGTGCGGCCAGGTCGGACACCGGCAGCTGCCGGATGCCCGCGGTGGCCTGCTCCTCGGTGTCGATCCGGCCGGCGGCGACGGCCTCGTGCGCGGTGTCGGCCCGCTGGGGCAGCCAGACGCGTACGGCCTTGATCCCCAGCCCGTCCCTCAGGTCCATGACGAGTCCTTTCGTGTAAGCCGTGTTCGTGGTGGGTGGGACGGTCAGCCGGGCAGGCCGTCGGCGGCCCGCAGGGTGATCCGACCGGAGGCCACGACCGTCGACTCCTGCTCGAAGGAGATCTCCAGGACGGTTTCGGCCCCGGCCGTGTCACGCGCGGGGCGGGCGGTCACCAGCGTGGGGCGGTCCAGCTCGGCGTACTGGAAGAAGTCCGCGGTGAAACCGGTCATGACCGCCGCGGGGGCCGGCGCGCCGTCGGCCATGACGTACAGGCCGAGCTGGCGGGCGGCTTCCATCATCACCATGCCGGGCAGGTGGTCCTGGCGGTGGTCGAACATGCTGGGGTTGTCGAACGGGGCCAGCAGCGGGGCGCTCCCGGCCAGCGGGCCGGTCCGGTCGACCGTGCCGAGTACGACGTTGCGCCGGTCCGCGCGGTCCACCGCGGCCGCGTCCGCCAGGGCGTCGAGGGGGCGCGGCGGCAACAGGTCCGACAGCGCGGGGGCGTCGGGGCGGCGGCCGTGCCGCAGCGATCGGTACACCTCGGAGGGCAGGTAGCCGACGTCCATGCGCACCTCGCCGATGCGCTCGCCGCCCAGCAGCATCGCCATCACGTACGTCACACCGCGCAACTGCCCGCGCAGACGCTTCTCGTCGGCGGTCTCCACCTCGATGCGCAGCTCCGCCGGCGGGGTGCCGGGGGCGGGGGCCGGGGTGGGCTCGTAGGTCATGGACCAGGACTTCAGGATGAAGTTCTGGTCGCGCGGGATGTCGAAGTGGGCGTGCCCGGCGTACGTCTCGGCCTGTCGGCAGCACTCCAGGAGCAGCAACGGGTCCAGGACCCGGGACTGGCTGAGGTGGTCGGTGTAGTAGGCGTGCGAGGCGGGCAGTTGCGCGGCGGCGAGGAAGCGGGAGGGGTCCTGGTGGCGGTAGTCCGTCAGGAACACCTCGGAGAGCGCGCTGCGGTGCAGCAGCGTCCGGTCGACGGTCCGTACGTAGGAGAGCGGAAGCTCCTCGGAAATAACACTCGCGTTCGACTCAAAGCGGTCGATCCCCACCCTGACACCACCCGAAGCATTAGGGGCGACGGCTCGCCCGTACGGCGGCCCTCACCAAGAAGACAGGTTCCTGTTCGCGGCCGTGTCGGCCGGTCGGATCCTCGGCGGCCCGGCGGCGCTGCACGGGCGATGCCACGATGAAAATTCGACCCCAGACGAGTGTCAGGGCCCTGGCACGAGGCAGGACGCTATGCGCCAACAACCTCACCGTCAAGGGATTTGATCAATCATTTGAACGACACATCCCGTTAACCGGCTGAGGGCATCATCACAGGTCACATCGGATGCGATGCATGGTAGGACTCACAGTAGTGTCAGACATCTGCGATAACCTTCGATCCGATGTGAATCGGCATCTACTACTGACTGCAAGCCCCTTGGAGGCCCCTGTGCACACCCTCAACTTGGGAACCGAAGGACCTTCCGTGGGTCGGGTGGGACTGGGCTGCATGGGCATGTCCTGGGGCTATGACCAGGAGGGATGGGACGACGCGACGTCGGTGCGGGTCATCCACCAGGCCATCGACATGGGAGTCCGCTTCTTCGACACCGCCGACCAGTACGGCCCGTTCACGAACGAGCGGCTCGTCGGGAAGGCGCTGCGCGAGCGCCGCGACGAGGTCGTGCTCGCCACCAAGGGCGGCCTGATCGTCGACGGAGCCCGCCGCACCCACCGCAACGGCCGCCCGGAGCACCTGCGCGCCGCGTGCGAGGCGAGCCTGCTGCGGCTCGGGACCGACCACGTGGACCTGTACCAGCTCCACCGCGTCGACCCGGCCGTCCCCGTGGAGGAGAGCTGGGGCGCCATGGCCGAACTCGTCGAGGCCGGCCTGACCAAGGCCATCGGCCTCTCCGAGGCCTCCGTCGACGAGATCTCCCG
Source organism: Streptomyces sp. NPDC040545 (assembly GCF_055595065.1). Taxonomy (NCBI): domain Bacteria; kingdom Bacillati; phylum Actinomycetota; class Actinomycetes; order Kitasatosporales; family Streptomycetaceae; genus Streptomyces; species Streptomyces sp. NPDC040545. The sequence continues at coordinate 41,837 of NZ_JBVIWA010000035.1, forward strand.
CGCGCACGCGATCCACCCCGTCGCCTCGGTCCAGTCCGAACTCTCCCTGTGGAGCCCGGACGCCACCGGGGACGTCGTCCCCTACTGCGCGGAGCAGGGCATCACCTTCATCGCCTTCGCCCCGCTGGGCCGCGGCTTCCTCTCCGGCCGGATCACCACGGTCGAGGACCTGCCGCGCGTCGACGCCCGCCGCGGGATCCCCCGGTTCCAGCCGGACGCCATCGCCGCCAACCAGGCGATCACCGAGACCACCGGCAGGATCGCGGCCCGCCTGGGGATCACCGTGCCCCAGCTGGCCATCGCCTGGGTGCTGGCCCAGGGCCCCGGGGTGATGGCGCTGCCCGGCACCAAGACCCCGAAGTACCTCGAGGAGAACGTCGCGGCCGGCGCGGTCACCCTCCCGTCCGAGGTCCTGGCGGAACTGGCCGACCTGCCCGCGGCGGTCGGCAGCCGCTGACCGGGCACCTGCGACCGGCCACCTGCGACCGGCCTCCTCCCCACCGACAACCCCACCAAGGAACCGACGTGACCACGAGCGAGCACTCAGCACTCAACCGGCTGGCGGAGCTGCGGCAGATCAAGGAGCAGGCCCGGAGCGGCCCCAGCGACCGTGCGACCGAGACCCAGCACGCGAAGGGCAAGCTGACCGCGCGTGAGCGCATCGCGCTGCTGCTCGACGAGGGTTCCTTCCGGGAGGTCGAGCAGCTGCGCCGGCACCGGGCGACCGGGTTCGGCCTGGAGAACAAGAAGCCCTACACGGACGGTGTGATCACCGGCTGGGGCACGGTCGAGGGCCGGACGGTCTTCGTCTACGCGCACGACTTCCGCATCTTCGGCGGCGCCCTCGGTGAGGCCCACGCGACGAAGATCCACAAGATCATGGACATGGCCATCGCGGCCGGTGCCCCGCTGGTCTCCCTGAACGACGGCGCCGGCGCCCGTATCCAGGAGGGCGTCTCGGCGCTGGCCGGCTACGGCGGCATCTTCCAGCGCAACACCAAGGCTTCGGGCGTCATCCCGCAGATCTCGGTCATGCTCGGCCCCTGCGCCGGCGGCGCCGCGTACTCCCCGGCCCTCACGGACTTCGTCTTCATGGTCCGCGACACCTCGCAGATGTTCATCACCGGCCCGGACGTGGTCCAGGCCGTCACCGGCGAGCAGATCACCCAGAACGGCCTCGGCGGCGCCGACGTGCACGCCGGAACCTCGGGCGTCGCGCACTTCGCGTACGACGACGAGGAGACCTGCATCTCCGAGGTCCGCTACCTGCTGTCCCTGCTCCCGCAGAACAACCGGGAGAACCCGCCCGCGGTCGAGACCGGCGACCGGGCCGACCGCCCCTGCGACGCCCTGCTGGACCTGGTCCCCGCCGACGGCAACCGGGCGTACGACATGCGCAAGGTCATCGAGGAACTCGTCGACGAGGGCGAGTACCTGGAGGTCCACGAGCGCTGGGCCACCAATATCATCTGCGCCCTGGCCCGGATGGACGGCCAGGTCGTCGCCGTCGTCGCCAACCAGCCCGCCAGCTGCGCGGGCGTACTGGACATCCACGCCTCGGAGAAGGCCGCGCGCTTCGTCCAGCTCTGCGACGCCTTCAACATCCCGATCATCACCCTCGTCGACGTCCCCGGCTTCCTGCCCGGCGTCGACCAGGAGCACAACGGCATCATCCGCCACGGCGCCAAGCTCCTGTACGCCTACTGCAACGCCACCGTGCCCCGTATCTCCCTCGTGCTGCGCAAGGCCTACGGCGGCGCGTACATCGTCATGGACTCCCAGTCCATCGGCGCCGACATCACCTACGCCTGGCCCAGCAACGAGATCGCGGTCATGGGTGCCGAGGGCGCGGCGAACGTCATCTTCCGCCGGGAGATCGCCGGGGCCGACGACCCCGACGCCATGCGCGCGCAGAAGATCAAGGAATACAAGACCGAGCTGATGCACCCGTACTACGCGGCCGAGCGCGGCCTCGTCGACGACGTCATCGACCCGACCGAGACCCGCGAGGTCCTCATCGGCGCCCTCGCGATGCTCCGCAACAAGCACGCCGATCTGCCGGCCCGCAAGCACGGCAACCCGCCGCAGTAACCGAGCGAAGGAGAGCTGACCCGTATGGACACCCTGCTGCGCATAGAGAAGGGCGACGCGGCCCCCGAGGAACTGGCGGCGATCACCGCGATCCTCCTGGCCCGCGCCGCCGCCGTCGCGGAACCCCGCCCCGTCCCGCACCCCCGCGCGGGCTGGCGCCGCCTGGAGCGCGCCCCGGGCTTCCGCACCGCACACAGCTGGCAGGGCTGAGCGGCCGACCGTTCGCGCCCGCCGCTCCAGGTCCCTGCCGGGGTCAGGACGCGTATTCGGGAGTCCGTTCGCTGGGGGCGGGGGCTTCCTGGTCGGCGGAGTCGTAGCCGACGAAGTAGGCGGGGCGGGCCTGGACGGCGGAGTAGATCCGGCCTATGTACTCGCCGAGCAGGCCGACACAGACGAGCTGGACGCCGCCGAGGAAGACCATGCCGATGAAGAGGGAGGCCCAGCCGGGGACGGTGGCGCCGAGGGCGTACTGGATCGTGGTGTA
>NZ_JBVIWA010000036.1:0-42671 GCF_055595065.1 Streptomyces sp. NPDC040545
ACAACCTCGCCCTCGCCGGATAGGCAAGCGGCCCGCACCGCGACTGACCCTGCCCAGGGCGACTCAAAGATCATTTACGGGACAGCCCTTAGGTCGACACAGGTCTGGAAGCCGACCGGAGTGCGAAGGAAGGAAGTGCTGAAGGCTCTGGGGATCTTCCAGCGAGCTACCGCTGACCAGCTGTGGCGGATGCTGCGCCCCACCGACCGGCATGACCGGATTACCAGGGACACCCTGAACGCGTTGAAGGACTCGGGCCTGACCCGGGTGGAGACGCGACTGGAGTCGGGACACCAGCTGTGGGTGCTCACCGAGAAGAGCCACAAGGAAGCCAAGCTGCTGCTGCCGAAGAACGTACGGATCTCCGCGCTGCGCAAGCTGGAGTACGACGACGGAGGCCGGCCGGTGGAAGCCGACGGCTACGACGAACACGCCGCCGCCGTCACCTCGACCGCCGCCGTGCTCACCGGAGCCGGGTACGGCACCCCACTGTCCTGGCAGACGGAGATAGCCCACCGCCTCCCGTACGGCTACACCCAGTACGCCGACCTGACGATGCGCGCCCCGGCCGCCGGAGTGCCCGCGATGCTCCTGGAGGTCGACCGCGTCACCGAGCCCCTCGACGACCTGGTAGCCAAGCTGCGTCGCTACAGCGACTGGTTCGAGCTCCTGGCACCGAAGGCCGATGCGGACAAAGAGCGGGCGGCACGGGGCGCGACGGTGCACGACTTCCGGCTGTGGTCGCGGATCTACCCGCCGACCGGCCGCGAGGGCTACGTGCCGGTGGCGTTCGTGTTCACCGGGAAGACGGCGGCGCAGCGTGAGAGCCGGATGCAGCGCCTGGAGCACGCCGCCCGCACGTACTTCGCCGGCGCTTCGTACCCGGGCCGCGGCGCGGGCATCACGGCCGTCGACTACCACCAGGCGGTGCCCGTCGTCGTCACCGAACTGGAGCGGATCACCGCCGACCCGGCCGGGGCCGCAGGCGCGGTGTGGCGCGGGCTCGGCCGCGAGGAGTGGCAGACCCTGCCCGAAGCCCTGAACAACCCCAACGGCGACCGGCTATACGCCGCGCAGTGGAAGGAAGCCCGCGACCAGCGGGCGGAGCGGGAGGCCGCAGAGCGGGAGGCGAAGCGACCGGTCTGCGCGCGGTGCGGGGCGAAGTTCTCCGACGAACGCTGGCAGCAGGTGCGGCAGTCCTCGTGGCCCGGGAAATGGGACGACCTGTGCGGGGAGTACGCGAAGGAGTCCGTCGCCCGCGCGGAGGCCGAGCGGGCGGCGCAGCGCCCGGACGAGGACGTCGCGGCGGGCACGGCGGCCGTAGCGCAGACATCGAAGACCCGGGGTCTGTTCAGGCGTCGCGGGTTGCTGCACGACCTCGGGGAGTCTGGGCAAGCCGCCCTTTTCGAGGACGGCTTGCCCAGCAGGAGACGGGTGGGCTCAGGAGCCGAGTGCTGGTGGGTTGCTGTGGTGGCACAGCCGGGGCCACAAGGGGTGCTCGGCGAGGGCGTCAAGCAGGATCGCGGCCACCGACCGGTCGACGGTTCGGGTGCGCTTGACCTCGTCGATCACGAAGGGCGTTCCCCGGGCCCACAGCTCGCGGGCGGCCGTGTTCATCCGCCGACTGACGACGCCCGTTCGGCGCACTGTGCCCGGAGGCTACCCGGCGCGCACTGCCGCAACGGGGTATTCCGGGGGAGTGGGCAAGCCCAAGGGGACCCTGGGCAAGCCGCCTCGGTGGGTGGCTTGCCCACCCTGGCCGGAGCGCGCCGGGCGGGGCGGCGTCGGCCACGGCCCTGCTGCGGAGATTCCCGGCGAGGCTGCGGCTGATGATCTGTGACAGCGAAGTTGGACGGATTGCCACCGAAGTTGGACCAACACTGTTCAGGGACGAGAAAGTTGGACCGATTGGGGTGGGAGCATGCTCGGTGCGGGTGCCTCGCTGGGGTGCCTCGCTGGGGTGCTTCGCGGTTTTTTGGTATGTGATCGTGTGGTTGGTTTCTACCGTCGCGGGTGACGAGCCCGCCGAGGTGCGCGGGCGTTGAGGCGAGAGTGGGCGGAAGTGGTGCCGTCGTTGATGGCCGCGTTGCAGGCCAGAGCGGACAAGGTCCAGATGTGGGCCGGGCGGGACGGTGGCGGCGGGCCCACCGGATTTCCGGGCGGTCGGGCCGTCAGCTAACTAGGATTGGCCCATGACTAGTCGACGTCAGCTGATACTTCGCCTGTCACTGCCCCTGCCCCTGCTGTTGGCGTCCACGCTGTCACTGGCGGCCTGCAGCTCGACGCCCTCCAAGGCCACGGTGGCGGCGCGCGAGTTTGCCAAGTCCGCCTGCGCCTCCCTGCAGCAGCTGACCGACCAACTCGCCCGCCCTAGGCCGTCAAATCTGACCGACCCCTACTACCAGACCGCCGAGCAGTACCTGAACACGGCGACCAACCGCGCCGCCGACGCGGCTCAACAGGACCACGGCTACCAGGAGTTCGCCGACACCCTGCACCGGGCGGCCGAGACCTGGCAGGTCACCTTCACGCTGGACGAGGCCGAGCCGCTGATCCAGCAGGCCCGGAAGGAGAAGTGCTGACGCTCTCGACGGGAACCTAGTCGGGTGCAGATCTTCTGGGTGTGCCTGTTCGTCCTGGCTGACCTGCCGTTGCCCCTTCCAGCCCCTCAGGCCGAATCCCTGGTGCTCGGACCACTCCTTCGAGCACGAGTTCACCAGAGGCTGTGACCAGCGGGAATGTGCGGCATGCGGAACCTCCGCGGCCCACCTCGAGCCGTCCCGCGCCCGCCAGTGGTGCTCGGGCACCTGCCGGCAAAGAGCGGTCCTCCGGCGAGCCGGACTCCGGGATCGCGCAGCTCAAGCCCCTGCCGGTCCAGCTTCGCTGTCACCAACCATGCAGTGATCCATCTTCGCCGGCGTAAACAGCCGTCCGTCCAACTTCGATGACGAGCGGTCCAGCTTCGCTGTCACAGGTCAGCTGACCGATGGCCGGTGACCGGTCGGCGGGGGAGTTGCATGGATCGGTCACGGCGCTGACGTGCGGTTTGACCGATGGACCGAGGAAATCGGTCACGCCTGACCCAGTGACCGATCTGTCGGCGGGCAAGCCGAAGGCTTGGCTGGGCAAGCCGCCCCCGGACGGCGGCTTGCCCACCCCGGCCGGGGTGGGCTGAGGTGGGCAGGCCGGGTCGACAGCACGGTCCCGGACCGGAGGAGGAAGCGGTGCGCGGTTTCGAGACGGGTCAGACGGTCGTGCGGCGTGACGTGCACCGGTCGGGCCGGGTGTGGAGCGAGCAGGCGCTGCGGGTCGTCGCCGACACCGGCGAGGCGCTGGTGACGGCCTGCGCGCCTGGAGCGCAGGCCCGGTGGCCCGCCCTGTACGCGCAGGCCCGCGCGGAGGGGGACCGGTCGGTGCGCACGGAGGCGTTCGACGCGATGGCGGCCGGCCGGTGGGAACTCGAGGACGCCGTGTGGCAGGAGACCGAGCTGCTGCTGTGGAAGCCGCCCACGGCCTGGTTCAGCATCAACGCCTTCTACGTCCCCGACGGGTACGGGCGGCTGCGGAACTGGTACGTCAACTTCGAGCACCCCACCCGCCGCGCCGAGGCCGGGTTCGACACCCTCGACCTCACCATGGACCTGGTGGTCACGCCCGACCTCACCCGCTGGGAGTGGAAGGACGAAGACGAGTACGCCCACGTGCGGCGGCTCGGAATCGTCTCCGACACCGAGCACCAGGCCGTCGACGCCGCCCGCGGTGAGGTCCTGGCGATGCTCGCCGAACGCTCCGGGATCTTCGCGCAGGCCGAGCGGTGGGCGGCCTGGAGGTGGGAGCCGGCCTGGCCAACCCCGTGCCTTCCCTGGCCCCCGGCAGCCGCGGAGAGGGTTGCACCGGAAGGGGGCTGAACGGTTGCCTGCACGGTTGCTTTCAGCGGGGGACCGCAGGTGTGACCGGGAGCGGGAGCCCGACAAATCAGACACCATCCGTTGTCCCCGGTCAGCCCCACTGGGCAAGCCTGTCCGCGCCGACGACACCTCTAATTCGTTAGTAATTAGAGGTTCTGGATCTCTGATGGGGCCCGGGGCGGCGTTGGCCAGCCCAGGGCAGGACGTGCGTGGTCCGGTCGGTGCCGTGGTGACCCCTACGACACCTCCGACCGATCAGGTCTGTGGAAAGACCGGTGGCGCTGGGTGCCGGCCGGTCCTCGCACGTTCTGCCTCCGAAGGCCCGTCAGGTTCGGGAACCTTGATGGATGAGCTGCCGTACGGTGACGCGTTACTCCTCACGAGCCTTGAGCTCTGGACACGGCGTGCGCCCGTGCGGTTCGGCGGTGCCGCGCACGGCTGATGAGGTGGCGGACCTTGGAGTCCTGGAATTCGTGCGCCGTGCGGCCCGTGTGCTCGCCTTCAAGAACAGCACCGGCGAAGGGGCGGGGAATGGACATGTTCTGCGGGATCGACTGGGCGGAGGGACACCACGACGTCGCGATCATCGACAACACCGGCAAGCAGCTGGCCAAGTGCCGCATCGACGACGACCTGGACGGCTACCAGCTCCTGCTCGACCTCCTGGCCGAGCACGGTGACAGCGCCGAGACGCCGATCCCGATTGCGATCGAGACGAGCCGGGGCCTGCTCGTCGCCACCCTGCGGACCGGCAGTCGGCAGGTGTTCGCGGTCAACCCGATGGCTGCCTCCCGCTACCGCGACCGGCACGGCGTGAGCCGCAAGAAGTCTGACCCCGGCGACGCCCTGGTCCTGGCGAACATCATCCGCACCGACATGCACATGCACCGGCCGCTGCCCGCGGACAGCGACCTGGCCCAGGCCATCGGCGTCCTCGCCCGCGCCCACCAGGACGCGATCTGGAACCGGCAGCAGCTCGCCAACCAGCTCCGCTCGCTGCTGCGCGAGTACTACCCCGCGGCGATCGAAGCATGGCGGGACAAGGCTGGCGCACTGACCCGGCCGGATGCCAGGAAGGTCCTCGGGGCGGCTCCCACCCCAACACTCGCTGCCCAGCTGCCCACCTGGAAGCTCCGGCTGATGCTGACCAACGCGGGCCGCAAGCGCGGCATCACAGAAGACGCAGAACGTCTTCACACGTTGTTCCGACAGCCAGCTGCCCGCCTGGCGCCGGCAGTCGAATAGGCCATGGGCATCCAGGCCAAGGCCCTGCTCACGCAGCTCAATGCCGTCTGCAAGGCGTCGACGAGCTCGCGAAGGCCGTCGAGCGGACCTTCCGAACCCACCCCGACGCACCGATCATGCTCAGCTTTCCCGGCGTCGGGCCCGGAGTCGGCGCTCGTCTCCTGGCCGAGATCGGTGACGACCGCACCCGCTTCGCCACCGCCGGTGGCCTGAAGGCATACGCGGGCTCGGCCCCCATCACCCGGGCCTCCGGCAAACGCAAGTACGTCGGCCGCCGGTTCGTGAAGAACAACCGGCTCAACCACGCCGGCTACCTATGGGCCTTCGCCACCCTCAGCCACTCACCCGGAGCTAATGCCCACTACCGGCGGCGGCGCGAGGCCGGAGACTGGCATGCCCAAGCCCTGCGGCACCTGTTCAACCGCATGCTCGGCCAACTCCACCACTGCCTTCAGAACCGGGTGCACTTCGACGCATCCGTCGCATTTCCTCCTCCAGCCGCAGCTGGATGATCACTGAGGATCGGGCTCATGACAGGCTGTCCCCCTGAGCACGGAGGGGGAGCCATGGCAGAAGTCGGCGGATGGATCTGGGGTCGCAACCTGCGGTCGTTCCTGGAGTTGCTGTCGCACTACGTGGGCTACGGCTTCGATGCCACCGACTGGGAGACGGTGGCACTGGCGCTCGAGGCGACCGACGACGAGCGGACCGACGGCTGGTACTCGTATCCCTTGGTCGGCGAGCATCGACAGGTCGAGATTCGGCTTGCCCGCGCGGTTGGCGGCGATGAGGTCAGGCTGGCCGTGAAGGGAGCTCTGACGCCTGAACTGGAAGTCCGAGCAGACACCCTGCTGGCCGCCTTTGCGGCTGGCTGACCAAGGTCAACTTGTCCCGTTAGCCGCATGAGGTGTCTTACCCACGCGATAGCCGTGGGGCAGAGGTCCTCTTCACTGCCCGGGGCCGGCGGCCACGACGCGACGCTAGCGAACTCCGTGCTCTACGTTCCCGCTCGCTCGATCCCGCGACCGCGTCTCCACCCGGGAGACCACGCGCGGCCGGTCGGAGAGGACCGTCACCATGACCTTCATCGAGCCCGGCCTGTACGTAAGCAACGGCTTCGCCGAAGGACCGCTCGCCGACGCCGCACTGTCCCGTGCGGCCCGCGCCGGGCAGCTTCTCGACGAACTGCAGGAGCAGGCGCCCACGATGACCGACGGCCAACTGCACGACGGCGTGCACCGGGCGCTGCGCCGCTTCACCCAGGAGCAGCCGCCCACGTGCAAGGTCGACAGCATCACCGCGCTGATCCGCCGCGGGGTGCGCATCGACTGGCCCGTCACCGACCGTCTGCCCTGTGCCTGACGCCCGCCTCGCGGGAGGGGCCGGACTATCGGGCGCCGCCGGCCTCACACTGTCGGTGGCGACTGGAAGGCTGGCCGGATGAACGCCGATGGCGAACAGCTGCTGAGAGGCCGGGTGTACGGCCACGACCACGACGAACCCCACACGGGCCCGCTGCCGCACCAGACGTACGCCGTCCTGGTCGGCGGGCCGCTGGACGGACTGCTGCTCGACATCACCGGCTGGCGGCCGGAAGAGATAGACGACGGTGTCGCCCTGATGACGGAGCTGAGGCGGTGGCCTGGCGGCCGGGCGCTGTACGACCCGCTCCCCGGCGCACCGCGCCCGCCCGGCGGCCCGGGCGTCGTGTGCCGCTTCCACTACTCCGGCGACACACCCTGACCGACGCGCGTCAGGAGTCGCCGATGTGGTCGAAGCTGCGCAGCATCGGCGTCAGCTCCTGAGCGCACCCGCACAGCGTGCACAGCCGCGTCCCCGGGTTCTCCGCGACGTCCAGGGCGCGCTGCACATCGAGCAGCGGCGCCCCCTCGGGCGCCTCTTCACAGTCCGGCGTGTGCAGCACACCGCGGGCTGGGCCCCGACCCTCGCGCACATTCACCTCGCGCACATTCGCCAGGACCCAGCCTGAAGGCCGGCGCTCCCCGAGGACCTCGCGGACCACCGACTTCGGCGGTGCCGGCGGAAGAGGCTCGGTGGGGACCTGGTCGTAGTCGACGCCGTCGACCGGCCATACGTGCTCAGGCGCCCGGACCCACACCCGGTACTCCGTGGCGTCCACGCCGCCGTCCTACTGGTGGAGAGGCGGTTTTTCGACTGTGCGCGATTCCTCAGCTTGGGGCTGGACTTCCGGGACTGGGGGAGGCGCTCCGTCTCGTGCCTGCGCCTTCCCGCCGGCGGACTGTTCCGACGTCGCCGACCGAGTCGCGCAGTACAACGCCCGAAACTACGGGACGGCTGTGGGGCGGCCCCACGGGGCCGCCCCACCTGGTTCGCCGGGATGGGCTGTCGTGGTCTCTTCAGAATGAGACGTCGATGTAGTCGATGTCGGTGAATTCGACTTCGAGGTGGTCGGCGCGGGTTCCGCCGTCCTTGAAGTAGATGTCCTGCAGGCCTTCGGCGACGATCGCCCGGAGTTCCGGATCGCCGGCGCCTTGCTGCTGGGCGTTGAAGAGGCGCTGCGCGTAGGCGGGCGGGAGGTGGACGGTGAGGCGTCGCATGCGGCCGTCGTCGGTGGTGCCGATGGGTGCGGTGTAGCCGAACCGGGCGCGGGTCTCGACGGTGATGCCAGTGCGGGTGGCGGCTTCCTTACGTCGACGGTTGCGGACCTTGGGCTGCCAGCGGGCCCGTACGGCGGCGTCGATCCGGTCGGTGATCGCCTTGGGCGGCGTCTTGCGTTCCCCGGTTCGGTAGCGCTCCACGGACCGCTGGCTGACCCCGAGCGCGGCGGCAACGGCCTTCGTGGTCTTCAGCTGGCTCATCAGGAAGTTGATGCGGCCCTTCAGCGTTTTGGGCGGCTCCCGCGTGAAGACCTCCCGGTCGGCCCGCTCCAGGGCGTCGTCGATGTCCCCCACGGCTTCTATTCTCCTTCGTCGGTGACGGCATCGCCGCCCTTGATGTGGCGGGCAGGGTTGAGGCCTTTCTCCATGACGTCGACGGCCCACGCCATCTCCTGCACCCCTTCGACCTTCGCCAACCCTGGTGTCGCTCCGAGGCGGAAGGCGCCGGGGAGGGGCTTGCCGGAGGTGGTGTAGGGGAGGAAGTCGAGCGGGGAGGGTCCGGGGCTGGCGTAGACGACGCAGTCCGACAGCACGCCGAGCGGGTACTGGCCGGTGGCCTTGGCGGTGTTGGCCATCTTGCGGTGCATGTTGACGCGGGCCTTGGAGATGACGGCTGCCCTGATGTCGGGCCGCCAGGTCGGCCGCTCCAGCGCCAGCCACCGCTCCCCGTCGCGGTAGTGACGTCCTTGGGGGCGTGCGCGGAGCTTGCCGATGCCGCCCTTGACGGTGGCCTTGATCGCGGCCAGCACGGCCGCCATGGCGGGGTCGACCTGCTTGTGGTGCTCCATCGCGGTGAGGAACTGCCGGTCGTCCAAGTCCGGGGTGACGCCGAGGTCGGCGAGCGTGTCGGCGTAGGCGGTCTTGAGGCGGTCGTGCCACGGATCCAGATAGGCGCCGGTCTCCCGCCGCAGGAACGCCTCGATCGGCCGGACCTCGATGCCGAGTTCCTGGGCGTAGGCCAGCGTGTGGGTCTGGTACCAGGCCGGCCCCGTCGGCCGCTGCCCGGACGGCGTGAACGGCGACGGCAGACGCGGATCCAGCTCGATCCCCGACAGGTCCACTAGCCAGGAACCGGGGATCTTCTTGTTGAAGGCCGGGCGGTGGAAGTGGTCGGGTGCAGACAGCCCGACGACCAGGCGGGCGGAGGCGGCGAGGAACGCGGTGTTCAGGTCCAGGCCGACCGCGTACGGCAGCAGGCACTCCTCATCCGACAGCAGCTCCACGTCCCGCACCCACTGGAACGCCTCCTCGTCCAGGAAGCCGCCCGTCCACCCCTGCGCGACGGGATGCTCGGTCGGTGCCTCCGGCGGGGCGGGGTCCATCGGCTCGCTGCCGAGCGAGCCCGGGTTGTACGCGGACGCCCACTCCCCGGTGGTGTCGTTCTTCACGGCGCGGGTCGGCGGCCGTAGCGCGGTCATCAGCTCCAGCCCCGACGTGGCGGTGGAGCCGCGCGGGGTGATCACCCGCGCCGCGTACGTACCCAGCACGCGGGCAACATCGGCCGACTCCATCTCCGCCACCCCCGGCCACGACCGTGCATCGAGCGCGTCCCACGACAGGACCGCGAACTGCACGCACTGCCGCTGCCCGGCCTGAGCGGGCCGGTAGATGCGCGCCCAGGGGCCGAAGCCGCGCTGCGTCAGCTTCCACTTCGCCCGGGCGACCTGCTTGACGACGGGGTGGTCGTCCTCCAGGCGCAGTGAGCGGCGCTGCTCGTGGCCCTCCAGCCGCTCGGGCAGCCCCAGCTTCACGGCGGCTGCCGCGGTCAGTACGACCAGAGGATCGGAGTCCTTGCCGTTGCGGTTCAACCGCGCGGCGCCGAGCCCGGACTCCTCCAGCGTCCACTCCACCAACTTCGGAATCGTGGTGGCCGGGCAGTCGAGGACGATACCGTCCATGCCGTATGCGCTCCCGTCACCGTCCAGGACCACAAGCGGGCCGTGCGGGAACCGGGGGTCGATGGGCACCGACGGGGTGGCTTTCCTTGCCGGGTGGCGCGACGTCGCCGACGGCGCCTTCACGACCGGATCCACCGCCGCGGCGGTGGAGGCCTCGGCGGGCTCGGCAGACTCGGCGGGCTGTTCCGCGGGCCCGGTGAACGCCTCCGGAACCGCCGCAGACGTGGGTGCGACGGCGGCCGGTGCCGGATAGCGCTCGGCCCAGCCGTCCAGTAGCCGCAGATAGGCCTGAAGGCGCGGTGGCCGCGGCTCGGAGCGGCCGTTCTCCCAGTTCTTCACCGTCTGCGGCGTCGACTTCAACGCGGCTGCGAGCCGGGCCTGGGTGACACCGGCCGCCTCGCGCAGCCGCGCCCGCTCCGCGGGGGAGGGCAGCTGCGGCTCGCCCTCCAGCAGTGCGTCCACCGCGTCGAACAGTTCTTCCTGGCTCGGCATGGCCCACCTCCACCCCGAACCCTAGCAAAATTAACCCCACCTAGATTTTGGATTTAACCCTACTGGGTGTCTTGTTTTTGGGATGTGTCGCGGAGTCCGGTACCCAACTGCACTGGTTGTTGGGGCCGTCCGGGTGTGGGCGCGCGTGCGGCTGGGGCAGGGTCGCAGGCGGGATCCGGCCGGCGGTGTCGGCGGGTGCGTGGGAGAGGGACGGTGTGCTGGTGGAGTGGGACTGGTGGACGGTGGATTTCGGTGATGCGGACGCGGGCGCGGCGGGTGTACTCGTGGGCGGCAGTGAGCCGGGTCCGGTGTACTTCGATGTCGGAAGCGGTCCGGACGTGCCGTCGACCACGCACTGGTCGGCCTACGACTGCCGGGCCCGCCGCCCGCGCGCCGAGACCCTCCGGGCCGTGTGCGCGCGCGGATGGCGCAGCGCTGCTCAATACCCCCTGGACTGGGACACGATCGGCGGCCAACCCCTGTACTAAGCGGACGTCGACCTCGCGGGACCGCTCGCGGACTGGACTGCGCACCTGTCCGTTGTCCGCGATGCGGCCGTGCCGCTGCCCGAACGGGTGGCCGCGCTCCTGGTCGAGATGACGGACCAGCTGACCACCACGGCCGCGGACGCGCCGTTGGCCGCGCTGCGCGCCGCCGGAGTGCTGGAGCGGATCGCCGCCCGGGTGGGCAGGCAGACCGCCGGCGCGCTGCGCGACGGCGGTATGTCCGCCGAAGCGGTGGCCGCCGCGCTCGGCATCGCCCGCCTTCACAACCTGGTACTCACCGGAAATTCTCCGCCTGCTCGATCAGTAAGTCACACTGCCGAAGGATGCCACCTCCCGTAGGACCCGCAGGACGTTGAACAACAAGGTCAGAAGCCCGTGGTCCGCAACCACAGGCGCAGGGGGCGCCGGATCGCGCGGGCGATGATGTGAGCTGGCCACCGAAGGACGGCGGGGTGCTCAAGGTGGGCTAGTCCGTCAGCGGCGGAGTCGACCAGGTTGCGCACGAGGTCGCGCCCCCGGCGGCCCGGTCGATCCTTGAGATCTTTGAGGAGCCCCGACAAGGTCAGTCCCAGCATCGACTCCATACGTGCGGACAGTTCGTTGGGCTTGACACCTTCGCTCTTGAGAACCGCCAGCTGAGACTCCAGTACCCAGTCGTCGTCCAGGTCGAGTGCACGGCCAAGGTGGGCAACGGCGTCCAGGCGGCCGAGCAGCCAATCCCAGTCTCGCCAGTCGGCATCGCCGAAGGCGCCGAAGTGCGCGAGCTGAGTGCCGTAGAGCTTGCTCTCGGCGTTGGCCTTGACCTGGTCGCTCAGGTCCGCGCCAAGCACCGGCATCGCGACATCCGGGCCAAGTCGCAAGAACCTAAACGGTGCAGCGGAGCGCGATGGAGATCGGACATGGAAGGCGCGAGAGATCACCTCGACATGAAGTGCAGTTTGCAAGACCTCGTCTGCGCTCAGTCCAGGCCCTGCTGCGCGGCAGTAGGATGCCGTGGCCTCGGAGACGAGCCAGGCCAAAGACTCGGTCAACCGTAGATCTTCAACAGCCTGGTTGATGATGCCCCCGACGGTCTGGGCCGGAGCATCACCTGCCCCCTCGAGCCCGAGACGCAAACGATCGGTAAAGGCCTGCTTCACGGCGTCAATGCGTGGCAATGATTCGGTACTCAGCTCGGTCAGGCCCTCTGACACTTTGGCGTTCCCCGGAGCCTCGTCCAGGCGTCGCCGCAGGTCACGCAGGAACAAGCGCACCGTCCGCTCGGCTGCGGTGATGCCCCACCGCCAAGGAGCAACGGTCAGAGCGGCAGTGTCGGGATCTGGTCTGCTCGGCACCCAAAGCGGAACCGTACCTCCCAGGTCTGCGGAAGTTTGGGTGGCGGCCAGCGAGGTCGTAGCGACGAGCCGACGAGCTTCGAAGATGCCGCCAACGGTCCGGCCCTGGCGATAGGTGTTCAGCATGAGGCGAGCGGCGGCGGCTGCCTGCTTGCGCTGATCCGGCATGGTCAACAGAGTGGCGAAGAAGTCTCTACTTTCGGCGTGGAGACCGTCTGCCTGCTCTAGGAGGGCTTGGACGTCTTGCACGTCAGCGCGCAGGTCCGCTTCCCGCGGATGTTGAAGCGCCGAGCTCAGGACGCGAGTCCATCGTGGCTCAGGTTCAGCCCCTTCCACCGACGCGTGGGCGCCGCCTGAGGGCACCACGTAGACCAGTAGTCGCTCGACACGTCCGGAAAGCTCCCGGCTGGCGATGGCTTCCAGCACTGGTCCGAAAGGTGCATTGTCCAAGACGCCGCCGTCCATGAGCCACGATGCATCGCCAACCCCTTGCACCCGAACACGGTCCGACACCTCTGGTTCGGGGACCGGTGCGAAGGCCAAGGGATAGGAAGCGGAGGCTCGAGCGATTGAGGCGAGCACGTTGGGCAACCCAGTACTTTCGTCGAAGTCGTTACGGGGAGCGCTTTCTGGGAAGGCCTCCGTCGGCGGCTCTCCCCAGGAGCCGGCCTGGTAGGTGTACTGACGGGCTGGCTTCTCAAATCGGAAGACCCGGCGGTGATCAGCGCAGGTCAGCGGGTTACCGAATGCGTCCCGGTAAACCCGCGCGTCCGGTCCTGTCGAAGTGGCCGTGACGAACAAAGTTACGGGTGGCGACTGTGCCGGTTTTCCCCCGGCTGGATTTACTGGGCTCTTGATTTCGCGGAGCGCTTTATCCACGGCGCGAGCGAAAAAGGCGCCGTCAAGAATGGAGGGGCGTGGACGCTTACCATCCCGAGGGAGGAGCCTGTCGAACTGCAAGGATGCGTCATCCCGCCAGACCTTCCTCAGCTTGGAGTAGGTGTCTGAGGCATCCGCCTCCGGGGCGGGGTCCAGAGCGGTGCCTCGTGCGATCGCGGTAGCCAGCAGCGTGCCGTTCAAGCCGCCGGCGCTCGTTCCCGCGACGACGTCGACGATGACACGACGCTGCGGGCGCCCCGACGAACCGCTGCAAGCAGCCCGCCACCGCTCGAACATGGGCTGATCGTTCGTGGGGACCGTACTTGGGGGCACGTCGGGATCTGATGCGCGGCGCAGTAGGTCGATCTCGTGCGTCACGCCACCCATCCAGACGGCGAGACTCACGCCCCCGTTCATGACGAGCGCCAACCGAATTTCTTTATCCTCAGAAACATCCATACATGCCACAATCGTCTGCCATCGCACTCAGCGCACGCCGTCAAGGGCCATACGGCTGCGCGACTTAACGGGGCTTGCCCACCCCGGCTTGCGCAGGAGAACGCAGGCTTGCCCGGCGAGCAGCCGGTGTCGGCCTTCGCTCCGGCTGAGGGGGTTGCACCGGGCGAAGGCTGGACGGTTGCACCCAGCGGGTGCTGCACAGGTGGGCTGGCAGTTGCACCGGGACCACTGTCGGAGGTGGGAGCCCCCCACGCCGGCCCGACTCCGGCGTCGTCGGCCCTGGGGCCCTCAGCCGCCTTCCGTGCCAGCTGGGAGACATCGTCCGCTGAACGCTCGTCACCGTTGTTGCCGGTCTCCACCGCCAGAAAGACGGCGAGGCAGTCGTCCGTGTCGCAGATGACGGCCACTCCTGCAGGCATGCGCTCTCCTCCTCGACCGTCCGGAGCGGTCAGCGGTTGTTGCGGTAGGCGATGATGCCGCCGGCGACCAGGCCGCGGCCCCGGGCGGTGCGGAACTCCTCCAGCCGTTTGGCGTCGGTGTACCGCTCCGGTGTGCTGTCCGGTGGGGTGCGCACTCCGAGCTGGGGGCCGTAGAAGCACACCGCGTATCCGTGGTGCAGGGCGGCGGAGTACCAGTCGGGTGAGGCCGGGACGGTGATGCGGGAGTAGACGCCGCCGTCGGGGGAGCGCAGCTCGATCCGGTCGTCGACCAGCCGGTGCAGGGCCCAGCCGGGGATGGTCCGCAGGTCGGCGATGCCGCGGGGGAAGCGCCGCATCCCTAGTGCGAGGGCGCCCTCCACCTGGATCTCGGTGGGCGGGCCGCCCGGGATCCGGGTCATCATCGCGCGCTCGGGCTCGAACAGGGCCACCGGCATCGGGACCTCGCCGTCGGTGGTCTGCACGGTGCCCGTCTCGGGGTCGATGCCGGTGGCGACCTGCCCCAGACCGAGGGCGGGGGAGTCCATGTAGAGCAGCTGGCCGTGGTCGTCGACGTTGTTGCTCAGCTGTTCCCCGGCCGCCAGGATCTCCGCCTGGCTGACGGCCCGGTCGTCGATGTGGAATCGCTGACGCGGCGGCTGGTTGCTCCGCTGCTTCTTGGGCTTGAACCGTCCCATCGAGGCACCCCCTTGGTGTGTGACCAGCCAAGCCTCAGCCAGGCGTGAGCGGCGGCACAAGACCGCCTCACGCCAACCCCCGGGCCGAACGGCAAGAGGCCCCCAGCAGCGCCGGGGGCCTCGCCGGGGCGGTGCCGGTCAGGGCAGGAGGTTCTTCTGCCACTGGAACGAGGCCATGCTCAGCGCGGCGTCCGCGAGGGCCTTCGCGGACGGGGTCCTGAGCGAGGCGAGGCTGGTGTCGATCCAGTTCTGGGTGAGGCTGTAGCCCTGCTCCCTGTACTCGACCTCCTGGACCAGGCACTCCAGCTTGTCGGCGTCGCGGGCGACGACCGCCTCCGGGGTCTCGCCGGCCTCGTACTCGTCGACCGCGCTCTGCACGCCGGTGCGCACGGCCGGGTGGGCGTTGGCGACCTGGTCGGCGGTCACCTCCCCGTTCGGGGCGGCCTTGATGTACTTCCGGCCGATGTGCGGGATGTCCCCGACCCGCGTCTCCTGGCTGGCGTGGAACAGTCACACCAGCGCAACCTTCGCGGGGTCGGCGCCCTCCATCATGGCGAGCACCGAGCCGATTACCCCGACGCGGAAGGAGTGCTCCGCCACGGACTCCGGCTGCTTGTTGCCGGTGAACCACCAGCCGGTCCGTGCGACGCGCTTGAGCGCACCCATCTCGGAGATGAAGCTCGCGGTGCCCCTGGTGGTGTCGTCGGCCATGAGGTCCTCCGGTGTCAGCGGTTGTGATCGAAAACGTAGTGGACGTGGGCCAGCTCCCGCCGCGATCTTTCCGACAGCGCCACCCCGTCCAGGAGTTCGCCAGCCTGCTCGCGCAGCGGCCCGACCAGAGGGCCGGCGGCCTGCGCAAGCCACGGGAACGCGGTCAGCAGCGCCCACAGCGAGTGTGCGTACAGGTCACCGGATCCCAGCCCGACAGGTCGCGGTCTCGCATGAACGTGTCGTCCGGTTGCGGCAGCGGCAACGCCCCCAGCCACAGGGCCCAGTAGTTCAGTTCGCGGCCTCGGCGGTGTCGTCGTCGGCCAGGGCGCGGTCGATGAAGTCCAGCAGCGGCTGCGGATCCCCGAGGCGGGCCAGCGCCGTGGCGGTGGGGGGGGGCCTCCGCCCAGTGCGGCGACCAGCCCCGCCGGGCCAGCACGTCACGGCGCTGGTGGAGGGTGTGCGCGGTCCACGCGGCCGCGTCCGGCCCCGGGTCGTACGAGGTGAGGTAGAGCGCCTGGCGGTGCAGCAGCACCCCGCCCTCGCCCTGCCGGGCCGCCGCCTCGGACAGCACGTCCGGGCCCCTGTCCACCGGAACCGCTTGCCCGCCGGTTGGCCCCGGCTGGAGGGTGGCCAAGTGGTGCGTCGGCGCACTCAATCTGTGGCAATCTACTTTCCGTTGGGGGGATCAACTTATGATCGAATACGTCTGCACCGCATGCCCCTTCCAGGCTGACGGTCTCGAAGATCTGCAGCGGCACTCACTGGAGACGGGCCACGTCGGCATTGGTAAGACCGAGGCTCCGCCAGCTGGAGGCAAGCTCTCCAAGCTCACCAAGCGTCTGCTGGTAGCTCAGGGCGTGACCCTTACCGCCCTCGGAGCCTCCGTCTTGGCGTGCACGTACCTGTACGCCAAGTGGCAGGATGCAGAGGCGGAGAATACCTACCTGAAGTCACCGAGCGGAGCAGGCCGCAACCTCAAGCGCCATGACCAGGGCCGCGACAAGGAATGAACTGAGCAGTGCGCCCCGTCCGCGGCCCCTTTTTACGTGCGCCGGCGGCGTGCTGGTGGGCCCGGTTGACCGTGGAGTCGACGGCGACGGTCCACTCCACCCGGCCCACCGCGTCGTCGCGGACCTGCACATGCTCCGACAGCCTCGCCCACGTGCCGTCCGCCTCCCAGCGGGCGAACCACTCGTAGACGGTCTGCCACGGCCCGTACCGGTCCGGCAGGTCACGCCACGGAGCCCCGGCCACCGGGCGGACGTGAACGAAGCCGGGGTGGCGGGGAGCACGTCAGGAGCGGTTCATTCTCTTCGGACATCGACTTGCCGCCGGTATCGGATCATCACATGTGGCGACTCGTTGGAATGAATGGACTACGCAGAAACCGTTGGCCAATCCATGGGTGATGTTACCAATTACCCAGCGCTCGGAACCGAGTCGGGGATGCATTTCGCGTCCATTCGCGCATCCCACGCCTACTGCAAGAACGGATTCCACCCCATGGCAATCGCAGTCCGCAAGACGCTCGCCGTCGCGATGCTGGCCCTGACCGCTTCCCTCCTGCCGGTGGCCGGGGCGGAAGCCACCAGCGCCTCTGCCCCGGCCCTGCGTGCTCCCGGTCTCTACTGCCTGGCCAACACCTGGGACACCCCGAAGGTCTCCACGAAGCCGTGCGACGCCGCTGACCGCGGGCAGCACTGGACCCTCTCGGGCCAGCAGATCTCCCTCCGCAACGCTCCTGCCTACTGCCTCGCCAACACGTGGAACGCCCCGGACGTCTCGGTGAAGCCGTGCGACCCCAAGGACCAGGGCCAGTACTGGACCGTCTCGGGCCAGCAGATCGCCCTCACCTACGCTCCGGCGTACTGCTTCGCCAACACCTGGAGCACCCCGAACCTCTCGACCAAGCCCTGTGACACCGGCGACCGCGGCCAGCGCTGGGTGATCTTCAACGACCAGATCAGTCTCGCCGCCGCCTGACCCCGCCCCACCGCGCCCCGCCCCCGCCACTCGAGTCGACGGGGTATCGACCGCGGCTCTTGTCCGGAGCGCCCGGCCGGTCCCTCAAGTCCCTCAGGTGGTCGCCCGGCCGCGGAGATTGCCGGTTGTGTCGGTACTTCGTGGGTGGGCGGAGCGTTGGCCTGGTGTGCTCCCGCAGATACCGCGGCAGGGGCTGCTTCCGGTCTGGAGACGCGTGTACCCACCCCCTGACAGCACCCTGCCCGTCCAGGTTCCGCCGCGCCGTTGGCATCCCCTGCCGGCGGTCCCGGCCGTGGTCGTCGCGACCCTTGTGGTTCCGCCGTTGGGGGCGGCGCCGGCGTTCACGGTCCGCTGGGACAGGGCGGGCCGGGCGGTGACCGTGGGCCTGGCGTCGATCTGGTTCGCGGTCCTCGTCCTCGCCGGCCGCGGCCCGCAGCCCGTGCATGACCGTGCCGGGCCACGACCTGTCCCGGCGCCACGGTCACGGTCACCGCTCCGCCCCCCGGCCCCCACGGCCGCGGGGGCCGACGTCCCGGTCCCGGGGACGGTAGCGCCCTCTCCACCGGCTTCAACCGGTTCCGTACCACCCGTGCCAGCGCCAGCGTCGACGCCCGGCCGTACCCGGGCACCGCCCGATCCCGCTATGCCGTCCCCCACTGGCGCCTCAACGTCTTCGCCTCCCTGCTCGCCGCCCGCCTCGGAGAGGAGACCACCGCCGTCCCAGCCCAGGACGCGGCCCGCGGAGCTCCCCGCGACCCTGCCCCGGTTCGCCACCCACCTCGAGACGCACCGCGGACCCATGCCCGCCCGCTCCGGCGACACCACCTCCGGCACCGCCCACGCCCGCGCCGCACTGGACGCCCTCCCACCGGAGAAGCACTCCCTGACCCTCCGCCTCCTCATGACGGAGGTCGAACAGTCCTGGCTCCACCCCCAAACGCCCGCCCGGCCGCGCGCGGGTGGGCGGGCCTGAGCACTACAGGGGACAGCCGTGGAGCGGGGGCCGCCGGAGCGGCCCCTGGCTCTGTACGTGAGTAGCGGCTCTGGCTCAACTGCTGTGGTGTGCCCCCGCCTCGCTCGCAGAACGTGACGCCCCACTGCCGGCCGGCCGAGCCATTCGCCAGGTCTTGCGTACACAGACGACTGCCACAGCAAGCGCGACGATCGTAAAGAAGACGATCAGGAGGGGGCTCTTGCACCTGGTCGCGGTTACGACCAGGTAGACGAAGACCGCCCAGTCCAGCCACGTCCGCTTTATCGACGCACCGATGCGACTCACCATCCCTCCCGGCGCGACAGTAGACCACACAGCGCAAGGCGTCACTCAACGTATGCACATCACAGAAGTTGTGCCAGAGCCACAACCCGTGAACAAAGCCGGTCATCGTCGTCTCACGGCGCATCGACAACAAGACGGCCACTGGGAACACGCATAGTGGTCACCTCCTCGATACCCGTCACAACGATGGGCGTTGTCGGATCGTCATAGACGGTCCCGAGGTGAGCGCCGGGCCTGAAAGCCGCCTCCAGGTACCAGGCGGCCTCAGGCCGGCTGCCGGCCGCGCGTCCCCGGCCCCCTTCATGTCTCACCCCTCCTCACCGCCCGGTCGGACGGCCAACCGAAGATACGTGGCCCCCGCTGACATCGGCCCTCCCACACCGGCGGTCGAGACCGCCACAAGCCAGCTCGCAGTCGTTGGTGCAGTCAACAGGCCGAACATGCTGCTGATATGGGGTTGGTGGGAACCCCTTTTCTCTCGGGGTGGATCGGCTGTGGTGTGACGTGGGGTGAGGTGGGTCCGTTGAGCTCCTGGGACTCGTTCAGCCGTCCGGGCAGAAGTACTGGACGTCCTCGATGACGACCTGGAGGTCGTCGCCGTCGCCGATCACGGGCTGCGGTTCAGGAGGTGGTGATGGGTTTTCGCCAGGGTGCAGGGGTCCACCAGTTGGCGGGGCCGAGGGCTCCCATGACGGCGGGGACGAGGATGCCGCGTACGAGGACGGCGTCGACCAGGGCGCCGATGGCGATGCCGAGGCCGGTGAATTTGAGGAGGCTGACGTCTGAGGTACCCATGGCTGCTGCGGACAGGGCGACAGCTGCGGCGGCACTGCTGACGAGCCGGCCGGTGCGGGCGATGCCGTCGATGATGGCGGTGCGGTTGCTGCCGGTGCGGTCGTATTCCTCGCGGATGCGGCCGAGGAGAAAGATCTCGTAGTCGACGGACAGGGCGAGGGTCACGAAGAGGGTGAACAGGAGCATGGGGGTGTCGAGGGTTCCTGTCATGGTGAAGTCACCGAGCAGGGTGCGGCCGTAGCCGTCTTGGAAGAGGACTACCAGGATGCCGACGCTGGCTCCCAGGCTGGCCACGGCGACCAGGAGCGCTTTGAGCGGGGCGATGATCGTGCGGGTGTAGCCAGCGAGGAGGGTCAGGAGTGCGCAGGCCAGGAGGAGAAGGCACAGGGGCATGGCGTTGCGGATGGCCGTAAGGGTGTCGGCGACCTCTGCGGCCCGGCCGCCCACCAGGACGGCCCCGGGTGCGGTTGTGGCGCGTACGGCCCGTACGACTGCTGCCGCCTGCTCGGTGCCGGGGTCGGCGGCGGAGACGAGCAGGAGCACGGCGGCGGGGGAAGGGTGGCCGGTGGGGATGGGTCCGTTCGCGGGCTGGGCGGGGCGCACGATGCGGACCCCGATGATGTGGGGGAGGCGGGCCAGTCGTTCCGTGTAGGCGGGCAGACCTCGGGCGGTGTCGGGGCCGGTGACGGCCAGAGTCAGCAGCCGTTCGGGTGGGGCGGCGAAAGCGTCCCTGACGTTCTGGGCGGCCGCCGCCGCCGGGGCGGAGGGCGGCAGAGTGCGCTCGTCCGCCAGGCCGAGCCGGGCGTGGCCGAGCGGCAGGGTGAGACCTGCCAGCAGGAGGGCCGTGAGAGCGGTGGTGAGCAGGGGACGTGTGGTGACCGTGCGGGCGGCGGACCGCCAGAACCTGCTGCCGTTCTCGTGGTGGGTGCGTCGCCACCGGGACAAGGGGTCGAAAGCGTAGGTGTGCGGGCCGAGCAGACGCAGGAGAGCGGGCAGCACCAGCAGGGCAACGGCGGCGGACAGGATCGCGACGATCATGCCCGCCATGGACAGGGCGCGCAGTACCGGAACGGGCACCACCAGTGCGGCGGCCAGGCAGGCGGCGATCGCGGCGGCGGAGAAGGCGATGGACCGCCTGGTGGAGTGCAGCGCGGTGGACAGCGCCCGCTGTGCGCTGTCGCCTCGTGAGCGCTGCTCGCGGACCCGGGCCAGGAGAAAGAGGCTGTAGTCGACTGCGAGCCCCGCGCCGATCGCCGAGGCTGCGTTGACCGCTGCCCAGGAGATTTCGGTGACCTGGGCGAACAGTCCCAGCACAGGGATGGTGCAGCCGACTGCCAGCGCGGCCATCAGGACCGGCAGGAGGGCGGCCACGAGGGAGCCGTAGGCGAAGACCAGCAGCAGGAACAGTACGGGAGCTGTGATCAGCTCTGCCCGCATGAGGTCGCGTGCGCTTGTTTCGTCGATTTCCTCGTTGGCGGCAGCCGTGCCGCTGGCTTCCACCCGCAGGCCGCCGGCCGCCGTGCCGGCGGCTTTCGTCAGACGGGAGACATCAGGCGGGGGCTGCCCGTCCATCCTCTTCAAACGGGCAGCGACCAGCATGGTCTTGCCGTCCCGGGAGCGCAACCACGCGTTGTCGTGCGAGGTGGGGGCCCATACGCCGGCCACATCGCGGTCGCCGGCCAGGGCTGCGGCCACCGCCGCGACGCCGTCTTCCAGGGGCGGCTGCGCCGGGTGGGCTCCCCCGCGGGACAGGGCGAGGAACAGGTCCGGGGAGGGAACACCCAGCCGTTCGGCCTGCCGCTGGGCGTGCACCGCTTCGATCCCGGTGGCCACCGAGCCGCCGGTGGTCAGCGATGCCACCGCAGCCGGCGCCAGGACACCGGCGCACAGCGCGGCCAGCGTTGCCAGGACCACGATCAGCCAGGCTCGTCGTCTCGACGCGTCCATCAGCGTCCCCCTCTGGTGTGTCGTAGGCACTGTCCGACGATCACGGCGCGGCCCGGTGCGTGCCGTGGTTCTGCCTCCGCCTCCGCCTCCGCCGCCCCGGCCCGCCCCGGCCCGGCCCGTCCGGGCGGGCCGGCGCCGCAGTAGCAGGTGGGTACCGCGGAGCATGAGCCGTCGCGACGGTCTCGGGGGCCTGGTGGCTGTGAGGCCAAGGGCAGAGCCGGCCGAGGTGTCGAACGCTGTCAGGCAGCGGCCGGTCATCCCCGGAACGTGGAGGTGCTCGCCGCGTGCCGGGCCGGCCAGGTCGGTTGGCACTGCAGCTGTGGGCGGTCCGGTCACTCGACGGTCCCTGTCCCAGGTTCCTGAGGTCGCAGTGCCCCGAGGAGAACGCGTGGGCGTATGAGCGCGGTCGGCCGGTCGATCAGCCCTGCGACTCGCATCAGGGCGTTGGTGACGGCGGGGTCCTTCGCCGCCGCATGGTGCAACCGCGTCACGTACGCGTTCCCCATGCGCGCGGTGAGCCCACGATGCCCACGACGCCCTTCCATTCCGGCGTACTTGAGGTCGCTGGTCGTCGAGATGAACCACGGCTGGTCGACGATCCTCCCGACGTCGCGCATGAACGCCATGGTGCTCGGCGTGCCGCGGGACAGGTGCCGGTGCAGGGCCATCACTTCCATGGCCGCGACGGTCATGCCTTGGCTGTAGTTGGGGTTGAGGCTGCACACTGCGTCGCCGAGCACGAGTAGCCTCTCGGGAAGGCGCGGCAGCCGTTCGTAGCGTCGGCGCACGCTAGCCGGGAAGCGGAAGCAGACGGGGGCGCTCAGCGGCTCGGCGTGCCGAATCTGCTCGTAGACGTCAGGGACGGGCAGGGACCTGGCGAATGCGAGAAATCCGCCGGGATCGGTCGGTGGATGGTCGCCGAGGATGCCGGTCAGCGACACGATGCACGTTGTGCGGTCGACCTGACCGAAGAACGCCCCTCGCGGGAACTCGCGTGATGCGATGCAGTTGATGAACTGCATGCCGTTGAGCATGTCCGGGCGGCGTCGGTAGAGCCGTGTGGTGTAGGCCAGCCCGATCGTCATCCGCTGCTCGACGGGTCGCTGGTACCCCAGCTCCTGCAGCCATACCGGCGTGCGCGATCCGCGGCCGGTGGCGTCGACGAGCAGGTCGGCGTCGAGATCGAATGCGCTTGCGGCATCCGCTGCCGTCGAACGCAGCCGGACCCCGGTCACGCGTCTGCCGTCCGGTGTGGACAGAAAGCCGAGAACGTCAGTCCGGTCCAGGAAAGTGACGCTGGGCAGTGCGGCGACTTCGTTGCGGAAGTACTCCTCCAGCACGGGCCGCTGGGCCGTCACGGACGGCAAGCCGGTCCGCATGGACCGGAACGGCCGGGCGTTGAAGTACCAGCGCTGCTCGCCCAGATCCCCCACGGGAAGCCTTGCGTGCCGCATGTCCCGAAGGAGGTTCGGAAAGAGCTCCTCCAGGATGCGGCAGCCGCGGGCGTGCAGTCCGTGGGCATGCCCGGCATGGGGAGTGCCGCGCCGCGGCCCACTCACGCCGACCACCCGGTCGCGGTCCACGACGATGACTTCACGGTAGAACTCCGAGAGGACACTGGCCGAAAACGTTCCGGCGATGCTTCCTCCGAGTACGACAGCCCGGTCGCCAAGGCTTTGGTTCATGAGGGGAGCCCCGTGAGGAGCGCGGTGGCGAGGCCGAGGAACCCGAGGTCGATGGAGATCAGCACGAGGAACCGGGCCTTGCGCAACTCGCGGCGGTACACCCCGTAGTACAGCTGGGCGAGTTGCAGTGCGACCGCTGGAGCACCGAGCACGATGAATCCTGCGTCCAGCCGTGTCGTGGTGAAAAGCAGAACGAGCAGTACGGCGTTGACCGCGACCAGCACACGAAGTACGACGGCGAACGCCAGGGGCGGCAGGACGACAGCAAGGGTTTTCCGGGAGACGGCAGCGTCTCCTGCCCGGTCGGAGGCGTTTCCGTACGACACCACCAGGAGCAACCACAGCCCGAACAACGCACTCATGAGGAGTGCCTCGCGGCTGACGGTTCCGGCGGCGAACCAGTAGGGCATGAGTACGGTGCAGACACCGGTGAAGAAGATCGTCGACTCGAGCCCCAGCGGCCGGTAGCTCAGCTTGAGGCCGCAGGAGTACTGGACAGCGAGAGCTGGCACACTGAAGGCGACCACCATGGCCGGTAAGGAAACCCTCCAGTCCAGAACGCCGGCGGCAAGCGGGATCGTGAGCATTCCGCCGATCCACGCCACGACGGCGAACCCGATCGCCTCGGGCAAGGTCAGCGCACCGGTCAGCAGTGGTTTCCTCACCATCGTCACCAGTGGCCGCCCCGCGTAGTTACGGGCGTCACTGCCGTCCAAGAACCCGCTCACGTCGTCGGCGGCTGACGCGCTCCACTGGATGGCCAGCGTGCCGACCAGCATGAAAGCCATGGCGAGCAGCGTGTCGGCACTCAGGAAACCGTCCGATCGCAGGAGCAGCAGCCCCAGGGCCCAGCCATAGACGTAGTGGTAGACCCGGGCCTTGGCGAGCCTGAGGTAGCTGACAATTTTGGGCCGGGGCCTGATCGAGGCGGCGACCGGCGTGTGCGTGGCGGTCACGCGCTCCTCAGCTCATCGCGGACGCCGACGGCCTCGAGCAGTTGGAACGTCACTGGAACCTCACCGGCCCGGCGGGTCGTCCGTTCCCGCTCGGTGAGCCGCACACCGCACTGGGCAGCCAGCGAGTTCAGCCGGCCGGGGTCACCGAGGCTGTTGAACCCCAGGAACAGGCGACCCGAATCGGTCAGCCGTGCCAGCCCCTCACGCAGGTACCTGTGGTGCGCGGCATAGCCACGGTCGAAGATCGCGTGCTGCATGGGGCGTGTGTAGAGGAACTCCTCGGGGGCGCAGATGACGTTGGAGTTCCAGAACACCACGTCGAACTGTTCATCGGGCGCCAGGGCGTCGTACAGATCGCTGTGCAGCACGTTCATCCGGTCGGTCACACCGTGGCGGGCGGCGTTGAGCTCCGTGTTGCGCACGGCCTCGGGGCTGATGTCCACCGCGGTGACCCGCGAGCACCCCGCCAGCGCCGCCATCACCGCAGTGACGCCGGCTCCGCAGCCCACCTCCAGAAAGCTTCCCCCTGCGGGGAACGGCAGCCACTGGGTGAACAACTGGGTGGAGTCCGTATGGACCGGAGCGAACACCTGGGGACTGAGATCCCACCGCAACCCCAGCATCTCGAATTCCTGCGGCCTCCTTCCTCCTTCGTGCCGCTCCACCAACTGCAGGCCGACTTTGAAGAGAGCGTCACCACCGGGCGCAGCAGCGGGAGCGAGGGGTGAGGGGACATACGGGCTTGCCATGACAGTTCCTCGTTCGGGGTGATGGCCTGTTCAGCGGTCGCGGCGGGTGGCCATGTCGGCCAGATGCCGCAGCGAGGCGGCCGCGGCAGCCGGGAAAGGAAAGCTGTCGAGAACAGCCAGGGCACGCACCCGTCGTTGGTCGATCATGTCTTCGACGGCGTCGCGCGCTCCCGTGGCGACGAGAATGTCGCGGACGTCCTGGGCACCGGCACGGTCGAGACGGGCGTTCCCGATCAGGGCGCGCAGAGCGCCGGCCTGGACCGAGTCGGCACGTTGCCTGGCAATGGCCAGCAACACGGTGTGCTTGCCGTCACGCAGATCCTCGAGATCGGATTTGCCGGTGGTTCCCGGGTCGCCGAAGACCCCGAGGAGGTCATCGCGGAGCTGGAAGGCTTCCCCGAGCGGAACACCATAGGCGCTGCACGCGGCCAGCATGCCCTGATCGGCGCCTGCCAGGTGCGCACCGGCCAGCAAGGGATACTCCACCGTGTAACGGGCGGTCTTGGCGCGGCAGATGGCCAGGGCTTCCTCGACTGCGGTGGCGGAGCCTCCCGTCGCGCGCAGGTCGAGGTACTGGCCCGTCACGGCTTGCATGCGCATGGCGTCCAACAGGGCCCTGAGCGTTCCTGCCCGAGGGGTGGCCAGCTCGGCGACCTGGAGCAGGTCGTAGGACCAACACAGGGCGAGATCACCCAGCAGGATCGCCATGTTCACGCCGAAACGGTCAGGCGAGCTATGCCGGGCATGGTTTCCGGCGAGCGTGCGGTGCACCGTCGGACGGCCCCGCCGGATGTCGCTGCCGTCCATGACGTCGTCGTGAATCAAAGCGCCGGCGTGGAACAGCTCCAAGGCGGCGCCCAGATGAGTTACGGCGATGGTGCCCCCATGCCCACCTGCGGCTTGCCAGCCGTAGTAGCACAGCAGCGGGCGCAGCCGCTTGCCGCCCGACAGGAACCCTTCCAGCAGTTCCACGAACATCGCGATTTCAGGACCGCCCGATGCCTGCTTCTTGTCGGCGAGGAACTGCGAAAGCAACCGATCGACCGCCGAACAGTCCCACGGTGCGGGTGCATCCGCTCGTACGGCGCCGTGGGACGTTAAGAGCGACATGTAAATCCTCCAAGGGGGACAACCGCAAAGTCAGGCGTGGGGAAACAGCCCCGTCATCGTGAACGCCGTGAACCACTGTTCGATTACCGGTCTTGTCACGTACGACGAGGCCCGATGAGGCTTCGCCGTGTTGGGGCCTATTGCTGCAAACGATGCCGCGAAGCCAACTGTTGATCACGCGCGCGCAGCGGTCGCACCGTATCAGTCCGGCCACGGAGGGTGACGGTCAGCTATTCGGGCATGCGATCAGCGAGCCCATGACGACCAGCTCCCGTCGATCCCCCGACAGGTTGCGATGCGCTGCCGCGACGGCGGCTGCTGCGCTTCACGGCTTCTGGCGGCCAGATGAATGAACGTCCCCACCTTGGGCATCCCTCGAACGAAGTACGACCCCAAGCGCCCTGGCATACAGCGGCCTCGTTTCCTGCCGTTGTGCGAATTCCTGACCTGGGGCGGTACCGACCCGCGCCATGGCAGCGGCCTTCGCCCATTGCTTGTCGTGCGGATACGACCGTGCCGGAGCCTCATCCGCCCATCGTCAGGTGCGGCGGAGCCGTGCCGAGGCGCACCTCGTACGCTCACCCGAACCAGCGACTGCACCACACCTACCGCATCTCATACCCTCGGCCGTACCGGCGCTGAGCTGCACCGAGTCGCTCACCATCGCCTCGCGCCACAGATACCGCCCCAGAGAACTCACTGTGCCAGGAGTGTCGGGCGCGGCTTGTGAAGTGACAGCGGAAGCTGGCCCACCCCGGAGCCTGACTCGGCAGGGCCCACGCGCCATGCATGCCTGGCCGGGGGAGGCTGTGGGTGCCAGGCCAGAAGCGGCGGTCAAGGCGGCCGACCCCGAGTGGTTCTCACCCCGCCCTTCGAGCCGATGCTCGCCCAGGCCGCCGAGTACGTCCCCGGCTCCGGCGTCCTGGCGAGCGGCTTCGCGGCGGAGCAGAAGTTCGACGGCCACCGCGCGATCCTCTTCACCCCCGCCGGCCGGGGCGGCCGCCTGCTCCTGCAGACCCGGCGCGGCTCCCTTGTCCAGGAGCGATTCCCCGACTTGGCCGCGGCCGCCGAGCAGCTGCCGGACGGCCTGGTCCTCGATGGCGAGCTCGTCGTCCGGGACACCGCAGCCGGCCGGCTGTCCTTCAAAGCCCTCCAGCGCCGCGCCGCAGCACCTGACCCCCGCCGGCTTTGCTGTTACGGCACCGAGTGGAGACGTCGGTCAGCGCCCTTTCCGACGCGGAGTTCCTCAACGAGGTGGGGTCCTCCTTCGCCCTCAAGGACCGAGACGGCGCCCACGCCGGGACCTGCACCGTGGACAGCACCACCGAGGTGCGCTGCGCGGCCACGGGCAACGGATCGGTGGCCGCCGGGGACGACCTGCGACCCGCGCGGGAACTCGTTGTGAGGGCTGCGTCGTCTTGTACGGCGACGGCAGAGGTGTTCTGGTTCGAGGTGGACGGTACCGTCGACGCAGGCCCGGACGACGACGTGATCACCCCCACCACCAGCGGGAGCTGCGAGCGGAGGTAAGGGCGTCCCCCGGCAAGGCGATGGTGGCGGGGACGGTGCGCGGGGCCGGCCGGGACGGCCCTCTGCGGTCGGGTGGGCGGATGAGGCCGAGCGCCAGGCGCTCCTCGGCTTTGCGGCGGACTGCCCGGTGACCTCCACCCGGCCCGCGTCTGCGGGGAGGGCGGTGATACCCGCTCTGCGGGGCGGGGTTGGGCGGTGCCGTGGCCGCTCGCTTTCATCGGGTGGGCGGACGGGCCATATAGCCGCGCTCGGACAGGACGGGCAGGCGGTAGCGATCGCGCGTGGACTCGTCGAAGTCGTCGAGGAACCCGTGGAACAGGTCGGCGAGGTGGGCCAGGGATTGGACGGTGAAGAGGACGGGCTGGTAGCCGGCGACCTGGTACGGCATCCGGACCAACTCGGCGAGGTCGAACGGCCGCAGCTCGGCCTCGGCGAAGCGCCCGAGCTCGCCGTAGGACGACAGCAGGGCCGCCCCGTACGCTCTGGGCCGCCGCTGCTTGAGCACCGTGCCGTATTCGAGGGTGAACCAGTACACGCGGCTGATCAGATCCAGCGCGTCGGCCGTCTCCACCCGGGCCGCGGCCCGGCCCACCGTGCGGTAGAGGTCGGCGAAGAACGGATCGGCGAGATGGATGCCGTGCCCGAACACGTCGTGCAGGACGTCCGGTTCCGGCGTGTACAGGGGCATCGCTGGATGCCGTACGTACTGCACCGCATGGAAATACCCCTTGGCCATGGCGCCCAGGAAACGCTTGTTTGCAACGATCCCGCCCGCCAGGGTGAACCGGAAGCCTGTCAGGGCCTGCAGCCGGTTGGAGACCTCCTCGTGCTGCGGGACACCACCGGCCGGAATCGGCGCGACGCCCCGGGCGCGCAGGACCTCCGGGCAGGCCCAGAGGTCCTGCGCGCGCAGCAGCGCGCCGTGCGCGGCGCGCCAGGTGGCATGCTCGGCGTCGGTGTAGGGCACCTCGGGTGAGGGCTCGCCCACCGGGTGGCTCTCCGCCCGTTCGGCGATCAGGTTCCTGCGGCGCACGTAGGCCGGGTCGGCGAAACCGGGATGTTCCCCGGCGCAGCCCACCGTGGTGCCGCCCGCGTCCAGCGGGGTCAGACTCATCCAATCGATCATGGACTGCATCGTGGACCGTCACCCGCTTCACCGTGCCGGCCTCGCCGTGCACCTCACCCACACCAGCGACCCGGCACCCGGCCGCGAGCACTCACCGTTTCGGCTCTTCGCAACGTTCTACTCCAGGTGCGCGGCTCCCGGCCGGTGGTGCTGACCGGGACCTGCCGGGGTCGCCGGCCTGACCGGTGCCATGGGCCTGTCCGGGGGCTGTCACGACGCTGGGCGAAGGACACAGCGACCGGGGCTGCGGCGGTGCTTTCACGCTGGTGGTGGGGGCAGTACGAGGATGTGGGCGTCGAGGGATTCCGTGGTGAAGCCTGCGGTGCGGAGTGCGGAGTGCGGAGTGCGGCGTCGGCGTCGGCGTCCATGGCATGGGTGTCGCGATTCGAGACGGCTGACGGCACGGAGACGTCACCGGCGGTGGAGCCGGAGGAGTTCACGACGCAGGGAGACGCCGAGTCGTGGATCGGTGAAGTGTGGAAGGAGCTCCTCGACGGCAGTGCCGAGAAGGTAACGCTGTTCGAGGACGACAGCGAGATCTACGCGATGAGCCTGCGCGCGGTAGCCGGGGCATAGAACTTCGGGCTGGAAACCGTCTGGCGAGAGCAGCAGCGCGGGTCGCCGTCCTCGCCGGGTGGCGGCCAGCGCCGCTGCGCTCACTCCCGCCGGGATCGCGCCTTGCGCTCGGACCGGTGTGAACTTGGCTGTTCAGGGTCCGCTCGAACCGGCCGTAGGGGGCACTACCGCCAGCCCGGCGGCCGGCTACTCCTGCAGACTCGGCGCGGCTGCCTGGACCAAACCGATTCCCCGACCTGGTCGCAGCCGCCGGGCAGTTACCGGGGGCGATCTGATCCACGGCCGCGGTATGGACGCGGTGTGGTTGCCGCTACCGGCGCCCGACGGCAGACCTGGCCCCGACGGCGCACCGCACTTGGCCTCTGACTGCGTCGAGAGTGCGAATCGTTCCTGCGGTGAATGTCTGCGGCTGTGTGGGTGAGCGCAGCCCGCTACGCCTCCGGCGGAGGGGAGAAGGCCGGTAGAAGACGGGGGTCGTTCCGTCGTCCTGAGGGGTGTTCGTGATGAGCCGAGGCTTGATCGTCGTGGATGTGCAGAAGGACTTCTGCGAAGGAGGCAGTGTTCCCGTCGTGGGAGGCGCGCAGATCGCCACCGCGATCGCCGAGCTGGTGGAGCAGAGCGCGGACGGTGACTACCAGTACGTCGTGGCCACCCGCGACCACCACATCGACCCGGGAAGCCACTTTTCCTCAAACCCAGACTTCAAGGACAGCTTTCCCGTCCACTGCGTCGCCGGAGACGAAGGCGGAGAATTCCACCCGAACTTCGCCCCCACCGCCACCGGCGGCAAGGTCCACGCCGTCTTCTACAAGGGCGCCCACAGCGCGTCGAAGAGCGGCTTCGAAGGCGCGGATGCCGAAGGCACCTCCCTCGCGGACTGGCTGCGCGCACGCGGGGTGCGGGATGTGGACGTGGTGGGCATCGCAACCGACCACTGCGTGCGCGCCACCGCCCTGGACGCTGTCGCGGCTGGATTCGGAACCCGGGTACGCCTGGACTACACGGTCGGTGTCGCCCCAGACACCATTGCCTCTACTCTGGACGACTTCCGACAGGCAGGCATCAAGGTGTCCGGCAAGGCACCGGCGCCGAGGTAGTCCAGCAGACAGGACAACGCCCTCGCCCCGTGGCGGTCCACACTTGCGGAACGGGTTCCGCGAGAGCTTGCTGGACTGGCGGTGCACATCCCTGCCCGGGGTGCCCCGATCCTTTGGGGCGGGCGCCGGGGCTGGCGTCTTCCAGGATCGGCCCGCGCTGTGCACGGTAGGGAGCCGCCTTCACACCGGGCGCGGCGGTGTCGGTTTCAGGCGTCAGCCCGATACTCTCCGGCTCCGTTTCGGCTGGTGCCGAACGCTGGGGCTCAGCCCTGCGACGTGATGTGGTTGATGACCGCGGTGAAGTCATCGGTCGGTGAGAAGTCCACGTATTCGCAGTCCTCGAGGGCCACGGGGGCGTGTCCGGGCGGCCAGTAGAACGCCTGCCCCGCCCCGTAGACCACCCCGGCAGGACGCACCCGTCGCAATCGAGGGCGGAGGCGGCGAACTCCGTACGCGAGCGGTCGGCGGAGACCTGTCCGTGGCCTTCGTACAGCTGCCTCAGGGGGCGGACCTGCGGCCGGCCCTGAAGGGCCTGGCCGATGATCTCTGTCAGTGCCCTCACTGGGGGTACATGCTCAAAGGCCGGCACGCCAAGCGGGCCCACGGGCTGCCGACCCGCCTCCCGCCTCTCCCGTCGTCCGGCTGCTCTGAGATGTCAGGAGCCGGCGCCGCTGACGCCAGGGGCGACGAAGCGCCGGTGCAGGGGGTGGAACCTCGGCTCGGGGTCGCTCTGCACGCCCAGTTCGCCCTTGAGTACGGGAGCGACCCTGGCCTCGATGAACCGGTTGAAGTGGTCTTCCGACTCCCAGATGTCCATCACGTTGAGGCCCCCGTCGACGAACCAGGCGGCGTGCAGCACGCACCCGTCCGGTGTGTCCTCTTCCCAGCGCACCTTCTGGCGCACCGCGTCGTACACATCGGGTGTGATCTCGGGCCAGGAAAAGGTCATCACGACTGCCATGGAGTGTCCTCTCGACCGCTTGGACGCGCCGCGGCTGGACGGCGCACGGGATCGCACTGCGAAGCTATGCCGCCGGTATCGCCGGTGCACTCCGGGGCGTCCATCCGAGACGGGCCAGAACCAGGCGTGCTCCCGGCACCGTGAGCGTGATCAAGCTCCAGCTCCTCATCCTCGGCCGCTGCGACACCCGGGTCGGCCGCCGGCGGGGACGCGAGAGGGGCGGGCTTCGGTGGTGGCGGTGTCAGCGCCGGGGGTCAACCCTCGACCGCGCATGTCACACGGGATGCCGAACGCTGTGACTCTGATGCGGGGTGACGGCCGGCCGCGGTTATGGTCGGGCGCAGTCCGCGCCGATAGGGCGTGCGCGGGCGAGGCCCGGTGACCAGAGCGCTCTGGCGGCAGTAATACCGGGCCGCCCCACCACCCTCTGGACCGAGGTTCGGCGTCCGAGTACGCGGCTCGTCGGGTGCGGGCCACGGCCCGGTCGAAGCAAGTGGCTGCCGCCGTCCGCTTCACCCTCGATGACTTCACTGGCCGTTCTGTCCGGCACTGCCGCGGCCGCCGGCATGGACGCCCCGTACGCCCGCGCCGCCGCGAAGGTCAGCGGCACCGCTTCCCTCCTCGGATCCAAGAACGTCGACGCCGTCACCCGGGGGATCGGCACGAACCAGGCGGGCGTGTACTGCGTCAGGGTCTCGGACTCCAGCATCGAGCTGGCCAGCGCGGCGATCGTCGCGACGCTCAACAGCAGCCGGGGCGAAATCACCGCCATCGGCGGACCCCATGGCTACTGCGGCGGCGCCACCGACACGATCACGGTCGTGACGAGCGACAGCAGCGGCAACTCCGCGGACAGGCCGTTCACCGTCGCCGTGCTCTGACCTCGCCACCCTCGGCCGGCACGTGTCACGCGGGCGTCGGCGGCCAGAGCGGCGCGCTGCGCCTGGTCGAGCCGGTCGCGGCGCTGCTTCTGGTTGGCCAGCCACACTCCAACGCGGCGAATGACCCCATGGCGACGTGCTGGAGCCAGGCCCGTCCGGCGGCCCGAGGACGGCCGGGCGGTGGAGGGAGAAATGGGGGTGGGCGAGGACGGCGTCGTGGAGCAGCCCGGCAAGCTGCCGGCGGGCATACGACGCGGTGGTCGCGCAGACGGCGCCGTCGGCCGTGGCGGAGGCGATCGCCTCGGCGTCGTGGGTGAGGTGGGCCAGCATCAGGTCCAGGGCGGCCGCCTCACCGGCGATCCGCTGTGTACTGATCACGCCCGGTACAACGACGCAGCCCGGCTCCCGATCCGCGGCCACCGTCCAGGGCCGCCCCGCTTGGTGCCACACAACAGGGTGAGGCACCGGGCAGGGCCGGCTTAGAGTCGCTGCAGCCCGTGCCGATATGGCGTGCGCGGGTCAGGCCCGGTGCCCACCCGTTGAGCCGAAGCACGGTAGCTGTCACCTTCGAGATGGGGTGAGCTGGCCGTCGGGATCGTCTGAAGCAAGCTGGTTGTCACCGATGAGGCATGTGACTTGTCACCAATAGCCTTTTTGCAGTCTTTCCCTTCCCGGCCGGTCTGCTGATGTCGGTCAGCCTGTCCGGGGGCTATGCGAACAGGGGGAATCGGGCAGCGTCCGCACCCAAGCGATCTCGGTCGGTATCGGACAACGGCGCGCGTCCGGTCGCCACGCGTGCGTACTGCGCGTCGTCCCACGGCACTGGCACCGGGCGGCCCAGCAGCCCGTCCAGCGTGCGGCGCGTTTGGCCAAGCCCTTCTGCCGAAGGGCCTGGTGCGTCAGGCAGCGACACGACGAGGTCGAGATGATGGATCGTCGCCTCGACGGCCAGCGTGCGGATCAGATCGCCGGCATTGAGCACGTGGCCCTGGGTGGCAACGGGCTGGTCGGGCGCGGCACTGGCTGCGGCATCCACCACTGCGGCCGCAGTCTGCGAATACAGCTCGCACAACTGATCGATGCGCAGGAACATGCTGGCGACGACCCGAGTGAACCTCCGACCGTTGGCCGCGCCCAAGGGGTCCGGGCGCCAATCCTCCCAATAGGTGACCGCGTCACGGTCCGGCGTCCGTCCGGCAGGCGTGTGCAGCGCCACCAGGCCGCGTTGCGCGTCGCTCAGGCAGTGGAAGACAAGATCGCGCACCGCCCAGCCGGCACAGCCAGTCGACAGCCACGACCGCTCATCCGTGATGGTCGTGACGACGGCGTCGAAGGCACCGTAAGACGCGCGCAGTACGTCGGCCGGACGCGGTCCTTCCTCCTCGTAAGACATGCTTGCGAGGATAAGGCGGCTGCTTGTTCAAGCGCACCCCACCGGCCCACCCGCCCGCGCCGGACAGGGATACAGGGCCTGTGCCCATCGCCTCGATCCGGGCGCCTTGTACTTCGCCAGCGCGGCGACACCAATGGTGCCTTTGTGACAACTACCGTGCTTCGGCTCACCCGTTGGGGGCAGTACCGCCGGGCCGCCCCATCCTTCAGAACGACACGTCGACATAGTCGATGTCGGTGAATTCGACTTCGAGGTGGCCGGCGCGGGTGCCGCTGTCCTTGAGGTAGATGTCCTGGAGGCCTTCGGCGACGATCGCGCGCAGTTCCGGATCCTGGGCGCCTTGTTGCCGGGCGTCGAAGAGGCGCTGCGCGTAGGCGGGTGGGAGGTGGACGGTGAGGCGTCGCATGGGGCCGTCGTCGGTGGTGCCGACAGCTGCGGTGTACCCGAACCGGGCGCGAGTCTCGACCGGCACTGGGGCTGGCACGTAGCGCTCCCGCCGCGGGCCTGGGCGTCCAGACGTCCATGGGGCGCATCCGCATCGTCGGTCATGGACGGTCACGGCCAGCCATCTGCGGGGCCGGGGCGGCCGGTGGCAGCGCGTCGAGGAGTTCCGGCAGGGTGCCCTCGAAGGTGGGCAGCCGTTCGGTCAGGGCCGTCCGCTGCTCGGGGGTGAGGTCGGCGAGGAGTGCCTCCAGCGCGGTCGTGGCGGCCTCTTCCACGTACGTCGGGAACGGCCACAGGGCCCGTCCGGTCCACCAGTCCGTCAGGGCGTGGGCGGGGTGGGCGAGCCGCACGACGTCCGCGATCGTGATCTCGGGACGCCAGTCCTCGCCGTCGGGTGTGGCGGCCCATAGGGCGATGGGGCCGAGGCGGTGGTGAGGCGCAGGGAGCGGAGCAGGTCGAGGCCTTCGGCCCGGTTCCGGAAGAGGTGGAGGAAGCTGTACTCGTCGGCGGTCTCCTCATGGGTCAGCCAGCGCACCAGGTCAGGTGGGCAGTCGGCGGACCGCACGAGGTCGCGGAGGTCGTACTCGGGGAGCCCCCGGGGGTTCCACTGCGCGGGGTCGGCCACCCGGATGCGGGCGATGTCCCAGTCGAGGGACCAGGGGCGGCGGCGAGCGGGCTGAGGATGGAGCGACCGGCCATGCCGGAGAGGACGATTGTTGGGCGAAGTTGGGGCGCTTCTTCCGGCCGCCAACGACACGTCCCGGGACAACCTGGCGTCCGCACACGGATCTGCACCGGCCTGTTGCGGCCCGGGGGACCGGGAGCCCTGATCACGTGGGCGCCGTGGGGCGCCCGACAGTACGGAGTTGGCCCTGCCCAGCTGTAGAAGAGGGCGTGGGAGTCGCGTGGTCGCGCAGGTCAGGAGCGATCATGCGCCGCACGGGCCGAGGGCCGTAGCCAGGGCTGTGAAGGAGCGCCTTCGGACAGGTGGCTGTAAAAAGCGAGAGGCGAGCAGCTGATTCCGACGAAGTCGAGATACGAGAGCGCATAACGAAGGTAGGTTGAGGGTAACGGTATGACCCCTCAACCTAATTTGCTACCTTATCGACGAAAGATGAAAAGGCGCCGGAGATTCAACCTCAACAAGGAGCTTTAAATGCGTGAGATCCTACCAATGGCCAAGGAGTGGGAAATGTTTCGCGCCTGGCTAGAAATGAATGCCCCGGGAACGCTCCTCTCCCTGAACCCCCCTGCCAGCGAAAGTGAGATCGAGAGGCTTGATGCAAGTGGACTTCTTCTCCACCCTGACTTGCCCGCGCTTCTCTGCTGCCACAATGGAGCCCCCCTCTTACGCGAGGCGGATCGCCTTCGGCCTATCTCCCTGGGGGATGCTCCCTCAAGAGCGTCGACCAAATTTTGATTGGCCGGACCCTCATGCTGGAGGATATAGAATACGAGCGCCAACGAGGTACGTTAGTGGACAATTATGGCCTCGCCTGTCATTCGGATTGGCTACCCATTGCGAGTGACTCAGCTGGAGGTCAACTGTTCCTGGACAACCGTACCGGTCCATTGCTCGGTTCCGTACTTGCCTATGACGACGGGCGCTTGCAGTACCAGCCGAAGTGGCCCTCACTGCGGAGCATGCTGAGTGAAATGAATTCTTCCGTCAGGGGGCATGGTGCTGCCGGAGGGTTAAAGTCGCGAGTGCGGCCCGGCGAACTGACCATCGAGTGGTATGATCCGCCATTTTCTTAGAATCCGTTGTCCTATTCGAACGTGATTGTTGAGTTTCTCTTGGTGGGGGTGGGGCGTATTATTTCGAGGTAGGGGTGGGTCGTCTTGTCGTATATAATCGCCCCACCAGTGGACTGCTCTGAAAGGTCTTCGGGTGGAACTATATCAATTCCGTGATCTAATTGGGCCTCCAGGCGTCTTGGGCGATCCAGCGCGAGACTGGGCGCGGGTTGAAGCGGAGCTCGGGGTAATTCTTCCTGCCGACTATAAGGCGTTTGTTAGCGCGTATGGTTCTGGTGAGTTCATGGGGACTCTCCTGTGTTTTCACCCTGCAGGTCGGATGGGTGATGAGGGTTTGAATCTATTTGACCTGTGGCGTTCGGTAGTGAAAATTTATGCATACTTGTCTCGCGCGGGCAGCTACGCACCCCCATGCCTATCTATAGAGATCCAGCTGGTGCGGTTCCCGTTGGTCGGTCCATCTCAGGTAATGTCCTATTTTCGGTGCCTCCTCGGCGAGCCGGGGGAGTGGGGGATGTGGCGATAGATGCAGGAGAATGGATCTCCTTCGAGATCGGTTTTACTGACTTCCTTTTGCAGGCGCTTCAGGGAGATCTCCATCCAATTTTGGATGGAGAACCTGGCTTCGAGCAGATGGGTGCCCTTGACGGATGATGAGGGGAATGCACAGGCAGGATAGGCCGTCATTCCTGTGAACGACCTTCTCTAACACCATCAACGCGTGGGCCCTCGCCTGGTGCACAACGACCTCGTCGTCAGCCTCGCCAACTGCCGCAGGGCCCTCGTGGCAACGAGGGGCCCTGTGCTGTGTCGATCCCGTTCCACGCTGGGATCGAGGCTCATCACTTACTCTGGGCGGACTGAGTGAAGCGGGGCTGGGCCCACCGCTGGAAGCTGGGTTGTGGAAGCCTGGCACAGAAGCGTCTGCTAGGCGGAAAAGCGGAAGGTGAAGCCACATCTGCTGCACGCCGTTCAAAGCGGCGTTGTCAGTGGGCTCTGCCAGGGTGTGCGTCGTGGATGAGCTGGTGGAGCGTGTCGACGATCAAGATCGTGTGCTGGGGATGGTGGTCAGCCGCCGGCAGGCCATCCGGGAGGGTTGGCTGCACCGAGTCGCCGTGACGGTGTGTCGTGATGAGCGTGGACGGATCCTCGTCCACAGGCGGTCGGAGCAGGTATCGCGCTTCCCCGGGCTCTATGAGGTCGAGGTCGGTGGCGCCGCAAATGTCGGCGAGTCCTATGAACAGGCCGCCGCGAGGGAGCTGGCCGAAGAGCTGGGCATTCGTGCGCTGCCGAGCCTGCTGTTCACGTTCATCAACCGAAGCGGCTTGAGCCCTCACTGGCTCGGCGTGCACGAAGCCGTGGTGCCGGACGTCGTGGTCCCCGATCCCGATGAGGTGGCCTGGCATGGCTGGCTGACCGAGCCGGAGCTGCGGTCGGCCCTGCTGGAGTGGCGCTTCACCCCCGACAGCAACGAAGCCTTCAGCCGGTATCTGGTGTTTCGGACCGCGCGGTCCTGACCTTGCCCATCACGCTCAGGCTCAGCGTCTGTCGATCTCCTTGGCCAGCTGCTCGGCGTGGTCTTCGATCAGTGGCTTGAGGGCGCCGTGGCAGGGCTGGTGGTCAGTTGTGCGGAGCCAGTGGAAGACATTTGTGTCGCTCCCGGGTCCAGACGGCGCGTAGTGCGGGGTCGGGGGCGATGTGAGGCGGGCAGGGTGCGAATCATCGGGCAGCCCCCGAACACCCCCGACACCCAGGAGCAACCCCGTGCACGACCGTGACAAGAGGCCGCTGCCCGTTGCCGACCACGACGCCGCCCGTATCGCCGACGCGCTGCTGGGGAGCCCGCACTTCCTCGCCGCCTCCGCCGAACCCGGCGACGACACTGTCCGCTTCACCAGCGTGGCCGGCATCAACTACACCCTCACCATGCAGGACGCCGAGCCCACCGACGACGACATCCTTCCCGCAAGGGTCCTCACCGACGCCGTTGCTGCGGTGATCCTCAACCACCCCGACTTCTACGTCGCCCGCCCCGACTCGCCGCGCGAGAACACCATCACCGTTCAGACCCGGGATGGCGTCCGCCGCTTCCTGGTCCTCGGCATCGGCCACAACGGCCCCGACCACGACCTCGAGCCCCCCGCCCCGGCAACCGGCATCGCGGCCGCAGCCGCCCGCCTCCTGGCCGACGATCCGAGCGACACCGACCGAGCGACGGCCGAACTCCTCAACCACGTCGCCGCCACCTGGGACAAGCAGGACCTCCCGCTGCGCCGCCACGCCCGGACTCTCGCCCGGGCCCTGACCCGGTAGGGAGGGATCTGCCGATGCCGGCTTCCATACTCTCCCGGCGCGCGTACCGTCGCGGTACGACCCGCCGCCGGGAGGGACAGCCCATGAGCGCCCAGCCCGACCACACATCTGTCACCCCGTACGCCCCCGCGCCAGGCGCGCCGGCCGACCGGCGCGCCGCACCGTGGGTGCCGGCCTTCGAGCGGGAGTGGGCGGCCGCGCTGGAGGAGTCCCGCCGAACCTTCTCCCTCGCCGGGCTGTACGAGGTCGTCCAGGACTGGCAGGGACGCCTCGCCCACGCCCCGGCCGTCGACGCATTCGCCGCTTCCGGCTACGACGACAGCGAGGCCGTCGACATGGCGGAGCTACGGGGAAGGCGCCGGTGACCGCACCGCAGCCGTACACGGTCCGTCTGTCCGCACCGGCCCGAAGGTTCTCGACGCCCTGCCCGAGCACGCCGAGGACACCGTGTGGGACGTCCTGGACGCCGCCGCCGCAGACCCGTGGGGAGCTCGACCCTCGCCTGCCCTCGCCGTTCACTCCGGACGGCACCCGGCCGCACGGTCCGGCCTGGTACCAGACCCACACCCTCGCCTACGCCCGGGAACTCGGCCACGACGTCCACCCCATCGAGGCCTACCTGCGCCGGGAGACCGGCGCCTACCTCGACCCGTGGCACGACCGGCTGAAGACCGCGTACGTGGACACTCTCGCCGACCT
This sequence comes from Streptomyces sp. NPDC040545, assembly GCF_055595065.1. Taxonomy (NCBI): domain Bacteria; kingdom Bacillati; phylum Actinomycetota; class Actinomycetes; order Kitasatosporales; family Streptomycetaceae; genus Streptomyces; species Streptomyces sp. NPDC040545. The sequence continues at coordinate 38,468 of NZ_JBVIWA010000036.1, forward strand.
CGGCGTCACGGCCGATCTCACCGACGCCGCATTCCTGACGGCGATGGAGGTCCACAAGCAGACCGACCCGGCCATGGCCGCTGTCCTCTCCGCGGTCAAGGCCACGGTCAAGGGCGGCATCGGCAAGCTCCGCGAACCCCCCCCGGGGGCCGCACCTACCGGGACGGCGACCCGTGGCCCGCCGTGCAGCGCCCGACCTGGTGCCCCGACATCCGCGCCGCCGTCATCTCCAAGGCCCGCGGCAACATGCACCGCAAGCTCGCCAACATGGTCAAGCTGACCGGCCTGTACCCCCTTGCGGTGCTCTCCGACTGCGTCGTCTACCCCTCGCCCGGCGCCAGCCCGCTGGACTTCCTGCCGTACGCGGCGTCCGGCAAGCCGCTGATGGGCGGCTTCCGCCTCGGCCCCACCCCCGGACTGGCCAAGCTGGAGGGGGTGCAGGAGATGGCGTGGGCGGTGGACCTGACGGAGAAGGGCCCCAACCCCGCCCGCCACATCAAGGGCGGCGACGCCGTCCTCGACGACGGCGAATAGAACCGCGCTGTGGTCTCCGGCGAGACGTGCCGGAGGCCACGGCAGACGCCGCTCAAGCTGCATGACCTGGACCCCGTGTTGAGGAGCTGAACCGCTGTGGGAGAGATTGAGGACGCCATCGTCCGCGCCGACCAGGAGGCCTTCACCAAGGAGCCGCCCAAGACCCTGAAGGGTGGATCAACTTCCTGGTGAAGCAGCTCAAGACGACTAAGGCCGTCGCCGAGGAGCTCGGGGTTGGTCAGCGGTCGGTGGAGCGCTACCGCAAGGGCGACCGCAAGACCCCGCCCAAGCGGGTCGCGGACCGCACCGACACCGCCGTACGGGCCCGCTGGCAGCCCGTGGTACGCGGCCGCCGCCGCAAGGAGGCTGCCACCAGCACCGGCATCACGGTCGAGACCCGGGCCCGGTTCGGCTGCACCGCACCCGTCGGCACCACCGACGACGGCCGCGTCCGCCGCCTCACCGTCCACCTCCCCGCCGCCTACGCGCAGCGCCTGTTCGACGCCCGCGCCCAGGGCGCCGCCGACCGCGACCTGCGCGCGATCGTTGCCGAGGGACTGCAGGAGATCTACTTCAAGGACGGCGGAACCTGAGCTGACCAGCTCCGGGTCGAGTTCACCGACATCGACTACTTCGACGTCTCCTTCTGAACCCCGCCGCCGGGCACACCGGCAGCGCCGCACCCGGACGCGACCAGTCTGTCCGGTACGGCTCACACCCGTGTCAGCGCGTCAACAGCGGGCCTTATCCGGACGAGGGGTGCAATAGCGACTGTGGGGAGTGGCACCTTTAAGGGCCGGTTAAGGGCCGGTCTCAGCCCCGTGGTGCTGTCGACCGCGGGCAGGTCCGGCAGCCGTCACACGTCGCCGGTCACCGCCCCGGTCGACAGCATCTGACTCCGGCTCCGGCTTCTGCCCTGCCACCCCGACCACGGCCCCGGGTGATGCCTGCGGCCTTGTCGGCGCCGACTGCTTCACTGCCAGCATGACCCACGCCCACGCCCACGAGGACCTGGAGCAAGCCGGTCCGGCAGCCGGGCCGGCTCTGGGTCGCCGAGCCCGCCCGGAGACGCGCAATGCGGGCGCCCCGGGTGGGCCGCCCACGCGGACGGCGACCGGCCCACCGCGGTCGCCCTCGCCTACAAGCTGGAGACCGCCCTGGCCAGCTGGTTCGGCGAGGACGCCACAACCGTCACCGTGTCGACCGCCCGGGCCTGGCTCACCCGGAGAGGGCCGACGACCTCGCGGGCCGGCTGGCGGACATGCCGGCCACTCTGGGCGAGGACTGCCGCCGCGACGACGTCCTCGCCTGGACCGGAGCGCTACCCGGTGCCGCAACGCCGTGATCAGCCGCACCAGGTCCTGGCTCGGAAAGAACAGCGGCGGCGAGGCCTGCTTCCCGCGGGCCCAGGACACCGGTGACAGCCGCTGCCGGCTTGCCCCGGCGGTCACCAGCGACTGGCGCACGTCCCGGTACCTCGCCCACCACGATGAGGACGGGGACGTTTCCCTGCGCCGGGCCATCGCGCTCGTCCGCGGACGGCCCTTGGCCGCGATCGACCCCCAGCGCTACCCCTGGGCAGAGACGGCCGTCCAGGAGACGATCTCGGATGGTCTCGGCCGTCGCCGACGTTGCCTACGAGCTGTCCGCCCGCCGCCGGCTCTGCGCCAGCGCGCTCCGGGCCGCTCACCAAGGTCTCCTTGGAGCCGGTAGAACGAGCTCCATCACCCGCAGGTCTTCCTCGCCCACCACGGCTTCGGCGACCGGACGCTCTCCGTGAAGCCGCGTCGCGGCGACCCGCCTCAGCGAAGGCCTCGGCGGCGGGCGTGGACGCCGCGCCGTCTACGGTCCCGTAGGCGGTACCCTCCGGCGCAGCGGAAAGGGCAGGTCGTTCCGCGCCACCTCGGCCGTACGAATTCGGCCACGTCAGGGAGGTTCCACCGCATGAACCCGTATCTGCGCACCCCCACTGCTTTGACCGCGCTGGCGCTCACCGCCACCCTCGCCGCCTGCGGCACCACCGTGGAGGGCAAGGCGAGCGGTAGCAACAGTGTCACGATCGGCCTGCTGCTCCCCGAGAACGAGACCGCGCGGTACGAGAAGTTCGACAAGCCGCTGATGGAGAAGAAGGTCGCCCTGCTGACCCTCGGCAAGGGCAAGGTGGTCTACGCCAACGCGACGGGGGACGCGGCCAAGCAGAACGCCCAGGCCGACGCGATGATCGAGAGCAAGGTCGATGTCCTGGTCGTGGACGCGGTGGACTCCAAGGCGATCGCCGGCGCGGTGACGAAGGCCAAGGCGGCGGGCATCCCGGTCGTCGCCTACGACCGCCTGGCCGAGGGCCCGGTCGATGCGTACGTCTCCTTCGACAACGAGGACATCGGCCGCCTCCAGGGCAAGACCCTGCTGGATCTCCTGGGCGACAGAGCCAGAAACGGGAAGATAGTCATGATGCACGGCGCCCTCACCGACCCCAACGCCGCCCGCTACAAGGCCGGCGTCCGCACCGTCCTCGACGGCAAGGTGAACATCGGCAAGGAGTACGACACCGCCGAGTGGAAGCGGGAGACCGCGAGCGCCAACATGACGGCGGCGATCTCCGCACTCGGCAAGGACAAGATCGTTGGTGTCTACTCCGCCAACGACGGCATGGCCGGCGGCATCATCTCCGCCCTCAAGGCCGCCGGAGTCTCCCCCCTGCCGCCGGTCACCGGTCAGGACACCGAACTCCCCGCCGTGCAGCGAATAGTGGCGGGCGAGCAGTTCATGAGCGTCTACAAGCCCTACTCCCGCGAGGCCGAGTCCGCGGCCGAACTCGCCGTCCTCCTCGCCCAGGGCGAGAAGATCGACGGAATCATCAACCAGGTGGTCAGCAGCCCCACCACCAAGCGAGTCCCCGCCGTCCTCATCCTCGGCGTGTCCGTGACCCGCGACAACATCAGGAGCACCCTGGTCCTGGACAACGTCTACACCGTCGACGAGATCTGCACCGAGGCCCTCAAGGCCGCTTGCGACGGGATCGGCCTGGAATAGGGCGGCAGGCGGGCGGGGCTGCGTCCCGGCCTGCCGGCACCTGCTCCGCAAGGGGCCCCCGGAGAAGGCCGCCGATCCCGCGGGCCTGCCGGCGGACATGCCGGCCGTTCTCGACGAGGACGACCGCCGCCGCGGCGTGCTCGCCCGGCCCGGAGCGGTACCCGCTCCCGGCTGACCGGAAGTAAGAGCGACGCCCGGACTCCGGGTGCCGCTCGTCCGAGGCGGCTTGGGGACGGGTCCGCGTCGCTTCCGCGGTCCCGGCATTGACCGGGCATGAGAACCATCGAGCGTGCTGGGGTGGGGGCGCCGCCACCCCAGGACCACGGCTGCCGCGGCCTGGCGCCCGCCGTGAGGCGGGCGGCATCGGCCGGTCGGGGGAGTCTGCCGCACGCTCCCGCCGTTGCTGTGGCCGACGCCGTCCGGACCCGGGGCTGCCTGAGGCCGGTCAGGTCCGCCGTGGTGTGCGGGTCGTGGGCGGGTCGTCGGCGAAGAGGGCGAGGAGTCCCGCGATGTCGCGGCCCGCTTCGGCGGGGTGGCGGAACTGGGCTCCGGGGCTGATGCGGTAGTGGTTGCGGCGCCCTTGGCGTACCCGGGTGAGGTATCCCCCCTGTTCCAGGTCCGCGACGATCGCCTGGAC
>NZ_JBVIWA010000037.1:0-34069 GCF_055595065.1 Streptomyces sp. NPDC040545
ACCACCGACCCGCCGGAGCCCAGCCGCGCAGCGACCCGGCACCACCGACCCGCCGGAGCCCAGCCGCGCAGCGACCCGGCACCACCGACCGGCCGAGCCGAACCGCGCAGCGACCCGGGCGTTACAGCTCCTTGCGGAGCGACGGGCCGTCCACGGGCCGCTTGCGCTTCTTGACCTTGATCTCCACGCCGCCCCAGAACGCGAAGCCCGTCACCACCACCCGCGGCCCGCCCGGCTCGGACGGGCCCGGGTTGTCGCGCTGGTCGAAGGCGCCCATGAAGCCGAAGCCCCGGACGTCCAGCTCCACCCCCGGCGGCACCGTGATCTGGATGCCGCCCATGACCGCGACGCAGTTGATCACCACCTCGCGCTGCGCGAAGTCCGCCTCGCGCAGGTCCAGCTCCCCGCCGCCCCAGAACGCCACCGCGTCGAACCGCGCCGGCACCGTCCACCGGCCCTTGCGCTGGAAGCCCGACATCACCGCGACGGCCGTCGCCGAGCTGCCCGCCCCGCCGATCCGGCCCGTCCAGGGCTCGGCGGCCGCCCCCGGCCGGGCCACCGGCCCGCCCGCCGGCGCCGGCAGGTCCCGCGTCAGCGGTTCCAGTTCCGCGTACGTCCGCGACTTGTACGCCGCGTCGAGCCGCTCCTCGAACTCCTCCATGTCGAGCCGGCCCTCGGCGACGGCGTCCCGCAGACGCTCCACCACCCGGTCCCGGTCGGCGTCCGACGCCCTCAGCTCCGGCAACGGCTTCTCCGGCCGCTCGTCACTCATGCGGACCAGACTATGCACGGTTGTCGGGGAGTTGTATGGCTCAGCCCCTGAGATCGCCCCCGGATCGTCCCCGGCTTTCCCCTGATTCGGGCGATGCGGGGAAGCGTCAGCCGCGGCCCGCGTACATCCGCGCGATCACGTCCTCGATGTCCGGCTCCCGCACCGACAGGTCCACCAGCGGATAGGCCGCCGCCACCGCCGCCACCAGCGGCGCCGCCGACGCCCCCGCCGGGAACGCCAGCCACTGCCGCGGACCCTCCACCTTCACCACCCGCGCCCCCGCCACACTGATCGGCGCGAGCTCCCGCTCCAGGTCCACCACCAGCGTCCGCTCGCTCTCCCCCACCGACCCCGCCGCGTGCAGCCCGCCCAACGGCCCGTCGTACATCAGCCGCCCGTGGTCGATCACCATCACCCGCTCGCACAGCTGCTCGATGTCCTGGAGGTCGTGGGTGGTGAGCAGCACGGTCGTACCGAGTTCCTCGTTCAGCTGCCGCAGGAAGCCCCGTACCTTCGCCTTGCTCACCACGTCGAGCCCGATCGTCGGCTCGTCCAGGTACAGCACCTCCGGATCGTGCAGCAGCGCCGCCGCGATGTCCCCGCGCATCCGCTGCCCGAGCGACAACTGCCGTACCGGTACGTCCAGCAGCTCGGCCAGGTCGAGCCGCTCCACGCACCGCTCCAGGTTCTCCTCGAACCGCGCCCGCGGCACCCGGTACAGCCGCCGCATCAGCCCGTACGAGTCCTTCAGCGGCAGGTCCCACCACAGCGTCGTGCGCTGCCCGAACACCACCCCGATCCGGTGCGCGAGCCGCATCCGCTCCCGCGCCGGGTCGATGCCCGCGACCCGCAGCCGGCCGCCGCTCGGCGTCAGGATCCCGGTCAGCATCTTGATCGTGGTCGACTTCCCGGCGCCGTTGGGCCCGATGTAGCCGACCATCTCACCCCGGGCGACCTCGAAGCTGATCCCGTCCACCGCCCTGACCTGGCGTTTCTCCCGGCGCATCAGGCTCACCCGGCGCCGTACGTCAAAAACCTTCTCGACCCCGTCCAACGAGATCAGCGCATCCGCCACAGCTCTAGCTCCCCGTGCTTCGGTACGAACGGACTCCCGCGCGCCACGCCAGCGACGCGGGCAGGAACACCACGAAGGCCACCAGCGGGCTCAGGTACGCGACCCACCCGGGCAGACCCAGCGGATCGGGCCGCCCCAACACGTGCAGCGCCGGAAGCCAGTTGACGAAGGCCAGCGGGACGATGAAGGTCACCCCGCGCAGCAGATCCCTCGCGAAGACCGTCGGCGGGTACTGCAGCATCGTGCAGCCGCCGTAGGTGAAGGAGTTCTGCACCTCGGCCGCGTCCCCGGTCACGAACTGGAAGGCCGCCCCGGTCACCATCACGGCCGCGAAGATGGCCGCCCCGGCGAGCACCATCACCGGCACCAGCAGCACCTTCCCGGCCGTCCAGTCCACGTCCAGGGACCAGAGCGCCCAGCCCATCACCCCGGCCCCCTGCGCGATCCGGCCCAGCCGGCGCAGCGCGAAGCGGTCCGCCGCGACCTGCGCGAGCACCGGGACCGGCCGCACCAGCATCGTGTCGAGCGAACCGTCACGGATCCGGGCGCCGATCTTGTCGGTGTTCCCCAGCAGCAGGTCCGCCAGGCCCAGGGAGGCCGAGCAGGACCCGTACAGCAGCGCGATCTCGGGCAGCGTGAAGCCGCCCAGGACGTCCACGTGGGAGAACATGACGGCGATCGCGACGAAGTCCAGGAGGGTGATCGCCGCCTGCCCGGCGGTCGTCAGGACGAAGGACATCCGGTACGTCATCGTGGACCGGATCCACATGCCCACGATCAGCCGGTAGCCGCGCAGCCCCTCCAGAACGGGGCTGCGCCGCGGCGCCCCGCCCACGGCGACATCCCGCACCCGCGCCCGCGCCGGTACCGTCTCCACCCCGGCCCCTGCCCCGGCCCGGGCCTCGGCCTCAGCCACCCTGGACCACCACCTTCCGCGTCGCGGCCGACTGCAACAGCCGTCCCGTTCCCAGCAGTACGAGCGCCCACCCGGCCTGGAAGCCCAGCGCCTCGGCCGCGCCTCCGGCCCCCGCGTGCTTGCCCAGCAGGACGTCCATCGGCACCTGCAGCATCGCCGCCCACGGCAGGGTCCGGACGAACTCGCCGAAGCCGCCCGGGAAGACGGTCAGCGGCAGAAGCATCCCGGAGAAGAAGATCGAGGCGACGGTGGCCATGATGTTGATCCCCGCCCCGTCCATCAGCCAGAAGGCCACCAGCCCCACCATGTAGCGCAGCGCGAAGCTCACCACCAGCGCCAGCAGGACGGACACCAGGAACAGCAGCCAGCGCAGCGGATCGACGGGCAGCGCCAGCGGGAACGCCAGCGCCCCCGCCACCAGCGGCACCACCCCGCGGCCCAGCAACTGGAAGCCCGCCCGGCCCAGATCGGCCGCGAGCCACCACATCTGGAGGTCCGCGGGCCGGTAGAGGTCGACCGCGATGTCGCCCGTCCGGATCCGCTCCTGGAGCTCCTCCTGGAAGCCGCCGCCGATCAGGGCGGCGGCGGCCAGCAGCGACTGGCTCACCCAGACGAAGGTCAGCGCCTGCGACTGGTCGTAGCCGCCGAGGCCGGGCCGCTCGTCCCACAGCGCGATGTAGGTGTACGCGACGATGAACCCGAACACGGTGTTGGTGAACACCCCGGCCGCGGTCGCCGTCCCGTAGGTGGCGTAGCGCCTGAATCCGCCTGCCGCGACCGCCAGGTGGAGACCCACCGCCCGACGCGCTCCGCGAGGCACTGCGCGACGCACTCCGCCGCTCGCACCGTCACCCGCTCCGCCGTTCACTGCGTGACGCACTCTCCGGCGCACCGTATCCCTCCGTTTCCCACGTCGTTCCTACGTCGGCCAAAGCGCGCGAGCTTAGTGCGGAGGGGCGAGCCACGCGACCGATTTATGCCCGTCCGGAGCGGAATCAGCGGCCATCGGGTAGACACCATGAGGTACAGAAGTGGATATTTTGAACGGCGTCGAGGAGTCCTGGAGATGAGCGACCAGTCACCACCCCCGGGCTGGACCCCTCGCGACCCCGACACCCCGCCCGACGTACCGCAGCCGCGGGCAGAACCGTCACCGCCGGAACAGGCCCAGCAGGCCCAGCAGGCGCCGCACCAGGACGGACCGGGGAAGAAGGCCCGGCGCGGGAGAACCGGCCGGCGCCGCTTCCTGCCCACCTGGCGCATGGCCCTGGGCGCCGTCCTGCTCATCGCCCTGCTGATCGGCGGCGCCCTCGTGGCCGGCTACCTGCTGGTCGACATCCCGCCGGCCAACGCCGCCGCCACCGCGCAGTCCAACGTCTACCTCTACTCCGACGGCTCGCAGATCGCCCGCGACGGCGAGGTCAACCGCGTCAACGTCCCGCTGTCGCAGATCCCCCGGACCGTCCAGGAGGCCGTACTGGCCGCCGAGGACCGGGACTTCTACTCCGAACGGGCGGTCGACCCCAAGGCGATGCTCCGCGCAGCCTGGAACACCGCGACCGGCAAGGGCACCCAGTCCGGTTCGACCATCACCCAGCAGTACGTCAAGAACTACTACTTGGGCCAGGAACAGACGATCAAACGAAAGGTCAAAGAGTTCTTCATCGCGATCAAACTCGGTCGGGAGAAGTCGAAGAACTACATCCTCGAGGGCTACCTCAACACCAGCTACTTCGGCCGCAACGCCTACGGCATCCAGGCCGCCGCCCAGGCCTACTACGGCAAGGACGTAGGCAAACTCACCACCGCCGAAGGCGCCTACCTCGCCACCCTCCTCAACTCCCCCAGCGCCTTCGACGTCGTCGCCCACCCCCAGAGCCGCCCCCGCGCCCTCGCCCGCTGGAACTACGTACTCGACGGCATGGTCAAGAAGGACTGGCTGCCCGCCGCCGAACGCGCGACGACACAGTTCCCCGAACCGGGCAAGGTCCGCGCCGCCGCCGGCCTGTCCGGCCAGCGCGGCTACCTCGTCGAAGCGATCAAGGACTACATCGTCGACAACAACATCCTCGACGACAAAACCCTCGCCGAAGGCGGCTACCGCATCACCACCACCATCGACAAACGCCGCCAGAACGCCCTCGCCGGCGCCGTCGACGACCAGATGGCCGACAAACTCCAGCCCGACAAGCGCAAGGCCGACCGGCTGGTCCGGGCCGGCGGCGTCTCCATCGACCCCGCCACCGGCAAGGTCCTCGCCATGTACGGCGGCATCGACTACACCAAGCAGTACGTGAACAACGCGACCCGCCACGACTACCAGGTCGCCTCCACCTTCAAACCCTTCGTCTTCGCCGCCGCCGCCGAGAACGACTCCCGCACCCAGGACGGCCGCCGGATCACCCCGAACACCCTCTACAACGGCGACAACAAACGCCCCGTCGTCGGCGGCCGCATCCGCTTCGCCCCCGAGAACGAGGGCCAGGTCTCCTACGGGAACATCACCGTCAACACCGCCACCGACCTCTCCGTCAACACCGTCTACGCGCAGATGGCGGTCGACGTCGGCACCGCCAAGGTCAAGAAGACCGCCATCGACCTCGGCATCCCCGAGAACACCCCCAACTTCGTGCCCGGCCCGGCCATGGCCCTCGGCACCCTGCAGGCCAGCGTCCTCGACATGACCCAGGCTTACGCCACCCTCGCCGACCACGGCCGCCGCACCCCCTACACCTTCCTGGAGAAGATCACCAAGGGCGGCGACACCATCGCCCTCCCCCAGCGCACCCCCACCCAGGCCATCAGCCGCGAAGCCGCCGACACCACCACGTCCGTGCTGGCCAGCGTCGTGGACAACGGCACCGGCACGGCCGCCCTCGCCGCCGGCCACCCCGCCGCGGGCAAGACCGGCACCGGCGAACTCGACCGCTCGGCCTGGTTCGCGGCCTACACCCCGGACCTGGTCACCGTGATCTCGATGATGGGCCAGGACCCCGACACCGGAACCCTCGAATCGCTCTACGGCGCCCTCGGCGAGGCCCACATCGGCGGCGGCGGCTACCCCGCCCGCATCTGGGCCGCCTACACCAAGACCGCCCTGGAAGGCACCGACCCCGTCGACTTCGACCTGGAACTCCAGCCCGGCGCAGCCCAGCCCCCGCCGCCGCCCAGCCCGGAATCCAACCCGCCGCAGGAAACCCCCGGCGAACCCTCGCCCAGCGCCCCCGAACGCCCCACCCGGCCCTCCCCGTCGAACTCGACCGGCGGCCGCAACCAGGGCGGACAGAACAACGGAGGCCAGAACCAGGGCGGCCAGGACAACGGCGGCCCGGCGAACGGAGGCCAGGACAACGGAGGCCAGGACAACGGCGGCACCACCCAGGGAGGCGACCAGGGCGGCACCACCCAGGGCACACAAGGCCGCACCCAAGGCGGCACCCAGGGCAGCGCACAGGGCAGCGCACAGGGCAGCGACGGAGGACCGGCGGAAGGCCTGCGCCCGCCGTCGGCATTCCTGGAGTAGCCGGGTCAGAGACCTCGGGTCAGTGACCGGAGGTCGCCTTCAGCCCCACCACGGCGACCAGCAGCAGACAGATGAAGAAGATCCGGGCGGCGGTGACGGGCTCACCCAGCACCGCCATACCGAGCACGGCCGCGCCGGCCGCGCCGATGCCCACCCACACCCCGTACGCCGTACCGATGGGCAGGGTCTTCGCGGCGTACGACAGCAGCACCATGCTCGCGACGATCCCGGCACCCGTGAACACACTGGGCCACAGCCGGGTGAAACCTTCGGTGAACTTCATGCCGATCGACCAGCCGACTTCGAGCAGACCGGCGACGAGAAGAAGAACCCATGCCATGACGGCACCTCCGAGACATCGAGCGATACGGGGTGCGTCGTCTTGTCGTACCCGGTACGGCGCGTCTCGTCGGGTTCTCCTCCACCGTAGCAAAAGGCAGCAAAAAGGGCCGGTGACCTGCGCCACCAGCCCCTTCTGCGACCTACAGGTACAGCCCGGTGGAGTCCTCCGCCCCCTCCAGCCGCTCCGCGGCCACGGCGTGCAGGTCCCGCTCGCGCATCAGCACGTACGTCGCACCCCGCACCTCGACCTCGGCGCGGTCCTCGGGGTCGTACAGCACCCGGTCACCGGGCTCGACCGTACGCACGTTCTGCCCGACCGCGACCACCTCGGCCCAGGCCAGCCGCTTGCCCACCGCGGCCGTCGCGGGAATCAGGATGCCGCCGCCCGAGCGGCGCTCGCCCTCCGGCAGATCGGACTTCACGAGCACGCGGTCGTGCAGCATGCGAATGGGCAGCTTGTCGTGGGTGGTGTTCTCGCTCACGCCCCGAACCTACCTGCCCGCGCCCGTCCCGTACCGCTCAGGGTCATCCGCGCTTGCGGCGCGCCGACACCACGAGCAGCCCGACCAAGCTCACCGCGACCAGCGCCGCGGGAACGATCCGGTCGACGCGCGGAGCCCCGTCGTCGTAGCGCAGACCGTCGCGCAGGTCCGTCACGATCCGGTTCACCGTGGCGAAGGCCCGCCCGGCGGTCTGGTCGACGGTCGAGGCGACCCGTGCCTTCGCGTCCCCGATGATCGTCTTCGGGTGCATGCGCACGCCGATCTCGTCGAGCGTCTCGGCGAGCTGCTCACGGCGGCGGACGATGTCCGCCTCGATCTGTGCGGGGGTCCTGGCTTCCGGCACCGCGCTGCCTCCGTCGTCGTGGTCGTGTGGGGCGTAGTCCGCCATGAACAGTCTGTCAGCTTAGTCTCATGGCATACCGATCCCCTCCCGAGGAGAGTGTCACGATGAGCGAGCGGCTCCAGCCGGGCGACACCGCCCCCGCCTTCACCCTGCCCGATGCGGACGGCAACGAGGTCTCGCTCGCCGGCCACAAGGGCCGCAAGGTGATCGTCTATTTCTACCCGTCCGCGCTGACCCCGGGCTGCACGAAGCAGGCCTGCGACTTCACGGACAACCTGTCCTTCCTGACGGGACACGGCTACGACGTCATCGGCGTGTCCCCGGACAAGCCGGAGAAGCTGGCGAAGTTCCGCGAGAAGGAGGACCTGAAGGTCACCCTGGTCAGCGACCCGGAGAAGGAGACGCTGACGGCGTACGGCGCGTACGGCGAGAAGAAGCTGTACGGCAAGACGGTCACCGGGGTCATCCGCTCCACGGTGGTCGTCGACGAGGAGGGCAAGGTCGAGCACGCCTTCTACAACGTCAAGGCCACGGGCCACGTAGCCAAGATCATCAAAGACCTGGGCCTCGGCCTCTGACCCCCCGCCCTCCTCCGCAAGCGGCCCGCACCCCACCGGTGCGGGCCGCTCCGCTTATCGGACGAAATAGCCCGTAACCGTCCGCCTTCCGGTGTCGTTACTCCGTACGAGGGCCGCACGCGCGGCCGAGGGGAGAGAGCGGTGGCGGTCCGATACACCCGAGAGCTGCTGGAAGCCGCAGCCCGCGAGACCAATACCTGGGACGACGCCGTCCGATGGTGCGGCGGCACGCCGAGCAGCGGCAGCAGGCGCTATCTGCGGGCGAAGATGCGGGAATCCGGGATCGATTGTTCCCACTTCCCCACGACATGGGCACGGCACACCGAGGAGCGGCTCCGGGACGTCGTTTCCGGGTCCACATCCATCTCGGAGGTGGTCAGCCGCCTCGGCATCAGCAACGTCGGCGGCAACCAGACGCACATCGCCCGGCGGATCTCGACTCTCGGCATCGACACATCGCACTTCGTCACCGCCCGAAAGCCTCGTCCCAAGGGGGCTCTGGGACCGACGCTCTCCGTTAGAGATCCGCGGGACGGCAGAGTCCCCGGCGATCGACTGCGACGCGAGCTGCTGAAGGTCGGCGTTCCTGAGGAGTGCGCCGAGTGCGGGGTCGGTCCGGAGTGGAACGGCAAACCCCTTCGGCATGAGGTCGATCACGTCAGTGGCGAGTGGTGGGACAACCGGCGGGAGAACCTTCGGATCCTGTGTCCGAACTGCCATGCGGCGACCGACACCTACCGCGGCCGTAAGGCGAGGAGGGCCGCGTGAGCGAGGTCCGGTACACCAGGGAGCTGCTGAGCCGGACCGCGCCGCATGCCACCAGCCTGGTCGACCTCCTGAGACGACTGGACGCCCCACTGCTGGCAGGCCCCCGCCGGTACGTGCGCGACAGGCTGGCTCACTACGGCATCGACACCTCCCACTTTGTCGACGAGCCACTTCCCGTGCGGGTCCGGCAGCGCTACACGCAGGAGCGGCTACGGGAAGCAGCTGCCCACACGGACAGCATCACGGGGATGCTCGCGCACATGGGCGTCGAGCCGTACAACAGCGCTCACGTCCATATCGCCAAGCTCCTCGAACGGTTCGGGATAGACACGTCGCACTTCCGTGGTCGAGGCACTGCGTCGCCCCGCCTCTTCGTCTACGAGGAGATCGCATCCGCGGTCGCCGGCTCGACGAGCATGGCCGGGGTCATGCGCGCCCTCGGCCACCGCCCCTTCGACGGCGCCGCACGTGCCAGAGCCAGGCGGAGCATCGACGAATACGGGTTGTCGACAGAGCACTTCACGGGCCAGGGCCACGCCGTCGGCCGCCCCTCCCCCGCACGCAAGTCGTCGGCGGAGATCCTGAGGCGACTCGACGTCGGCTCCTCCCGCGCCAGGACCGCGACTCTGCGCCGGGCTTTGGACGATCTCGGCGTCCCGCACGCGTGCACGGAGTGCGGCACCGGGGACGTGTGGCGGGGCCGGAGACTCGTCCTGGAGATCGACCACGTGAACGGTGACCGGCTGGACAACCGCCGGGAGAACCTCCGCTATTTGTGCCCCTCGTGCCACAGCCAGACGCCGACCTTCGCCAAACGATCAAGGGCGCCCATCCCATCGCAACGGACCCCCGTAGACCAGTAAGGTGGTCGCACGGGTCCGTACCCCAGCTGGCCAGAGGGCGCCGGTTTAGGTCCGGTGTGTCGTGGGTTCGAGTCCCACCGGGCCCACAGCAGCGGCCGGTCGCCTCGTCAGGAGGTGACCGGCCGTCGCCGTACGCCGCGTCAGCCCAGGAGGGCGCGGATGAAGGGGACCAGGGCGCGGAAGGCCTGGCCGCGGTGGGAGATGGCGTTCTTCTCCGCCGGGGTCAGTTCCGCGCACGTGCGGGTGTCGCCCTGCGGCTGGAGGATCGGGTCGTAGCCGAAGCCGCCGGTGCCGGACGGGGTGTGGCGGAGGGTGCCGAGGAGGCGGCCCTCGACGACGCGCTCGGTGCCGTCCGGGAGGGCCAGGGCGGCCGCGCACGCGAAGTGGGCCCCGCGGTTCTCGTCGGCGATGTCGCCGAGCTGGGCCAGCAGCAGGTCCAGGTTGGCCTTGTCGTCGCCGTGGGTGCCGGCCCAGCGGGCCGAGAAGATGCCGGGGGCGCCGTGCAGGACGTCCACGCAGAGGCCGGAGTCGTCGGCGACCGCCGGGAGTCCGGTGGCGCGGGCCAGGGCGTGGGCCTTGAGGAGGGCGTTCTCGGCGAAGGTGACGCCGGTTTCCTTGACGTCCGGGATCTCGGGGTACGCGTCCGCGCCGACCAGCTCGTGCGGCAGGCCGGCGTCGGAGAGGATCGCGCGGAGTTCGGAGACTTTGCCCGCGTTGCGGGTGGCCAGGATGAGGCGGCTGGGCGTCGAGGTCATGTGCCCATTATCCGGGTCATCCCGGGGTGCAGACCTTGGAGATCTCGCCGGCCGCGTCCGCCACCGGCTGGATGTCCGGGACGCTGTTGCCGCTCTCGATCGAGGTGCGGACGTTCTTGACGGCGGTGTTCATCGAGTCGATGGCCTTGCCCAGGTCGGCGTTGTCCGTCTGGTCGCCGATCTTCTTCAGGTTCGACTCGATCTGGTTGAGCGCGTTCTGGGCGTCCTGGGGGCTGTTGCCCGCCTGGGAGACGGCCTGCTGGAGGTCGTTCGCGCCGTCCGTGATGGCCACGGCCGTGTTGGCGCAGTCCATCGCCGTGGAGATCGCGTCGCAGGCGGACAGGGCCGGGACGGTGAGTACGGCGGCCACGGCTACGGCCGCTATGCGGAGCTTCATGCGGTTCTCCCCCTGAGGGCTTGGACGCTACGAGGACGGGCGCACGGCTTCGAGACCGTGCGCCCGTATCTTCCTGGACGCCGGGCCGGGCCCGGCGGTTGCCGTCTACAGTTCGAGCGCGCCCAGCTGGATGGCTTCGAGGTCCGCGCAGCCGCCGGCGGCGAGGTCGAGGAGGGCGTTGAGTTCCTTGCGGTCGAAGGGCTCGCCCTCGGCGGTGCCCTGGACCTCGACGAAGCGGCCGTCGCCGGTGCAGACCACGTTCATGTCGGTCTCGGCGCGCACGTCCTCCTCGTAGCAGAGGTCGAGGAGCGGGACGCCGTCGACGATGCCGACGCTGACGGCGGCGACGGTGCCGGTGAGGGGCTTGCGGCCGGCCTTGATGAACTTCTTCTTCTGGCCCCAGGCGACGGCGTCGGCGAGGGCGACGTAGGCGCCGGTGATGGCGGCGGTGCGGGTGCCGCCGTCGGCCTGGAGGACGTCGCAGTCCAGGACGATGGTGTTCTCGCCGAGGGCCTTGTAGTCGATGACGGCGCGCAGGGAGCGGCCGATCAGGCGGGAGATCTCGTGGGTGCGGCCGCCGATCTTGCCGCGGACGGATTCGCGGTCGCCGCGGGTGTTGGTGGAGCGGGGCAGCATCGAGTATTCGGAGGTGACCCAGCCTTCGCCGCTGCCCTTGCGCCAGCGCGGGACGCCTTCGGTGAAGGAGGCGGTGCAGAAGACCTTGGTGTCTCCGAAGGAGACGAGGACGGAGCCCTCGGCGTGCTTGCTCCATCCGCGTTCGATGGTGACCGGGCGGAGCTGTTCGGGCGTACGGCCGTCGATGCGAGACATGGCTCCGAGCCTAGTCGCTGCCCGCCCGGGCCCGTGCCGCTGTGCGAAGACCCCGTCCGGGGCTTCCGGGACGGGGTCCGCCGGACCTGGCTAGTGGGTCCGGATCACATCATGTCTTCGATGTCGGCGGCGATGGGGTCGGCGTCGGTGCCGATGACGACCTGGATCGCGGTGCCCATCTTGACGACGCCGTGGGCGCCGGCGGCCTTGAGCGCGGCTTCGTCGACCAGGTCGGGGTTGATGACCTCGGTGCGCAGGCGGGTGATGCAGCCCTCGACCTCTTCGATGTTCTCGATGCCGCCGAGCCCGGCGACGATCTTCTCAGCCTTGGTGGCCATGTGTTTCTCCCTGAGTGTTTCGAAGAACGGGTCTCGGCGGCCGGTACATGGCTACCCCCCTGCACGGTCCGCTTCGTCACGGTAACGCACGGTTGGCCCATCTACGCAGGCACATGACGGGCCTCTGCCGAATGATGACGATCAGCAGCAGCCCGCCCGACAACTGGTCTACACCAGTGTGCCGTAAGTGCTGCGGCAGCCAAAACGGGCCGGTCAGGGAGGACGCCGATGAGCGTGAGCATCTCCAAAGCAGCGCCACAGCCCAATTGGCGGAACAACCTGTTCCAAGGGCTGCAGAAGATGGGGCGCAGCCTGCAGCTCCCGATCGCCGTGCTGCCCGCGGCGGGCATCCTGCTGCGGCTCGGGCAGCCGGACGTCTTCGGCGAGGACGGCCTGCGGTGGACGGACGTCGCCAAGGTGATGGCGGGTGCGGGCGGGGCGTTGCTCGACCCCGATCTCGGTCTGCCGCTCCTCTTCTGCATCGGTGTCGCCATCGGCATGGCGAAGAAGGCGGACGGTTCGACGGCCCTCGCGGCCACGGCGGGGTTCCTCGTCTACCGGGGGGTGTTGCACGCGTTCCAGAAGGCCTGCCCGGAGGGGACCAAGGACATCGGGGGCGGCTGCCTGGGGCCGAACGACACCTTCGTGGCGTACACGTACCAGAATCCCGGGGTCTTCGGCGGCATCATCATGGGGCTGCTGGCGGCCTATTTCTGGCAGCGGTACCACCGGGTGAAGCTGGTGGACTGGCTCGGCTTCTTCAACGGCCGGCGGCTGGTCCCGATCGTCATGTCCTTCGTCGCGATCGCGTTCGCCGCGCTCTGCCTGTGGGTCTGGCCGCCGGTCGGGGACGCGCTGGAGAGCTTCTCCGACTGGCTGCGGGGGCTCGGTGCCTGGGGCGGTGGCATTTTCGGCGTCGCGAACCGCGCGCTGCTGGTGATCGGCCTGCACCAGTTCCTGAACGTGCCGATCTGGTTCCAGTTCGGGTCGTACACGGCGCCGGACGGTCAGACGTACCACGGCGACATCAACATGTTCCTGCACGGCGACCCGACCGCAGGCCTGTTCCTGACCGGTTTCTTCCCGATCATGATGTTCGCGCTGCCGGCAGCGGCGCTGGCGATCACGCACTGCGCGAAGCCGCAGCGGCGCAAGGAGGTCGGGGGGTTGATGCTGTCGGTGGCCCTGACGTCGTTCGTCACCGGGATCACGGAGCCGCTGGAGTACTCCTTCCTCTTCGTCGCGCCCGCGCTGTACGCGGTGCACGCGGTGCTGACGGGTGTGTCCATGGCGGTGTCGTGGGCGCTGGGGGTCAAGGACGGCTTCAGCTTCTCGGCGGGCCTGATCGACTACGTCATCAACTGGCACCTGGCGACGAAGCCCTGGCTGATCGTTCCGATCGGCCTGTGCTTCGCGCTCGTCTATTACGTGGTGTTCCGTTTCGCGATCACGAAGTTCGACCTGGCGACGCCCGGCCGGGAGTCGGACGAGGAGATCGCGGCGATGGAGTCGGAGACCACCAAGGCCTGAGCCCGGCCGGCCCGGCCGACCCGGTCCCCGCAGGGTTACCGTACGGTCCGTCAAGGGCCTCCGGATCACGATCCGGGGGCCCTTCGACATCCCCCGGGGGATGTGATCCAGGCCACAGGAAATCGAAGGTTCCTTATCTAACCCTCACCGTGTTACAACTGGTCTACACCATGAATTGGTGTAGACCACGACCGCTTCCCCCGGCGGCGTGTCCCCCTTTCTGAGACGTCGCCGTCCCTCTTGGTCCCACCCCCTTGGCGGCGCCTTGCTCCCCCCGGAGGAAGTTATGAGTACGGCTACTGACGCCGCTGCGCCGCCCGCCAAGAAGCGGGGATCCGGCCTGATCCAGGGTCTGCAGAAGGTCGGCCGCAGCCTCCAGCTGCCCATCGCCGTCCTGCCCGCCGCGGGCATCCTGCTGCGTCTGGGTCAGCCCGACGTCTTCGGCAAGGACGGTCTCGGCTGGGGCAAGGTCGCCACGGTGTTCGCCACCGCCGGTGACGCCGTCTTCAACAACCTGCCGCTGCTGTTCTGCATCGGTGTCGCCATCGGCTTCGCCAAGAAGGCCGACGGTTCCACCGCCCTCGCGGCCCTCGTCGGCTTCCTCGTCTACAAGAACGTGCTCACCGCGTTCCCGGTGCACGAGGCCATCATCAACACCACCGAGAACAACGGTGTCGACATCCCGGCGGTGTACAACAACCCCGGTGTCCTCGGCGGCATCATCATGGGTCTGCTCACCGCGGTCCTGTGGCAGCGCTACCACCGCACCAAGCTGGTGGACTGGCTCGGCTTCTTCAACGGCCGCCGGCTCGTCCCGATCATCATGGCCTTCGTCGGCGTCATCGCCGGTGTGTTCTTCGGCCTGGTGTGGGAGCCGATCGGCGAGGTCATCTCCAACTTCGGTGAGTGGATGACGGGGCTGGGCGCCGCGGGCGCCGGCATCTTCGGTGTCATCAACCGCGCGCTGATCCCGATCGGCATGCACCAGTTCGTCAACACCGTCGCCTGGTTCCAGATCGGTGACTTCACCAACGCCGCCGGCGAGGTCGTCCACGGTGACCTGAACCGCTTCTTCGCCGGTGACCCGGACGCCGGTCTCTTCATGACGGGCTTCTTCCCGATCATGATGTTCGGCCTCCCGGCCGCCGCCCTGGCCATCGCCCACACCGCCCGCCCGGAGCGCCGCAAGGCCGTCACCGGCATGATGGTCTCGCTCGCCCTCACCTCGTTCGTCACGGGTGTCACCGAGCCCATCGAGTTCTCGTTCATGTTCATCGCGCCGGTGCTCTACGCGATCCACGCCGTCCTGACCGCGCTCTCCATGGCGATCACCTGGGCCCTCGGCGTCCACGCGGGCTTCACCTTCTCCGCCGGTCTGATCGACCTGGGTCTCGGCTGGAGCAAGGCGACCAACCCATGGATGATCATCCCGGTCGGTCTGGTCTTCGGAGCGGTCTACTACTTCGGATTCCGCTTCGCGATCGTCAAGTTCAACCTCCCGACGCCGGGCCGCGAGTCCGACGAGGAGCTGGCCGAGATGGCCAAGGCGGACGCCAAGTAGGCCCCGCAGGACCGAAGAAGCCCCCGCTCTCCCGGAAGGGAGGGCGGGGGCTTCTCGCTGTCACGGAGGGGGCGCGGCGCTTCCCCGGCGGGGTCGCGGCCGGGGCGCGGCCTCGCGCGCGGCCCGGGAGCGCCGCCGGGGGGTCAGACCTCGTATACCGCGCCGGAGTACGCCAGGTCGACCGGGCCGTCGTAGACCGCGCGGGCGTCGGCGATGTTCTGCGCGGGGTCGGTCCACGGCGGGATGTGGGTGAGGACGAGCCGGCCCACACGGCTGCCGTGCGCGTACTCGCCCGCCTCGCGGCCGTTGAGGTGGAGGCCCGGGATGTCCTCCTTGCCGTGCGTGAAGGAGGACTCGCACAGGAAGAGGTCGGTGCCGTCGGCGAGCAGGCCCAGCTCGGGGCAGGTTCCGGTGTCCCCGGAGTACGTGAGCGAGCGGCCGCCGTGCTCGATGCGGATGCCGTACGCCTCGACGGGGTGGGAGACCCGCTCGGTGCGGACCTGGAACGGGCCGATCTCGAAGGTCCCGGACTTCAGCGTGCGGAAGTCGAAGACCTCGCTCATCGAGCGCTCGTCGGGGACGTCGTCGTAAGCGGTGGTCAGGCGGCGTTCGGTGCCCTCGGGCCCGTAGACGGGGATGGTGCCGCAGCGGCCGCCCTCGTGCCGGTAGTAGCGGGCGACGAAGTACGCGCACATGTCGATGCAGTGGTCGGCGTGCAGGTGGCTCAGGAAGATCGCGTCGAGGTCGTAGAGGCCGATGTGGCGCTGGAGATCGCCGAGGGCGCCGTTGCCCATGTCGAGGAGCAGGTGGAAGCCGTCGGCCTCGACGAGGTAGCTCGAACAGGCCGATTCCGCGGACGGGAACGACCCCGAACAGCCGACGACGGTGAGCTTCATGGAGCGTGAACCTCCGAGGACGGTCCGTGGACGGAATGCGGGCCGTGCGTGCGTCGAGCGTAAGGCGCGAAACGTCCGGTCGCTCCTCCGCAGCAGGCCGTTGTGGGGGGAATCACCTGCGCTGTCACCCGGGGGAGCGACGGTGGGCACGGGCGTTGCCATGCCGGGGCGTTCCCGCACGGCTACGGTCGAAACATGGACACGTCCTGGTGGCCCGCGGTGGCCGCGGTGGTGGCCGTGGCACTGCTGGTGCTGGTCGCCGGGGGCCGGTCCGGGCTGCCCCGCCGGGCCCCGCCGGCGCACGGGACCGGTCCGCCGCCGCAGCCGCGGGCGGGCGAGCTGTGGGGCCTGGCCGACGGCCGTACGTGCCTGGTCCTCGCGGTGGGGTCGGTACGGGGCCACCGGGCGCGGGTCGCGTGGATCACCGGGAAGTACGACGACCGGCGGGCCGGGGTGATCCCGCTGCCCCCGGGGACGGTCGGGGCTCAGGGCCGGGTGAGCTTCCTGGAGGCGGACCGGCCGGCGGAGGTGTCGCTGTGGGAGTTCCGCACCCGGATGGGGATGCTGGACCCTGCGGTGTGGGACGAGATCAAGGGGCTGGGAGGCGCGCGGTGACGCGGGAACCGGTGATCCGCCTGCGGCGGGTGTACGACCCGCCGGACCCGGCGGCGGACGGGGTACGGGTCCTGGTGGACCGGCTCTGGCCGCGGGGCCTGGCGAAGGCGGTGGCCGGGGTGGACGAGTGGCCGAAGGCGGTGACGCCGTCGGCGGAGCTGCGGAAGTGGTTCCACGACGGGGGTTCGGCGCGGGAGTTCCGGCAGCGGTACGAGGCGGAGCTGGCGGAGCCGGGGGCGGTGGCGGAGCTCGGACGCCTGCGGTCTTTGGCCGAGGCGGGCCCGCTCACCCTCCTGACCGCGGTCAAGGACCCGGCCTCCAGCCACGCGGCCGTGCTCGCGGAGCTGCTGTCCGACTAGCGGTGCGGCGCCGCTGCACGGGGCTCCGCCCCGGACCCCGCGCCTCAAACGCCGGCGAGGCTGACAGATTCAGCCGCGCCGGCGTTTGAGGCGCGGGCAGGGGCTACGCCCAGAGTTGGCCCTGGAGGACCTCGATCGCTTCCTCGGTGGTCGCGGCCGTGTAGACGCCCGTCGACAGGTACTTCCAGCCGCCGTCGGCCACGACGAAGACGATGTCGGCGGATTCGCCCGCGGCCACCGCCTTGCGGCCGACGCCGATCGCCGCGTGCAGGGCGGCTCCCGTGGAGACGCCCGCGAAGATCCCCTCCTGCTGGAGGAGCTCCCGCGTCCGCGTCACCGCGTCCGCGGAGCCCACCGAGAATCGGGTGGTGAGCACGGAGGCGTCGTAGAGCTCCGGGACGAAGCCCTCGTCCAGGTTGCGCAGCCCGTAGACCAGGTCGTCGTAGCGCGGCTCGGCCGCGACGATCTTGATGCCCGCCACGTGTTCGCGCAGGTAGCGGCCGACGCCCATGAGGGTGCCGGTGGTGCCCAGGCCCGCCACGAAGTGGGTGATGGAGGGCAGGTCCGCGAGGATCTCCGGGCCCGTGGTGGCGTAGTGGGCGCCCGCGTTGTCCGGGTTGCCGTACTGGTAGAGCATCACCCAGTCGGGGTGCTCGGCGGCCAGTTCCTTGGCCACCCGGACGGCCGTGTTCGAGCCGCCGGCGGCCGGCGACGAGATGATCTCGGCTCCCCACATGGCCAGCAGGTCACGCCGCTCCTGGCTGGTGTTCTCCGGCATCACGCACACGATGCGGTAGCCCTTGAGCTTGGCCGCCATCGCCAGCGAGATGCCGGTGTTGCCCGAGGTGGGCTCCAGGATGGTGCAGCCGGGGTGGAGCCGGCCGTCCTTCTCCGCCTGCTCGACCATGTGGAGCGCGGGACGGTCCTTGATCGAGCCGGTCGGGTTGCGGTCCTCCAGCTTCGCCCAGATGCGGACGTCGTCCGAGGGCGACAGCCGGGGCAGCCGGACCAGCGGCGTGTTGCCGACCGCGGCCAGCGGGGAGTCGTAGCGCATTACTTCGATCCGCCGGCCACGGCCGGGAGGATGGTGACGCTGTCGCCGTCCTTGAGGGCGGTGGAGATGCCGTCGAGGAAGCGGACGTCCTCGTCGTTGAGGTAGACGTTGACGAAGCGGCGGAGCTGGCCGCCGTCGACAATGCGCTCCTCGATGCCCTTGTGACGGGTCTCCAGGTCCGCGAAGAGGTCGGCGAGGGTCGCGCCCTCACCGGAGACGGCCTTCTCGCCTTCGGTGTAGGTGCGGAGGATGGTGGGGATGCGGACCTCGATGGCCATGGCTGTCTCCAGTCGTCTGGGAGTGCGTGAGAAGCGTGGGAAGGTGCGGCGCGCGGTTCGTCGGCCCCCCGCGCGGAAGGGCTCTGGTGCTCAGAGCGCAGGACAGATGGCGCTGGCGAGGCGGCACAGGTCGACGTGCAGCCGCGCCACGAGCAGCAGCCTGCCGGGCGTCTCGATGCTCACGTCGTGGGAAACCATGCGGTCATGTTAACGATTCCCGGTCCCCCGTTTGGAGTGTGATCCCGCATCGTGGATGCCCAACGCTCACATACTGGTCAGTAGGCGTCGACGACCTGCACTTCTTCCTCCGTGATCACTCCGTCGACGATCCGGTACGAACGGAACTGGAACTCCCCGAGGCCGTCCTCGTCCGCCGTGGAGACGAGCACGTAGTGCGCGCCGGGCTCGTTCGCGTACGTGACGTCGGTGCGCGAGGGGTACGCCTCGGTCGCGGTGTGCGAGTGGTAGACGATCACCGGCTCCTCGTCGCGGTCGTCCAGATCGCGGTAGAGCTTCAGCAGATCCTTCGAGTCGAACTCGTAGAACGTGGGCGAGCGGGCCGCGTTGAGCATCGGGACGAAGCGCTCGGGGCGGTCGGTGCCCGCCGGGCCGGCCACGACACCGCACGCCTCGTCGGGGTGGTCCTTGCGGGCGTGCTCGACGATCTGGTCGTACAGGGCCTTGGTGAGGGTCAGCATGAGCGACAGGATAAACAGACGGGCCCTTCCGTACCGAGGAGTGGTACGGAAGGGCCCGAATGATGGACACGCCGCCCTGGGGGCAACGTCGTGGGGGCGCGGTTCCCGGCCGCGGCAGGCGGCCGGGACGCACGGTTCCCGGGTGTTACGAGGCCTTGGTGAAGGCCGCGCCGCGCGGGTCGCGGGACTTCATGACCAGGTAGGAGACGCCCAGGATCAGGCCCCACAGCGGAGCGCAGTACAGCGAGACGCGGGAGTCCTTGTCGGCGCCCATCATGACGATGACCATGCCGATGAAGAGCAGCGCGAACCAGCTCGTGTACGGGGCGCCGGGGGCGCGGAACGCGGACTGCGGCAGCTCGCCGCGGTCGGACTTGGCCCGGTAGCGGATCTGGCAGACCAGGATCATGATCCAGGCCCACATGCCGGAGATGGTGGCGAAGGAGACGACGTAGTCGAAGGCCTTGCCCGGGGCGACGTAGTTGATCCAGACGCCCACCAGCATCAGCGCGGCGGAGAAGGTGGTGCCCACCAGCGGGGTGCCGCTCTTGGTGAGCTTGGTGAAGACCTTCGGGCCCTGGCCGTTGACCGCGAGGTCGCGCAGCATGCGGCCGGTGGAGTACATGCCCGAGTTGCAGGAGGACAGGGCGGCGGTCAGCACGACGAAGTTGACGATCGCGGCGCCGATGCCCAGGCCCATGCGCTCGAAGGCGGCGACGAAGGGCGAGACGCCCGGCTGGAAGTGCGTCCACGGGACGACCGACAGGATCATGATCAGCGCGCCGACGTAGAAGACGGCGATGCGCCACGGCACGGTGTTGATGGCCTTGGGCAGGGTCTTCTCGGGGTCCTTGGACTCGCCGGCGGTGACGCCGACGAGCTCGACCGCGAGGAAGGCGAACATCACGATCTGCAGGGTCATCAGCGTGCCGCCGATGCCCTTGGGGAAGAAGCCGCCGTCGTTCCACAGGTTGGAGACGGTGGCGGTGTCGGCCGCGTCGGAGAAGCCGATGGTGAGGATGCCGGCGCAGATCAGGATCATGCCGACGATGGCGGTGACCTTGACCATGGAGAACCAGAACTCCAGCTCACCGAAGAGCTTCACGGAGATCAGGTTGGCGGCGTAGAGGATGACCGTGAAGATCAGCGCGTAGGCCCACTGCGGGAAGCTGTCGTGGGTCCAGTACGACATGTACTGCGCGGCCGCCGTGACCTCGGTGATGCCGGTGACCACCCAGAACAGCCAGTACGTCCAGCCGGTGACGTAGCCCCAGAACGGGCCCAGGAACTCGCGGGCGTAGTCCGAGAAGGAGCCGGAGACGGGCCGGTACATGAGCAGCTCGCCCAGGGCCCGCATGATGAAGAAGATGACGAGGCCGGCGATGGCGTACGCCAGGATCAGGCTCGGGCCCGCCTTGGAGATCGCCTTGCCCGCGCCCAGGAACAGGCCGGTGCCGATGGCCCCGCCGATCGCGATCATCTGGATCTGACGGGCGCCGAGCGTGCGGTGGTAACCCTCGCCGCCCTCGCCCTGTCCGCCCTCGCCGGGCGTCTTGTCGTGCTGCTCGACCTGCACAGAGGTCATGTCTGGTGCGCCTTTCTCCACGCCGACCCGCGCCGTCGTTGGCTGCGGATCGGGTCCTCGATCCCCCCGGATACGGATGGAGTTGCACGCCGGCGGTCAGCCGGTCCAAGCGAGCCGGGAGACATGGGTGGCGTCCCGTCGGCGATCGTGAAGATTTATCACGTGCTTACGGCCGCCCGAGGGGGAGAAATGTGGCGCAGGGCATCAAAAAATCACCCCAAAGGCAGAGAAATGGATCAGATCACCGCATGGCGGTGATCTGATCGTTATCCGGATTTGAGCGTCCGCTGAGCGAACGGTGTTCCGGCTTGAGGTTTCTCAGAGGGTTTCGATCAAGGTT
The DNA here is from genome assembly GCF_055595065.1 of Streptomyces sp. NPDC040545. NCBI lineage: Bacteria > Bacillati > Actinomycetota > Actinomycetes > Kitasatosporales > Streptomycetaceae > Streptomyces > Streptomyces sp. NPDC040545. The sequence goes on from NZ_JBVIWA010000037.1 coordinate 20,921, forward strand.
TCCTGGAGACCGCCGAGCCAGAGGTAGGCCATCACCATGGGCTTGCGCGGGTCCTCGTCCGGCAGCCGGAACAGCATCGCGCTCTCGTCGTCCTCGGTGATGTCGAGGCGGGCCGCGATGGTCAGGCGCAGGTCGTTGAGTGCGCCGAGCCAGCGCAGCGGCAGCTCGCCGGACAGCTCCAGCACCGCCGCACCGTCGCCGGACGGGGTGAGCCCGTCCAGGCTGCGTACGACCGCCAGCGCGTCCTCGCGCTTGCGGGCACGCAGGTCGTTCTCGGTGAAGCGGCGGAACTCCGCGGAGCGGGCCGCGAGCTCCTCGGGGGCCACGCCCTTGTCGCCGGCCCCGTCGGGGGCCCCGTACGCGTCGGGGAAGAGCCGGGCCAGCGCCGGGTCGGACGGGGGCTCGGAGGGGCCCTCGGCGAACAGCGCGGCGAGCGGGTCGGCGTCCTCGGCGGGCTCCGGCTCGCCGGGGCCGATCAGCTCCAGTAGCTGGACGGCCAGGGAGCGCAGGATCGAGATCTCGATCTCGTCGAGCGCGATGGCGGCGCCGCCGCCCTTCCGGGATTCGAAGGTGCCGCCCATCAGTTGCGGTCCTGCGAAAGGGTCGCCCACAGGCCGTAGCCGTGCATGGCCTGCACGTCGCGCTCCATTTCCTCGCGGGTGCCGCTCGAGACGACCGCCCGCCCTTTGTGATGGACGTCGAGCATCAGCTTGTGCGCCACGTCCTTCGAGTAGCCGAAGTACGCCTGGAACACGTACGCCACGTAGCTCATGAGGTTGACCGGGTCGTTGTGCACCAGGGTCACCCAGGGGACGTCGGGTTCGGGGACCGCGAAGGTCTCTTCGGCGGATTCGGTGCGTTCGATCTCAATGGGAGCAACACTCACTCGTCCCATGCTGCCACCTCGACCGCACCCACGCCCAAACAGGGGCCGCACGGCCCGGTCCGGCAATCCCCGCCTACATCTCGTCACTTTGACGAAATGTGCGCTAGCATCCCAGCCATGAACCCTGCGGACCTGGGCCTGCCGGTGGACGTGCCGTCGACAGCGCTCTTCACGGACCATTACGAGCTCACGATGCTGCAGGCCGCCCTGGCCAACGGCACCGCCGACCGACGCTCGGTCTTCGAGGTGTTCACCCGCCGGCTGCCCGAGGGGCGCCGCTACGGAGTGATCGCCGGAACCGGGCGGGTGCTGGACGCGGTGGAGAACTTCCGCTTCGACGGCGCGGTGCTGGAATTCCTGCGCGAGCGGGCCGTCGTCGACATGCGGACGCTGGACTGGCTGGCCTCGTACCGCTTCTCCGGCGACATCTGGGGCTACCAGGAGGGGGAGGTCTACTTCCCCGGCTCCCCCGTCCTGCGGGTGGAGGGCAGCTTCGCCGAGTGCGTGCTGCTGGAGACCGTGATCCTGTCGATCCTGAACCACGACTCGGCCATCGCCGCGGCCGCCTCCCGGATGTCCTCGGCGGCGGGCGCACGCCCGCTGATCGAGATGGGCGCCCGGCGCACGCACGAGCTGGCGGCCGTCGCCGCGTCGCGGGCCGCGTACGTGGGCGGCTTCACCTCTACCTCGGACCTGGCGGCCGGATTCCGGTACGGCATCCCGACGGTCGGCACGAGCGCGCACGCCTTCACCCTGGTCCACGACAGCGAGCGGGACGCCTTCACGGCGCAGGTGGACTCACTGGGGCGGGGCACCACCCTGCTGGTGGACACCTACGACGTGGCCGAGGCCGTCCGTACCGCCGTCGAGGTGGCGGGCACCGACCTGGGCGCGGTGCGGATCGACTCCGGAGACCTGCTGCTGGTGGCGCACCGGGTGCGGCAGCAGCTCGACGAGCTGGGCGCGACCTCGACGAAGATCGTGGTCACCTCGGACCTCGACGAGTACGCCATCGCCTCGCTGGCGGCGGCGCCGGTGGACGCGTACGGCGTGGGCACCCAGCTGGTGACCGGCAGCGGGCACCCGACGTGCTCGATGGTCTACAAGCTGGTGGCGCGGGCCACCTCGGCGGACCCGAAGGCGGCGCTGGCCCCGGTGGCCAAGAAGTCCACGGGAGGCAAGACCTCCATCGGCGGCCGCAAGTGGGCGGCCCGCCGCCAGGACGCCGACGGCGTCGCGGAGGCGGAGGTGATCGGCGTGGGGCCCGTCCCCGCCGCCCTGGCCGACCACCAGCTCCTGACCCAGCTGGTCAAGGCCGGCGAGGTGGTCGCCCGCGAGCCGCTGGAGGCCGCCCGGGACCGCCACCGCGCTGCGCGCGCGAGCCTGCCGCTGTCCGCGACGCAGCTGTCGCGGGGCGAGGCCGTGATCCCGACGGAGTACGTCTGACCCTGCGGGCCTGACTCCCGGGTCCCTGCCCCGGACCCGCGCCTCAATCGCCGGCGGGGCTGACCTTGCACCGGTCCGGCCCGCGCGGCGCCGTTGCGGGGGCTCCGCCCCCGAGCCCCCGCGCCTCAATCGCCGGCGGGGCTGTTTCGAGGGGCGGAGCGCCGTAGGGGGTCTGGGGCGGCTCCCCAGTTTCGGGAAGGGGCGGGGTGGGGGAAGAGCCCCCCGCAGGGCCCGCCGCAGCACACCATCAAGCCGAAGGGCACGCGAAATGCACCGCGCACTGATCGTCGTCGACGTACAGAACGACTTCTGCGAGGGCGGCAGCCTCGCGGTCACCGGCGGAGCCGACGTCGCCGCCGCCGTCACCGAGTACATCGGCCAGGCCACGCCCGCGTACCGGCACGTCGTCGCCACCCGCGACCACCACGTCGACCCCGGGTCGCACTTCGCGCACCCGCCGGCCGAGCCGGACTACGAGACCTCCTGGCCCGTCCACTGCGTCGCCGGGACCGAGGGCGTGGGCTTCCACCCGAACTTCGCCCCCGCCGTGGCCTCGGGAGCCGTCTCCGCCGTCTTCGACAAGGGCGCGTACGAGGCCGCGTACAGCGGTTTCGAGGGCGCCGACGAGAACGGGACGACGCTCGGCCAGTGGCTGCGGGACCGGCACGTGACCGAGGTGGACGTGGTCGGGATCGCCACCGACCACTGCGTGAAGGCCACCGCGCTCGACGCCTCGCGCGCCGGCTTCACCGCCCGCGTCCTGCTGGACCTGACCGCCGCCGTGGCCCCGCACACGACCGCACGGGCCCTGGACGAGCTCCGTGCGGCCGGTGTGACCCTCGTCGGCGGTCAGGCCGGCCAGGGCGCGGTCTAGACGCCCCTAGGTACCCAGCAGGGCCCGGATGGGGTGCCAGAGCTCCTGCGCCCGGTCCGGGGCCCCGCGCCACAGCAGGCCGTCCGGATGGTGGAGGACGGCCGTGACCTCGTCCGGGGTCGGCGGGTGCGCGTTGCCCCGCAGGTACACGGCCCGCATGCCGAGGTTCCGCAGCCTGGTCAGGGCGCGGGCCCGGTTCGCGGCGTGCACCAGCACCCGGACATTTCCACCTTCTCCGGTCGGCCTCGGCAGTGTGAGCGCAACCACCACACTGCCGCCCGGCAATCTCACGAAACCGCCGCCTGGCATCGCTGTCATCTCCCCCGTCAATAAGAAACTCGTACCGGGCATCTAAACGCGAACGGCCGCCGCCCGCTAGAGGGCGACGGCCGATCATGCTTTGACCTGCGGTTTTACCGAGTTACTTCGAGGAGGGGCCGACCTCGACGGTCATGACCTCACCGTCGTAGGTCTCCTTCAGGATCTTGATCTTGGTGTTGGTGTCAGTGACCTTCACCGATCCGGTCGGGTTCTCGTCGTAGTAGTACTTGCCCTTGTGGTCGTCGAAGACCAGGTTGGCGGGCTTCGGCTTCAGGAACAGCGACTCGCCGTTCTTGTGCAGCGTGAACGCATCCGTCGAGTACGCGCTGAAGGTGGCGTCGTACGGCTGGACCTTGTTACGCAGCAGGGTGCCGTCCGCCCACTTCATGGGCTTGGCGTTGGCGTCGATCGGCAGGATCAGACCCTGGCCCGGGTGGACGCTGGTGTTGTTGTCCTTCTGGCTGGTGTCCCACTGCCAGATGAGCAGACCGTCCTGGTACGGGTAGTGCTCGACCCAGTCCGGCTTGGTGTTGCCGAAGCCGAAGTTGTACGGGCCCACCTTGAGGGTGGAGTCGTACGAGACGTAGCGGCGGTTCTCGGCGATGTAGCGCTGCGCGTACTCCTTGGAGAAGTCGGCGCCGATGCGCGAGAAGCCCTTGCCGGTCCAGCCGTTGTCGCCGTTCTCGGCGCCGTCGGTGAACAGCGCGGAGCCGTCCGCGGTCAGGGAGATGGCATCGGCCGTGAAGCCCTTGCCGCCCGCGCCGCCGTCCGTCTGGTAACGGAAGCGGAGGTCGACCTTCTTGCCCGCGTAGGCGTCGAGCGGGAAGTTCAGGTTCTTCCAGGCACCCGAGACACCGGTGAGCGACGGGCTGCCGGAGGCGTCGGCCGGGATGGCCGTGCCGTCGGCGGTGCCGGCGAGGGCGGTCCAGGTGGCGCCGCCGTCGGTGGACACCTCGGTGTAGAGGTAGTCGTAGTCGGCCTCGATGTCCCACCAGCCCTTGAGGGACAGGGCGGCGGACTTCTTGCCGGTCAGGTCGACCGAGCGGGTCAGGGTGTTCTTGAGGTCGTCACCCATGTTGCTCCACCACTGGGTGGAGCCCTCGGCCGGCTTGACGACCTCGGTCTTGACCTGCTTCTTCGGCAGCTCGACGACGAGCGCCTGCTTGTCCTTGGTGTTGAACTCCGCCACGCCCAGCTTGTGGGTGGACTTCGTCGCGGCCTTGGCCGTGTCGTAGTTCAGCCAGCCCAGCTGGAGCTTGTCCCAGGCGGTCATGTCGCCCGGGAGGTCGCCGATGGAGTCCTGGCCCTTGCCGAGCCAGGAACCGGCCGACATGAGGGACCAGAAGCCGACGCTGTTCTCGCCGCCACCGGTGGTGTCGTAGAGGTCGGGCAGGCCGAGGTCGTGGCCGTACTCGTGCGCGAAGACGCCGAGGCCGCCGTTCTCGGGCTGCATCGTGTAGTCGCCGACCCAGATGCCCGTGTTGCCGATCTGGGTACCGCCGGCCTTGTTGTTGTCCGGGCCGGTCTTGCCCGCCGCGGTGCCGTAGGCGTACCAGCGGTGCGCCCACAGCGCGGTCGTGCCCTGAACGCCGCCACCGGCCGACTCGTCCTCGCCCGCGTGGACGATCTGGAAGTGGTCGATGTAGCCGTCGGGCTCGTTGAAGTTGCCGTCGTTGTCGAAGTCGTAGCGGTCCCACTGGTCGTACTGGGACAGCTGCGCCTTGATCTGCGCGTCGGTCTTGCCGGCCTTCTTCTGGGCCTCCGACCATGCGGTGACGCCGTCCTTGACGGTGTCCCACACGTTGGAGCAGTTGGTCTGGCCGCAGTAGTTGGAGCCGTAACGGCCCTCGTTGTACGGGACCTTGACCCAGTCGGCGACCTCGCCCTCGACCGAGTAGCGGCCCGAGGAGGTCTTCTCGTAGTAGGTCTTCAGCGAGTCCTTGCCCTGACCCGTGGCGAAGTACAGGTCCTGGAAGTACTCACGGCTGAAGTCCTTGCGCCAGGCGGTGCTGTTGTCCTTGGCACGGTCCGGCTGGGCGATCGTGTTGTGCAGCGGACCGGGGGTACCGCCGTACTTGGGGACCTCGGGCTTGGGGCCCGGGCCGTCCGGGTCGAACATGGTGGTGTTGTCGACCTGGTCGCCGAACTCGACGAGGATCGTGAAGATCTTGTCGGTCTTCTCACGGCCGAGCTCGACGTACTTCTTGTCGTCGAGCTTGACGACCTTGGAGGCGCCGCGCTGCTCGACGCCCTTCTTGCCGGTCAGGACCTGGTCCAGGGCGGCAGCGCGCTGCTTGGCCTGCTGGTCGCTGAAGGGGCCCTTGAGGTCGTGCTCGACGACCTTGGCAGGCGCGGTCGGGTCCTGCCGGTCGGCTGCCGGGGCGCCCGGACCCTTGGTGTCGGCCTGGGCCGCGGCAACACTGAAGAAGGTGGCGCTCGTCGCACAAGCGGCCATGGTCACGGTGACAGCGGCAGCGCGTATCGCACGCCGTCTGGCGGAATTGCTGGTCACTTGATGTCGTTCCCCTCCCGCGGCCGCAACGTTGGTCGGAACTTCTCCATAGGAGCGGGGGGTTCCGCGCGGCGCGCGTCTCAAGTGACGACATTTGACCGGAGGGAAGCAAGAAAAGACAGACCTTGACTTGACCCTTACAACTGCACTATGCGGTCAGGGAGTTCCGCTATCCGGACGTTCCACAGCCATACGGGGCGAAGGGCCCTTCCCGACCCCGCGAGAGGTCCGTCCCGTCCCCGTTTCTCCCCCCTGCCGTCGCCCGGAAAATGATCCCGTGCGCCCCCTGTGCTCCGGCACCGTGTGTTAGGTCACGCTTACCGGCGGTCCGAGTGGGCATCTCCCGTCATAGAGTCACTTGACGCGCGAACTGGTTGAGCCGACTCCCCCTCCCCTCACCGAGGACGGATACCGCCATGCCGCGTCCGACTGCCGCACAGCTCGCGTACGGGTCCGCCACGGTCGTCGTGTCGACGATCGCCATGCTGTTGCTCTCGCAGACGAGCACCGGGCTCGGCGTCGCGGTCATCTCCGCCGCCGCGCTCGCCCTGGGTCTGCTCGTCGCGCTCACCGTGCCCATCCCGCGGCGCCGTGGCCGCCATGCGGCGCGTACGGGGTCCTCCGCGGCCGCCGGGGCCCCCGCGGCCCAGGAGGGCGCGACAGGGGCCGCCCGGGTGCCCGAGCCCCGGACGGCGCCGGCCGAACACCCCGTACATCACTGACGGTTGACGCCCGACGCGACGCGGGCGGCCTCCCCGGAGGGATGGCCGCCCGCGTGGCGATGCGTCATGTCTGAATCTAGCCGGTGGCCTGGACCACCACGGTCTTGGCGACCTTGTCGTGCAGGCCCTGCTTGTACGGCTTGTCGACCAGGATCGAGACGACCAGCGCGATCGGCCACAGGCAGGCGCAGCAGATCAGGGTCGGCAGCCAGAGCACGGCGGCGCGCGACAGGGAGGCGTTGGAGTTCGGCACGCTGCCGTCGTTGAGCATCGCGACGCGCAGGCGCATCGCCTTCTTGCCGACCGTCCGGCCGTTCTTCTTGGTGAACCACCAGTCGTAGCCGACGTACGCGACGATCGAGATCAGGGTCATGATCAGGCCGCTGCCGCTGTAGGACCTGCTGACGACCTCGCTGATGTCCTCGCCCTGGTCGGTGTCGAACCGGTAGCGGTTCGTGCCGAAGGCCAGCTGGATGAGGGCCAGCGGGATGGCGATGATCACGACGTCGATGATGCGCGCGAGGAGCCGCTTGCCGAAGTCGGCGAGCGGGGGCATCCCGGCGAGCGGATCGGGCATGCCGTAGCCGCCGCTCCCGCCGTACGGGTCTCCGCCGCCGCCGTACGGGGGCGGCGGGGGCGGGTATCCCCCGCCGCCGCCCGGGCCTCCGGGCGGGCCTCCGGGCGGGGGCGGCGGACCGCCGCTGCCGGGGGGCGGCGAGCCGTACGGCGAACCACCCGACGGAGGCGTCGGTTCCTGGGGCTTCTTGAGGAACGGGTCGTCCTCGGGCGGCTGGCCCGGCGGCTGGTCGGTACTCATGGCCCGAGTCGAACCCGGCTCCGACACCCCCGCAACGGGACCGCGTCCATTCGGGGGGGAGGGGCGGGGCGCGGGCCCGGCCCGTCCGGGCGCGCTCAGCGGGCCACGTACGTCCGGGCGCGCTCAGCGGGCCACGTACGTCCGGGCCGCCTTGTCGTGCCAGGCCTGGCGGCGCGGGCGGTCCACGAGGCACCAGAGGCTGCCCGGGAGGCCGAGGAAGGCGTACACCAGCCAGCGGCGCAGGGCCGCGCCGAAGGTGGGCGGGCGCAGGGTGGCGGTGGCCAGGACCCGGACGCCCAGCAGCTTCTTGCCCGGGGTGCGGCCCCAACGGGCTGTGGGCAGCGCCTCGTAGAGGATCCCGAAGAGGAGGAGGGCGCCGAGGACCAGGCCCAGGAGGCCGGCGATGGTCCCGTCGAGGAGCCAGACGGTGGTGGTGCGGCCGCTCGCCCGGGCGGCGTCGACCTTGGCCTCGACGTGGGCGGTGGCCCCGGGGAGGAGGGGCCGCGCCACGGCCACCGCGACGGCGGCGTAGACGAGGGAGTCCAGGGCGCGGGCCAGGGCCCGGCGCGGCAGTCCGGCGGGGCGCACGGCCCGCTCGGCCATCCGCTCGAAGACCTCCCGGGGCGTACGGGCCCCGGCGGGGCGGGAGCCGGAGCCGCCCGGGCGGACCTCCTCGGACCCGCGCGGCTCCCCGCTCCGGGGCTGCGGCTGGACCTGGGGCTGGGGCTCCGCCGGGGCGGGCGCCTCGGGCCGGGCCGCGATCTTCGGGCGCACTCCGGCGGGGCGCGGCGCCCACACCTCGGGCCGGTCGGCGGCCGGGGCGGCGGGCGCGGCAGGGACGGCGGGGCGCGGTCGGGACGGTGCGGGCGCCGGAGCCGGGGTGGGCGCGGGAGCAGGAGCGGCGGCGACCGCCTCGGGCCAGGAGGAGGTGAGCCCGGACCCGCCGGCCCCGGGGGCGTCGGGCCACTCCGGGGCCGGAGCCGGGGCCGGGGCCGGAGCGGGCGCCGGGGTCTGGGCGGCCGGGGACCGCACCGACAGGATCCCGGCGGAGGCCTGCTCGGGAAGTCTCTCGGGTGCCGCCGCGGCGGCACCCGTACGGGCCAGGGAGATGCCCGCCGACCGCGGGGAAGGTTCCGGTTCCGGTTCCGGTTCGGGTTCCGGTCCGGGCTGCGGAGCAGACTGCGCGGCGGGTTCCGGATCCGGCGCGCTGCCCCACGACACGCGGTGGTCGCGGGGTCCGCCGAAGCCGGCCTGGTGCACGGGATCGGCCTGCCACACCACGGGCTCGGCGAGCACCTCGGCGGCAGGGGCGGGGGTGGGCTCCGGCAGCGCCTCGGTCATGGAGGTCTCGTCGAGGAACACCGGCCCCGTCTCGTCCGCGCGTGGGGCGTGCCCGCCGCGGACGGCGGGCGCGCGGGGCGTGGCGACGGGGACGGGCACGGCGACGGGCGCGGCCTGCGGGGCAGGTGCCGGCTGCGGGGCAGGGCGGCTCGTACCCGGTACCCAGGCCGCTCCGTTCCAGTAGCGGATGTACCCCGGGATGGACGGATCCGGGTAGAAGCCCTCGCGGGCCGCGTGCTCGCCGTCACCAGGGGAGGCCGTCATGTCCCCAACTCCGATCGTGGCTTGAGGCTTGTGCAAGGGAGGACCATAGCCAAGAACCGCCCCCCGACAGGTCCGGTAACGGGAGAATCCAAGCAAACGAGCGAACGTCACCCTGCACGATGGTTTTCGGTCAGCCGAAAGAAATCGGCCAATCTCCGGTTCGCTGCCCGAAGTCGCGTCATACCCGGGCACACTGCCGCTCTCTCCGGGTGTGGGGCCCCGTCCGGCCCCGCGCACCGAACCGAAGTGAGGCCGTCATGCACCACCCCGTCGTCGAGCGCGAGCTGGAACTGAAGCTGGTCCTGTCCCCCGAGCGCAGCATCCCCGTCCCCGCGCGGCTCCTCTACCTCACGCACGACCCGTACGCCGTCCACATCACCTTCCACACCAGCTCGAACACCCCCGTCAACTGGACGTTCGCCCGCGAACTGCTCGTCGAGGGGGTGTTCCGCCCCTGCGGCCACGGCGACGTCCGGATCTGGCCCACGAAGGTCGACAACAAGTCCGTGCTCTGCATGGCGCTCACCTCCCCCGACGGCGACGCCCTCCTGGAGGCCCCGGCGACCGCCGTGTCGGCCTGGCTGGAGCGCACGCTGCGCGTCGTTCCGCCCGGCACCGAGACCGAGCGGCTCGGCCTGGACGACGCGCTGGCCGAGCTGCTCACCCCGACCCCGGCCGACGACCTGTGGCTGCGCGACCCGTGGCCGTCGGACGAGTCGGCGGACGGGGACCTGTGATGCCGGGCGACCGCACGCCCGCCCGCCCCGCCACGCCCGCCGGCCCCGGCAGGCCCGGCCTCACCGGTCGCCCCGGCCGCCCCGGCCGCACCCGGCGCGAGGTGTCAGAAGAGCTTGCCGGGATTGAGCAGCCCGAGCGGGTCGAAGGCCTGCTTGACGGCCCGCTGCATCTGCATCCCCACCGGGCCGAGTTCGCGGGCCAGCCACTCCTTCTTCAGCACACCGACCCCGTGCTCGCCGGTGATGGTCCCGCCCAGGGAGAGGCCGAGCGCCATGATCTCGCCGAAGGACTCGCGGGCCCGCCGCGTCTCGTCCTCGTCCGCGGGGTCGAAGCAGACGATCGGGTGGGTGTTGCCGTCCCCGGCGTGCGCGCAGACCCCGATGAGCAGGTCCTGGGCGCGGGCGATGGCGGCCGTACCGTCCAGCATCTCGCCGAGCCGCGAGCGCGGTACGCACACGTCGTCGATCATCGTCGCCGGCCGCAGCGCCTCCAGCGCGGGGAAGGACATCCGGCGGGCCTGGAGCAGCAGTTCGGACTCCGCCTCGTCCTCGGCGGGGACGACGGCGGTGGCCCCGGCGGCCGTGCACAGCTCCCCCACGGCCGCGAGGTCCTCGGGGGCGTGCGGGGTGTCGAAGGCGGCCAGCAGCAGGGCCTCCGTGGCCTCGGGCAGGCCCATCTTCCCGAGGGCGTTGACGGCCCGGACGGTCGTCCGGTCCATCAGCTCCAGCAGCGAGGGGGTCAGACCCGCCTCCATGACGGCGCAGACGGCCTCGCAGGCGGCCGCGACGGAGGGGAACTCGGCGGCCAGCGCCAGCTGCCGGGGCGGCGCCGGGCGCAGGGCGAGGACGGCCTGGACGACCACGCCCAGGCTGCCCTCGGAGCCCACGAAGAGCCGGGTGAGGTCGTAGCCCGCCACGCCCTTGGCGGTACGCCGGCCCGTGCGCAGCAGCCGACCGTCGGCCAGGACCACGTCGAGGCCGAGCACGTACTCGGCGGTGACCCCGTACTTGACGCAGCACAGGCCGCCCGAGGCGGTGCCGATGTTGCCGCCGATGGTGCACTGCTCCCAGCTGGAGGGGTCGGGCGGGTAGTACAGGCCCTGTTCGGCGACGGCCCGTGAGAGCACGGCGTTGACCACGCCCGGCTCGACCACGGCGATCCGGTCGACGGCGCTGATCTCCAGGATCCGGTCCATCTTGACGAGCGAGAGCACGATGCAGCCGTCGGAGGCGTTGGCTCCGCCCGACAGGCCCGTCCGGGCGCCCTGCGGGACCACCGGGATCCGCAGGGCCGTGGCGGTGCGCAGGACGTGCTGGACCTGTTCCACGGTCCGGGGCAGGACGACGGCGGCCGGCGTGCCGGCGGCGCAGAAGCTGGCCATGTCGGTGGCGTAGGAGGTGGTCACCTGGGGATCGGTGAGCAGGGCCTCGGCGGGGAGCCCTTCGAGCAGGCCGGCCCGCAGACGTGCGAAGAGATCGTCATCCATGGGACCAGCGTGGCAGCCGGGGCCATCGGTGTGAACACGACCGCGCTCCCCTTCGGACACCTCGGCGAGCTCTTCATATTGACGCACAGTGACCCCATGGACCGTATCGACGAGGAATCGCAGACGCCGGCGCCGCCCGTGACCTTCACCGGCCGCAAGACGCTCGTGGCGGCCGCGGTCGCCGTGGTCCTGATCGCCGGGGCCCTGCTGATCCGGCCTGCCAGGACCGGTGACGACGCCCGTCCGCCGGAGCCGGGCGAGCGCGCCGCGTCGGCGGTGGGCATGGGCGCGCCCGCCGCGGTGGTGGACCTGACGGCGCTGGTGGCGGACCGGGAGAAGTGGCTCGCGGCGCATCCGGACGACGAGGCCTCCTGGGCCGTGCTCGGCTCCGCGTACCTCGAACAGGCGCGGCGGACGGCCGATTCCGGCTGGTTCCCGAAGGCGGAGAAGGCCCTGAAACGCTCGCTGGAGGTCCGCCCGGCCGAGAAGGGCAACTTCGACGCGATGACGGGCATGGGAGCGCTGGCCAATGCCCGGCGGGACTTCGGGACGGCTCGCAAGTGGGGCGAGCTCGTACGGGCGCAGGCGCCCAAGCGGTGGACGGCGTACCCGGTGCTGGTGGACGCGTACACCGGGCTCGGCGACTACAAGGGCGCGCAGAAGGCGATGGAGCTGCTGCTGGACATCCGGCCGGGGCTGGCTGCGTACGTCAGGGCCTCGCAGGTCTACCGGGACCGCGGCTGGCGCGAGGACGCCGTGGTGGCGATGGAGCACGCGGCGGGCGCGGCGAAGGGCCCGGCGGAGAAGGCGTACGCGCTGTTCCGCCTCGGGGAGCTGTCGTGGGAGCGCGGCGACGCGGCAGAGGCGCTGCGACAGTACGAGGGCGCGCTGCGGACGGATCCGGCGCAGGCGGAGGCCCTCGGCGGCCGGGCCCGCGCGCTGGCCGCTCTGGGGCGCGGCGGGGAGGCGGTACGGGACTACCGGCTGGCACTGGGCCGGTCGGCGGTGCCGCAGCTGGCGCGCGAGCTCGGTGAACTGCTGGACTCGCTGGGCCGGGGTCCGGAGGCGCGCACCCAGTACGAGGCGCTGACGACGATGGTGGCCCGGGACAGCCGGAATGGGGTCGACGACGCGGTGCTCCTCGGCCTGTACGAGGCGGACCACGGCGATGCGGCGGCGGCCGTGCGGCGCCTGTCGCAGGAGTGGTCGCGGCACAAGAGCGTGCAGGTCGCGGACGCGCTGGGGTGGGCGCTGCACCAGACCGGCGAGGACGCGGCGGCGCTGGAGTACGCGAAGAAGGCCACGGAGCCGGGGCTGCGCAGCGCCGACTTCGCCTTCCACCGGGCGATGATCGAACGCGGCCTCGGTGACGAGGAGGCGGCCCGCCGCCACTTCCAGGAGGCGATGCGGACGAATCCGCACTTCTCGCCGCTGCGCGGGCCGGTGGCGAAGGAGGCCCTGGCGGCGATCGCGCAGCCGCCGCCGGGGGGCCCGGAGAACATCCGGCCGACCGCTCCGTGGGTGGAGCCGGAACTCCCGAAGGCCGCGAAGCCGTCCCCGAAGCCGACGGGGCGCTGAACCCCGCCCGGAGAACACGGCGGCGGGGGGGGGGGGGGGGGGGGGGGGGGGGGGGGGGGGCTGGGGGGGGGGGGGGGGGGGGGGGGGGGGGGGGGGGGGGGGGGGGTCGAGGGGGGGGGGGGGGGGGGTTTTCCCCCCCCCAAGACCCCCCCCTCCCCGGGTTA
>NZ_JBVIWA010000037.1:34079-37032 GCF_055595065.1 Streptomyces sp. NPDC040545
GCAGAACCCCCCCCAAAAGCAGAGGGGTGCCCAACCCTCACAAGAAGACCCCCCCCCCCCCCCCCCCCCCCCCCCCCCCCCCCCCGGCCCCCCCTCGGGCCGTGTCGTGAAGACCCGCCGCGCGCTGCACCGCAGCGGTGCGTGCAGCGCGTCGGAATCCGCGGGCCGAGCCGGAGGCTAGAGGTTGCCGCGCTTGTCCTGCTCGCGCTCGATCGCCTCGAACAGGGCCTTGAAGTTGCCCTTGCCGAAGCCCATCGAGCCGTGCCGCTCGATGATCTCGAAGAAGACCGTCGGACGGTCCTGCACCGGCTTGGTGAAGATCTGCAGCAGGTAGCCGTCCTCGTCGCGGTCGGCCAGGATCTTCAGCTCGCGCAGCTCGTCGATCGGCACGCGGGTGTCGCCGACCCACTCGCCGAGGGTGTCGTAGTACGTGTCCGGGACGGACAGGAACTGGACGCCCGCCGCGCGCATGGAGCGGACCGTCGAGACGATGTCGTTCGAGGCCAGCGCGATGTGCTGGACACCGGGGCCGTTGTAGAACTCGAGGTACTCGTCGATCTGCGACTTCTTCTTCGCGATCGCCGGCTCGTTGATCGGGAACTTGACCTTCTTGGTGCCGTCCGCGACCACCTTGGACATCAGCGCCGAGTACTCGGTCGCGATGTCGTCGCCCACGAACTCCTTCATGTTCGTGAAGCCCATGACCTTGTTGTAGAACGCGACCCACTCGTTCATCCGGCCGAGCTCGACGTTGCCGACGCAGTGGTCGATGGCCTGGAAGGTGCGCTTGGCCGGGGGCTCGACCATCGGCTCGACGGCCTCGTAGCCGGGCAGGTACGGGCCGGTGTAGCCGCCGCGCTCGACCAGCGTGTGACGGGTCTGGCCGTAGGTCGCGATGGCGGCCAGCACGACCGTGCCGTTCTCGTCCTTGACCTCGTACGGCTCGTCCAGCCCGCGGGCGCCCTGCTCGACGGCGTACGCGTACGCCGCGCGGACGTCCGGGACCTCGATGGCGAGGTCGATCACTCCGTCGCCGTGCTCGGTGACGTGCTCGGCGAGGAAGCGGCCGTGGTCGGTCGTCGCCTTGATGACAGAGGTCAGCACGAAGCGCGCGGAGCCGTTGGTCAGGACGTAGCTGGCGGTCTCGCGCGAGCCGGTCTCCGGTCCGGAGTAGGCCACGAGCTTCATGCCGAAGGCGGTCGAGTAGTAGTGCGCGGCCTGCTTGGCGTTGCCGACGGCGAAGACGACCGCGTCCATGCCCTTCACCGGGAAGGGGTCGGCCTCACGCGCGGTGTGCGGGGTGGTGTCGAGGGTCTCAGTCATGAGCGCAGAGTCCCGCCGATCCACAAGCTGCGCAATAGTTTCCTGTTTGACTGTACAAACTGCCCAGGATGACCGCAGGCTGTGTGAAACATCTGTGCACTATGACCACCCGCGAGCACGCGTGAGCACCCGGAGGCATCCATGGGCATCGACGAACTCGACGGCCGGCTCATCGTCCTGCTCGCCCGCGAGCCGCGGATCGGGGTGCTGGAGGCCTCGCGGCGGCTCGGGGTGGCCCGCGGGACCGTGCAGGCACGCCTGGACCGGCTCCAGTCGAACGGGGTCATCCGCGGGTTCGGCCCGCAGGTCGACCCCACGGCCCTCGGGTATCCGGTGACCGCGTTCGCGACGCTGGAGATCAAGCAGGGGCAGGGGGCCGACGTACGGGCGCACCTGAACGGGGTGCCGGAGGTGCTGGAGCTGCACACCACCACCGGGCACGGGGACATGCTGTGCCGGCTGGTGGCCCGGTCCAACGCCGACCTCCAGCGGGTGATCGACCGGGTCGTCGGCTTCGAGGGGATCGTGCGGGCCTCGACGGCGATCGTGATGGAGAACCCCGTACCGCTGCGGATCATCCCGCTGGTGGAGCAGGCGGCGGAGGACGACACCCGGGCCTGACGAAAGGAGTTGCAAAGAAACCCTTGCACACAAGTCTTTGCAAGCCTATCGTCGAGCCATGCCCGAAGAGCCGGTAGCACCTGCGGGGCCCGCAGAGCCCAACGTCCGTACGCTAGACGCCCGTTCACTGCGCGGACTCGCCCACCCCCTGCGCATCCGCCTGCTGGGCGCGCTGCGTCACGACGGCCCCGCGACCGCCTCCCAACTGGCGGGCCGGTTCGGGGAGTCGAGCGGAGCCACCAGCTACCACCTGCGCCAGCTCGCGGCGCACGGGTTCGTCGAGGACGCACCCGAGCACGGCAAGGGCCGCGAACGCTGGTGGCGGGCCGTGTACGACGGCACGGCGTTCGACGAGACGCTGACGCTCGACGAGGACCCCGCCGTGCGCGGTGCGGCGGACCTCTTCCTGCACGAGATCGCGACGATCCACACGCAGGAGCTGAGCACCTGGCTCGGCGACGCCCACACCTGGCCGACGGAGTGGCGGCGCGGTGCGGACATGAGCGACTTCACCCTGCACCTGACCCCCGCGCAGAGCCACGAGCTGATCCACAAGATGCACGACCTGATCAACAGCTACCGCGACCTGCCGGCCTCGCAGGACACGAAGGCGGTCCGCGTCCACACGCATGCCTTTCCTCGCAAAGCCTCGGGGTAGCGGGGCCGGTCCCCTGCGGGGTGCCCTGCGGTCGGCTCGGCGGCACGGATCCCTCCTGCCGAGGTGGGGCGCCTCAAACGCCGGCCGCTCCCCTGCGGGGGCTCGGCAGTTCACGGCGCGGGCTGCCCCTGCGGGGTGCCCTGCGGTCGGCTCGGCGGCACGGATCCCTCCTGCCGAGGTGGGTCGCCTCAATCGTCGGCCGGTCCCCTGCGGGTGCTCGGCAGTTCACGGCGCGGGCTGCCCCTGCGGGGGCGGAGCGCCTCAATCGCCGGCGGGGCTGGGTGGTGTGGGTCGGTGCCCCGCACGAGGGTCTCCTCGGCTCGGCGCGTGCGGGCTCGTCACGGCCAGGCG
>NZ_JBVIWA010000038.1:0-28995 GCF_055595065.1 Streptomyces sp. NPDC040545
TACCGTGCGCCTCCACCACGTCCACATCGGCCGTCGTCAGCCCCGCCGACTCCAGCGCCTGCCGGATCACCCGCTGCTGCGCGGGCCCGTTCGGCACGGTGAGACCGCTGCTGGCTCCGTCCTGGTTCACGGCACTGCCCCGGATCACCGCCAGCACCTCGTGCCCCCGGGCCCGGGCGTCCGACAGCCGCTCCAGCACCAGCACACCGACGCCCTCCGAGCATCCGGTGCCGTCCGCCGCCGCCGCGAAGGACTTGCAGCGGCCGTCACGGGCCAGCCCGCGCTGCTCGCTGAAGTACACGAACATGTCGGGCGCGGCCATGACGGTGACGCCGCCCGCCAGGGCGAGGGAGGTCTCCCCGCGCCGCAGGGACTGGGCGGCGAGGTGCAGGGCGACCAGCGAAGAGGAGCAGGCCGTGTCGACGGTGACGGCCGGACCCTCCAGACCCAGCGTGTAGGCGACCCGGCCGGACACGAGTCCGCCGTCGCTGGTGCCGGCCCCGTAGTCGTGGTACATCAGGCCGGCGAAGACGCCGGCCCGGGTGCCGTGCAGCGACGCGGGCACGATGCCCGCGCGTTCCAGGGCCTCCCAGGAGGTCTCCAGCAGCAGCCGCTGCTGCGGGTCCAGGGTGAGGGCCTCGCGGGGCGAAATGCCGAAGAAGCCCGGGTCGAAGTCGGCGGCGTCCTCGATGAAGCCGCCTTTGAGCGAGTAACTGGTGCCCGGACGAAGGGACTCGGGGTCGTAGAGACGTTCCAGGTCCCAGCCCCGGTCCTCGGGGAAGTCGCCGATGCCGTCCCGGCCGGTGGCCACCAGCTGCCACAGGTCCTCCGGGGAGCCGACACCGCCGGGGTACCGGCAGGCCATGCCCACGATGGCGATGGGCTCGTGGGCCGCAGCGGCGATCCGCCGGTTCTCCGTACGGAGCCGTTCGTTCTCCACCATGGAGTGGCGCAGGGCTTCGACGAGCCGTGCGTCGGGTGCCGTGGTCACGCCGTCTCACTTCCTTCCGCGGGGATGCCCTCGGGCGTGGTCGCCTGCCGGAGCGCGGCCTGCAGCAGGTCCTCGACACTCATGTTCATGATCGCCTCACTTCGGTCCGCACGGGGCGGGGCGGGGGCTTCGGGGGTGGCGACCGCCTGCTCCGGGACGTCCGGCACGTCGTCCGGCACGAGTTCGGCCAGCAGGTACCGGGCGAGCGGCACCGGGCTCGGGTAGTCGAACATCATCGTGGCCGGAAGGCGCAGCCCGGTCGCCTCTCCGAGCCGGTTGCGCAGCTCGATGGCGGCGAGGGAGTCCAGGCCCAGGTCGGTGAACCCCTTGTGGGGGTCGACGGTCCGGCCGTCGGCGTGTCCCAGTACGGCGGCGGCGTGCCGGCAGACCAGGTTCACCAGGGTCCGGCGCCGCTCACCGGCCGGCAGGCCGGCCAGCCGTTCCTCCCATGTGGTCTCCGTGGCCGGTTCCGGGGTGGCGGCGATGGTGGCTCCGCCCGTGTCCATGGCCCGCTGGCCACCGCCCGCCGTCCCGGTCGCCGGGGCGGCCAGGTCGCGCAGCAGCGCGGGCAGGTCGTGGCGGTCCCGCAGGGTCACGGGGTTCACCCGGATCGGGACGAGGACCGGTTCGCCGGCCGCGAGGGCGGCGTCGAAGAGTTCCATGCCCTGGGCGGCCGAAAGGGCGGGGGTTCCGTTGCGGGCGAGCCGGTCCATGTCGACCGCGCCCTCGGTTCCCTCCCACGGGCCCCAGGCCAGCGAGGTGGCGGGCAGTCCCTGCGCCGTGCGGTGCTCGGCGAGCGCGTCGAGGAAGACGTTGCCCGCCGCGTAGTTGGCCTGCCCGGCGGCGAGGACGAGTCCGCCCGCCGAGGAGTAGAGCACGAACGCCGACAGGTCCATCCCGCTGGTCAGTTCGTGCAGGTGCCAGGCCGCGTCCACCTTGGGCCTCATTGCGTTGTCCACTTGGCGTGCGGTCAGCGAGCCCAGCACCGCGCTGTCCATCAGGCCGGCGGCGTGCACCACGGCCGTCAGGGGCCGCCCGGCAGGGATTGCGGCCAGGAGTTCGGCCACGGCAGCCCGGTCGGACACGTCGCAGGCCGCATAGGTGGTCTGCGCGCCCAGCACGGCGAGTTCGTCGCGCAGTGCGGCCGCGCCGGGGGCCTCGGCGCCCTTGCGGCTCGTGATCAGCAGGTGCCGTACGCCGTGTTCGGCGACGAGGTGGCGGGCCAGGTGCCCGCCCAGCAGGCCGGCTCCGCCGGTGATGAGTACGGTGCCGTCGGCCTTCCATTCGGGCGTTCGCTCCGTGAGGGCACCGACGCCCTCCAGCCTGGGGACGCGGACGGCCCCCTCCCGGACGGCGGACTCGGTTTCGCCTGCGGCCAGTACGGCCGGCAGCGCCGCGTACGAGGCGGGCAGTCCGTCCGTGTCCGTCAGGAACAGCCGGCCCGGGTTCTCCTCCTGAGCTGCGCGCACCAGCCCCCACAGCGGGGCCTGGACCAGGTCCGGTCCGCCGGGACCGGCCACCACCGCGTTCCTCGTCAGGACCACCAGACGGGCGGCGGCGAATCGCTCGTCGGCGAGCCATGCCCGCAGTTGCTCCAGGGTGTCCTGGGCAGCGGCCCGTACGGCGTCGGGAAGACCGGCGCCCGGGTGCCCGCCGGAGCCGTGGGCCGAGCGGTCGAGCAGCACGGTGGCGGGTACGGGCGCACCCGCCCCCACGGCCGCCACGAGCTCGTCCAGGCTCGCGAAGGCGGGTGCGTCCAGGACGGTTTCGCTCCCGATGACCACCCAGTCGGTGGGTCGCCGGTCCGGCGGCGGGAAGGCCTGCGGCCGCCAGTCGATGCGCAGCAGGGCCTCGGGGACGGCGTCGGCCGCGGCGAGTTGTCCGGCCGTGACGGGCCGGGTCACCAGCGATTCGACCGTGGCGACGGGTGTGCCCGTCGCGTCGGCGAGGTCCAGGCGGGCGGCGTCGTCGCCGGCCGCCTTGCGGACGTGGACCCGCAGGACGGCGGCTCCGGGGGTGTGCAGGGTGATGCGGTTCCAGACGAACGGGATGGTCGTCCGGTCGAGGTTGCGAGGGCCTCCGAGGAGGAAGTCGGTGGCACCCAGGGCCGAGTCGAGCAGCGCCGGGTGCAGGGCGTAGGAGCCCGCGTCGGCCGCGCTGCCCTCCGGAAGGGCGATCTCGCCGAACACCTCGCCGTCGCGCAGCCACATGGCGCGCATGCCCTGGAACATGGGCCCGTAGCCGTAGCCGAGTGCGGCCAGGTCGTCGTACACGCCCTCGAGGTCGACGGGCTCCGCCCCCGGCGGCGGCCACTCGGCCGGCGCGGCCTCGTGCCGCGTCGTGCGGTCCGTCAGGGTGCCGCCGGCGTGCAGTTGCCACGCGGTTGCGGACGGGGCTCCCTGCGGCCGTGCGTACACGGCGAGGGTGCGGCGGCCCGCCGCGTCGGCGCCGCCCACGAGGACCCGTACCGCGACCTCGTCCTGGCCCGAGAGGACCAGCGGGGCCTGCTGGGTGAGTTCCTCGACCTCAGTGCTGCCCACCTGGGCGGCCGCGCTCAGGGCCATTTCCACGAAGGCGGTGCCCGGGACCAGGGTGGTACCGACGATCACGTGGTCGGCGAGCCAGGGCTGGCGGCCCACCGACAGCAGGCCGGTGAGGACCGCGCCGCCGGTGTCGGGCAGCTCGACGGCGGCGCCGAGCAGCGGGTGGCCGACCGGGGCGAGCCCGGCCGAGGCCACGTCTGCTGCGGTGCCGCCCGCATCCAGCCAGTACTCCTGGCGCTGGAAGGCGTAGGTCGCCAGTTGCACGGTGCGCGCTCCGCGGCCCGCGAAGAACCGGTTCCAGTCCAGTCGGCCACCGCTGGTGTGGATCTCGGCGACGGCCCGCAGGAGCGTGTCGGTCTCGGCCCGGCCGCGGCGCAGGAGCGGCGTCAGCCACAGGTCGTCGGTGCTGCCCTCCAGGCAGGTGCGGGCCATTCCGGTGAGGACGGCGTCGGGGCCGAGCTCCACGAAGCGGATCGCGCCGGCCTCTTCGAGGGTGCGGACGGCGTCGGCGAAGCGCACGGCTTCGCGTACCTGTCCGACCCAGTACTCGGGGGTGCACAGGTCCTGTTCCGAGGCCTCCCGGCCGGTGACGGTGGAGACGAAGGGCAGGGTGGGGCGGTGGTACGTCAGCCGGCGCGCGGTCCGGGCGAACTCGGCGAGCATGGGTTCCATCAGCGGTGAGTGGAAGGCGTGCGAAACGCGCAGCCGCTGGGTCCTGCGGCCCTGCCCGGTGAAGCGGGCGGCGAGGGACAGCACGGCTTCCTCGGTGCCCGAGACGACGACGGAGGCCGGGCCGTTGACCGCCGCGACGGCGGCGCCGTCGTGGGCGCCGTCGGCGAGGGCCGCGCGGACCTCTTCCTCGGACGCGGCGACCGCCACCATCGCGCCGCCCTCGGGAAGGGCTTGCATGAGGCGTCCGCGGGCGGAGACCAGCGCCGCCGCGTCGTCCAGGTCCAGGATGCCGGCGACGTGCGCGGCGGCCAGTTCGCCGATGGAGTGCCCGGCGACGAGGTCGGGCCGCACGCCCCACGATTCCAGGAGCCGGAAGAGCGCCACCTCGACGGCGAACAGCGCGCTCTGCGTGTACACCGTACGGTCCAGCAGCGCGGCCTCGTCAGACTCCGGCTCCGCCCACATCACCGTGCGCAGGGGCTGCTCCAGCTCCTTGTCCAGAACGGCGCACACCGCGTCGAGGGCCTCGGCGAACACCGGGAAGGCGGCGTGGAGTTCACGCCCCATCCCGATGCGCTGGGCGCCCTGCCCGGTGAAGAGGAAGGCGGTCCGGCCGCCGCGTGCGGCACCGCTCACCGCGTTCACCGGCCGCTCCCCCGCCGCGAGGGCGGTCAGGGCGCGTACGGCGTCCTCGCGGCCGGTGGCCAGGACCACGGCCCGGTGGTCGAGGGCGGCGCGGGTGGTGGCCAGCGAATAGGCCACGTCCAGCAGATCCTGGTCCGGTGTCCGCTCCAGGTGCCGGGCGAGTCGGGCGGCCTGGCCTCGCAGGCCGTCCTCCCCGCTGCCCGCGACGGGCAGCGGGAGGAGCGCCGGCGCGGGCCGCCGGTCCTCGGTGGCCGCGGCGGGGGCGGT
Source organism: Streptomyces sp. NPDC040545 (assembly GCF_055595065.1). NCBI lineage: Bacteria > Bacillati > Actinomycetota > Actinomycetes > Kitasatosporales > Streptomycetaceae > Streptomyces > Streptomyces sp. NPDC040545. Next base: position 5,119 of record NZ_JBVIWA010000038.1, read on the forward strand.
CCGCTCCGGGGCCTCCTCGATGATCACGTGGGCGTTCGTTCCGCTGAGGCCGAAGGAGGAGACGCCGGCGCGGCGGGTACGCCCGTCGGCGGTCCAGGGCCGGGCTTCGCGCAGCAGTTCGACCTCGCCGGCCGTCCAGTCGATGTGCGGGGAGGGCGCGTCGATGTGCAGGGTCTTGGGCAGCAGCCCGTGCCGCAGCGATTCGACCATCTTGATGACGCCGCCCACACCGCTCGCGGCCTGTGAGTGGCCGATGTTCGACTTGAGGGCGCCCAGCAGCAGCGGGCGGCCCTGCGGGCGCTCCTGTCCGTAGGTGGCGAGCAGCGCCTGGGCCTCGATCGGGTCGCCGAGCCGGGTGCCGGTGCCGTGCGCCTCGACGGCGTCGACGTCGGCCGGGCCCAGGCCGGCGGCGGCCAGCGCGGCCCGGATCACGCGCTCCTGGGACGGGCCGTTGGGGGCGGTCAGGCCGTTGGAGGCGCCGTCCTGGTTGACCGCGCTGCCGCGGACGACCGCGAGCACCTCGTGCCCGTTGGCGAGCGCGTCCGACAGCCGCTCGACGAGCAGCAGGCCGACGCCCTCGGACCAGCCGACCCCGTCGGCCGCGGCCGCGAAGGGCTTGGACCGCCCGTCGGGCGACAGTCCGCGCTGGCGGCTGAAGTCGATGAACGTGTCGGGCGTGGCCATCGCCGTGGCTCCACCCGCGAGGGCGAGCGTGCACTCGCCGCGCTGGAGGGCCTGTACGGCCAGGTGCAGGGCGACAAGGGAGGAGGAGCAGGCGGTGTCCACGGTCATGGCCGGGCCTTCGAGCCCGAGCGCGTAGGAGATCCGGCCGGAGGCGACGGATGCCGAGCTGCCGGTCGCGAGGTAGCCCGCGACGCTCTCGGGTGCCTGGTGCACCCGGCTGCCGTAGTCGTCGTACATGACGCCGACGAAGACTCCGGTGCGGCTGCCGCGCAGGGCGCGGGGGTCGATCCCGGCCCGCTCCACGGCCTCCCAGGAGGTCTCCAGCAGCAGCCGCTGCTGCGGGTCCATCGCCAGGGCCTCGCGCGGTCCGATGCCGAAGAAGCCGGCGTCGAACTCGGCGACCTGGTGGAGGAAGGCGCCCTCACGGGTGTAGGTCTTGCCCTCCTTTCCGGGCTCGGGATCGTAGATGCCCTCGATGTCCCAGCCCCGGTTGACGGGGAAGCCGGTGACGGCGTCCCGCTCGTCGACGAGGAGCTGCCAGAGCTCCTCCGGGGAGGCGACCCCGCCGGGGTAGCGGCAGGCCATGCCGACGATGGCGATGGGGTCGTCGGCGGCTGCGGTGGCAGCGCGCCGCGGGGCGGCGGGAACGGCGGTACGGGTCCCGTCGGCCAGCAGCTTCGTCTTGAGGAATCCGGCCACGGCGACCGCGGTCGGGTGGTCGAAGACCAGGGTGGCGGGCAGCTGGAGGCCGGTGGACGACCCCAGGAGGTTGCGCAGTTCGACGGCGGCGAGCGAATCGAAGCCGAGTTCCTTGAACGGGCGGTCGCCGGCGACGGCGGCCGCGCTGTCGTGGCCCAGCACTGCGGCGATCTGCCGGGTGACCAGGTCGACCAGCAGGTGGTCGCGTTCGCCGTCGGTCAGTGCCGCCAGCCGCCCCGCGAGCGCCGAGGCGGCGCCCGCGGTGGCGGTGGTGGCCGAGGCCGCGGCCCGGCGGGCCGGCGTGGCGGTGGGGGCGAGCCCCCGGAGCAGGGCCGGGAGTTCGTCCGTACGGTGGCGCAGTGCGGCCGGGTCGACGTGCAGCGGGGCGAGCACCGGCTCGTCCGTGCCGAGGGCCGCGTCCAGCAGGGCCAGGCTCCGCGGCGCGTCGAGTGCGGGCAGGCCGAGACGGGCCATGCGCTGGAGGTCGGCGTCGGTGAGTTCCCCGCCGAGGCCGGTGTTCTCGGCCCACAGGCCCCAGGCCAGCGAGGTGGCGGGCAGGCCGGCGCCGTGCCGGCGGACGGCCAGGCCGTCCAGGAAGGCGTTGGCGGCGGCGTAGTTGGCCTGCCCGGCGGCGAGCACCATGCCGCCGGCCGAGGAGAACAGGACGAACGCCGCCAGGTCCAGGTCCCGGGTGAGCTCGTGCAGGTGCCAGGCCGCGTCGGCCTTGGGCCCCATGACGGCGTCGATCCGGTCGCCGGTGAGGGAGCCGAGGACGCCGCTGTCGACGACCCCGGCGGCGTGTATGACCGCGGTCGGTGCGTGCGCGGCGGGGACGGCCGCCAGGAGGGCGGCGAGCGCCTCCCGGTCGGCGGCGTCGCAGGCGGCGACGGTCACCGAGGCGCCGAGGGCGGTGAGTTCGGCGGCCAGTTCCCCGGCGCCGGGGGCGTCGGGGCCGCGCCGGCTGGTGAGCAGCAGGTGCCGGACGCCGTGGGCGGTGACGAGGTGGCGGGCGACCAGGCGCCCGAGGCCTCCGGTACCGCCGGTGATCAGTACGGTGCCTTCGGGGTCGAGGCGGCCGGGGCCGGCGCCTTCGGCGGTGTCCGCAGGGGTGGGCCGACGGCGCACGAGGCGCGGAACGCGGATCTCGCTTCCGTGTACGGAGAATTCCGGCTCGCCGGACGCCACCGCGGCGCGCAGCGCGTCCACGGGCAGGCCTGAAGCCTCGCCGGCCGCCCCGTCGGACAGGTCCGCCAGCACGAAGCTTCCGGGGTGCTCGGCCTGTGCTCCGCGGACCAGGCCCCACAGCGCGGCCTGGGCCGGGTCGGTGCGCTCCCCCGCCGCGACGGCGTCGCGGGTGAGGACGACCAGGCGGGCGGCGGTGAGACGGGGCTCGGCCGTCCAGGCCTGCAGGAGCTCCAGCGTCCGGCCGGCCAGGGCGCGGGCCCGCGCGGGGGCGCCGGCTCCGGCCTCGGACCCGGAGGTCCCCGGTGCGAACAGCACGGCGTCGGGCGCGGGTGCCCCGGCGTCGAGGGCCGCGGCCAGCGCGGCGAGGCCGGCGTAGCGGGGCAGCGGATCGCCCGGGGAGTCCGCCATGGTGCCGATCACGGCCCAGTCGGCGGGCGCGGGACGTTCGGCGGACGGCAGCGGCCGCCAGTCGATGCCGTACAGCGCGCCGCCGGAGGCGGTGTCCGCCGCCTCGGCCAGGCCCCGGTCGGAGACCGGGCGGGAGACCAGGGTCTCGACGGTCGCGAGAGGGGCGCCGTCCGCGTCGGCCAGCTCGATCGAGGAGACCTCGTCGCCGTCGACCCTGGCGATGCGCACTCGCAGGACGCCGGCCCCCGCCGCGTGCAGGGTCACCCCGTTCCACACGAAGGGCAGCAGGGTGGCGCCCTCGCCGTCGTCGAGGAGATCTGCGTGCATGGCGGCGTCGAGGAGGGCGGGGTGCAGGCCGAAGGCGGCCGCGTGGGCAGCAATGCCCTCCGGGGCGACGACCTCGGCGAAGACCTCGTCGCCGCGGCGCCAGGCGGCGCGCATGCCCTGGAAGGCCGGCCCGTACCCGTACCCGCGCTCGGCGAGGCGCTCGTACGCCCCTGTCATGTCGAGCGGTTCGGCGTGCTCGGGGGGCCAGACGGTGAAGTCGAAGGACGCCTGCCGCGGCGCCCGGGTGAGGATGCCGGTGGCGTGCCGGGTCCAGGGGTGGTCGGCCTCGGTGTCGTCGGGGCGCGAGTACACGGACAGCGGACGCCGTCCGTCCTGTTCCCCGCCGACCACCACCTGGAGGGCGCGGCCGCCGCCGGCGGGCAGGATGAGCGGCGCCTCCAGGGTGAGTTCCTCCACGGTCGCGCAGCCGACCTCGTCGGCGGCCCGGACGGCGAGCTCCAGGAAGCCGGTGCCGGGCAGCAGGATCGCGCCGCGCACCACGTGGTCGGCCAGCCAGGGCTGGGTGTCGGCCGACAGGCGGCCGGTGAGCACCGTGCCGTCCGAATCGGGCAGCGGGACGACCGCGCCGAGCATCGGGTGGGAGGCGGCCAGCTGGCCGACGCCGGCGACGTCCCCCGAGGGGGTCGCGTCGATCCAGTAGCGGCGGCGCTGGAAGGCGTACGTGGGCAGGTCGATGTGGGTCGTGCGGTATCCGAGCAGGGCAGGCCAGCCGACGGGGACGCCCCGGACGTGCAGCTGGGAGACCGCGGAGATCAGTTCGGGCAGCTCGGCCCGGTCGCGGCGGGCCGTGTGCACGAACGCGGCGCCGTCGGGGACGGCGGTGTTCTGGGTGCCCAGGACCGTCAGGACGCGGTCGGGGCCCAGTTCGAGGAAGGTGGTGACCCCCTGCTCGGCCAGGCTCTGGATCCCCTCGGCGTAGCGGACGCTGTCGCGGACGTGGCGGACCCAGTAGGCGGGCGAGCACAGTTCGTCCTCGGTCGCGGGCCGTCCGGTGACGGTCGACACCAGCGGGATGCGCGGCGGCAGGTAGGTGAGTTCCGCCGCGATCTCGCCGAACTCGGCGAGCATCGGCTCCATGAGGGGCGAGTGGAAGGCGTGGCTGACCGACAGCCGGCTGGTCCGGAAGCCCAGGGACTTCGCGACGGCGGCGATGTCGAGGACGGCGGGCTCCGCTCCGGAGACGACCACGGCGGAAGGCCCGTTGACGGCGGCGATGCCGACGGTCTCCTCGTGCCCCTCGACGAGGTCGAGCACGGTCCGCTCGTCGGCGGAGATCGCCACCATGGCGCCTCCGGCGGGCAGCGCGTCCATGAGCCGGCCGCGGGCGGCGACCAGGCGGGTGGCGTCGGCGAGCGAGAGGACGCCGCTGACGTGCGCGGCCGCGATCTCGCCGATGGAGTGGCCGGCGAGGACGTCGGGTGCGATGCCCCAGGACTCCAGCAGCCGGAACAGGGCGACCTCGAAGGCGAACAGGGCGCTCTGCGTGTAGGCGGTGCGGTGGATCAGACCGGACCCGTCGGCGCCCTCCCCGAAGGCCACCTCGGTGAGCGGGTGCTCCAGGTGCGGCTGCAGCAGCGCGGCCGCGGCGTCGAAGGCGTGCGCGAAGACCGGGAAGGTGGCGTACAGCTCGCGTCCCATGCCGGGGCGCTGGGCGCCCTGGCCCGAGAAGAGGAAGGCCAGGCGCCCTTCGCCCTCGACCCCGGTGACCGTGTACGGAGCGCTCTCGCCGGCCGCGAGGGCGTCCAGTCCGCGCAGGAGCGCGTCGTGGTCGGCGGCCGTGACGGCGGCGCGGTGTTCCAGCGCGGCGCGGGCGGTGCCGAGCGAGCGGGCCAGGTCGCCCAGGGGCAGCTCGGGCTGCCCGGCGACGAACGACCGCAGGGCGGCGGCCTGCCCGCGCAGGGCGGCGGGGGTGCGGGCGGAGAGCAGCACGGGGACGGCCAGGGCGCTGCCGTGGCTGGCGGGAGCCGACGGCTCCACGGGGTGGGTGCCCGCGTCGGCGGGCGGCTGCTCCACGATGACGTGGGCGTTGGTCCCGCTGATGCCGAAGGAGGAGACTCCGGCGCGGCGGGGGCGGCCGTTGTCCTGCCAGTCCTGGGCCTCGGTGAGCAGCCGTACTGCGCCTGCCGACCAGTCCACCTTCGTGGAGGGGGCGTCGACGTGCAGGGTGCGGGGCAGGACGCCGTGCCGCAGGGCGAGGACCATCTTGATGACGCCGGCGACCCCGGAGGCGGCCTGGGTGTGTCCCAGGTTGGACTTGACCGAGCCCAGCCACAGCGGGGCGTCCGCGGGCCGGTCCTGGCCGTAGGTGGCGAGCAGGGCGGTGGCCTCGATCGGGTCGCCGAGGGTGGTGCCGGTGCCGTGCGCCTCGACGGCGTCGACGTCGGCGGTGCTCAGGCCGGCCGCGGCCAGGGCCTGCTGGATGACCTGCTGCTGGGCGGTGCCGTTGGGCGCGGTGAGGCCGTTCGAGGCGCCGTCGTGGTTGACCGCGGTGCCGCTGATCACGGCGAGTACGGGGTGTGCGTTCCGGCGGGCGTCGGAGAGCCGCTCGACGAGCAGCATGCCGGCGCCCTCGCCCCAGCCCGTTCCGTCGGCGGCGTCGGCGAAGGGCTTGCACCGTCCGTCGGCGGCGAGTCCGCGCTGTCGGCTGAAGTCGATGAAGGTGTCGGGGGTGGCCATCACCGTGACACCGCCGGCGAGTGCGAGTGAGCACTCGCCGCGGCGCAGGGCCTGGATCGCCCAGTGCAGGGCGACCAGCGACGAGGAGCAGGCGGTGTCGATCGTCACGGTCGGGCCCTGGAGGCCGAGGGCGTAGGAGACCCGGCCGGAGACGACGCTGGCGAGGCTGCCGTTGCCGAGGTAGCCGGCCATGTCCTCGGGTACCGCGCCCAAGCGGGTGGCCCAGTCGTGGTACATGACGCCGGCGAAGACTCCGGTGCGGGTTCCGCGCAGGGAGCGCGGGTCGATGCCCGCCCGCTCGAAGGCCTCCCACGAGGTCTCCAGGAGGAGCCGCTGCTGCGGATCCATGGCCTGGGCCTCGCGCGGGCTGATCTCGAAGAACTCGGCGTCGAAGTCCGCCGCGTCGTGGAGGAATCCGCCCTGGTTGGCGTAGCTCTTGCCGGGGGTGCCCGCCGGGTCGTAGACGGATCCGAGGTCCCAGCCGCGGTTGGTGGGGAAGGCGGTGACCGCGTCGGTGCCGTCTGCGACCAGCCGCCACAGGTCCTCGGGCGAGCTGACGCCGCCGGGGAAGCGGCAGCTCATCCCGACGATCGCGATGGGCTCGTCGTCGTCCGCGAGGGTGGTGACCGCGGCCGGGCCGGCGCCGAGCACGGCGGCGGCGGTGACCGGGCCGCCGGCGGCGATCCGCTCCAGGATGTGGTCGGCCAGGGCGCGCGGCGAGGGGTGGTCGAAGACCAGGGTGGCGGGCAGCCGCAGGCCGGTGACGGCGGTGAGGGCGTTGCGCAGTTCGACGGCGGCCAGCGAGTCCAGGCCGAGGTCGTTGAAGGGTCGGCGGGCGCCGATGTCCTCGTGGCCCTCGTGGCCCAGGACGATGGCGACCTGGGTACGGACGAAGTCCAGTACGGCACGGTCGCGGTCGGCGGGCGACAGCCCGGACAGCTTTTGGGCCCAGGCCGGTTCGCCGGTGGCGGCCGGTCCGGCCGCCGCACTGCGCCGGGGGGCCGCGGGCACCAGTGCGCGCAGGACTGCGGGTATGCCGTCGGCGCGGGCGGCCAGAGCGGCCCGGTCCACGCGTACGGGGACCACGGCGGCGGCGTCCGTGCCGAGGGCGGAGTCCAGGGCCGCGAGGCTCTCCTCCGGGGTCAGGGGCGCGAGCCCCAGGCGGCCGATGCGCTGCCGGTCGGCGTCGGTGAGCCGGGCGCCCATGCCGTCGGGGCCGGTCCACAGCCCCCAGGCGAGGGAGAGCGCGGGCAGGCCGAGGGCGGCGCGGTGCGCGGCCAGGGCGTCCAGGAAGACGTTCGCGGCGGCGTAGTTGGCCTGTCCGGCCCCGTCGACCAGACCGGCCGCGGAGGAGAACAGCACGAAAGCGGACAGGCCGAGTCCGGCCGTCAGCTCGTGCAGGTGCCAGGCGCCGTCCAGCTTGGGGCGCAGGACGGTGTCCAGCCGCTCCGGTGTGAGGGAGGCGACCAGACCGTCGTCCACCACGCCCGCGGTGTGCACCACGGCGGTCAGCCGGATGCCCGCGGGGACCTGCCCGAGCAGGGCGGCGGCCGACGCCCGGTCCGCTACGTCGGCGGCGGCGACGGTCACCGAGGCGCCGAGGCTGCTGAGTTCGGCGAGGAGCGCGTCGGCGCCGGGGGTATCGGCTCCGCGGCGGCCGGCGAGCAGCAGGTGCCGTACGCCGTGCTCCGTGACGAGATGGCGTGCGACGCGCGCACCGAGCCCGCCGAGGCCGCCGGTGATCAGGACGGCACCCTGCGGGTCCCAGGCCGGCCCGGAACCGGTGGCCGCGGCGAGGCGGGTGAGCCGAGGGGCGTACAAGGCGTCCCGCTCCAACCGGAGTTCGGGCTCGCCCGAGGCCAGCGCGGCGTGCAGGATCCGGGGCTCGGGGTCCTGTCCTGCGTCGCTGTCGACGTCCAGCAGGACGATGCGGCCGGGGTGCTCGGCCTGCGTGGAGCGGACCAGGCCGGTGACGGGCGCCGCGGCGAGTCCGGCCGCGGAGCGTGCCGAGGTGGCGCCGTGGGTGACGACGACCATCCGGGTCGCGGCGAAGCGCTCGTCCGCCAGCCACTGCCGGATGCCGTCGAGGGCCGCGTGCACGGCGGTCCGGGCGGCGTCGGCCGGCGAGGCCGCGTCCGCCGCGGGCCCGACGGACAGCACGACCGCGTCGGGCGCGCCGGCCTCCGCGGCGGCTTCCAGGCCGGCGCGGCCGTCCACGGGGAGGGGCGCCGGCTGCCCGGAACCGGCGGGCCGGTCCGGGGAGGGAACCGGGATCCACGAGATCCGGTGCAGGTGGGCGTTGGCCGGGCCGGTGAGCGCGCCGGCCGGCACCGGGCGGCTGCGGAAGGAGGCTGCGGCGGCGACCGGGCGGCCCGCCGGGTCGGCGAGCAGCAGTGCCACTCCCCCGGCCGGGTGAGAGGTGATGCGCACGCGCAGCGTGGTGGCTCCGGCGGCGTGCAGCGCGACCCCGGACCAGGCGAACGGCAGCCGGATCTCGTCGGGCTCGCGCGCCTCGCCGGCGGCGTGGTCGGTCGCGTGCAGTACGGCGTCGAGCAGGGCGGGGTGCAGCCCGTAGGCGGCGGCTTCGGTGCGCACGCCCTCCGGGAGTTCCACCTCGGCCAGGACCTCGGTTCCGTGGCGCCAGACGGCGCGCAGTCCGCGGAAGGCGGGGCCGTAGCCGTAGCCCTGGGCGGCCAGGTCGGTGTAGAAGTCCTGGACGCCGACGGCGACGGCGCCCCGCGGGGGCCATTCGGCGAGTGCGGGCGGCTCGGCGGGCAGTGCGGCGCCGAGCGTGCCGGTCGCGTGGTGGGCCCAGGCACCGTCGGGAAGGTCCGTCTCGGCGCGGGAGTAGAAGTCGATGGGACGGTGCCCGGTGCCGTCGTCGGCGCCGACGGCGGCCTGGAGGGCGACGGTGCCCGTCCCGGGCAGCACCAGCGGTGCGAGCAGGGTCAGTTCCTCCAGCTGGGCGCAGCCGACGTGGCCGGCGCTGTGCAGCGCCATCTCGACGAAGGCGGTGCCGGGCAGGAGCGCCTTGCCGGAGACGGTGTGGTCGGCGAGCCAGGGCTGCGCCTGGACGGAGATCCGGCCGGTCAGCACGGTTCCGCCGCCGTCGGCCCGGGCGACGACCGCGGTGAGCAGTGGATGCCCTGAGGCCACCTGGCCGAAGCCGGCGGCGTCGGCGGTGCCGGAGGGGGCGGCCAGCCAGAAGTGCCTGCGCTGGAAGGCGTAGGTGGGCAGGGCGACGCGGCGGGCGCCGCTCCCGGCGAAGAACGCCTCCCAGTCGAGGGTGGCGCCGCCGGTGACGGCGGTGGCGACGGCCTTGACGAGGGCGTCTGCCTCGGGGTGGTCGCGGCGGAGCGTCGCCGCGGCGGTGAGGACGGCCCCCTCGGGCATGCTGTCGCGTGCCATGGCGGTCAGCACGGGGTCGGGGCCGAGCTCCAGGCAGGTCTCGACGCCGAGTTCGGCCAGGGCACCGACCCCGTCGGCGAAGCGGACGGCTTCGCGTACGTGCCGCAGCCAGTACCGGGGGGAGGTCAGTTCACCGGGAGCGGCGGGGCGCCCGGTGAGGTTCGAGATCACCGGGATGCGGGGCTCGCGGTAGGCGACGGCTTCCAGGACCTGGCGGAACTCGTCCAGCATCGGCTCCATCAGCACCGAGTGGAAGGCGTGCGAGACCCTCAGGCGGGTGGTCTTGCGGCCGTCGGCGGCCAGCCGTGCCGCGACGGCCGCCACGGCTTCCCCGGTTCCGGAGAGCACCACCGCGGAGGGCCCGTTGACGGCGGCGAGGCAGACCTCGTCCGTGAGGTACCCGCGGACGTCCTCCTCGGCGGCCTGGACGGCGTACATGGCTCCGCCGGTGGGCAGTTCCTGCATCAGCCGGCCTCGGGCCGCGACGACGAAGCAGGCGTCCTCCAGGGTCCACACCCCGGCGATGTGTGCGGCGGCGAGTTCGCCGATCGAGTGGCCGAGGACCACGTCGGGGCTCAGGCCCCAGGAGCCGAGCAGCCGGGCGAGGGCCACCTCGACCGCGAACAGCGCCGCCTGTGCGTACATCGTGCCGTCGAGGGCGGCGGCCTCTTCCGTACCCTCGGCGGCGAACAGCACGTCCCTGAGCGGGAGTTCGAACTGGGCGTCGAGGTGGTCGATGAGCTCGTCGAGGGCGTCGGCGAACACGGGATACGTCCGGTACAGCTCCCGGCCCATGGCGAGGCGCTGCGCGCCCTGGCCGGTGAAGAGGAAGGCGAGGCGTCCGCCGTCCGCGGTGCCGGTGACGGCACCGGGCGCGTTCTCGCCGTCGGCGAGCGCGGAGAGGGTGCTCAGCACCTGCGCGGGGTCGGTGGCGGGCACGACGGCCCGGTGTTCCAGCGCGGCGCGGGTGGTGGCCAGTGAGTAGCCGAGGTCGACGAGGGAGGCGGTTCCCGACGCCGTGAGGTCGTGCAGGCGGCGGGCCTGGGCGCGCAGGGCCGGGGCGGACCGGGCGGAGATCAGCAGCGGCACGGGAGCCGCGACGGCCTGCCGTTCCACGGGCTGCGGGGTGTCCTCCCCTTCGCGTTCGCCCTCGCCGTCGGCGGGGTCCGCCGTCCCGGCCGGAGCTTCGATGATGACGTGGGCGTTGGTGCCGCTGACGCCGAAGGAGGAGACCCCGGCCCGGCGGGGGCCGTCGGACTCCTCCCAGGGGCGGGCCTCGGTGAGCAGTTCGACGGCCCCGGCGGACCAGTCGACGTTCGGGGTGGGTTCGTCGACGTGCAGGGTCTTGGGCAGGACGCCGTGCTCCATGGCCATGATCATCTTGATCAGGCCCGCCGCGCCCGCGGCCGCCTGGGTGTGGCCGATGTTGGACTTCACGGAGCCGAGCCACAGCGGCCGGTCCGCGGGGCGGCCCTTGCCGTAGGTGTTCAGCAGGGCCTGCGCCTCGATGGGGTCGCCGAGCGTGGTGCCGGTGCCGTGGGCCTCGACCGCGTCGATCATGTCGGGGAGCAGCCGGGCGTCGGCGAGGGCCTGGCGGATCACGCGCTGCTGGGCGGGGCCGCTGGGCGCGGTCAGGCCGTTCGAGGCGCCGTCCTGGTTGATGGCGGTGCCCCGCACGACGGCCAGGACGCGGTGGCCGTTACGCCGGGCGTCCGACAGCCGCTCCAGGACGAACACGCCGACGCCCTCGGCGAATCCGGTGCCGTCGGCGGAGGCCGCGAAGGCCTTGCAGCGGCCGTCGGGGGCAAGGCCCCGCTGCCGGCTGAAGGCGGTGAACGTGCCGGGTCCGCCCATGACGGCGACACCGCCCGCGAGCGCGATCGGGCACTCGCCGCGGCGCAGCGACTGGACGGCCAGGTGGAGCGCGACCAGGGAGCCGGAGCAGGCGGTGTCGATGGTGATGGTGGGGCCTTCGAGACCGAGAGTGTAGGCGACGCGGCCGGAGATGACGCTGGGCGCGTTGCCCGCCAGCAGATAGCCGTCCAGGCCCTCGGGGGCCTCGTGCAGCCGCGGTCCGTACTCCAGCGCCTCGGCGCCGATGAAGACTCCGGCGGGGGTGCCGCGCAGCACGGAGGGGTCGATCCCGGCTCGCTCCAGGGCTTCCCAGGAGGTCTCCAGTACGAGCCGCTGCTGCGGGTCCATGGCCTGCGCCTCGCGCGGCGCGACCCCGAAGAAGTCGGCGTCGAACTCGGCCGCGTCCGGGAGGAAGCCGCCCTCGCGCACGTAGCTGCTGCCCGGGGTGTCGGGGTCGCTGCTGAAGAGGGAGTCGAGGTCCCAGCCCCGGTCGGTGGGGAAGCCCGAGATGTGGTGCACGCCCTCGTTCACCAGCTGCCACAGGTCGTCGGGCGAGGCCACCCCGCCCGGGTACCGGCAGCCGATCCCGACGATCGCGACGGGCTCGTCGTCCGCCAGTGGACCGGTGGGCTCGGGTTCGTAGTCCTCCTCGCCCAGCAGGCGGGCCCGCAGATGAGCGGCGAGAGCGGCGGGGGTGGGGTGGTCGAAGGCCAGCGTGACGGGCAGGGCGAGACCGGTGCCGGCGACGAGCCGGGTGTGCAGGGCGACGGCGGCGAGCGAGTCGAACCCCTGCTCCTTGAACGACCTTTCGGCGTCGAGCCGGGTGGGTGCGGCGGGCAGCGCGGTCCGCAGCACCTCCAGCGCGTGGGTACGCACGAAGTCGAGCAGGAACCGGTCCCGCTCGCGCGGGGTCAGTTCGGCCAGCCGCCCGGCGAGTCCGGATTCTTGCTGTACCGCTTCGCTCGACGCCGTCTTGTCATCAAAGGAAGAGTCGTGAGACTCGCTCATTACCGCGCTCCACTGTTTCAGGCAGGCAGACTGTTGACACCCTCGTGCCCCTCAAGGGGCGTGTACCGGTGGTGGGTTCACCACGCGATGCGCAGCTTGGCCGGGCCGCGCACGATCACTCCGTAGTCCCACTCCACGCCCTCGGGCCCGTCGGCGAGGCGCAGCTCCGGGAGCCGTTCCAGCAGGGCGGCGAGCGCCTCCTGGAGCTCCAGGCGCGCCAGCTGGGCGCCGATGCAGTGGTGCGGGCCGTGGCCGAAGGTCATGTGCGGGTTCTGCTTGCGGGTGATGTCGAGGCGCTCGGGGTCCTCGAAGACCTCCGGGTCCCGGTTGGCCGCGTGCAGCGCCACGAGTACCGGGTCTCCCGCCCGGACCAGCGTGCCGCCGACCTGGATGTCCTCCATCGCGTAACGGGCGAACATGGCCGCCGAGTTGATTGGTACGTAGCGCAGCAGCTCCTCGACGGCCCCGGGCATGAGGGTGGGATCGGCCTTGAGCAGCGCGAGCTGGTCGGGGTGGGTCAGGAGGGTGAAGACGAAGCTGGGCAGGGCGGAGGAGACCGTCTCCACGCCACCGGTCAGCAGCCCCGCTCCGGCGAGGGAGACCAGCTCCATCTCGGTCAGCTTGTCCCCGTTGTCGCGGGCGTAGACGAGGGCTCCGAGCAGGTCGTCCGTCGGCTCCTTGCGCCGCTGGGCGATCAGGGTGGCCATGTAGTCCTCGAGGGCGCCGCCCGCGACGTGCAGCACGTCCTCGTTGGCGGTGGCCCCGTTGACCAGGGCGACCGTCCATTCGCGGAAGACGTGGTGGTCGGAGAGCGGCACGCCCAGCAGCTCGCAGATGACGGTGACCGGTAGCAGCCGGGCGAGGTCCTCAACGAGGTCTCCGGGCTGTCCCTTGGCCACCATGTCGTCGATCAGCCGGTGGGCCAGGCCGCGGATGTCCGCGCGCATCTTCTCCACCCGCCGCGCGGTGAACGCCTTGCCGGCCAGGCGGCGCAGCCGCGTGTGGTCCGGCGGGTCCATGCCCATCACGCCGTCGCCGCCCGTCTCCCGGCGCATCCGCGGCTGGTCGAGTCCCTGGGCGATCTCCCGGCTGAAGCGCGGGTCGGTCATCACCAGCTTGGAGTCGTCGTAGCGGGTGGTGAGCCAGGACTCCTCACCGAAGGGCAGCTGGACGCGGCTCACCGGTTCCGACGCGCGCAGCTGCGCGTACTGGGGGGAGACCTCGATCTCGTGCATGTCAAAGGGGTAGTCGCGGACCACCCGGGTGCTGGTCGTCATGCCAGTTCTCCTTTCACGATCGGCTGCGCGGCCGTGCCGAGCACGGGGCGGCGGTCGCGCTCCAGCGCGGCCGCGTCGAACTTGCCCTGGACGTAGGACAGGGCCTGCATGAGGCCCGATGAGGTGATCGAGGGGGCGGCGCGCCCGTGCGGGACCACCCCGGTCAGCGGCAGCGCCCCCAGCTCGGCCCAGCCGAGGCGGCCGTCCGGGCCGATGTGGCTGCGGGCCCGCCCCGCGTTGTCCGGGTGCAGGCAGTACGGGATGTCCAGCAGCCCGCGTTTGAACGCGATGACCAGGGCCCGCCCGATGTCGGCATGGCAGTTCAGCACGGCTTCGACGAGCGCGCGGGCCTCGCGGTGGACCTGGCTGTCCGTGTTCGCGTACGGGGCCGGCCCGGCGCCCCCGGCCCGCGCGGCCGGGGCGGGGCGCAGCACCCGCGCCGCCCGCGCGGCCCGCGCCGCGTGCTCCAGCGCCTGGACGTTCTCCGCGACCGTCGGAATGCGGTGCGACTCGGCGACCGTCTTGACGATCAGCCGGGACGCGCCGCCGGTGACCGCCAGCTCCGCTGCCCTGGCCAGCAGGTCCAGCGAGCCGCCCGGGGTGGTCGGGTACAGGCCCATGTACGCGTACACCACCACGTGCCAGCGTGCCTCGGGCAGCAGCTCCGCGCACAGGGCGCGCAGCGAGGCGATCGCCTCCTGGTCCTGGCCGGCGTGCGTCTGCTGGGCGTAACTGACGGAAATGCTGCGCAGGCCGTGCCGGTAGAAGAAGAGCGCCTCCAGGGCACTGACGGCCACCAGCTCGCTCGGCGGGCACAGCTGCCCCAGCATGCAGCCGCCGAAGGTCTCGATGTGCGGTTCGACCCCGCTGTCGCGGACCCTCAGCAGCAGCTCGCAGCACTCGGACCAGTTGCGGACGGACTCGTCCAGCGGGGTACGCCCGTACGGCAGGCAGTACGAGACCGGTCCGCCCTCGGTGGCGCTCAGTCCCGCGTCGACGAGCGAGCGGAAGATGTGCTGCGGCCGGGCGGAGCCATGGCGCACCTGCACGGGGAAGTCCGCGTCCAGCACCCCGTCCAGTACGCGCGCGGTGGTGTCCGCCTCGTGGCTGACGATGGGGTAGCCGTTCAGGCCGATGCCCTCGCGCAGGGCGCGCGCGGCCGAATCCAGGTCGCCCACGCGCGTGAAGCTGTCGAGCGTCAGCGTTCCGACCGTGGTGGCGTCGGCCTGCTTGGTGGCGAGCAGTCCGGCGCGCATGTACCCCGGATCGCCGAATCCCATGCGCGGCTGTACGACGAGTTCGCCCGCGGCGTGCCGCCGTTGGACGAACTCGCCGAAGTCCACGGCGTCATGCGAGGCCACGAGCCGCCCTTTCCGGCAGCCGGGCGGCGAACCGGCGGAAGGCCGCGGTGGTTCCCGGCCGGTCGTCGAAGACGGCGTCGAAACCCGCGTCGAGCAGGTTGGCGACGTGCTGGTCGCTCTCCCCGCCGGCGATGCCGAGCTTGCCGCCGATCACCACGGGGGTGTCCCGCAGGCCGGCGTGCAGGCGCAGCTTGCGCACGACGCGCAGGCCGTCCTGGTATCCGTGGCCGTTGACGCTGCTGATGACGATCAACTCGGGCTTGCGGGCGAGGGATTCGGAGACGAGCAGCTCGTCGGGAACGGTGGCGCCGAGGTTGACGACGTCGTAGCCGAGCTCCTCGATCAGAAGCTGGAGGAAGACCAGGTTCCAGGTGTGCGAGTCCGACTGGACGCTGCTGACGATCACGGTACGGCCGCGCTCCCGCGCCACGGCGCCGCTCCGGGCGTCGGCGAGGCCGTCCGGGGTGGACAGGCCGTGGGAGGCGGTCACCGGTCCGTTCCCTCCACCGGCTCGTGGACGCGGCGGTAGTCGATCCGGGACACGGAGACGATCCGGTCGCCGCGGAAGGCGACCTCGGTCGGCGCGGGCCGCCCCAGGAAGGCCAGCAGACTCGCGGTGACGCCGTACGCGCCGACGTTGGGGACGGTCACGACGTCGCCGGGGGCGAGGGCGGGCAGGGCGATGTCGCGGCCCAGCAGGTCGCCCGGGGTGCACAGCGGACCGACCAGGCTGCCCGTCTCGTCGAGGCCGTCACCCGCCACACCGACGGCCGCGGGCAGCAGGCGGCCGAGTCCGGAGAGGCCGCCAACGGCGTTGATGCCCGCGTCGAGGACGACGAAGCGGCTGCCGCGGCTCTCCTTGATGTTGACGACGCCGGTGAGCAGCGAGCCGCTCTCGCCCGCCAGGTAGCGGCCCGACTCGCAGGCCAGCGTGATGGATCCGTCCCGCCAACGGGGCAGGTGCAGGTCGAGGATCCGTTCCAGTTCGGAGCGGAGCTTGTCGTAGCGGGGGCGGGTGCCGGGGACCGCGTACGGGGAGGAGAAGCCGCCGCCGATGTCGAGGAGTTCGATGGGCAGGCCGGCCTCGCGCTCCAGCCGGGCGGCGAGTTCGACGGCGTGGCGCAGCTCCTCGACGAGGGCGTCCTCGTTCTTCGCGTTGCTCATGGTGAACAGGTGGGCGCCGACGACGCGGACGCCGGGGACCGCGAGCAGCTCCGGCATGAGGGCGGGGAGCGTCTCGCTGTCGATGCCGAACTGGGACGGCCGTCCGGTCATCCGGATGCTGGTGGTGGCGCTGCCGGTCGCGCTGTTGATGCGCAGCAGGGCGCGGACGTCGTCGGCGCCGTGGCGCAGGGCGGCGGCGCCGACGTGCTCCAGGTCGGTGTGCGACTCCACGGAGAACAACCGCACGCCGCGGGTGACGGCGTCGTCGAGTTCGGCGTCCGTCTTGCCGGGGCCGGTGTAGAGGCACTCGCCGGCGGCGAAGCCCGCTTCGAGGGCCGCGGTCAGTTCTCCGGTGGAGCTGATCTCGGCGCGGCAGGCACCGCCCTCGCCGTCGCCCTCGCGCAGGGCGCGGGCGAGGTCCGGGTGCGGGTTCGCCTTGAAGGCGTAGAACAGTTCGAAGCCTTCGGGCAGTGCGGCGAACAGGGCCCGGCGGCCCTCGATCACCTTGTCGAGGTCGTACACGTACAGCGGGGTGCCGAAACGTTCGGCGAGAGCCGCGTGGGTGATCACCGGGCCGTACCTTCCAGTAGCAGGACGAGTTCCTTGGTGGCGTTCTTGCCGTGCGCGGTGAGCGGGAAGGAGTCGACCGTGTGGCAGAGCGCGGGAACCTTCTGCGGCTCCAGGCGCTCGGCGAGTTCCTTGAGCACCGCGCGGGGTTCCATGTCGCTCTCGACGACGATGGCGAGGTCCCGTCCGCCGCTCGGGGGCACGGCTCCCGCGGCGCGCACACCGGGGATGTCCATCGCCGCCGCCTCGATCTCCAGCGTGCTCATCCGAATGCCCTTGCGCTTGAACATGTCGTCGCGCCGGCCCTCGAAGTAGAGGTAGCCGTCGGCGTCCAGGTGGCCGTAGTCGCCGGTGTGCAGGCGCAGTCCGCCGGTCTCGGGGTCAGGGCGGAAGGCCCGTTCGGACAGCTCGGGGGCGCGCCAGTAGCCCGGCATCACGTGAGGTCCGACGGCGACGATCTCGCCGGTCTCCCCCACGGGCACCTCGGCGCCGTCCTCGTCCAGGATCAGTACCCGGGTGCCGGGGAGCGGCAGCCCGACCGAGTCGGGGCGCTCGTGGTCCTCCTCGGGGGGCATGACGGAGATCCGCTTGCACTCGGTCTGGCCGAACTGGCGGACCACCCTGGCGTCCGGGAACAGACCGCGCAGTGCGTCGATGGTGGACTGGGGCAGTGCCGCACCGGTGTTGGTGAACAGCCGGACCGGGGCCATGTGCTCGGGCGAGCGCTTGGCGAGGGCGGCGATCATGCTGGCGAAGGAGGGCACGAGCGGAACGACGGTGGCCCCGACCTCGTGCATGCGGCGCAGCAGGACCAGGTCCGAGTCACCGCTCTCCAGGACGATCTCGCAGCCCACGAGGGTGGTCATCAGCACCTTGTAGAGGCCGTAGTCCCAGGACATCGGGAAGCGGCAGAAGACGATGTCGTCCGCGCGGTAGCCGAGTGCGGTGGTGAGGGCGCCGGTCGCGAACGTGACGGCGCCGTGCGGTCCGACGACGCCCTTGGGCGCGGCGGTGCTGCCGGAGGTGTAGATCAGGACCGCGATGTCCTCGGGTCCCGTCGCGGCCGGCCGGGCGCGGACGCCGTCGCGGGTCAGCTCGGCGATCTCGTTCCAGGCCCCCTCGAAGCCGTGGACCGGGTACGGGGCCCCGCTGCCGGCGGCCTGGCGTACGGCACCGACGGCCGCGTCCTCGGCGATGACCAGCCGCGGTTCGGCGTTGGTGAGGACCGAGGCCAGGTGGAAGGGCTTCATCGCGGGGTTCAGCGGGACGAAGACCGCGCCGCGCCGGGAGACCCCGTAGAAGAGGGCCACGAGCGCGCGGTTCGTGGGGAGCTGGACCACGACCCTGTCCCCCGGGCCGACGCCGTGCGCGTTCAGCCAGGCCTCGACCCCGTGGCTGAAGCGGTCGAGTTCGCGGTAGTCCCAGACGCCTTGCGGATCGCGGACGGCGCCGGAACGCGGTGACCGGGAAACGGCGGCATCGAGCAGATCGTGAATCAGCAGATCACGTCGGGGAGCGTTGTGCGCGTCCAATTCCGAACTCCAGACTGCGTGGACCTAAGGTATCGAAAGGGGCGCTCATTCATTCACGCCACGGGAGCGCAATTCAGGCCGGCAGGCAGATCAGAATTCCGCATCTCTTTCAAAAAACCTACCTGAGGGCGGTGGCGGGAACCCACCCCTACCCTCCCCTATCTTGGGAATGAGAGTGATGAGCCGCGGGCCCCCAGCAGCCGACCGGCCAGCTCGGCCAGCGCCTTTCGGTCGACCTTGCGGTTGGTGTTGAGCGGCAGTTCGTCCAGCCGCCGGTAGTGGCGGGGGACGATGCCCTCGGGAAGGGTGCGGCGCAGGGTGCGGGCCAGTTCGACGGGCGGGGTCTGGGCCCCCGTGTAGAAGACGAAGAGCTCGGTGCCGGCGGCCCCGGGGATCCCGAGTGCCACGGCGTCCGAGAGCCCGGGGCAGTCCCGCAGCGCGTGCTCCACCTCGGCCAGTTCCACGCGCCAGCCCTGGATCTGCACCTGGGAGTCCAGCCGCCCCAGATAGGCCAGTTCGCCGTGGGCGATCAGCCGGACCCGGTCGCCGGTGCGGTACCAGCGGCGGCCCTCCCGCTCCAGGAACCGGCCTTCGCCGTCGGCCGGGTCGAGGTAGCCGGGGGTCAGCTGCGGTCCCGCGATGACCAGTTCGCCCTCGGCCGGGTCCGGCTCGCCCCGCTCGTCGAGCAGGGTCCAGTGGTGGCCCTCGTGCACGGTGCCGATGGGTACGACGCCGTTGACGGCGAGCTGCGGGGAGAGCTCCTCGGACCAGCGGTGTCCGGCGATGGTGATGGTGAGTTCGGTGGGCCCGTAGAGGTTCTCCACCGTCGAGGCGGGCGCCGCGCGCTGCCACTCGGACGCGTCGCGGGTGGTGAAGGCCTCGCCGGCGAAGAAGCTCCGGCGCAGGCCGGCGAGGGCGCCCTCCACGAGGCCGCTGGTACGGCGGACCAGGTCGATCGCGCTAGGGGTGGAGAACCACACGGTCACCCCGTTCGCGGCGAGGAAGCCGGGCAGGTCGCGATAGGCCTGGGCGGGGACGGCCACCAGCCGCGCGCCCGCCCCCCAGGCGCAGAAGACGTCGAACACGCCGCAGTCGAAGTTCAGGTCGAAGGACTGCGAGAAGACGTCGTGCGGGCCGAAGTCGTAGCGCTTGTCCAGCAGCCCGAAGTAGTGGTCGGTCGCGGCATGGGTGAGGGTCACGCCCTTGGGGCGGCCGGTCGAGCCCGAGGTGAACAGGACGTACGCCAGGTCCTCGGGCCGGACGGGCCGGGGCGCGTCGAGGGCCTCGGCCGCAACCGGGTCCAGGGCCGGGAAGGGGACCGGCCGCTGCCGGTCCCGGTCCGGCACCAGGACGGCCACGTCGGTGCGGCCCTCCAGTACCTCACCCAGGCCGGCGGCGGCGCGCTCGTCGGCGATCACCGCCGTCACCCCGGCGGCGTCGATCATCTGGCGGGTCCGGGCCGCGGGGAAGTCCGGCCGCAGCGGCACCACTGCGGCGCCCGCGTACAGGGCGGCGAGGATCCCCGCGTAGGCGGCCGGGCCCTTGGCCGCGAGCACCCCTACGGCCCGGGCGCCGGCCCTGGCCAGGGCCCCCGACCAGAGCAGGGCGAGCTCGTGGGTCTCGGTGTAGGTGAGCGTCCCGGCGCCGGCCTCGAATGCGGGAAGGTCCGGCGAGAGCTCAAGGCCGCGCAGGAATCGTCCGTACAGCGCGGGCCCCGTCTTTGCATCCATTGTTCGGTCTCCGCTGCAATTAGGGGTTCATCAGGGTCGAATGCGCTACGGCGGACAAGTACACTCCGACCCGAGCACACGGCATTCGTATTCCACGCAACCACTTCCGGAATTTGGAGCAGTCATGTGGGACAGTAGATTTGAAGAGCTCCTGCGCAGGCATCTTCCGTTTTTCTCCACGACGGAACCGATAGCGGAGGACACCTCGCTGAGGGATTACGGACTGGACTCGCTGGCCATGGTCGAATTGCTGACCGACCTGGAGGCCACGTACGACATCCGGTTCGGGGCCGAGGCGCTGACCCCCGAGACCTTCGCCACGGCGGGCACGCTGTGGAAGTCCCTCGAGGAGTCCCTCCAGTCGGTCGACTGACCGGCTCAGGCCGCCGGTGTGCCCCGGCGGCGGGGCTGCATGGCGAGGCGCGGTCCGACCGCGAGCACCTCGAAGTTCCTCGTCGTGCAGCCCACCCGGCCGAAGAGGGTGTCCGGCCCGCTGACGACGACCTTGCCCACGCCGAGGTCGCGCAGCGAACCCACCACGTCCGGCCAGCGCAGCGGCCGGACGAACCCGTCGAGGAGCATGGCCTTGACCTCGTCCGCCGTACGGAGCACCGTGCCGTCCTGGTCGGCCACGACGGGGAGCTTCGGGTCGTGGAACTCCAGCCCGCCGATGACCTCCTCCTCGGCCCTGCGGCGCAGTTCCCCGAAGGCGGCCGAGTGCATGGGCGGGCGCATGCTGTAGAGCGACATGCCGCCCATCGCGCGGATCCGCCCGTCGAGCCACTCCAGGTTCCGCTCCCGGAGCGAGACCATGTAGAAGTCCTCGTCGACGTGGCAGGAGATGTCGGACCACTCGCCGCGTGCCGTCAGGTCGGCGAGCATCTCCTCGACCTTCTCCTTCGGCGTGCGGACGAAGGAGTGGGTCACCACGTCCTGGTGCGCGCCCGCGAAGTAGTCCTCCAGCAGGCGGGCCAGCCGGGCGGTCATCCACACCGCGTCCTCGAAGGACAGCGACTGTGCGTAGGCGACCGCGGGCTTCTCGCCGAAGCTCGGTCCCGTGCAGACGTCGGGACGGACCCCCAGTTCCTCCTCCGCCCACTGGGCGAGGGCCAGGCAGTTCACGAAGAACGCGACCTGGGCGTACTCGGAGTAGTCCCCCTCCGCCTGGCGGAAGCGGTCGGTCAGCGAGTAGCCCAGCCGTTCGCCGGCCGCCGCCACCAGCCGCCGGGCGTGCCGGTTGGCCAGCATGAACTTGCCGACGTCGGCGAAGCGCGAAGGCCCCATGCCGGGGAACACCAACGCCGTTCCTGTCCTGTTCCCGCTCTCCATGACGTGGACTCCTATCGGCTCGGTCACGCGGGGCCGAGGCCCTTGAGGAACTCGACGAGCACCGCGTGGAATTTCTCGGGCTCCTCGAGGTTCGGCACGTGGCTCGACTCCTCGAAGATCTCCCAGCGGACATCGGGGATCAGGTCCTGGTACGGCTGCACGGTGACGGGCGTCGCCTCGTCGTGGCGGCCGGAGACCAGCAGCGTCGGCACGGCGATGTCAGGGAGCACGTCCTCCACCGACCAGTCCTTGAGGGTGCCGTTGACGTAGAACTCGCTGGGGCCGTTCATGGTCGCGTAGACCGTCGGGTTGTCCACGGCTTCCATGAAGGAGGCGAGGTAGTCGCGGGGCCAGGGCACGATCCGGCAGACGTGCCGGTCGTAGAAGACCCGCATCGCCAGGTAGTACTCCTCCGTGTCGGTGGTGCCCGCCGCCTCGTGGCGGCGCAGCGTGGCGTCCACCTCGGGCGGCAGCGCGGCCCGCAGCACCTCCATCTCCTGGCGCCACAGGACGTATGAGGCGGGCGAGTTCGCAATGATCAGGCCGCGCAGCCCGGCCGGCCGGCGGGCCGCGTGGCGGGCCGCCAGCATGCCGCCCCAGGACTGTCCCAGCAGGACGTAGTCGTCCGCGACGCCCAGTTCCCGCAGCAGGTTGTCCAGTTCGGCCTCGAAGAGCTCCACGGTCCAGAAGCCGGCGCCGCGGTCGGGCAGCCGGGTGGAACCGCCGCTGCCCAGCTGGTCGTAGTGCACGACCGGCCAGCCCTCGTCGGCGAGCGCGGCCAGGCTCAGCAGGTAGTCGTGGGTGCTGCCGGGGCCGCCGTGCAGGACCACCACGGCCGGGCGCCCGGCGCCGGGTGTGCCGGTGATCCGGTACCAGGTGCGGTACTCCCCGAAAGGCACGCGGCCTTTGGCGCTGGGGGCCACGGTCATGTCGATCACCTTTCACCGGATAACGCGAGGGGCGAAGAGCGGTGAGCACCTCGGAAGGCGTGGCCGGAATTCCGCCCGGGCCGTACCGCAGCACTCATATCTAGTGCCGCCCTCTCGCCCGCACCAACCCCTTAGGGGCCCTTAGATCGACTCACCCGGCACCGCACGGCCGGGCCGACCCCCTAACTTCCGCAGCAGGGCCAAGTCAGGTGGCCCGAGCCCTCCGGCCCGGGGCAACACACGCCCTAGTCTGCGAAGTTGGGCGATCCTTGGCGTGCGTGCGCACAGCCGGTCCGCCCGCGATGACGTCCCGGCCCGAGCCACTGGAGAGCTCCATGCGCATCATGCTGATGTCGTTCCCGACCAGAACCCACATCTACAGTCTGGCGCCCGTCGGATGGGCCCTGCAATCGGCCGGCCACGAGGTCCGCTATGTCGGTCAGCGTAATCCCTCGGAGGTCGAGCCTTTCCTCGAAACCGGTCTCGACTGCATGTGGGTCGGAGGCGATTTCGACATCGCCAAGCACCGCCAGAACGGCGACAACGGCGACAATTCCATGGACACGCCGTACAAGCTCTCCGAGAGCCGTCCCGAGATGCTGACGGACGAGTTCGTCAGCGGCGTGTACGAGACCACCGCCGCCATGATCCGGCACATCAACCCGGACTCCCTGATCAACGAGGCGCTCAGGTTCGCCAAGCAGTGGCGGCCGGACCTGATCGTCTGGGACCCGCTGATCTACGCGGCCCCGCTCGTCGCGAAGGTTGTCGGCGCGGCCCACGTCCGCGTGATGTACGCGGCCGACCAGAATGCCCGGGTCCACTTCGAGTACGAGAAGCTCAAGCAGCGCCGGCCCGACGTCGCGTGGCCCGACCCGCTGCAGGACTGGATGTCCGCCTGGCTGGCCCGGCACGGCTGCGCGTTCGACGAAAGCCTGCGGTTCGGCATGGCCACCATCGACCCCACCCCCTCCTGCATCCCCTTCGATCTGCCCGTCGACTACCTCCGGATGCGGTTCGTGTCGGTCAACCGGCCGCTCACCGTGGCGGACTGGGTCTACGAGCATCCGGAGAAACCGCGGGTCCTGCTGACCCTCGGGGTGTCGAACCGGCAGGTGCACGGGGAGGAGCAGGCGTCGGTGAGCGATCTGCTGGCCGGTCTGGGCGAGCTGGACATCGAGGTAGTGGCGACCCTCGACGAGAAGCAGCTGGCCGCGGTCGGGGACGTGCCGCCGAACGTGCGGGCGGCGGGGTTCCTGCCCATGCACGAGGTACTGGCGAGCTGCTCGGCGATCGTCCACCAGGGCGGCGGCGCCACCGTCGGCAACGCGGCGGTCAACGGCGTCCCGCAGCTGATCGTGCCCGGAACGACCTGGAGCGAGCGGGCTTCCGCGGTGGCCCAGGAGGAACGCGGGTACGGCCTCTTCATCGATCTGGAGGACATCACCGCGGAGCGGGTGCGCGACCAGGTCAGGCGCCTCCTGGAGGATCCCTCGTTCCGCGAGAACGCGGCGGAGGTGCGCCAGGAGATCCTCGGGACGCCGTCGATGCTGGACCTGGTGCCCGAGCTGGAGGCGATGGCCGGCGCCCGCTGATCCCGCGCCCCGCACAGCGGACGGGCCCGGGGGGGGGGGGGGGGGGGGGGGGGGGGGGGGGGGGGGGGGGGGGGGGGGGGGGGGGGGGGGGGGGGGGGGGGGGGGGGGGGGGGGGGGGGGGGG
>NZ_JBVIWA010000039.1:0-27542 GCF_055595065.1 Streptomyces sp. NPDC040545
GACCACCTCCGCCCCCCCCCCCCCCCCCCCCCCCCCCCCCCCCCCCCCCCCCCCCCCCCCCCCCCCCCCCCCCCCCCCCCCCCCCCCCCCCCCCCCCCCCCCCCCCCCCCCCCCCCCCCCCGCGTCTGTGTTTCCGGGCCGTTCCCCAGCGGCGCCGCCCGCTTCGGTGGCAGTCTGCTCAAACCAGATACGTAGAGAGACAGCTGCAACGACAGAAGAAGGCGGAGGTGCCGTTCACGTGGCGTCCAATGTCAATCCCACCGTCCGACGCCGCCGACTGGGCATGGAGTTGCGCAAGCTCCGCGAGGACAAGGGCATGACGGCCGAACAGGTCGCCGAGCGCCTCCTCGTCTCCCAGTCGAAGATCAGCCGACTGGAGAACGGCCGCCGCTCCATCAGCCAGCGCGATGTCCGCGACCTGTGCGACGTCTACGAGGTAGAGGACCGCCGCCTCATCGACTCGCTCATGCAGATGGCCAAGGATTCCCGCCAGCAGGGCTGGTGGCACGCCTTCGGCGACATCCCGTACAGCGTCTACATCGGCCTGGAGACGGACGCCGCCAGCCTGCGCACGTACGAGCCCCTGGTGATCCCGGGGCTGCTCCAGACGACCGAGTACGCCCAGTCCCTCGTCCGCGGCGCGTGGCCGGAGACCGCCCCGGCCGACGTCGACAAGCGCGTCCAGGTCCGGATGCACCGCCAGAAGCGGCTCTCCGAGACCGAGAACAACAACCCGGACCTCGGTCCGCTGCGCCTGTGGGCGGTGATCGACGAGGCGGCGCTGCGCCGGCGCGTGGGCGACGCCCAGTTGATGATCCGGCAGCTCGAATATTTGATAGAGCAGTCGGAGCAGCCGCACGTCACGGTGCAGGTGATGCCCTTCGAGCTGGGGGCGCACCCCGGCGTCAACGGTCAGTACGCGATCCTGGAGTTCCCGGACGCGTCCGACTCGACCGTCGTCTACATCGAGGGCGTGACGAGCGACCTGTACCTGGAGAAGGCCAACGACGTCCAGAAGTACAGCGTGATGTACGAACACCTGCGCGCGCAGGCGCTCAATGTCGACCAGACCCGCGAGTTCATCTCGCAGATCATCGATCAATACGCGGACAAGAGCGCATAGAGGTCGGATTCGACCGATATCCACCATGCGCGTGGCAAGCGGGTCGGTACGGTACACCGTCACTCCCCAGCCACAGAAGGCTTGAATGGAATATGCCACCCGGTCGGGTGACTGATCCCTTCACCCGTCAGGAGCTGCCGGTAGCGTCGATCAGGTCAGCCGGAAGATTGGCCGACAGGACACCGGAACCACCGGAACTACTCGCTCACCGGAGAGAAACATGGCTATTCGCCAGGGCGCCACGGCCAACTGGATCAAGTCCTCCTACTCCGCCAACGGCGCCTGCGTCGAGGTCAAGTCCCCCGTCGTGGAGGCCATCGCCGTCCGCGACTCGAAGGTGCAGGACGGACCGTCCCTCACCTTCGCCCCCGACTCCTGGACCTCGTTCGTCGCCGATGTCTCCGAGGGCCGGCTGGGACGCCTCGCCTGAACATCACGGCGCGTCCCAACCGCCTTCGCCGTCCCTACCGTTCGGTCCCCGCGTCCCACACGGGCACCGGCGCCGGCACCGGCACCAGCGGGCCCGGCTTCTGCACCACCCGTTCACCGGCACCACTTGCACCACCCGCACCACCTGCGTCACTGACTTGAGCCCTCTCGACCGACCCGCCGTCTTGGCCGAGGGGGCTCGGCCATGCCCGGTGGGCCGACGGCCCGCCGCTCAGCGCAGCTGATCGACGTAACGGTCGGTCCCCGGCACCGTCGGTATGAACGGCGCCACCAGCTCCACCCGTCCTAGCCCCGCCTCCGCGACCTCCGCGTCCAGCCCCAGGAAGCGGTCCCAGCAGGTCCGGGGGTCCTCCTGGAGGAACCACAGCAGCGTGAGGCGGGTGTCAACCCCCTCCACCTGCTTGACGTACGTCATCCGGTCACCCGGCAGCGGGGTCGGACGGAAGACCGTCACCATCGCGGCCGGACCGCCGTGCAGCCGCTTCGGCAGGGCGCGCGAGCGCAGCCACTCCAGCAACTCGGCCCGCTGCCCGGGCCCGTCGGCGTCGATGACCTGGACGACGAGACCCTCGTACGGGTGGTCCAGGGCGTGGAAGTCGCGCGGACCGGCGGCGCCGTCGCGGTAGACGGTGGCGGCGTGGTCCTGGAAGGACGTGAAGACGTGGGTGCGGTCCTGGTAGACCCGGCCGTCGCGGTTCAGGCGCTTGTTGATGCCGACGGTCCACTTCATGTGCTCGTCGTAGCGGCCCTGGGTGACCCAGTACGTCGATATGTAGCAGCCCGCGGTGACGGGCTGGGCGACGGCCGACTTCTCGGGGTAGCGCAGCTCCTGCAGCTCGCGGGTGGCCACCCAGCGGCGGCCCGCGTACATCCAGGGCATGGCCATGGCGCCCGCGTAGTAGTGGTCGTCCTCGTACCAGCGGTTGTACGCGTACTCGTGGCCCGGGTGCGGCTCCACCATGGTGATCAGCGCATGGCCGGGGCGGACGCCGTAGGGGCCGACGGCCGCGAGCTCGGCGTAGTCCTCGACGCGGGTGTCCTGCTGCGGTTCCTGCTCTCCTGTCGTCATGGGACCGGTCTATCTGATGCGGCATCAGATGGGGAGGGGTCGGGCGGCCCGGGGGTCTCCGGTGGCCGGTCCATCCCCTGATACATACGTGCCGTCTACAACTTTCCCTCGCTACGATGCGCGCACCCGCCTCCTGAAGGAGCTGCCCGTGCCCGCCGCCGTGCCTGCCGCCGCGTCCGCCGCCGCGCCTGCCACCGTGTCCGCTGCCGCCGCCACCACTGCCACCGCGCCGCCGCCCGCGTTCGCCGCCCGCGCCGCCTCCGTGGAGGGTTCCCCCGTACGCGAGATCCTCGCGCTCACCGAACGCCCCGGGATCATCTCCCTCGCCGGCGGCCTCCCCGCGCCCGAACTCTTCGACACCGAGGGCCTGCGGGCCGCGTACGACGCCGCTTTCGCGGTGTCCGCGCGGCGCGCCCTGCAGTACTCGACCACCGAGGGCGCCCCGGAACTCCGCGAGGCCGTCGCCGCCCGGGCGACCGCGCGCGGGCTGCCGACCGGCCCGGACGACGTACTCATCACCTCGGGCTCCCAGCAGGCCCTCACCCTCATCACCGCCACCCTGGTCGAACCGGGTGACGTGGTGCTGGTGGAGAACCCCACCTACCTCGCGGCGCTCCAGTGCTTCCGGCTGGCGGGGGCGCGGGTGGTGGCCGTGCCCTGCGACGCGCAGGGCATCCTCCCGGACGCGCTGGCGGACGTCGTGGCGCGCGAGCGGCCGAAGCTGCTGTACACCGTCCCCACCTTCCAGAACCCGACGGGACGCACCCTCCCGGCCGCCCGCCGGGCGGCGGTCGCGCGGACCGCGGCCCGGCTCGGGCTGTGGCTGGTGGAGGACGACCCGTACGGGGAACTCCGCTACGAGGGCTACGCCGTCCCGTGGCTGGCCGCGCACCCGGGTGCCGAGGACCGTACGGCCCTGCTCGGCAGCTTCTCGAAGGTCCTGGCTCCCGGGCTGCGGCTGGGCTGGCTCCGGGCCCCGGCAGCGCTGCGGCGGGCCGCGGTGGTCGCGAAGCAGGCGGCGGACCTCCACACCTCAACGGTCGACCAGCTGGCCGCGGCGCACTACCTCGCGGCGGTGGACCTCGACGCGCACATAGCCACGGTCCGGGCGGCCTACCGCGAGCGCCGCGACGCCCTGCAGAGCGCCCTGAGCCGGACCCTGCCGGCCGGCTGCGCGTGGAACCTGCCCGCGGGCGGCATGTTCCTCTGGGCCCGGCTGCCGGAGGAGCACGACGCGACGGATCTCCTCCGGACGGCCGTCACCCACAGGGTCGCCTTCGTCCCGGGCGCCCCCTTCTACGCCACCGCCCCGGACCCCCGCACCCTGCGCCTGAACTTCACGACGCACACGCCGTCCGAGATCAGCGAGGGCGTCGCCCGGCTGGCCGCGGCGCTGGAGGAGTACGGCGGGAAGTAGCGGGGGAAGCGGCTTCAGTGCTGGAGGGCGACCTTGAGCAGCACGATGAGCAGCCCGAGGAAGAGGTTGATCGCGCCGGCCAGGAACATCAGCCGGTGTGAGGCGCCGGCGCGGCTGGCGGCGAGGGTGGCCCAGCCGACCTGTCCGATCAGGGCCACCAGAAGCGCCAGCCATGCGATGCCCGTGGCGCCGAGGCCGAACAGCGGGGCGATGGCCGCGGCGACGGCCGGGGGGACGGCCGCCTTGATGATCGGGCGCTCCTCCCTGGACGTACTGCGGATCACGGCCCAGCTCAGGCGGTTCACCATGCGGGCCCCGAAGAGGCGGGAGAAGACGTGCGCGGCCCAGAACACCACCCCGGTGCCGAGGAGCAGTGCGACGAGTTCCAGCCGCGGGAACTTGCCGAGCGTACCGGCTCCGACCACCACGGAGGCGGCGAGCAGGGAACCGTAGACGGCGCCGCTGTAGTCCTCGCGGCCCGCCTCCAGCTCCGGGCCGGCCTCCGGTCCGCCGCCTTCCGCGTCTTCCGGGCCTTCCGGGGGCGCTGTCACGCGGCCCCGGCCTGCGCGGTGGGCCACTTGAGCTCGATCTCCATCTCGATCTCCCCGTCGCCGATCTCGACCTCGATCTCGGTGCGGAGCTCATCGGGGACGCGCAGGCTCATCTTCCCGGGGCCGAGTTCCAGTTCGGCGTTGCCGCCGTGGCGCAGCGCCTCCGCGAGCGCGGAGAGCTGATCGGCGACCTCGAGGCGGGAAAGGGAACTCTTCTGCTCGAACTTCAGGTCCTTCACGGACGTCTCCAATCCGCTACGAACACCGGGTACGGCTCATTGTGACGCCGCACAGGAGGTCGGGCATCCCGGGCCTCCGGGCCTCAGCCGGCCGGGCCCGCCCCCGGCCGGTCGAAGGCCAGGGCGAGCACCTCGCTCCACTGCATGGGCGGGGCGGTCACCGGGGCCCCCGGGCGGAGCCTGGGCACCAGGACGCGCAGTGCGCCGGGGCGGATGGAGCAGGTCACGGGTGTGGGCATGGTCAGTGCCTCGCCGTCCACGGCGACGGCGATGCGTTCCGCGGCCGATCCGATCACGACCTGGCGGGAGGTGAGTACGTGGAGGCCCGCCGCCCTCGCGCCGCGCAGCGCGACCTCGGCCGCCTGGGCCGCGTTGTTCACCCGGATGCCGAGGACACCCAGCTCGCCGCGGTCGAGGCGGGACCTGCGGGCGCCCATCGGTTCGGAGGACGTGTAGGGGTTGTTGCTGACCAGCAGCGCCTGCTGGGCCTCCAGCCGCTTCTCGTCGGTCACCGCGTCGAGGGTGGTGCCGGCGTATCCGAGGAGGAGGTCGGGCAGTGCGGCCAGTGCCGAGTCCGCCTTGGCGTCCCGGTACTCCGGGCGCTGCACGATCTCCGCGTAGACGCCGAAGGAGGCCGTGTTGACGAAGGCCTGGCCGCCCACGACCCCCAGGTCGACCCTGAGCTCCTCCCCGTCGGCCAGCGCGTCCAGGCACCGGGCCGGGTCCTCGCGGTCCAGCCCGAGGTCCATGGCGAAGTGGTTCCGGGTGCCCGCGGAGATCACGAGGAACGGCAGGTCGTGCTCGGCCGCGACCTCGGCCACCCGGGCCTGGGTGCCGTCGCCGCCCGCCACCCCGAGCAGGTCCGCTCCGTCGGCCACCGCCTGCCGGGCGAGGGCGGCGACGTCCGTCACGACCGCCGGGTCCAACAGCACGACCCGGGCGCCGAGCGCCTCCCCCTTCTCGACCAGGCCGAAGCGGCCGACCTTCCCGCCGCCGGACTTCGGGTTCATGATCAGCACCGGGTTGCGGGGGGCGGCCCGGGCGACGGCCCGCATGCCGTCGGGCCGGCGCGCGGCGCGCAGCGCGGTCCGCGCGCAGGCCACGGCGGCCGCCCACAGTGCGATGGCGAGCAGCGCCGTGAGCCACAGGTCCGCGCGGGCATAGATGAGCAGGATGGCCACGGGCGCGCCCACCACCAGCAGGGCGCCGACCAGC
Organism: Streptomyces sp. NPDC040545; assembly: GCF_055595065.1. Classification (NCBI taxonomy): domain Bacteria; kingdom Bacillati; phylum Actinomycetota; class Actinomycetes; order Kitasatosporales; family Streptomycetaceae; genus Streptomyces; species Streptomyces sp. NPDC040545. The sequence continues at coordinate 6,065 of NZ_JBVIWA010000039.1, forward strand.
CGTACGGCTCCGCGATGGGACACCACCCACCAGGTCCCCATGGCCGTGAGCGCCGCCCCGGCCACCCCGACGACGAGGACGACCAGCCCGCCGACGAAGCCCTCGGCCACCAGCGTCACCGCCGCGAGCACCGCACAGACCAACGCCAGCAGGGCCCACAGCCGAGCGCGCCGGGGCGCGCCGGAAGATTGCGGGAGTGCCATGCCCTCACGTCCTCGCCTCGTGCCGCGGGGTCATCTCCGATCATCTCCCGAGGAGGATCGGCCGTCGACGCGACGCGTGCGGGGCAACGCCACCCAAGGAAGGGGGCAGATTTAGTTGCTCATGCAACGAACCGCCTCGGCTCGACCTCCGTGAGGCCGATGGCGCACACCCCAACTACCAGCACTCTTACCTCCGGCACACGCACCGCCGACCGGAGACTCAACTCGTCCAGCGAGATGCGTTCGCTACCCAACAGTAAATTTCGCCGGCCTGCCGAGCTGTGCAAAAGTGAGTTCGATCAAGGCGTACGGGGGCTGGTGTGGGGGGCGTTGTGGTGGGGTTCGACGAGGAGTGGGGTCGGCTGCGGGCCGATGCCGTCCAGGCTTCCGGCCGACCGGCGGCGGTCGATCCGGCGGTAGAAGCACGAGAGGCGTTGCTGGAGCGGCTGGCGGACTTCCGGAGCCGGGTGGTTCTGGTGCCGTTGGACGTGCGGGGCGGCCTGTGGACGGCCGAACTCGGCGGGCTGGACTGGATCTGCGTGTTCTCCGACGAGGAGGCGCTGGCCCGGTTCGCCGAGGCGCGCGGCGAGGGCGACCGGGAGTGGACGTACCGGCGAGTGGTCGGTGCACGCCTGCTCGACGAGCTGGTGCCGGCCGTGGACTTTCCGTGCGGAGTCGCGTGGAACGCGGCGGGGCCGGACGGGCTGGCGTTCCCGCCGGTTCGGGGGATCGTGCCGGATGCCGCGGCACTCGACGGGGAGATGACTGCATGAGCGGGGACGGGGCGGATCTCGATGTCTCGAAGCAGGCGTTGGCGCTGATTGCGCAGGGGATCACGGCGAGCCTGGCGGAGTTGAAGGAGCTCGGGTCGGTGGGCACGGCGAGCATGGGTGGCGGTTTCACCGACCTGGCTCTCTCGGGGATGGAGACCGGGCACGAGGGTCTGACGTCCACGCTGGGCTCGTTCTGCGAGCGCTGGGGCTGGGGGGTGCGTTCGCTGGTGCAGCAGGGAAACATGTTCGCCCTGAACGTGGGGCTGTCGGCCGGCGCGATGTACGAGCAGGACCAGTACATCCAGGGCAGCTTCAAGGTCGTGGCGAACGCGGCACTGGGCAACCCGTATGCCGAGGAGAAGGACATCATCGCCAAGGACTGGGGTGAGGTCTTCTCCGACAACCCGATCACCCAGATCAAGAACGCGGACTACAAGCCGGAATCCTTCGCACATGCCTCGGAGAACGGCAACGAGGCCTGGAAGAGCGCTGTCCGGGATCTGAACAGTTCCGACATCCTGCTGTCCAACCAGATCATCGATGCCGTCGGACTGCGCGATGAGGCGGACGCGATGGTCGACGACATGGTCGGCCCGGCACCCGAGGCACAGCCTGGCGGTGAGGGCCGATGACGGACTGGGGCAAGCTGGTCGACAAGGGCCTCGACACGATCGACGAGAAGGTCGATTCAGCCAAGAAGGTCATCGGTCACGGCGTCGACAGAGCCACCGACGAGATCGGCGGCGTCCTCGACCGTGCCGGCGCGCACGGCTGGGCGGACACGGTCGAGGACTTCGGCGACAACGCCGCTTCCCGTCTCGGTGCCTCGGTACGCGAACAGCAGCTCGGCGAGAGCGAGCAGGCCAACGAGCTGGTTCACGGCAAGTCGTCGGCGCTCCGGGAGTCGGCCAAGCATCTGGCGGACTTCCAGGCGGCGTTCGAGCGGGTCGGCCAGGGCATGAAGGCCCTCGACTCGGACCAGTGGAAGGGGCAGGCGGCCGACGCGTTCCGTGCGAAGTTCGCCATGCATCCCACCGACTGGCTGCGCGCATCCGACGCGTGCGAATCGGCGAGCGGTGCGCTCAACCGGTATGCGGAGACGGTGGAGTGGGCGCAGAAGCAGGCCCAGACGGCCATCGACCTGCACAAGGCCGCGGTGAAGGCGACGAAGGAAGCCCACGACGCGCACGTCGCCAAGGAGGACGCCTACAGGGCGGCCGCGCAGGCCGGCCGTGATCCCGGCCCGATCCCGGTCGAGGGCGCCGATCCGGGCGCTGCAGCCCTCAAGCGGGCCAAGGAGATCCTGGACGAGGCCCGCAGGCAGCGCGACGAGGCGGCCGTGACGGCCGAACGCACGCTCAAGGCGGCCATGGAGCACGCCCCGGCGGAGATGCCGGCGACGGACCGGCTGATGGCCCAGCTCAGCGACTACGCGGGCTCGGAGGTGTTCGAGCTCACCCACGTCGTGGGCGGCGTGGCGAAGGGCACGGCGGGAACGCTGAACTTCGCACGCAGCGTGAACCCCTTCGACGTGTTCAACCTGACGCACCCGGCCGACTTCCAGCAGAACCTCAACATGACGCTGGCCGGTCTCGTCTCCACCGCGTCCCACCCCGAGCGCATCCCCGGCCCGATGATCGACAGCTACATGGCGGACCCCAGCGAATTCAAGGGCCGCCTCCTCCCCGATCTCATCGGCACCAAGGGCTTGCCCACCCTCCGGACCGGGATGCGGTTCGCCGAGAAGACGGCGAGCAAGGAAGCGGCGCGGACGGCCGCGAGGGCCGAAGCCGAAGCTGCCGCTCGTCGCAAGGCGGACCTGAAGTGCAAGGGCGACCCGGTCGACGTGGCGACGGGCCGGATGGTCCTGCCGCAGACCGACCTGGTCCTCCCGGGCGCGCTGCCGCTCGTGTTCACCCGCACCTTCGAGTCCTCGTACCGCGCGGGCCGCTGGTTCGGCCCGTCCTGGGCGTCCACGGTCGACCAGCGCCTGGAGATCGACGAGGAAGGCGTGATCCTCGTCCGCGAGGACGGCAGCCTGCTCGCCTACCCGCATCCCGAGGCCGGAGTCCCCGTACTCCCGGGCCACGGTCAGCGCTGGCCGCTCGTCCTCGATGCGGACGGCGGCTACACGGTCACCGACCCCGAGTCCGGACACGTCCGCCACTTCACGGACGAGGGCCTCCTCAGCCAGCTCGACGACCGGGGCGGCGCCTGGATCACCTTCGAGTACAACGAGACGGGCGCGCCGACCGCCCTGTCCCACAGCGGCGGCTACGAGCTGCGCCTCAGCTCGTCGGAAGGCCGAATAACCGGCCTCGCCCTCGCCGACGGCACCGAAGTACTGCGCTACGCGTACACGGACGGCCATCTCACCCACGTCACCAACTCCTCGGGCCGCCCGCTCCGCTTCGGCTACGACGAACTCGGCCGGATCACCTCCTGGACCGACACCAACGGCCGCCACTTCGACTACGTCTACGACGAACAGCACCGCTGCACCGCCCAGTCCGGCACCAACGGCCACCTCGACGTCCGCTTCACCTACGAGGACGGCTCCACCACCTACACCGACTCCCACGGCCACGAAACCCGGTACCTGGTCGACGACCGCGCCCGGATCACGGCCGAGATCGACCCGACGGGCGCGACCACCCGGTTCACGCACGACGCGTACAACCGCCTCCTGACCCGCACCGACCCCCTGGGCCACACGACCCGCTACGTCTACGACGAGCAGGGCCGGCTCACCACGGTGGTCCGCCCCGACGGCCGCGAGGTACGGGCCGAGTACGACGCACTGGGCCTGCCGGTCACGGTGATCCAGCCCGACGGCCGGGTCACGCGGTCGACGTACGACGAGCGCGGCAACCTCACCTCGGCAACCGCACCGCACGGGGCCACGCACCGCTTCACGTACGACGCCCGCGGCCACCTGGCCTCGGTGACGGACGTCCTGGGCGCGGTCACGACGGTCCGCTGCGACCCGGCCGGCCTGCCCCTGGAGATCACCGACCCGCTGGGCGCGACGACCGCGTACACGCGCGACCCCTTCGGCCGCCCGGTCGCCGTCACCGACCCCCTCGGCCACACCACCCGCCTCACGTGGAGTGTGGAGGGCCGCCTGCTCCGCCGGGAGACCGCCGACGGCAGCACGGAGTCCTGGACCTACGACGGCGAGGGCAACTGCACCTCCCACACCGACCCGATGGGCGGAGTGACGGTCTCCGAGTACGGCGACTTCGACCTCCTCACGGCCCGCACGGGCCCGGACGGCGTCCGCTACTCCTTCACCCACGACACCGAGCTGCGCCTCACCTCGGTCACCAACCCCCAAGGCCTGACCTGGACCTACGCGTACGACCCGGCCGGTCACCTCGCATCCGAGACGGACTTCGACGACCGAACGCTGACCTACGGCTACGACGCGGCAGGCCGCCTGGTCTCCCGTACGAACGCACTCGGCGCCACGACCACGTACGCGCACGGCGCCCTCTCCCAGATCCTGCGCAAGAAGACGGCGGACGGCATCACGTCGTACGAGTACGACGACTACGACGAGCTCGCCCGGGCGGTCTCGCCGGACGGCACCACGCTGACCCTGCAACGGGACCTGTACGGCCGCGTCGTCTCGGAGACGATCGACGGACGCACCCTCACCCACACCTACGACGTCGCGGGTCGCCGGGCGGGCCGCACCACACCCGGCGGGGCCTTCTCCGAGTGGACGTACGACGCGGCCGGCCGCCGCAGCGCCCTCAGCGCATCGGGCCGGACGCTGACGTTCGAGCGGGACGCCGCGGGCCGGGAGCTGACCCGCACCCTCGGCGCGGACCTGGCCCTGGCCCACGCCTACGACCCGGTCGGACGTCTCACCGAGCAGCACCTCGTCGGCCAGGACGGCCGCACCCTCCAGCGCCGCGGATACAGCTACCGCGCGGACGGCGCCCTGACGGCGATCGACGACGCACTCGCCGGTCCCCGCACCTTCACCCTGGACCCGGCGGCCCGTGTCACGGCGGTCGACGCGTCCAACTGGTCGGAGCGCTACGCCTACGACGACGCCGGCAACCAGACCGCCGCCACCTGGCCGACCCGCCACCCGGGCGCGGAGGCCCAGGGCGCGCGGGATTACGAGGGCACCCGCATCACCCGTGCCGGCTCGATCCGCTACGAGCACGACGCCCTCGGCCGGGTCACCCTCCGTCAGAAGACCCGCCTCTCGCGCAAGCCGGACACCTGGCACTACGAATGGGACGCGGAAGACCGCCTGGCGGGGGTCACCACTCCGGACGGCACGCGCTGGCGCTACCGCTACGACGCCCTCTCCCGCCGCACGGCCAAGCAGCGCCTCGCGCCCACCGGCGAGGTCGCGGAAGAGGTCCTCTTCACCTGGGACGGCACCACCCTCTGCGAGCAGACGGAAGGCCCGGTCACCCTCACCTGGACCCACCACGGCCTGCACCCGCTCACCCAGGCGGAGACCGTCCTCGGCACCACGGACGACCGCTTCTTCGCCATCGTCACGGACCTCATCGGCACCCCGCGGGAGCTGATCGGCGAGTCGGGCGAGATCGCCTGGCGCGCCCGCTCCACCCTCTGGGGCTCCACCACCTGGACCCGCGACGCCGTGGCCTACACGCCCCTGCGCTTCCCGGGCCAGTACTTCGACCCCGAGTCGGGCCTCCACCACAACTACTTCCGCACGTACGACCCCGAAACGGCCCGCTACCTCACCCCGGACCCCCTGGGCCTCGCCCCGGCCCCGAACCCGGCGACGTACGTCTCGAACCCCCACACGTGGTCGGACCCTCTGGGCCTCTCCCCGTGCCCGCAAGTCGACGACATATCCCAGAAGATTGCAGATCACTCGAGGCAGCGTTTCAATGATCCGGGCGGCTTCGAACATTACGCAAGGGATGTTGACCCGAGAGCACTGGAATACTACATCGACGGAATAATAAACGGCGACATCCCCAGCGTCCTACCACCAAAATTCCTGGAACGAGGCCGTGTGGCCTACTGGGACACCGACAAGAATTTCGTAGTCATCGAAGAGGGAGACAAAGGCACCGCCTTCACCCCGAAGGAAGGAAAATCCTACTTCGATGACCTGGAATAGAGAGAGAAAGTATCGGGAAATGCGTGCCAGGCCCGTAGACGCAGCAATGACTGCAAGCCAGTTCAAAATCGTATTTCAGGTCACGAAGGAATTCCATGTCATCCCAGAGGGCTGGTTCACGGCGCGCGAAGCTACGCCGAATTCAGCCCTTACTATCCTGCAGTTCGCGAGAGAGATCAGACAGACCCTGACCTCCAGCCGCCAAGTGCAGATCCTTTTCGTTTCGCCAGATTCAACAGGAGGGCAAACTCTTCGAATCTCGGGATCAACACACACTCCGAGTCTCACGCAATTCACCACGAGAGAGTTTCCGTCTTCGATTGCACGCCTCTGGCGACCCCTCATCGACGCAGCAATGGAGGCACTCGGCGAGGATGAGACGAGATTCAGGACCGGCTACAGAAAAGACGAAATCGACTCCGCCTCATCAGTGCTCGACGAGATTTTCGCCCCCTAACGGACGAGATCCAGACCTTCGGAAATCGGGAGATACCACGGACGCAGAACTGCTCGGCGTCGCGGACCGAGGCGAATCTCGCCAAATCCGCCGCCGGGACCGATCTCGAGGGATACAGCCCACCGGGGCACCTACGTCAAAAGTTATGCTCGATTTGGACGCATGGGCGGGGAGGTGACCGTGTACACGATGTCCTGGGGACACCTCAAGAGCCGATATCCCATGGGAGCCCGAGTCACGGGGAGGGTGAAAGTGAAGTTCCAGCACGGCGTCTTCCTGGAACTTGACGAAGATCCCGAGGCGCGGGTCTTCATCGACCTCCTTTCGTACAACCCGGGCGGCACCACGGGGAGCGACAGCCTTCCGGCGGTCGGCGAGCTCGTCACAGGTGTCGTCGCGGACCTCGTCGACCGCGATCAGCAGCTGAGAGTGCGGGTGGGCCCTCCGTGGTGGAGATCCGAGTGACACTGGTGAATCACCAGGAAGTCGACGTCATCGTCACCGCTGTGGCCCCTTTTGGATCGCAGGTCGATGCCGATGGCATCACAGGGTTCGTCGACCAGGTCAAGCATCCGTCCTGGTGGTCGTCGGACATACCCCCTCCACAGGTCGGAGACCACCTCCACACCGTCGTCTTGGACGACTCACGGACCCCTCCCCGGCTGAGCGCACTCACGACGGACACCGACATCGCCCGCGTGCTGCGCGACCGCGAATGCCCGACCGACGATCCCTCCTGGAAAGAGAGCCGCAAGCCGTGATCGTGAGGTTCTCCCTTCGTCCCGGCCAGGGGGATCCCAGTGGGTTCGATCTCGGAGACATGTCCTGGCGGGGAGAGCTGGGGGAGGCTACCTCGGTGGGGCATGTGCCCGATCAAGGGATGATGCTCTACCTCTCCGTACCCGACCTCCTCGACTCCCTCACGATGCTCTTGAGCCGACGTTCCACCAACGCATCCTTCACCGGAATCGATTCTTCGTTCAGGCTCGATTTCCGCACGACCAAGAAGACGGTCACAGTGAAGGGCAGATCCGGGCCAGTGGCACAGATCAGCCATGCCGAGCTCGCCGAGACGGTTCTTTCGGCAGCGGAGGAGCTGGCGAGCCGGCACCTCACACCGCCTCCCCCCGAGGACCACGCTTCGGACGACTATCTAACCGCCCTGAAGCGATTTCAACAGGTCGCGGCCCAGGTCAGAAAGTCCGAGTGAAGCGAATCCTCCACAGTTCCGTCACGAACTCCACCGCGCGCGGCACCCTCGACCGACGTACTGCGGGTGGCGGCGGCGCACATGCACGCTCCAAACGCGGCACGGCAGCCGCCACCCCGCGCCCCGCACTCGTCAAGGCCTGCCCTTGGCGTCCCCGCGCGTCTCTGCCGTCCAGCTCCTCGATACCCTGCGCGACCTGCCGCAAGGGCGAACCACCACCGAACGCTCGGTGGGTGTGGGCACCTCCTCCCGATTGACCTTCAGGGCAACGAAGACAGGGGGTTCGCCGGGCAGTGGCCGGGTGCACGCCGGAAGGCCCTGAACGAGGGCGAGCGCGTCCGGGAGCGCCTCGGCCGGGGATCGGCGGCGGCCTCCGCCCCCGCCACTCTTCGGATCCGCACCCCTTCACACCGACGCGCCCGCGCCGTAGCCTGACGCACCGTCAGATATCCCGTGCGCCCGGAGGCCCGTCATGCTGCTGCAAGGGAAGACCGTCATCGTCTCCGGGGTCGGGGCCGGGCTCGGGCATCAGGTGGCCGCCACCGTCGTGCGCGACGGCGGGAACGCCGTGCTCGGGGCGCGGACCGAGGCGAATCTCGCCAAATCCGCCGCCGAGATCGACCCCGACGGCACGCACACCGCGTACCTGCCGACCGACATCACCGACGAGGCGCAGTGCGCGGCCCTCGCCGAGCTCGCGCTCACGCGCTTCGGCCGGATCGACGCCGTCGTGCACGTCGCCGCCTGGGACTCCTACTTCGGGGGCCTCCAGGACGCCGACTTCGGGACCTGGCAACAGATCATCGACGTCAACCTGCTCGGCACGCTGAAGATGACCCGCGCCTGCGTGCCCGCGCTCAAGGAGCGCGGCGGCTCCGTGGTGATCATCGGAACGCAGTCGGCGGTCGCCGCGCCCAACGAGGTGCAGCAGGCCGCCTACGCCGCCTCCAAGGGGGCCCTGACCTCGGCCATGTACTCCATGGCCCGCGAGCTCGGCCCGCACCGGATCCGCGTCAACACCGTGCTGCCCGGCTGGATGTGGGGCCCGCCCGTGCAGGCCTTCGTCACCTTCACCGCCCACACCGAGGGCGTCCCCGAGGCCGAGGTGCACGCCCGCCTCACCCAGCGGATGGCACTGCCCGATCTGGCCACCGACGGGGACGTCGCCGACTCCGTCGCCTTCCTCGCCTCCGACCGGGCCCGGGCGGTAACCGGCCAGTCTCTGCTGGTCAACGCCGGTGAGCTGATGCGGTGACCCTCTCCACCCCCGGATCACCGGATCGTATGCTCGGCCCATGACCACTCCGAGTGACGCTCCGACCGAAAACGCGATGCGCCGCGCGCTCCGGCGGGCCCGCGACGGCGTCGCGCTCGACGCGACCGAGGCGGCCGTACTCCTCCAGGCGCGCGGCGAGGACTTGAGGGACCTCGCCGCCTCCGCCGCACGGGTGAGGGACGCCGGGCTCGCCGCCGCCGGGCGCCCCGGTGTCATCACCTACTCCCGCAAGGTCTTCATCCCTCTCACCCGCCTCTGCCGCGACAGGTGCCACTACTGCACCTTCGTCACCGTCCCCGGAAAGCTGCGCAAGAGCGGCCACGGGATGTACCTCTCCCCCGACGAGGTCCTCGACATCGCCCGCCAGGGCGCGGCGATGGGCTGCAAGGAAGCGCTCTTCACCCTCGGCGACCGACCCGAGGACCGCTGGCCCGAGGCCCGTGAGTGGCTCGACGCGCACGGCTACGACGACACCCTCGCCTACGTACGCGCCATGGCGATCCGGGTCCTGGAGGAGACCGGCCTGCTGCCGCACCTCAACCCCGGCGTCCTGTCCTGGTCCGACCTCCAGCGGCTCAAGCCGGTCGCGCCCAGCATGGGCATGATGCTGGAGACCACGGCCACCCGCCTGTGGTCCGAGCCGGGCGGCCCCCACCACGGCTCCCCCGACAAGGACCCGGCCGTGCGGCTGCGGGTGCTGGAGGACGCGGGCCGCTCCAACGTCCCCTTCACCACCGGCGTCCTCATCGGCATCGGCGAGTCCTACGAGGAGCGGGCGGACGCCTTCTTCGAGCTCCGGCGGATCCAGCGCAGCTACCACGGCATCCAGGAGGTCATCGTCCAGAACTTCCGCGCCAAGCCGGACACCGCCATGCGCGGCATGCCGGACGCGGAGCTGGAGGAGCTGGCCGCCGCCATCGCCGTCGCCCGGCACATCCTGGGCCCGAGCGCACGCATCCAGGCCCCGCCGAACCTGGTGGACGCCGAGTACGCGCTGCTCATCGGCGCGGGCATCGACGACTGGGGCGGGGTCTCCCCGCTGACCCCCGACCACGTCAACCCCGAACGTCCCTGGCCGCACATCGAGGAGCTGGCCGGGCGGACCGCCGCCGCCGGCTTCGAGCTGCGCGAACGCCTCACCATCTACCCGGAGTTCCTGCAGCGCGGCGAGCCCTGGCTGGACCCCCGGCTGCTGCCGCACGTACGGGCGCTGGCCGATCCGGGGAGCGGGCTGGCCGACGAGAGCGCGCCCGTCGAGGGCCGGCCGTGGCAGGAGCCGGACGAGGGCTTCACGGCGTACGGGCGCACCGACCTGCACGCCACCATCGACACCGAGGGCCGCACCGGCGACCGCCGCGACGACTTCGACGAGGTGTACGGCGACTGGGAGGCGCTGCGCGAGGCGGCCGCGCCCGGGATGGTGGCCGAGCGCATCGACACCGACGTACGGGGCGCCCTCGCGCAGGCCGCCGACGATCCGACGAAGCTGAGCGACGCGCAGGCGCTGGCGCTGCTCCACGCGGACGGCCCGGCCCTGGACGCACTGTGCCGCATCGCCGACGACCTGCGCAGGTCGGTCGTGGGCGACGAGGTCACCTACATCGTCACGCGGAACATCAACTTCACCAACGTCTGCTACACCGGCTGCCGCTTCTGCGCCTTCGCCCAGCGCCGCACGGACGCCGACGCCTACACCCTCTCCCTCGACCAGGTCGCCGACCGGGCCGCCCAGGCCTGGGACGTGGGCGCGGTCGAGGTGTGCATGCAGGGCGGCATCCACCCGGACCTGCCCGGGACGGCCTACTTCGACATCGCGCGCGCGGTGAAGCAGCGGGTCCCCGGCATGCACGTGCACGCCTTCTCGCCGATGGAGGTGGTCAACGGGGCGACCCGCACGGGGATGTCCGTACAGGACTGGCTGACGGCGGCCAAGGAGGCGGGCCTGGATTCGATCCCGGGTACGGCGGCGGAGATCCTGGACGACGAGGTCCGCTGGGTACTGACCAAGGGCAAGCTGCCGACGGCGGACTGGATCGACGTCATCACCACCGCGCACGAGCTCGGGATCCGCTCCTCGTCCACGATGATGTACGGGCACGTGGACCAGCCCCGGCACTGGCTCGGCCACTTCCGCACGCTGTCGCGCATCCAACAGCAGACCGGTGGTTTCACGGAGTTCGTCACGCTCCCCTTCATCCACACCAACGCGCCCGTGTACCTGGCGGGCATCGCGCGGCCGGGTCCGACGGTCCGCGACAACCGCGCGGTGACGGCGATGGCCCGGATCCTGCTGCACCCGCACATCCCCAACATCCAGACGAGTTGGGTGAAGCTGGGGGCGGACGGCGCGGCCGAGATGCTCCGGTCCGGGGCGAACGACCTGGGCGGGACGCTGATGGAGGAGACCATCTCGCGCATGGCCGGGTCGAGTTACGGCTCGTACAAGTCGGTGCAGGACCTGATCGCCGTGGCCGAGGCGGCCGGGCGGCCCGCGAAGGCCCGTACGACGCTGTACGGGGAGGTGCCGCAGGAGCGGCAGGAGGCGGCCCGCGCCTCGGACGGGCACCTGCCCGAGCTGCTCCCCGTACTGGACTGAGTGCCGGGGCAGTGCCACGGAAGGGGATCCCGGCCACCCGGCCGGGATCCCCTTACCTCCTCTTACCTCCTCGGCGCAGAGCCGGATCAGCCGACCAGGAGGTCCTTCTTCAGCTCCTTCAGCTCGCGGGCGTCGATGCCGAGCCCGTCCTTGAGGTAGCGGCCGAAGGAGCCGTACTTCGCGTCGACCTCGTCGTAGCCCGCGTTCAGGTACTCCGGGCGCACGTCGAGCAGCGGCTTGTAGACGGCGGCCTGCTGGGCGGGCAGGTGGGAGAGGATCGCGTCGTTGGCGGCCTTGCGGTAGTCGTTGCTGGCCAGGTAGTCGGCCTCGACGGTCTCGCGGGGCACCCCGAGGGCGGTCAGCAGGGCGGCGCCCGCCCAGCCGGTGCGGTCCTTGCCGGCCGTGCAGTGGAAGAGGACGGAGCGGCTGCGGTCGCGCTCGATGCCTTCGAAGACCTGGGTGTACGCCTTCTTGCCGCCGGCGCCGGAGACCATCGCCCGCTCCGCGTCGACCATGGCCTTGACGGCCTCGTCGGGGGTGCGGGGCATCGTCCGGAAGGAGCCGGAGCCCGCGAAGACGTCGGCGACGACGTAGGTGGCGCCCGTGGGCACCTTGTCGGCGTCCTTGGTGCGCTCGTCCTCCATGCGGAGGTCGAAGACCGTCCTGACGCGCAGGCGCTGGAGCTTGGCCAGGTCGTTCTCGGTCAGCTTGTCGAGGGCGTCGGAGCGGTAGATCTCGCCCATCTTGACCCACTGGCCGGTGCTGGTGCGGTAGCCGCCGGCGTCGCGGAAGTTGGCGGTGCCGTCCAGTTTGATCAGGCGGTCGGCGAGGCGCAGGCCCTGGCCGCGGCCGGGCTTGAAGTCGAACCACTGGCGGTCGGCGGCGGGCAGGCCCGTGACCACGGCGCTGCCCTGGGGCCCGCCCTTCGCGACGACCTTGCCGTTCGCCTTGATCTCGACCCGGTCGGTGCCGCGGGCCTTCCACCGGAGGGTGAAGGAGCCGTCGGCTCCGGCGGTGACGGTGGCTTCGGTGAACGGGACGGCGGACCGGTCGTGCCGGTCCTGGCCGGTGGCGGAGGCGAGCGGGGCCGCGACCAGGGAGGCGGCGAGTGCGGAGGCGACGACGGTCGCGGCGAGGAGAGCCTTCTTCATGGCTCCGAGGCTGGGCGGCTGCGGAGAACGTCCGATGAACGAGGTGTGACCGAAAACGACCGGCTCGAAGGCGGCTGGCAAAACGTGCCACCTGCCGAGTCGCGGCCGGAAGTGTTCAGATTCTGGCCGATCTACGCTCACTTACGCGCCCTGTGGCCGACCGCTTCCGGATTCGATCGATCCTGTCCACTACAGTGCGGGTTCGCGTGCGCGGCGGGTACGGGTAGGGGTGCCGGGCATCGACTGGACTGGTCAGCGGGGGGCGCGGTGCCGGGGATGGACGCAGTGAACGCTACGAACGACACGGGCCCCGCGACGGGCCCCGGCCCGCTCCCGGGCGGCCACGGCCCGGCCGGTCACGGCCCGGGCGACAACCCGGCCGCCGGCGCTCCCGCCATCTCCCTGCACGCCCCCGCCCCCACCGGCCCGGCAGGAACCCCCGGCCCGGCAGGCGCCACCGCCCCCGCCGGCGGCCCGGGCATGAGCCCGGCGGGCGCCGGCCCGGCCGCGTCCGCGCACGGCCCCGGCGGCGCCGGCCCGGGGGGCGGCGCCGGCCACGCGGCCCCCGTTCCCGCTCCCGCCCCCGGCCGCGGCGGCGCGGGACCCGCCCCCGCCGGGGCGAACCGTACGCTCGGCCGCGGCATCTCCACCGGCCTCTGGGGCCGCGTCGAGCAGCAGGACTTCCGCAGCCGCGTCCGCGGCACCCTCCTCGGCTCCGCCCTCGGCGACGCCCTCGGCGCACCCGCCGCCGGCCTCTCCCTCGCCGCCCTCCGCGAGACCCACGGCCCGGACGGCCTGACCGGACCCGCCCCCGCCCTCGGGCGCCGCGGCCGGGTCACCGCCGCCACCCAGCTCACCCTCTTCACCGTGGACGGGCTGATACGGGCCCACGTACGCCGCGACACCGGCGCCTGGCACCCGCCCACCGACCTCCACCGCGCGTACCTGCGCTGGGCCGCCACCCAGCACGACTGGGGCCCCGACGAGCGCCGCAAGGACAACGGCTGGCTCGCGCGGGAGGAATGGCTCTACGCCCGCCGCGCCCCGCACCGCGCCTGCCTGACCGGCTTCGCCGACGACGTCCTCGGCACCCTCGACCAGCCGAAGAACCCCGCCGCCCGTGACGCGGCCGCCGCCTGCCGTTCGGCGCCCTTCGGGCTGCTGGTCGGCTGGGAGCCCGCCCTCGTCCTCCAGCTGTCCGTCGAATGCGCCGCGCAGAGCCACGGCCACCCCACCGCCACCCTCTCCGCCGGAGCCGTGGCCGTCATCGTCCACGGTCTGATCCGCGGCGACTCCCTCGACTCCGCCGTCCAGCGCGCCCTCGGCCTGCTCGGCGCCCGCCCCGGGCACCAGCCCGTCACGGACGCCCTCCAGCGAGCCCTGGCCGCCGTCACCCAGGGCTCGCCCGGCCCCGAGGCCGTCGCCGCCCTCGCCCCCGACGAGGCGGAAGACGGGACCGACGCCACCGACGCCCTCGCCGCCGCCGTCTACTGCGCCCTGGTCGCCGAGGAAGTCGCGCAGGGCCTGCGCCTCGCCGTCAACCACGGCGGCGACTCCATCGCCGCCGGCGCCCTGTGCGGGGCCCTGCTCGGCGCCCTGCACGGCGAGACGGCCCTCCCGGCCGCCTGGCTCGCCGAGCTCGAAGGCCGCGCCGCGCTGCTGGAACTCGCCGACGACTTCGCCCTGGAGATGACCCAGGGCCCGAGCCTGCACAGCCCCACCGCCTCCGCCCCGGGCTGGCTGGCCCGCTACCCGCGCGGCTGAACCGCGACTCCGCCGCCTGACGCCCCCTCAACATTCGTCGGCCCAGCCCGTACCGTGGCGGGTCCCACGTCTCGGAGGTGCCAGAACACATGCGGATCGCCACGACCATCTTCCTCACCGACCGCACCATCTCGCCCGTCCGGCTGGCCCACAGCCTCGAAGAGCGCGGCTTCTCCGGCCTCTACCTCCCGGAGCACACCCACATCCCGGTCAGCCGCGAGACCGCAGCCCCCATGGGCGGGGACCTCCCCGAGATGTACGGGCGCACCCTCGACCCCTTCGTCGCCCTCGGCCAGGCCGCCGCCGTCACCGAACGGCTCCACCTCGGCACCGGCATCACCCTGGTCGCCCAGCACGACCCGATCGGCCTCGCCAAGCAGGCCGCCACCCTGGACCACCTCTCCCACGGCCGTTTCACCCTCGGCATCGGCTACGGCTGGAACGTCGAGGAGGCCGCCGACCACGGCGTCGAGTGGCGCACCCGCCGCGACCTGGTCCGCGACCGGATGGCGCTGATGCGCGCCCTGTGGTCCCCCGAGCCCACCGCGTACGTCGGCCAGTACTGCTCCGTCCAGGCCAGCGCCGCCTACCCGAAGCCCGTCCAGGCCCCGCGCGAACTCGGCCCCGGCGTGCCCCTGTACGGCCCGCGCACCCTGATCGGCGGCGCGGCCGGCCCCAAGCTCTTCGCCGCCATCGCCGACCATGCCGACGGCTGGCTCCCCATCGGCGGCGGCGGCCTCGGCGAGTCCCTCCCGGTGCTGCGCCAGATCTGGGAGACGGCCGGGCGCGACCCGAAGGCCCTGCGCGTGGTCCCGTACGCCGTCCGGCCCACGCCCGGCAAGATGAGCCACTACGCCGACCTCGGCATCGAGGAGGTCGTCCTGCAGCTCCCCTCGGCCGCGAAGCCGGAAGTCCTGCGCACCCTGGACGAGTTCGCCCAGTACCTCTGACGGGGCCGGGGGCCGGGGGGCCGGCCGGTCCCGAGAACCCGTCGACGGTGCGCCACCGCCCTGCCGATCATGACGCCATGACGAACCGAGGGGCGGACGGCGTGGACCGGGACATCGAGGACCAGTGGACGGCACTCCCGGCGGGCATCCGCACCCAGACCGACGGATACGTCCTCCAGGACGGCCTCATGCAGGCGATCAAGCTGGTGTGGGAGGCCGGCCTCGTCCGGGGCACCGGCCTGCGGGAGGCCCAGGAGATCGTCCACCTGCGCTACGTGCACTTCGGCGACCGGGTGGCCCGCACCCCCGACGATCCGCTCGACCTGGACTCGCTCGCCGCCCTCGGCGGCGGCCGCCACCCGCGCGGGCACCGCCCTGGCCGCCCGCCTCGGCGTGCCGTTCCACTTCGCCAGCCCGGACACCCCGGACGACGAGGCGCCCCGCTGGCGCCCCTGAACGGCGGCCCGGCCGCTCAGGGCGCCGCGAGCCCGGGCATCCGGCGTAGCCCCAGCGGCGCGTCCGCCGGGTCAGCAGCCGGTCCCCGTCCAGGAGCCGGTAGTCGACCTCATGGGTGCGGCGGCCCTGCTCGTCGTAGACCCAGAGGCCCACATGGTGCTCCTGCCAGGAGACGTGCCTGACCTCGAGCGGAGCCTCCCGGCCGGGTGTCCGGTACTCGGCGACGTACGGCAGGCCGGCCGCGTCCCGCTCCCGCGCCGCCTCGGCGGACAGCGGCCGCCACGGCGTACGGGTCGCCAGGTCCCAGCCCTCCGCGTACCCCAACTCGACGACCATCCCCGCCACTGCCCGCTCTCACCCGTTCCTGCACCTGATCGCAAGGTAGCGGCCACCACCGACAGCGCCGCGGGGGCGGCTACGGCCGCACCCCCGCGCGGTGCGTCAGCTCGGCCCAGACCGTCTTGCCGATCAGCCGGTCCATGACCCCCCAGTCGGCGGCGACGGCGTCGACGATGCGCAGGCCGTAGCCGGATTCGGCCTGGTAGGCGTGCGGCCGCACGGCGGGGCGGCGGTCGCGGCGGGCGTCGGAGACCTCGATGCGCAGGACCCCCTCCAGCAGGGTCATCCGCAGCTCGAAGTCCCGCCCGGGCACGCGCCCGTGGACGACGGCGTTGGCGGCGAGCTCGGCCACGAGGAGCCCGGCGTCGGCGGAGAGCGCGGTGGACTCCGGGATGCCCCAGCCGTGGAGTTCGACGAGGGCCAGCTGGCGGGCGAGGCGGGCCCCGCGCCGGGTGCAGCTGAAACGCTGAGTGAACATGCGTACGAGGGTCCGGGCGGGGCCGGAAGGTGCGGTCATGGCACCAACATCCCGCCTGGCCAGGGTCGTTCGACACCAAGCGGACTCGTACAAACCAACTGTACGAGTTCACTCCCTGGACAGTGCGAGTCACGGTGCGTGAACATTTCTCGCGGAGGTGACCGCCATGGTGAGTGCCGACGACAGCGGTGACGGCGAGGTCGAACCGGATGACAACCTGCGCAGCTTCGGCGAGACGGTCAAGGCCTCCCGCAAGCGCGCCGGGCTGACCCAGGAGCAACTGGCCCCGCTGGTCGGGTACTCGGTCCAGTACGTCGGCTCGGTGGAACAGGGCCGCCGCCACCCCTCGCAGAAGTTCGTCAACAAGACCGACGCGGCGCTGAACGCGCACGGCGTGATCATCATCGCGGCGCGGCAGTTGTCGCGGAGGCGGGGCCTGGCGACCTGGTTCCGGCGGTGGGCGGAGCTGGAGGCGGTGGCCGTCACCCTCAACACGTACGAGTGCCGGTCGGTCCCAGGGCTTCTCCAGCCGGAGTCCTACGCCCGTGCCCTCATCGAGAACGTCCCGCCCCTGGCGACCACCGAGGAGGCCGACGCCCGGGTGGCGGTGCGGATGGCACGCCAGAAACTGCTGTACCGGATCCCGTACATCCTGTTCAGCTTCGTCATCGAGCAGTCGCTGATCGAGCGGCAGACGGGCGGCCCGGAGGTCACGCGGGAGCTGATCGACCGGCTGCTGGATTGCGGGGAGCTCCCCAACGTCGACATCCAGATCATGCCGACGGTCAGCCCGCAACACGCAGGCACCGACGGCCCCTTCCGCCTCCTGGAAACCGATGAGCACGAGTGGTTGGGGTACACAGAGGGACAGCAGTCGGGACAGGTGATCACCGACCCGAAAGACATCAGCCTGCTCCACCAGCGGTATGCCAAACTTCGCATCCAGGCCCTCAATCCCGCGGACAGCGCGGGCCTGTTGATGCGATTGCGAGGATCCCTGTGAACAGCTCCCCGTTGCGGTGGTTCAAGAGCAGTTACAGCAGCGGCGACGGCGACGACTGCGTCGAGGTCGCCCTCTCCTGGCACAAGTCCACGTACAGCGGCAGTCAGGGCGACGACTGCGTCGAGGTCGCCGCCTGCGCGGACGTCGTCCACGTCCGGGACTCCAAGGTGACGGCCGGTCCCGAGCTGGCCGTCGCGGCCGCGAGCTGGGGGGCCTTCCTGGCCGGGGTCACGGCGGGCTCCTGACGCGGCACGCCCGAATGACAGAGGGTGACCGCCATTGGGGTGAAACACCGTTTCCCGTGAACTCTCCGTGATGTTGAGCCGGTCGCGTGCCGTCTGTCCGGCGCGTCGAACGAACTTCTTAGGAGAGTGTCATGCGTATTCGCTCTGCCCTGACGGCGTCCGTCCTGGCTGCCGGCATCCTGCTGGGCGGCGCCGGCGCGGCCCTGGCCAACGACGGCGTCGACATCGATTACTTCTCCGGCGGCCACAAGGCCTTCGCGTCCAACTGCTCCTCCTTCGCCGGCATCCCGGCGAAGATCGGCCCCCTGTACGCCGACAACTGCGCGGCCGAGGGCGAGAAGGAGTGGGTCAAGGCGGCCCACCTGGGCGCCTGACGCCCGGCACACGTCGGCCGGGGCCCGCCACACGGGACCCCCGGCCGGCGGGTCGGCCGTGCGGCAGGTAGCCGAACCACCCCTGCCCCGGCGGGATTTCGTACGCTGGCGGGCATGATCAATTCACATACTCATGTCCGCGTCGCCCGGCCCTCCCTCGACCTGGCGGCCGCCGAGAGGTTCTACGTCGACGGGCTGGGGCTGCAGGTGCAGTGGCGGAGCGCCGAGAGCGTGGCCGGGGAGCACGACCTGCTGATGGTCGGACCGGCCGGGGGCGGCTGGCACTTCGAACTCACCCGTGACGACTCGAACCCGATCCTGCCCGCGCCCACCGTCGACGACCTGTTCGTGGTCTATCTCGGCGAGGCCCCCGACGAGGCCCTCGTCCAGCGCCTGGTCGAGCACGGCGGAACCCGTGTCGCCGCCCACAACCCGTACTGGGACGAGTGGGGGGTCACGGTCGCCGACCCCGACGGCTACCGGCTGGTGCTCTGCTCCCGCACCTGGGGTCAGGCTGCCGTCTCCGCGTAGGCCGTCCGCGCGAGGACGGGGTAGTCGGTGTAGCCCTCCGCGCCCTGTACGTGCATCAGGAACTCCGGGCGGATCTCGTTGAGCGGCGCGCCCGTGCGCAGTCGCTCGACGAAGTCGGGGTTGGCGAGGAAGCCCCGGCCCAGTGCCACGAGATCGGCGCCCTCGGCCAGGAGGCGTTCACCGCGCCGCTTGCCGCCGTCGGCCGCGACCTCCTCGCGGGAGAGTGCCGGGTTGGCGATCAGGGTGCCGGACCATTCCCGGCGGATCTGCGCGAAGGCGGGGCGGTCGGGGTCGGCGTGGACCTGGTGCAGGTAGACCGGCGCCGGCTCGGCCAGGGCTTTGACCAGGGCCGGGTAGATCTCCTCGGTGTCGCCCTCCTCGATCCCGTTGACGTTCACTCCGGGCGAGATGCGTACGCCGACCCGCTCCGGCCCGATGGCCTCGGCGACGGCCCGGACCACCTCGACGGTGAACCGGATGCGGTTCTCGACGGAGCCGCCCCACTCGTCGGTACGGCGATTGGTGTTGCGCGCGAGGAACTGGTGCAGCAGGTGGCCGTTAGCGGAGTGCACCTCCACCCCGGCGAAGCCCGCCTCGACGGCGCTGCGGGCCGCGTTCGCGAAGTCGGCCACCGTGGACCGGATGTCTTCGGCGGTCATCGCGCGCGGTACGACGCCGTCCCGGAGGCCGCCGGGGGTGTGCAGCTGCTCGGGGAACGGCACCGCGGACGGGGCGAGCGGGACCTGCCCGCTGGTCTCGGGGTGGCCGACCCGGCCGCCGTGCTGGAGCTGGAGGAACATCTCACCGCCGCCGACGGCCCGCACGGCCCCGGTGACCCGGCGCCAGCCGGCGATCTGCTCCGGGGTGTGGATGCCGGGGATGTGCGGGTAGGTCTGCCCGGCGGCGTTCGGGGTGCTGGCCTCGGCGATGATCAGGCCGGCCGAGGCGCGCTGCGCGTAGTACGTGGCCATGAGTTCACCGGGGACGCCGTCGGCCCCGGCGCGGTTGCGGGTCAGCGGGGCCATCACCAGGCGGCTGGGCAGTTCCAGGCCGCCGAGGCGGGCGGATTCGAAGAGGCGGGAGGCGGCGGGACCGTGCTGTGTCTGCGTCATGCCGGTACCGTAAAAGCTGACACTTGTGTCAGGTTCAAGAGCTGGGGTGGGGCATGCGGATCGGTGAACTGGCAGCGCGCACCGGGGTCGGTGAGCGTTCGCTGCGCTACTACGAGCAGCAGGGCCTGCTCGCTTCGGACCGGACGCCCGGCGGTCACCGGGAATTCCCCGAGCGGGCGGTCGACCGGGTCATCCGGATCCAGGAGCTGTACGCGGCCGGCCTGCACAGCGCGAAGATCGCGCAGATCCTGCCCTGCATGCGGGACGAGGACGGCGGCCCGTCGGTGCGCGCCACCCCGGCGCTGGTGGCCGAACTGGCCACGGAACGGGAGCGGATCGACCGGATGATCGGCGATCTGATCCGCTCCCGCGAGGTGCTGGACGAGGTGATCGAGGCCGCGGCGGGCCGCACGGCCTGATCGCCACGGCCCTCTAAGGAGTGTCGCCCGGGGGCGTCGCCGGGGGCGTGCCCGGCTTCGTGTGGAGGACCTCGCGCGCCTGTTCCGCGGCGCGGGTGATGCCTTCGGAGACGAAGTCCATGAAGCGGGCGATGTTCTCCAGGCGGTTGGCGGCCGGGGTGTCGGGTCCGAGGATGCTGACGCCCTGGCGCGCGGTTTCTATGATCTGGGCGTTGGCGCGGGCGCTGGCGATCGTCGCCTGGTACCAGACGTCGTCGTCGACGAAGTAGCGCTCGCGGCGGCGTTCGTCGCGTTCCCTGCGGACGAGGCCCTGGCCCTCCAGGAACGTGATCGCCTTGGAGATGGACGCCGGGCTGACCTGGAGGCGCTGGACGAGTTCGGACGCGGTGAGGCTGCCCGTGTCCGTGATGTAGAGGCAGGACATCACCCGGGCCATCATCTTGGGCGTACCCGCCTGGATGAGGACGTCGGTGAACACGTCCTCGAACTCGCGCACCGCCTCGGGATCGCGCCCGTGGGCCTGCGGGATCGCCTCCGGTCCCCGGGGTGCGGCCTGGCTGCGCCGCTGCGCGCGGCGTTCGGTGGCGCGATGGGCCAGGTCGGCCCGGTAGGCGTTGGGTCCGCCGTTGCGCATCACCTCGCGCGAGATCGTCGAGGTCGGACGGTCGAGACGCCTGGCGATCTCCGCGTAGGCGAGGTCGTCGGCCAGTCCCAGCGCGATCTGCTGGCGTTCCTGCTGATTGAGCCTGCCTCCCGGCATCGCGGTCTCCTTCGTGGTCCGTGGTGTCCCCCACTATAGCGTTCACTTCCATTTCATTGCAACGAATTGGATGCGGCGTGTTGCGTTAAGCACGAAACCATTGCAATGAAATCTTCACTCTGACCTGCATAGATATATTTTCAGCGCAACGAGTCCGTTGCCAAAACATCGAACGCAACGTAGCTTTTCGTTCATCAGAAACCGCGGGGCGCACAGGGCGCAGCCGCTGATGAAGGAGAAGCACCGTGCAGAAGTTCGC
>NZ_JBVIWA010000040.1:0-22708 GCF_055595065.1 Streptomyces sp. NPDC040545
ACCCCCCCCCCCCCCCCCCCCCCCCCCCCCCCCCCCCCCCCCCCCCCTCCCCCCCCCCCCCCCCCCCACCCCCCCCCCCCCCCCCCCCCCCTCCTCCCCCCCCCCGCCGCCGTTTCGCGTTGCGCGGGGGTGCGTTCGATCGCATGTTCACCGGCCGACCGGATCTTCCCGAGTCGAAAACCAGGACAGATGCCTGCAAACTGACCGAGCCGGGATCGTCTCGGCTCCTGCGGGGAGGAGGTAGGAGTGCGCGCGAGACCGAGCCGATCTGTATCCGTGCTGGTCACGTCCGTGATCCTGACCGGCCTCCTGGTCCCCGGAGCCGCCGCGCAGCCCGTGGGGGAGGAGCCCGCACCCGGCCCCGAGGCGGTGGCCCCTGCCGTGGTGGAGCTGGCCGACATCCCCGCCGAACCCCCCGCGCAGCCCGCACGGCCCGCCGGGGGCGAGCTCTTCGGTGCGGACTGCGACACCGTCATCCACGGCTCGCAGGTGTCGGCGTACTGCCACAACGCCTACCCGGAGACCGACCTCGTACGGCTGCACGTCGAGTGCGACCGCTGGTGGGACGTGGACGGTGACGGCGTCGCCGTGGCCGTCGGCCCGGCCGGCCGGACCGAGCTCCTCGGCCGCTGCTGGAAAGAGGTCCGCTCGGCCTGGGTCAGCCACCAGCGCCCGTGAGCGGGGTGTCCTCCGCGTTCCTGCCGAGGCAGGCGAAGGGGTAACCGGCGGCCTCCGAGGCCGCCGCGTCCCCGTCGCCCCGCCGGATCGCCTCGATCAGGCGGGCGTGGTCCAGATGGGCGGAAGGGTGCAGCTCGGTCCCCACGTCCGCCCGCAGCCAGTCGGCCACCAGGTCGCCGAGGTCCGCGTACAGCTCGATCAGCACGTCGTTGTGCGAGGCGGTCACCACCGCCATGTGCAGACTCACGTCCGCCGCCACGAAGACCTCCGCGTCCCCGCCCGCCCAGGCCTCCTCACGGCGCGCCAGCAGGGCGTCCAGCT
Source organism: Streptomyces sp. NPDC040545 (assembly GCF_055595065.1). NCBI lineage: Bacteria > Bacillati > Actinomycetota > Actinomycetes > Kitasatosporales > Streptomycetaceae > Streptomyces > Streptomyces sp. NPDC040545. Next base: position 1,000 of record NZ_JBVIWA010000040.1, read on the forward strand.
GTACGAGGTCCCGCTCGGTGCGCCGCTCCGCCGCCAGCCGGGCCGCCGAGGACTCCAGCGTCGAGCGCAGCTCGGCGATGTGCCGCGGCTCGGCCCCGGCGAAGCGGCGGTGCATCACGCCGGCCAGCTCGCTGGTGGCGATGACGTACGTCCCCGAGCCCTGCCGGATGTCGAGGAGGCCGTTGTGCGCCAGCGCCCGCACGGCCTCGCGCACCGTGTTGCGGGCGACCCCGAGCAGCTCGACGAGCTCCGGCTCGGTCGGGATGCGGGCACCGACCGGCCACTCGCCGGAGGTGATCTGGTTCCGCAGCTGGGCGATCACCTGATCGACGAGTGCGGAGCGCCGGGGCGAGGTCAGCGGCATGGGTTCCTCTCGGGAGCGGCTTCACGGGACTTCAAGAGCGATTGGACAACCAATCATCCCATGATTCTATGATGGTTGAATGCCCGACGAAGAAATCCAGACGCTCGACCGGCCCGCCGGGGGCGACACGCCCTCCTGGCCGGCCACCGGTGCAGCCGGCGCCGCCGCATCCCGCACCCCGGCCGCCACCCCGCAGGCAACGGCGCAGCCGACCTGGCTCGGCCCGGTGCTCGTCGTCGGAATCGTGCTGGCGGCCCTCAACCTGCGGCCCGCCATCACCAGCCTCGGCGCCCTCTTCGAGGAGACCCGCACCGGTCTCGGCATGAGCGGCACCGTCGCCGGACTGATCACCTCCGTCCCCGCCCTCTGCTTCGCCGTCTTCGGCGTCACCGCGCCCCGGCTCTCCCGCCGCTTCGGCCCGGCCGCCGTCGTCTGCGCCGGCATGGCCGCGGTCGCCACCGGCCTGCTGATGCGCCCCTTCGCCACCGGTGCCGTCGGCTTCCTCGCCGCCAGCGCCCTGTCGCTGGCCGGCATAGCCCTCACCAACGTGCTGCTCCCGGTGATCGTCAAGCGCTACTTCCCGGACAAGGTCGCCACCATGACCGGCCTGTACTCCATGTCCCTGGCCGCCGGCACCTCGCTCGCCGCCGCCACGACCGTCCCGCTGACCGGCGCCCTCGGCGGCAGCTGGCGCGCCGGCCTGCTGGTCTGGGCCGCGCTCGCCCTGCTCGCCGTACTGCCCTGGCTGCCCGTCGCCCGCGCCTCCCGGCGTGCCGACCGGGACGGTACCGCCGCCGGCCCCGCCGGCCCCGCCGGGTCCGGGGCCGGCCCGCGCGTCGTCCGCAGCCGTACCGCCTGGGCCCTGGCCTGCTACTTCGGCCTCCAGGCCACCGGCGCGTACATCACCATGGGCTGGCTCCCGCAGATCTTCCGCGACGCCGGCGTCTCCGCCTCCACCGCCGGAGTGCTGCTCGCCGTCACGATGGTCATGGGTGTCCCGCTCGCCTTCGTCATCCCCGGCCTCGCCGCCCGGATGAAGAACCAGGGAGCCATCGCCGTCACCCTCGGCGTCTTCGGCCTCACCGGCTACCTCGGCCTCTACTTCGCCCCCGCCGCCGGAGCCTGGGCCTGGGCTCTCCTGCTCGGCATCTCCAACTGCGCCTTCCCCCTCGTCATCACCCTCATCGGGATGCGCGCCAAGTCCCCGGCCGGCGTGGTCAAGCTCTCCGCCTTCGCCCAGAGCACCGGCTACCTCATCTCCATCCCCGGCCCCCTCCTCGTCGGCGCCCTCTACCAGCACAGCCGGGAGCACCTCCCAGCGGCAGCTGGGGGAGGCTGGGACCTGCCGCTCGCCCTGATGGCCGGACTGCTCGTGCCGCAGATCGTCCTGGGCGTCCTCGCCGGACGGGACCGCACGATCGAGGACGAATGCGGCATGGGAGACTGACCGGCATGTCGCCCGTACTTGAACCGAACCCGCAGGACGGCCGCAAGAAGCTCGGCCTCGTGCTCGGCGCGTTCCTCGCCGTGACCGTGATCATCTCCGTCATCGCCACGATCGCCTCCCCCTGAGAGGGTGGGGGTAACCCCACCACCCCTAGGGGGCCAGGCTCAGGGTGAAGTGGGGTGTGCCCCGGATGGGAACCACGGCCCCGGATCCATAGATTCGTAGGCAGCGAGTCAGTCCGGTCCACACCCTCGGAGGCGGCCATGTCGGCCCCCACGCACATCAGGCCCCTCCCGCCGGGCCCCTCCCGCCCCCGGGCCCGCACCACCGCCGTCGCCGGTACCCGGCTGCACTGGTGGGCACTGGCCCTGCCCGCCCTCGCCTTCGGGCTCCTGCTGCTGCTCCTCGCCGGATCGGGTGAGGCCCACGCGGCCACCGGCGAGGTCTCGGGCCTCGTCCAGGTCGCCGAGCAGCTCCTGCGCGCCGTCGGCTGACCTCCCGCGCCCCCCTCACCCAGGCGTGAGCCCCCAACACCCACCGCCCCGTGGCTCGTTTCGTGCGAAGCTGGGAGTCATGAGCGCCGACACACCCCGCAGGATCGCCCTCCTCCGGCACGCCAAGGCCGACTGGCCCGAGGTGTCCGACCACGATCGACCGCTCGCGGAACGAGGCCGCAAGGACGCGCCGGCCGTCGGTCTGAAGCTCGCCGAAACCGGCATCGTCTTCGACCTGGCCCTGTGCTCCACCGCCGCCCGCACCCGCGAGACCTGGAAGCTCGCCGTCCAGGAGATGCCGCACCGGCCGAAGACCCACTACGAGGAGAGGCTCTACGACGCCTCGCTGGGCGAGCTCATCGCCCTGCTCAACGAGACCTCCGACGAGGTCTCCGACCTCCTCGTCATCGGGCACAACCCCGGCATGCACGCCCTCGCCGACGCCCTCTCGGGGCGCGCGGAGGGCGACACCCTGACGCGTATGACCCGTACGGGCTTCCCGACCGCGGCCCTCGCCGTGGTCTCCTTCACCGGATCGTGGAAGTCCGTGGAACACGGCGTGGGCACCCTGCTCGATTACTGGACCCCCAAGGGCCTCTGACCGGCGGTCCCAGGACACCGACGGGCCCCGGCAGCCGCACAGGATGCCGGGGCCCGTTCGCGCGCGTCAGGAGCGCGCGTCAGCAGTCGCAGCTCAGGCCAGGTCGGCGGCCTCGATCTCCTCGCGGGTGATCCCCAGCAGGTACAGCACCGCGTCGAGGAAGGGCACGTTCACCGCGGTGTGCGCGGCCTCGCGGACCACCGGCTTGGCGTTGAAGGCCACGCCCAGCCCGGCCGCGTTCAGCATGTCCAGGTCGTTGGCGCCGTCGCCGATGGCCACCGTCTGGGACAGCGGTACGTCGGCCTCCGCGGCGAAGCGGCGCAGCAGCCGGGCCTTGCCCGCCCGGTCCACGATCTCGCCGGTGACCTTGCCCGTCAGCTTCCCGTCGACGATCTCCAGGGTGTTGGCGGAGGCGAAGTCCAGCCCCAGCCGCTCCCGCAGATCGTCCGTCACCTGGGTGAAACCGCCGGAGACCACACCCACCTGGTAGCCGAGCCGCTTGAGCGTGCGGATCAGGGTCCGCGCGCCCGGCGTCAGCTGCACCTCGGCGCGGACCTTGTCCACGACGGACACGTCCAGGCCCGCGAGCAGCGCCACCCGGGCGTGCAGCGACTGCTCGAAGTCCAGCTCACCGCGCATGGCCCGCTCGGTGACCTCGGCGACCTCGGCCTCGCACCCGGCGTGCGCCGCGAACAGCTCGATGACCTCGTCCTGGATGAGGGTCGAGTCCACGTCCATGACGACCAGGCGCTGGGCCCGCCGGTGCAGTCCGGCCGAGACCACGGCCACATCCACACCGATGTGCGCGGAGGCGGTGGCCAGCGCGGTGCGCAGCGGCTCCGTCTCGACGCCGGAGACGGCGAACTCCACCGCCGTCACCGGGTACTTGGCGAGCCGGAAAATACGGTCGATGTTGCCGCCGGTCTCGGTGATCCGGGCGGCGATCGCAGCCGTGGACTCGGCGGTGAGCGGGTGCCCGAGCACGGTGACATGCGAGCGGCCGCTGCCGCGCGGCCGGTTGTCACCGGTACCGGAGAGGATCTCGGCCTGCATCTTGAGGGATTCGGCCCAGCTGTGGACGGTGGCCCGCAGGTCGCCCTCGGCTCCGCCTGCGGGCTTGGTGACAAGGGCGCACAGGACGATGCGGCCACGGGTGACGACCTGCTCGATGTCGACGACGTCGACGGAGTAGGCGGCGAGGGTGTCGAACAGCCCGGCGGTGATCCCGGGACGGTCCTTGCCGAAGATCTTGACGAGGAGGGTGGGGACGTCGGAGGTCTGCGATGCGCTCATGGTGCCCTCACCGTATCTTCCCGACCCGGGCCCCAGGACCCCCGTCCCACGTCTTGAACGGTCGCGCCGACCGAGGGAGCCGCCTGCTCCCGTGGCGTTCGGGGACCGGGGTCCGTGGCGGAGCCCCGCGCAACGGTGGAAGGGCGGCCGGGGAGGACGGCTCCGCGCTGAGGCGGCGCTGCCTCAGCGCGGTGGCGTCGGCGGGTGCGGCGGCTTGGGCGGAGGCGGCGGACCTCCCGGCGGGGGAGGCGGGGTGAAGGGTTCCCTGCGGGGCGGCCCCGGCGACCTGGACGGCCCGGACGCCCGCGGTGACCTGGGCGACCAGGGCGGGACGCCGGTCACGGTCACGTCCCAGGAGCCGTCCGCCTCCCCGTCCCGGGCGGGCCGCGGACCACCCGGGGGCCCGTCGTACGGTCCGGCCCCGGGGTACGGGGCCGTGGGCCACCCCGGGGCGGACCCCGGCGGGCGGGCCGACCGGGGGAGGGCCGCCCGGCGCCGGCGGGTCAGCAGCGCACCCGCCGCCCCGGCCACCGCCCCCCAGAGCGCACCCAGCAGCAGCGCGTACGGCACGTCCCCCCGCAGTTCCACCCCCGCGTCCGCCGCGTCCACACCCACAACCGCGAGCGAGGCGTCCGCCGAGAACCCCGTCAGCCGCACCAGCACCGCCAGGGCCACCCCGGTACAGGCCGACAGCCGCGCCGCGCACCCGAGGATCCCGCGCCCGGGTGTCCGTACGGCCGCCAGCACGCCCGCGTAGAGCAGCAGCAGGGCCGCCCCCGCGACCAGCAGCCAGACCCGCTCGTCGTACTCCGCGAGACGGGCCACCGTCACCGGCTCCCGCGCGGACACCGCCAGCAGATCGTCCAGCGGATCGGGCAGCAGCCGGGCCCCGGCCCCCGTGACCCGGCCGCGCACCGGCACGGACAGACCCAGCAGCACCCCCAGCCAGCTCCCGTTCGGCGCCCCCAGCAGCGCCCCGCCCAGCACCCGCCGCGGCTGGTCGTCGCCCAGCGCGGCCCACACCGCCGCGGCCCACCCGGCCGCCACCGCGACCAGCACCATCGCCACCACCGCCGAGGCGGCCGGGCGCAGCCGGGCCGCCGCAGCCGGCCCGCGCCGCGAGACCAGCAGCGCGAGCGCCAGTACCCCGAGCACCCACACCCCTGCGCCCAGCAGGGTCGGCCCGAGCTCCACCGAGAACCCCACCCGGGTCCGGGTATCGATCAGGTCCCCGATGCGGTCCGGGAGCAGCCCGCCGATGTCCCCGATCCCCGGGATCCCGACCTTCGCGGGGGTCCTCGGCAGCGGCAGCGTCCCGTCGAGGGTGACCACGTCGTGCCCGGCCCACGCCAGAGCGCCCGCCGTCGCCACGAACAGCGCCCCGAGGACCACCACCCGGGCCGCCGTCTCCCCATGGCCCGCCCCGGCCCGCAGGGATCGCAGGAACAGCGACGCCAGGACCAGCGCCCCGGCCAGCGACACCCCCAAGGGCATGACGTCCAGGGAGGTTTCGGCCCCCGCGCCGGTGACCCCGAGGACCGAGACGTCACCCGAGGGGGTCACGGTTCCACCGACCGCGAGGACCACCGTGGCGGCCGTCATCGCGCCGAGCGAGCCTCCCGCGGCGTCGGAGGCGTCGGCGCCCAGCAGGTGCAGCCCGAGTCCGGCCACCCCGGCCATCACGATCAGGGACCAGCCCACGGCGGAGACGGCGGACAACAGCACGTCCCCCCAACGGATGCGGCGCATACGCTGAACCCCCGATGCCTACCGAGCGGTACGCGACGGGACCACCGGGCGAGAAGTCCCGTATCTCACTCTCCGGGCGACTTTCGACCCCGTCAACGGGCAGTCGTAGACGCCCCGGCAAGGCCCGGATTCCACATACGGCTGTAGGCCTGAAATAGTTCCCCCGGATGTTCGCCATCCCTAGACTCCCTGACGTCATGGGGGATTCTCGGGGGACTTAAGTGGGGCTGGAGTGCCGGAACTCGTACTGGAATTGAATGGAAGGACCTGGACGCTCGATCCGTCCAGGTCGTACTCGCTGGGGCGTGACCCCCAGGGAGACGTGGTGATCGACGATGCCCGGGTGTCGTGGCGGCATGCCACCATCACCTGGAACGGCCGGGGTTGGGGCATCGAGGACCACGGCAGCACCAACGGCACCTACGTGCACGGGGCCAGGGTCCAGCAGACCGAGCTCGTGCCCGGCACGCCGGTCCACCTCGGCAACGCGACGGACGGCCCGAGGCTGAATCTGAGCGCCGCCGGCGCCGCCGCGCCGCAGCCGGCCGTGGCACAGCAGGCGCAGCAGGCCCCGGCCCAGGCGTACGCCCAGCCGCAGGCCCCGGCCTACCAGGCCCCGCAGCAGCAGCCCCAGCACCAGGCCTGGGAACAGCAGCAGCACGCGCAGCACCAGCCGCAGCAGCCGCAGGTCCACCTCCCGCACCAGCAGGGCGCCGCCGCTCCCCGCCCGGCGCAGGGCGCGGCCCCGGCCTACGGAGACCGCAGCCCGACGACGTTCCACCAGCTCTCGCTGGGCCACGTCATGCGGATCGGCCGTGCGCTGGAGAACGAGCTGGTGGTCTCCGACCTCCAGGTCTCCCGCCACCACGCCGAGTTCCGCTCGATGCCCGGTGGCCGCTTCGAGATCCACGACCTCGGCAGCCACAACGGCACCTACGTCAACGGCCAGCCGCTGGCGAAGTCCGGCACCGCGCTGCTGGGCCCGAACGACATCGTCGGCGTCGGCCACTCGACGTTCCGGATCGTCGGCGACCGCCTCGAGGAGTTCGTCGACACCGGCGAGGTCTCCTTCTCGGCCCGCCACCTCACGGTCACGGTCGACGGCGGCAAGCAGATCCTGCGGGACGTCACCTTCGGCGTCCCGGAGAAGTCGCTGATCGGCGTCATCGGCCCCTCCGGCTCCGGCAAGTCGACGCTGCTCAAGGCGCTGACCGGCTACCGCCCGGCCAACGAGGGCGACGTCCTCTACGACAACCGCAACCTGTACAAGCAGTTCGCGGAGCTCCGCCAGCGCATCGGCCTGGTCCCGCAGGACGACATCCTGCACAAGGAGCTGAAGGTCCGCACCGCCCTCAAGTACGCGGCCAAGCTCCGCTTCCCGGGCGACACCGCCGAGTCCGAGCGCGCGGCCCGCATCGACGAGGTGCTGCGCGAGCTCAAGCTCGACATCCACAAGGACAAGAAGATCACCGCGCTCTCGGGTGGTCAGCGCAAGCGCGTGTCCGTGGCCCTGGAGCTGCTCACCAAGCCCTCGCTGATCTTCCTGGACGAGCCGACCTCCGGCCTCGACCCGGGCATGGACCGCGACGTCATGCAGCTGCTGCGCGGCCTCGCCGACGACGGCCGCACGGTCCTCGTCGTCACCCACTCGGTCGCCGAGCTGGCCATCTGCGACAAGCTGCTGGTCATGGCCCCGGGCGGTTCGGTCGCGTACTTCGGCCCGCCGGACGAGGCGCTGAACTTCTTCGGCTACACCACGTGGGCGGACGTGTTCTCGGCCTTCGAGAACTACCGCGAGTACGACTGGGCCGGCCGCTGGAAGGGCTCCCAGCACTACCAGCTGTACGCCGCCGACATCGACGCGGTCGCCCCGCAGTCCGTCGCGATGCCCCCGGCCCAGCAGATGCGCCCGACCAAGCCGCAGGGGTGGGGCTCGCAGCTGTGGACGCTGATCCGCCGCTACGTCTCGGTGATCGCGTCGGACGTGGGCTTCCTGGCCCTCATGGTGCTCCTGCCCGCCGTCCTGGGCGTGGTCTCCACGGTGATCCCCGCGAAGTTCGGCCTCGCGCCGCCCGTCGCACCGTCCCGCTTCAACGGCGACGCCGGCACGATCATGCTGATCCTCGCGGTCGGCATGTGTTTCTCGGGCGCCGCCAACTCGGTCCGTGAGCTGATCAAGGAACGGGTCATCTACGAGCGAGAACGTGCGACCGGCCTGTACCGGTCGGCGTACCTCATGTCGAAGGTGATCGTCCTCGGCGTCATCACGGCCGTCCAGGGCGTGATCATCTGTGCGATCGGCTTCTTCCCGCGCGACCTGCCCGCCGAGGGCCTGATCATGCCGCCGGCCGTCGAGATCTGCCTGTCGGTCATCGCGCTCGGCTTCACCTCGATGATGTTCGGCCTGGTGATCTCCTCGCTGGTGAAGACCGCCGAGAAGACCATGCCGCTGCTGGTCATGTTCGCGATCGTCCAGGTCGTCTTCACCGGCATCCTCTTCCAGGTCTACGACTCCCCGGGCCTGGAGCAGTTCGCCTGGCTGATGCCGTCCCGCTGGGCCATCGCCGCCGCCGGCTCCACGCTGAACCTCGGCAAGCTCATGCCGCCGTGGGACGCGGAGAACCCGACCAACACGGACCCGCTCTGGGACGCCACGATCGGGCAGTGGAGCCTGAACATCACCATCCTGCTGCTCATCGGCGTCGCCTGCGGCTTCGCGGTGCAGCGTCTGCTGCGCCGCCACGAGCCCGAGGTCATGCGCGCGGGCAAGTAGGACGCGGGCGGGACGACCGCACGCACCGCCCGTGTGCACGCACGGCAAAACGCCTCAGGGCGGCATCCGGAAGTCCGGGTGCCGCCCTGAGGCGCATGGGGGCTTGGGTACGCCGAGGCCTAGTAGGCGCTGTTGACGTTGTCCATGGAGCCGTAGCGGTCGGCCGCGTAGTTGCAGGCGGCGACGATGTTGGCGACCGGGTCGTACTGGTCGAACTTGGTGCCCTTGACGTGGTACGCCTTGAAGGTCGGGTAGATGACCTGGAGCAGACCCTTGCTGGGGATGCCGTTCTGGGCGTTGATGTCCCAGTTGTTGATCGCCATCGGGTTACCGCTGGACTCGCGCATGATGTTCTTGTGGATCCCGGCGTAGGTGCCCGGAATGCCCTCCTTCTTCATGATGAAGAGGGCTTCCTTGATCCAGCCGTCGAGGTTGTTCGCGAAGACCGGGGTGCGGGCGGCGGAACGGCTCGCGGCCGCCTTCACCTCGCGGGCCTTCTTCGCGGCGGCCTCGGCCTTGGCCTTGGCGTCGGCGTCGGCCTTGATCTTGGCCGCGGCCTTGGCGTTCGCCTGGGAGATGACCTGCTGTGCGGAGAGGTGGCCCTGCAGCGTCTTCGTCTGCGCGCCGTTGACGGCCTGGGTCCAGGCGACGGGGGCGGCGGTGACCGTCTCGGCCTCGGCGGCGTCGGCCGGTACGAGGGAGAAGGCGACGGCGGCGGCGCTCAGCGCGGCGACACCGGCGATGGACAGCTTGTGTGCCTTCGTCAGACGACTGTGACCGGGGGTGCGGGAAGCAGACATGGCGGGGCAACCTCTTCGAATAGCGGGAGTCGCAGGAAGGCGCTTTGTGGATCCGGGGATCCGCGGTGCTGTGCGACGGGAGCAATTCTTAGCGGCGGCAAAATCCTGTGGCAAAGGTGTGACGTACGATGCCGCTTAGTGGATCACGCACGGACGCCGAGGCCCGAATTCGGGCCTCGGCGCTAGGTGGGGCAGCACTGACAGGGTCTTTACCCGTCCACTAGGCAGCTTCGTAAGTGATGTGGGTCCTATGTGCGGGGTCACATCGGGCACGTAACGATTTCACTGTGCGTTGCTGGAGCAATTCATATGGTCACGGTTCTCATCCTTGAGTAGCAGATGCACGTCCCCGAACTCGTGCCAGAGGCAGAGCCGGGCCAGCGCCTCGGCATACCCGAGCCGTACGGCGGCCCGCCCCGCGACCGCCTCCAGCATCAGCAGATGGGACGCCTCGGGCTCGTGCAGCCCGGTCAGCAGCCCGTCCACCACCCGCACCCCGCGCTCCGGAGTCACCACCAGGTCGGTCCACCCGGCGGCCGGGCGCACCCGCCCCCGCGCGTCCGCGGCCGACTCCAGGGCCCGTACCGCCGTGGTCCCCACCGCGATGACCCTCCCTCCGGCGGCCCGCGCGGCGTTCACCAGGCCCGCCGTCGTCGCGGACACCTCGTACCGCTCCGGGTAGGGGGGGCTCGTGCGCCTCCTGCGATGCCACCCCCGTGTGCAGGACCAGCGGCGCGAACTGCACCCCCCGGCTCACCAGCCGCGCCACCAGCTCCGCCGTGAAGGGCCGGCCCGCGCTCGGCATCTCCGCCGAGCCGGAGCCGTCGGCGGCCGGCACCGCGAACACCGTCTGATAGGCCGAGACCGGCTGGTCCCGTGCCGTGTACGCGTACCGGATGGGCCGCCCGTACGCCCGCAGCAGCGCCGGCACCCCGCCCGGCGCGGGGGAGGGGCGCGCCCACCACAGCCGGTCCGCGCCCGCCGCCAGGGGCTCCTCCAGAGTGAGGCGGTGCCCGCCCGGCAGCTCCAGCACCGCCCCGGCCGGCCCCCCCGCCCGCGGCCGGGTCGTCCCGCCGCCGTCCGGGGCGCGCAGCTCCACCGCCCAGCGGCCGTCGTCGCCCCGCGTCGAGAAGTGCACCACGAGGTCCTCGCCGCCCAGCCGGGCGTCCACCGCGGCCGCCAGCGTGGCCGACGTGTTCACCACCAGTACGTCCCCGGCCCGCAGCAGCGCCGGCAGCTCCCGGAAGGCGTACAGCGACACCCGCTCGCCGCCCTGGGACACCAGCAGCCGCACGGCGTCCCGCCCGAGCCCCGGCCCGCGCTGCTCAGCCGGAATCCGTGCCATCAATTGCGGAGGTATGTCCGTTGTATGCAGACCCCGCTCCTGCAGAACCCGCCGCCCGCTCACCGCCCGCCCCCCGCGCCCGCCTCTACGGCCGCCTCCAGGCCCGCCTCCAGGCCCGCCTCTACGCCCGCCTCCAGGCCCGCCTCTACGGCCGCCTCCGGGCCGGCCCCTGGGCCCGCCTCCGCCGCCAGTTCCCGCGCCGTGTACCGCCCGCTCGGCAGCGCCCGCTCCACCAGCCGCAGCAGCGCCGGAGCCACCTCCTCCGGCGTCGGCAGCCCCGCCAGGTCCTCGCCCGGCTCGGCCGCCGCCATCATCCGCGTCCGCATCGACCCCGGATCGGCCCACCACACCCGCAGGCCCGGCTCCTCCACCGCCAGCACGGCCGACATCAGGTCCCCCGCCGCCTTGGTCGCCCCGTACGCCCCCCACGTCGCGTACGCCACCACCGCCGCGTCCGAGCTGATGTTCAGCACCGCTCCGGCCCGCGCCGCCAGCAACAGCGGCAGCCCCTCCTGGACCAGCCCCAGCGGCCCCACCACATTGACCTCGAAGGCCTCCCGCAGCCCGTCCAGCGCGTGCTCCGCCAGCGGCACCAACGGCTCGGCCCCGAGCACCCCCGCGTTGTTCACCAGCAGATCCAGCCCGCCCAGCTCCCGCGCAGCCGCCACCAGCGCCGCCCGGTGCGCCGCCGAGGACACGTCCCCGGCCACCGCCACCACCCGCGCCCCCGGCGCCCGAGCCAGCCCGGCCACGGTCTCCTCCAGCGCCGCCGCACCCCGTGCGCTCAGCACCAGGTCCCAGCCCCGCGCCGACAGCTCCCCGGCCAGTGCCCGGCCGAGCCCCCTGGACGCCCCCGTCACGATCGCCACCGACATGACAGCACCCTTGCCTTCCGTCCCGATCAGCAGATGCCCCCAACCTAGGAACGGCCCACCCCCCACCGCGTCGGCCACGAGCCCCACCCCCGCAGGTCCCTTCGACCTACGTCCACGGCCCGATCCCGCAGGTCACGGCCGCGGGTACGGTGAGCCCATGACCGGTAGCCCCCCGCACGGCGGGCCCCCCAGCGGCCTGGCCGCCGTGAGCACCGCACTGCTCGCCATGAGCCGCCGCCTGGAGGTCCGCGACGTCCTGCGCACGATCGTCGTGTCCGCCCGCGAACTCCTGGACGCCGAGTACGCGGCTCTGGGCGTCCCGGACGACCACGGCGGCTTCGCCCAGTTCGTCGTGGACGGCATCAGCCCCGAGCAGTGGCGCCGCATCGGCCCACTGCCCCGCCAGCACGGCATCCTCGCCGCGATGCTCCACGAGCCAGGCCCCGAGCGCCTGGCCGACGTACGCGAGGACCCGCGCTTCGAGGGCTGGCCGGCCGCCCACCCGGAGATGTCCGACTTCCTCGGCATGCCCGTGCGCGACGGCGAGGAGACCCTGGGCGCCCTTTTCCTCGCCAACAAACGCGGCCCCCGCGGCTTCACCGACGAGGACCAGGAACTCCTCTCCCTCCTCGCCCAGCACGCGGCCATCGCCCTCACCAACGCCCACCTCTACGAGCGCAGCCGCGAGCTCACCATCGCCGAGGAGCGCTCCCGGCTCGCCCACGAGCTCCACGACGCCGTCAGCCAGAAGCTCTTCTCGCTCCGCCTCACCGCCCAGGCCGCCGCCGCCCTCGTCGACCGCGACCCGGCCCGGGCCAAGGACGAGCTCCAGCAGGTGGCCGCCCTGGCGGCGGAGGCCGCCGACGAACTGCGCGCCGCCGTGACCGAGCTGCGCCCGGCCGCGCTGGACGAGGACGGACTCGTCGCCACCCTCCGTACGCACGTCCAGGTCCTCGACCGCGCCCACACCGCGCACGTCACCTTCACCTGTGACGGCGTACGGGCCCTGCCCGCGACCCAGGAGGAAGCCCTGCTCCGCGTCGCCCAGGAGGCCCTGCACAACGCCCTGCGCCACTCGGCCGGCGACCGCGTCGAGGTCACCCTGGCCCGGACGCCCGCCGGGGGCGCGGTCCTCAAGGTCCTCGACACCGGCAAGGGCTTCGACCCCCGGACCGTCCGCCGGGCGGGCCGTCATCTGGGCCTGGTCTCCATGCGGGACCGCGCGAGCGGCGTCGGCGGCCGGCTCACCGTGCACTCGGAGCCCGGTCGGGGCACCACGATCGAGATGGAGGTCCCCGGTGGCTGACAGCACCGGCCGGAGCGGCGGCAACGGTATCCGCGTACTGCTCGTCGACGACCACCAGGTGGTCCGGCGGGGCCTGCGCACCTTCCTGGAGGTCCAGGAGGACATCGAGGTGGTCGGCGAGGCCTCCGACGGCGAGGAGGGCATCGCCCGCGCCGAGGAGCTGGGGCCCGACGTGATCCTTATGGACATCAAGATGCCGGGCACCGACGGCATCGAGGCGCTGCGCAGGCTGCGCACGCTGGCGAACCCGGCCCGGGTGCTGATCGTCACCAGCTTCACCGAGCAGCGGACCGTGGTCCCCGCCCTGCGCGCCGGCGCGGCCGGATACGTCTACAAGGACATCGACCCGGACGCGCTGGCCGGAGCCATCCGCTCCGTCCACGCCGGCCACGTGCTCCTCCAGCCGGAGGTGGCCCTCGCCCTGCTCTCCCAGGACGACCAGGGCTCCCCGACGGGCCGGCCCGGCTCGCTGACCGACCGCGAACGCGAGGTCCTGGGCCTGATCGCCGACGGCCGCTCCAACCGCGAGATCGCCCGCGCCCTGGTCCTGTCCGAGAAGACGGTCAAGACCCACGTCTCGAACATCCTGATGAAGCTGGACCTTTCCGACCGGACCCAGGCCGCATTGTGGGCGGTCAGGCACGGAATCGCCGAGTGATCGGAGCGAATTCGGATCGTCTTGTTCCGGTCTGAGATTCATACGGTCGGGTGTATGTAGCCCACATGGCGTATCCCGATCGCGGGCCGGCCGTTCTCCAAGGCGTGCCGCGACGGCTGGTCGCGGCAGACGTACTGGAGGACGAGAACGTGAAGAACTTCAAGAAGGCCGCAGCCGTCACCATGATCGCGGGCGGCCTCCTCGCCGCCGGCGCCGGTGTCTCCTCGGCGCACGGCGGTGCGTCGGCGGAGGGCGAGGCCCTGAACTCGCCCGGCGTGGCCTCCGGGAACCAGGTCCAGGTCCCCGTGCAGGTCCCGGTGAACGTGGTCGGCAACACCGTCAACGTGATCGGCCTGCTCAACGGCGCCTTCGGCAACACCGGCGTCAACGCCTGACCCGCCCCACCCCGACCCCGCTTCCCCACCTCTCCCTGGGAAGCGGGGTTCCCTCATGTTTCCCGCGGCCACCGTCAGCCTCGGCGGCGCCATTTTCAGCCCCGCCGGCGGTTGAAGCGCGGGGCGCGGGGCGCGCGGCGGAGCCCCACGAAGCCCGGGCGCAGCCCGGGGCCGCCCGCGCAGCGGCGCCGCACCCGCAACCCCGGCCCCGGGGATCAGCCCCGTTCGCGCGCCTCGACGGCCGAGTTGTACGCCGCCACCAGCGCCCGCCGAGCGACCCGCTCGACCGGCCGCAGCGCCTCCGCCCGCGCCGCCATCTCCGAGGCGGCCACCGCGCCCCCGTGCCCGTTCTCGTACGCCAGCGACACCATCAGGTCCACCCGCTGCGCCAGCGCCAGCACCCGTACCGCCCGCGGCGGGTACCCCGGCGCCAGAGCGTCCCGCCCGGCCTCCGCCCGCGCCCGGTACGCCGACAGCGCGGCCTCCGCGACCGGCCCGGACCCGGCCACGTCCAGCCGGGTCAGCGCCTCGGTCGCCTCGCGCAGCGCCTCCGCCAGCTCCCGCTCCGCCTCGCTCAGCGAGGGCACGTCCGCCGGCGGAGCCTCCCGTACCGGCAGCACGTGCCAGGTCACCGACACGTGCACGTCCCCGGCCGGCCCGACCTCGGACACCTCCGGCACCAGGCCCAGCGCCGCGCCCACCGCGACGACCGCCTCCTCCGCCTCCAGCGCCCGCGCATTGAACTCCGGCGGCCCGCTCAGCCCCAGCGGATGCCCCGGCGCGGGCAGCGCCACCCGCAGCCCCGTCACCCCCAGGGCCCGCAGCCGGCCGAGCGCCAGGGTGAGCCCGATGGGGCCCGTCTCACCCGGCAGCCCCTCCACCCGGTGCACGGCGTCCTCGCCCACGATCGACAACACGGCCTCGTCGGGCGAGACCAGACCGGCCAGCAGTGCGTTCCCCCAGGCGGCCAAGCGCCCTGAACGTGGTTCGAAAAGCATCCCCCTACTTTACGGATCGGCCCCGGCACCGGGCCCCGGCCCCGGACCCCTCGCCGAGTGGCGTAGGTTTTCCCCTGGGGCTGCGTCTACCGGCGCACAGAGAACCGTGACTGCAAGGGGTGACAACACGCTCATGAGCGATGTTCTGGAGCTGGTGGACGTATCCGTGGTCCGCGAGGGCCGGGCTCTGGTGGACCAGGTCTCCTGGTCGGTGAAGGAGGGCGAGCGCTGGGTGATCCTCGGCCCCAACGGCGCCGGCAAGACCACACTGCTGAACCTCGCCTCCAGCTACCTCTTCCCCACCAAGGGCAGCGCCACCATCCTCGGCAGCACCCTCGGCAAGGTGGACGTCTTCGAGCTGCGCCCCCGCATCGGTGTCGCCGGCATCGCGATGGCCGACAAGCTGCCCAAGCGGCAGACCGTCCTGCAGACCGTCCTCACCGCCGCCTACGGCATGACGGCGACCTGGCAGGAGGAGTACGAGGACGTCGACGAGCAGCGCGCCCGCGCCTTCCTCGACCGCCTCGGCATGACCGAATACCTCGACCGTAAGTTCGGCACCCTCTCCGAGGGCGAGCGCAAGCGCACGCTGATCGCCCGCGCCCTGATGACCGACCCCGAGCTGCTCCTCCTCGACGAGCCCGCCGCCGGTCTGGACCTCGGCGGCCGCGAGGACCTCGTACGCCGCCTCGGCCGCCTGGCCCGCGACCCGCTCGCCCCGTCGATGGTCATGGTCACGCACCACGTCGAGGAGATCGCCCCCGGCTTCACCCACGTCCTGATGATCCGTCAGGGCAAGGTCGTCACCGCGGGCCCGATCGACCTCGAACTGACCTCCCGCAACCTCTCCCTCTGCTTCGGCCTCCCGCTGGTCGTCGAGCGCAACGGGACCGACCGCTGGACCGCCCAGGGCCTCCCGCTCGGCTAGGCTCCCGGGCCCGTCCTCACATCTGTTACGGGTCTTCGCACCCTGTCCCGACCGCGCCCACCCGACCTACCATGACCATGTGGACATCGACGCGTGGGTGTGGTGGCTCATCGGCGCGGTCGGACTGGGCATCCCCCTCGTCCTGACCGCCATGCCGGAGTTCGGCATGTTCGCGGTCGGCGCGGTCGCGGCCGCCGTCACGGCTGCCGTCGGCGGGGGAGTGGTGGCGCAGGTCCTGGTCTTCGTGATCGTGTCGGTCGCGCTCATCGCCGTCGTACGCCCCATCGCCAACCGGCACGGCACCCAGCGCCCCCGACACCTCAGCGGCATCGACGCGTTGAGGGGCAGATCCGCCGTCGTCCTGGAACGGGTCGACGGCAGCGGCGGCCGCATCAAGCTCGCGGGCGAGGTCTGGTCCGCGCGCACCCTCGACGCGGACACCAGCTTCGAACCCGGACAGTCCGTCGACGTGGTGGAGATCGACGGGGCGACCGCCGTCGTCATGTGACAACCAGCCTGCTCGCGGCCCCAGGGTCTGAGAGACTCCGATCAACGGGGCAGCACAGACAGCCGGAAGGGCACGGGGAACCGCATGCAACCGATCATCATCGTCCTGATCATTCTGGTGGTTCTGGTCTTCATCGCACTGGTCAAGACGATCCAGGTGATCCCGCAGGCCAGCGCCGCCATCGTCGAGCGGTTCGGCCGCTACACCCGCACCCTCAACGCGGGCCTCAACATCGTCGTCCCGTTCATCGACTCGATCCGCAACCGGATCGACCTCCGCGAGCAGGTCGTTCCGTTCCCGCCGCAGCCCGTCATCACCCAGGACAACCTGGTCGTCAACATCGACACCGTCATCTACTACCAGGTGACCGACGCACGGGCCGCGACCTACGAGGTGGCCAGCTACATCCAGGCCATCGAGCAGCTCACCGTCACCACGCTCCGCAACATCATCGGCGGTATGGACCTGGAGCGGACCCTCACCTCCCGCGAGGAGATCAACGCGGCCCTGCGCGGAGTCCTCGACGAGGCCACCGGCAAGTGGGGCATCCGCGTCAACCGCGTCGAGCTCAAGGCCATCGAGCCGCCGACCTCCATCCAGGACTCGATGGAGAAGCAGATGCGCGCGGACCGTGACAAGCGCGCCGCGATCCTCCAGGCCGAAGGTGTCCGGCAGTCCGAGATCCTGCGCGCCGAGGGTGAGAAGCAGTCCTCCATCCTGCGCGCCGAAGGTGACGCCAAGGCCGCCGCACTGCGCGCCGAGGGCGAGGCACAGGCCATCCGCACGGTCTTCGAGTCCATCCACGCCGGCGATGCCGACCAGAAGCTCCTCGCCTACCAGTACCTCCAGATGCTCCCGAAGATCGCAGAGGGCGACGCCAACAAGCTCTGGATCGTGCCGAGCGAGATCGGCGACGCCCTCAAGGGCCTCTCCGGCGCCATGGGCAACTTCGGCCCCATGGGCGGCGGTTCGGGCTTCAACCCGCAGAACACGGGCAAGGACGGCGGCGGCATCCCGGCCGCGCGGGACAAGGACGGCGCGGACCGCCGCGAACAGCCCCCCATCGACTGACCCGCCATCCCCTTCATGCATGATCGGTGAGGCCCCTCGACCTTCATGGCGGGGAGGCGACCCACTCATGCAAAGGGGATGGCACCGTCCATGTCCATCTGGGAATCACTCGCTGTCTTCGCCGCCGGCATCGGCGCGGGCACGATCAACACCATCGTCGGCTCCGGCACCCTGATCACCTTCCCGGTGCTGCTCGCCACCGGCCTGCCCCCGGTCACCGCCAACGTGTCCAACACGCTCGGCCTGGTGCCCGGTTCGATCAGCGGCGCCATCGGCTACCGCAAGGAGCTCCAGGGCCAGCGCGCCCGCATCCTGCGGCTCGGCTCCGTGTCCCTCGTCGGCGGACTCGCGGGCGCGATCCTGCTCCTCACCCTGCCGTCCGAGTCCTTCGACACGATCGTGCCCGTCCTGATCGCACTGGCCCTGGTCCTCGTCGTCCTCCAGCCCCGGCTCGCCGCCGCGCTGCGCCGACGCCAGGAAGCCGCCGGAGGCGACACCGGCCACCCCGACGGGGGACCGGCCCTGCTCGGCGGCATGCTGCTCTCCAGCGCGTACGGCGGCTACTTCGGCGCCGCCCAGGGCGTGCTCTACCTCGGCCTGATGGGCCTGCTGCTCCGCGAGGACCTGCAGCGCATCAACGCCGTCAAGAACGTCATCGCCGCTCTGGTGAACGGCATCGCGGCCGTCGTCTTCCTCTTCGTCGCCGAGTTCGACTGGACGGCCGTCGTCCTCATCGCCGTCGGCTCCACGATCGGCGGCCAGATCGGTGCCAAGGTCGGCCGCCGCCTCTCGCCGACCGTCCTGCGCGCGGTCATCGTGACGGTCGGTGTCATCGCCATCGTCCAACTACTCGTCAGCTGAGCGACGTAGAAGAACTACGCCGCCCAGCGCGACCGTCTCCACCGAACGCGGGAGATCCGTCTAGGCGGAACGCTCCAGCCACTCCGGGAGCGCCTCCCGCCCGGCCACCCCCAGGGCCAGCAGCATCGCGTCCGCCGGCGACGGCACGAAGGGCCTCCGAAGGAGCGGCATCCCCGCCTCCTCCGGAGTACGCGCCGCCTTGCGGTGGTTGTCCTCGGCGCAGGACGCCACGGTGTTCAGCCAGGTGTCCCCACCCCCCTGAGCCCGCGGCAGTACGTGGTCCACGGTCGTCGCGCGCTTCCCGCAGTACGCGCAACGGTGCTGGTCCCGGACCAGCACCCCCCTCCGCGACCAGGGAGCATGTCTTCGGAAGGGCACCCGGACGTACCTGCAGAGCCTGATCACCCGGGGCATCGGAAGATCCATGGTGGCCGCGCGCACACGCAGCTCGGGGTGCGACTGTTCGACGACGGCCTTGTCCTGGAGCACCAGAACCACGGCCCGGTTCAGAGTCACTGTCGACAGCGGCTCGAAGCTCGCATTCAGCACCAGCGTGTCCCGCATCTCGCCCACCTCCCGTGTGCAGGCCCGCGACCACCCTGGCGGCAGGGCCCGCAACCACTCTGGCCGCGCGTGCCACGCGGGACAACGCAATAAAAATGCCCGGTCCTGGCCTTCTTTAGACCAGGACCGGGCGAACGCTCGGGAAACGATCAGCGCGCCGCGGGCGCCTCGTACTCGGCGACGAGCTGCGCACGCCCCAGGGCGTGGAACCGCAGATGGAATCCGACGACCGCCGGCGACGAGTCCTCGTCCGGGCCGAGCTGCTCCCGGTCCACCGCGTACACGGTGAACACGTAGCGGTGCCGCTCGCCGCGCGGCGGGGCCGCACCGCCGAAGTCCCTCGTGCCGTAGTCGTTCCGCGCGTGCACAGCCCCCTCCGGCAGGCCCGCGAAGTCTCCGGTGCCCGCCCCGGCCGGCAGCTCCGTCACCGAAACGGGCAGGTCGAAGAGCACCCAGTGCCAGAACCCGCTGCCCGTGGGCGCGTCCGGGTCGAAGCAGGTCACGGCGAAGCTCTTCGTCCCCTCGGGAAAGCCCTCCCAGCGCAGGTGGGGCGAGACGTTCTTCCCCGTGAGGACCTGTGCGGCGTTCAGGTCGGCTCCATGGGAGACGTCCTCGCTCGTCAAGGTGAAGGCCGCGACCTCGGGGTGGAAGTCGTGCGGAAGGGGCGCCCTGCTCTGCTCTGACACTGCTGAACCTCCGGAAAGGGGAGACATCGGACCGCGCCCGCGGTGTGCGGACGCGGTCGCGAGCTTAGAACCAGTTGCGCTGCGAACCGACGCTGGCGATCCACTGGTTCAGGTACGCCGCCCAGTCCGTGCTCTGGTACGACTGCAGCCCCACCTGGAAGCAGCGGTAGGTGTCACTGCCCTCGGTGAACAGACCGGGCTTCTTGTCCATCTCCAGAACGACATCCATCTCGCGGCCGTCCGAGATGAAGGTGAGCTCGACCTGGTGCAGCCCGCGGTACTGCGAGGGCGGCAGGAACTCGATCTCCTGGTAGAAGGGCAGCGACTGGCGCGTCCCACGGATGTGCCCGCGCTCCATGTCCGCGCTGCGGAACGTGAAGCCGAGCTGCCGGAAGGCATCGAGGATCGCCTGCTGCGCCGGCACCGGGTGCACGTTGATCGCGTCGAGGTCGCCCGCGTCCACCGCGCGCGCGATCTCCAGCTCGGTGCTGACCCCGATGTTCATCCCGTGCAGGTGCTGACCCCCGAAGTGGGTGATCGGCGTCTCCCAGGGGATCTCCAGCCCGAACGGAACCACGTGCAGCGCACCGGGCTGCACCTTGAAGGCACCGCCCAGACGCTGCTTGGTGAAGACGATGTCCTGCTTGTACTCCTGGTCGCCGCCCTCGACCTCGACCCGCGCCTGCAGCCCGACGGACAGCCCCTCGATCTGCTGCTCCACGGATCCACCCTGGATCCGTACCTCGCCCTGGACGATTCCACCGGGCACGACGTTCGGCTCGGTGATGATCGTGTCCACCGAAGCACCACCGGCGCCCAGGCTCGCGAACAGCTTCTTGAAGCCCATGCTCTAACTCCCCTTGAAAGGATCTGGCGACTACGCCGCGACTACCCCGTACCAACGCGGAACCTTAGGCCCCGGTTCCACGTGCACGCGTTCCACTACGCTCGACCGGATGAGCGCGCGCCCTGACCGTACGCCCCTGCCCAGGTCCTTCTTCGACCGCCCGGTCCTCAGCGTGGCCCCTGACCTCCTGGGCCGCACCCTCGTCCGCCGCACCACGGACGGCCCCCTCGAACTGCGCATCACGGAGGTCGAGGCGTACGAGGGGGAGACCGACCCCGGCTCCCACGCCTACCGCGGCCGCACCGCCCGCAACGCGTCGATGTTCGGTCCACCCGGACACGCGTACGTCTACTTCATCTACGGCATGTGGTTCAGCCTCAACCTGGTGTGCGGCCCCCCGGGCCACGCGAGCGGGGTGCTGCTGCGCGCGGGCGAGGTCACGGTGGGTGCCGAGCTGGCCGCCAAACGTCGAGTTTCGGCCAGAAGCCCGAGAGAACTGGCCAAAGGCCCGGCCCGTCTGGCCACGGCCCTGGACGTGGACCGCTCCCTGGACGGCACCGACCTCTGCGCGGGGCCCGATTCCCCCTTGTCCCTCCTCACGGGCACCCCGACCTCGGCGGACCTGATGAGCAGCGGCCCGCGCACGGGAGTGGGCGGAGCCGGCGCGGCTCACCCGTACCGCTTCTGGATCACCCACGACCCGACGGTGAGCCCGTACCGCGCCCATGCACCGCGCCGCCGCTCAACTTGACTCGGCCCTGCCGGACGCCTAACGTAGCCCGAGCCGCTTGAACGGGCACTGCTGTCGGCAGCGACCCGGAGCGGCCAACCCAACACCTACGACTTACCCCTGGCGGGGTCCTATTCGGCATGCCCGAATTCCTGGCCAGTGGCTCGATTATGAGCCGCAAGGGATAAGCGCTAAAGTGGTGGAACGCCGAAAGGCAAAGACCCCCAACGGTCACCGAATTCAAATCCACCGCCGGAAACGGCGCGGAAATGATCTGGTAGAGTTGGAAACGCAAGAACAGAACGAAAGCCCGGAGGAAAGCCCGCGAGGGTGAGTACAAAGGAAGCGTCCGTTCCTTGAGAACTCAACAGCGTGCCAAAAATCAACGCCAGAAGTTGATACCCCGTCCACTTCGG
>NZ_JBVIWA010000041.1:0-20619 GCF_055595065.1 Streptomyces sp. NPDC040545
AGGTGGACTGGGCGGGGTACTTCACCGCGGCGGGACACACACCCCGACGCGTCCCGCTTCCGACCTACGCCTTCGACAAGCAGCATTACTGGCTCACTCCCGGCCGGGCCCCGGCCGACGCAGCCGGCTCGGGCCAGGTCGCGGCGGACCACCCGCTGCTGCGCGCGGTCGTCGCCGTCCCGGGATCCGGCGGGGTACTGCTGACCGGACGGCTCTCGGTGTCGGAGAGCCCCTGGCTGGCCGACCACGTCGTCCTGGGACGGGCGCTGCTGCCCGGAACCGCCTTCGTCGAGCTCGCCCTGCGGGCCGGAGCCGAGGTCGGCCACGACACGGTGTCCGAACTGACCCTCCAGGCACCGCTGGTGCTGCCCGAAGAGGGACACGTGGCCCTCCAGGTCGCGGTGGACGCCCCGGACGACTCCGGCCGGCGGCCGGTCGCCGTCTACTCCCGGGCCGGCGCCGACGAGTCCGCCGACGGTGCCTGGATCCGCCACGCGGCCGGGTTCCTCGCGGCGGACGCCCCCGACGACGCCCCGGGATTCGACTTCGGTGCCTGGCCGCCCGCCGGCGCCGAACCCGTCGCGCTGGGCGACGCGTACGAGACCCTGGCCGGTCAGGGCTTCGACTACGGCCCGTCCTTCCAGGGGCTGCGTGCCATGTGGCGCCGCGGCGACGAGGTCTTCGCCGAGGTCGCGGGCCCCGAGGACGCCGCCCTGCACACGGCTCCCTTCGGCATCCACCCGGCCCTCCTCGATGCCGCCCTGCACGCGCAACTGCTGGACTCGGCCGGCGCCGACACCGACGGCAGCGCCGTCGGCGTCCCCCTACTGCCCTTCCTCTGGAGCGGCGTACGGCTGCGGTCCTCCGGCGCGGGCGAGCTGCGCGTACGGATGGTGCCCGCCGGGACCGGTTCGGTGGCGCTGGCCATCGCCGACCGGCACGGCACCCCCGTGGCCTCCGTCGACTCGCTGCTGGCCATGCCGGTGACGGCGGGTCAGCTCGGTGGTGGACCGGCCGATGCGCTGTTCCGGGTGCGCTGGGACGCGGCGCCCGTGTCCGAGGGCCCGGCTCCGGCCCCCCTCGACGCAGCCCTCCTCGGCGAGGGGGAGTCGGCCTTGACCGCGGCGCTGGGTGAGCGGGTGACCGTACACGCCGATCTGGCCGGCCTGAGCCGTGCCGTGGCCGGCGGAGTGCCCGCGCCCCGGCAGGTACTGCTGCCCCTGCCGGCGCAGCCGCTCGGGACCTCGGTCCCGGAGGCGGCCCGTGACGTGACGGCACGGCTGCTCGGCCGGCTCGCCGAGTGGCTGGCCGATCCCGCCTTCGCCGAGTCCCGGCTGGTGGTCGTCACCACCGGCGCCGCCGCCCGGGGCGCCGGCGCCCAGATCGACCTGGCCACCGCCCCGGCGTGGGGCGTCGTACGGTCGGCACAGGCGGAGAACCCCGGCCGGTTCGGCCTCCTCGACATCGACGGGGAAGCGGCATCGCTCCGGGCGGTGCCCGCCGCGCTCGCCACCGGCGAGCCCGAGATCGCCATCCGTGGCGGCGCCCCCTTCGTGCCGCGGCTGGCGGCCGCCACGGAGCTCCCCGCGCCGTCGCGGACCCCGTCGTGGGATCCGGCCGGAACGGTCCTCGTCACGGGCGGCACCGGAGGCCTCGGCGCCCTGCTCGCCCGGCACCTGGTCGAGGCGCACGGCGTGCGCAGGCTGCTCCTCACCAGCCGACGCGGGCCGGACGCGGCCGGCGCGAAAGAGCTCCGCGAGCGGCTCACCGGGCTCGGCGCCCACGTGGACATCGCGGCCTGCGACGTCGGCGACCGGCAGTCCGTGGCCGGCCTGCTGGCCACGGTGCCCGAGGCGCACCCGCTGGTCGCCGTGGTGCACGCCGCCGGTGTCGTCGACAACGGGGTGGTCTCTTCGCTGACCCCCGCACAGGTCGACGCGGTGATGCGGCCCAAGGCCGACGGAGCCTGGCATCTGCACGAACTGACCCGGCGGTCGGATCTAGCGGCGTTCGTGCTGTTCTCCTCCGCGGCCGGCCTGGTGCTGGGCGCGGGACAGGCCAACTACGCCGCCGCGAACGTCTTCCTGGACTCGCTCGCCGTGCACCGCAGGTCCGAGGGCCTGCCCGCCCTCTCGCTGGCGTGGGGCGCCTGGTCGGAGGACGGCGGCATGGCCGGACTCCTCGACGACACGGACCTGCGCAGGCTCGACCGGCTCGGGCTGCCGCCGATTTCCTCCGAGGACGGGCTCGCCCTCTTCGACGCGGCGCTGCCCGCGGGCGGTGTCGAGGCGCCGACCGCCGCCGGGGAGACCGGTGGGCTGCTCGTGCCGCTGAAGGTGAACCTGCCCGCGCTGCGGGCCCGTACGGACGAGATTCCTCCGGTGCTGCGCGCACTGGCGGGCGCGCCCGGCCGTGCCAAGGGCCGGGCCTCCGCCCCGGCGGCGGCCGCCGCCGGAGCCGAAGGGTTCGCCGAGCGGCTGGGCCGGGTGCCGGAGGAGGACCGCGAGACGTTCCTGACCGACATCGTGCGCGACCACGTCGCGGCGGTCCTCGGCCACGCCTCCCGGAACACGGTCGAACCGGGCCGCGCCTTCCAGGAGATGGGTTTCGACTCGCTGGCGGCTGTCGAGCTGCGCAACCAGCTCGGCGCCACGACCGGCGTACGGCTGCCCGCGACGGTGGTCTTCGACCACCCGACACCCCTCGCGCTGGCCCGTTCCCTGCGGGCGCAGATCGATCCGGCCCAGGTGGACCCCGTGCGGCCGGTGCTTGCCGAGGTGGAGCGGCTCGAAGCGGCCCTCGGCACGGTCGGGCCGGGAGCCGAGGGCCACGCCAGGGTCTCGGCGCGGCTGGCGGCGCTGGTGCGCAAGTGGCAGGACCTGCACGGCTCCGTACCGGACACCGAGCTCGGGGACGACGACCTCGACGCCGCGACGGATGAAGAGCTCTTCCAAGTGCTGGACGACGAACTGGGTATCTCGTGAACGGGCGGACCAAGGTGAACGACGACAAGCTCCGCGACTACCTGAAGCGCGCGACGGCCGACCTGCGACAGGTCCGTCGGCGCCTCCAGGAGGTCGAGACGCGGGACACGGAACCCATCGCGATCATCGGCATGAGCTGCCGCTACCCCGGCGGTGCGACCTCGCCCGAGGCGCTGTGGGAGCTGGTCGCCGAAGGCCGCGACGGCATCGGCGGGTTCCCGGCCGACCGGGGCTGGGACGCCGCGGAGATCTACGACCCGGAGCCGGGCCGGCCGGGCAGGACGTACGTCCGCGAAGGCGGGTTCCTCTACGAGGCGGGCGAGTTCGACGCCGACTTCTTCGGGATCAGTCCCTTCGACGCCCGCCGGGCCGATCCGCAGCAGCGCATCCTGCTAGAGGTCTCCTGGGAGGCCATCGAGCGGGCCGGGATCGACCCGCACTCGCTGCACGGCTCCTCGACCGGTGTGTACGCCGGCCTGATGTACCACGACTACCACGGCGGCAGCCCCGGCGGCAGCCTGGTCTCGGGCCAGGTCGCCTACACCCTCGGGCTGGAGGGCCCGGCCCTGTCCGTCGACACGGCCTGCTCCTCCTCGCTCGTCGCCATCCACCTCGCCGGCCAGGCGCTGCGCCGCGGTGACTGCACGCTGGCCCTCGCCGGCGGCGTCACCGTCATGGGCACCCCGGAGATGTTCGTCGACTTCAGCCGCCAGCGCGGCCTGGCACCCGACGGCCGCAGCAAGTCCTTCTCCAGCGACGCCGACGGCACCTCGTGGGCCGAAGGCGTCGGCGTACTCGTCCTGGAACGCCTCTCGGACGCCCGGCGCAACGGGCACCGGGTGCTGGCCGTGCTGCGCGGCTCCGCCGTCAACCAGGACGGGGCCAGCAACGGCTTCGCCGCGCCCAACGGCCCCTCCCAGGTCCGGGTCATCGAGGCCGCGCTCGCCGATGCCGGACTGACCCCGGCGGACGTGGACGCCGTCGACGCGCACGGGACCGGCACCACACTGGGCGACCCCATCGAGGCCCAGGCGCTGCTCGCCACCTACGGCCGGCACCGCGGCGCGGGCG
Organism: Streptomyces sp. NPDC040545; assembly: GCF_055595065.1. Taxonomy (NCBI): domain Bacteria; kingdom Bacillati; phylum Actinomycetota; class Actinomycetes; order Kitasatosporales; family Streptomycetaceae; genus Streptomyces; species Streptomyces sp. NPDC040545. The sequence goes on from NZ_JBVIWA010000041.1 coordinate 4,056, forward strand.
GTGCCCCGCTGTGGCTCGGCTCGCTCAAGTCGAACTTCGGCCACGCGCAGGCCGCGGCGGGCGTGGCGGGCGTGATCAAGATGGTGCAGGCCATGCGGCACGGGACGCTGCCCAAGACCCTGCACGTGAAGGAGGCCTCGCCGCACGTGGACTGGGCCTCCGGCGCGGTGGAACTGCTCACCGAGGCCCGGGACTGGCCCCGGGCCGGGCACCCGCGCCGGGCCGGTGTGTCCTCGTTCGGCATCAGCGGCACCAACGCCCACCTGATCCTGGAAGAGGCACCCGAGCCTGAGCCGGAGCCCGAGCCGGAGCCCGAGCAGGCGCCCGACGCCAGAACCGCGGGGCCGGCCGGTACGGGCGCGGCGCCCGCCGTGACACCCCTCGTCCTGTCCGCCCGTACCCCGGACGCCCTCGCCGCGCGGGCCCGCGATCTCGCCGCCCTGCTGCTGGACCGCCCCGACGAGTCGCTCACCGACATCGGCTACTCGCTGGCCGCGACCCGCTCGGTCTTCGAACACCGGGCCGTCGCCGTGGGCACCTCCCGCGAGGAGCTGGCCGCCACCCTGCGCGAACTGGCCCGGGGCGGCTCCCCGGCGGCCGCCGTCGGCGGACTCGCCGAGGTCTCCGGCAAGACGGTCTTCGTCTTCCCCGGCCAGGGCTCCCAGTGGGACGGAATGGCGACCCGCCTGCTCGCGGAGTCCCCCGCCTTCGCCGAGAGCATCGCCGCCTGCGACCGGGCCCTCGCGCCGTTCACCGGCTGGTCCCTGACGGCCGTCCTCAAGGGCGGGGCCGACGCCCCGCCCGCCGAGCGCGTGGACGTCGTACAGCCCGTGCTGTGGGCCGTGATGGTCTCCCTGGCCGCCGTCTGGCGCGCGCACGGCATCGAACCGGACGCCGTCATCGGCCACTCCCAGGGCGAGATCGCCGCCGCGACCGTCTCGGGGGCCTTGTCCCTGGAGGACGGGGCGCGCGTGGTCGCCCTGCGCAGCCTGGCGATCCTGGAGGCGCTCGGCAACCGGGGCGGCGGCATGCTGTCCGTGGGGCTCTCCGCCGAACAGGTGGCGCCGCGGCTGCAGCGCTGGGACGGCCGGATCTCGCTCGCCGCCGACAACGGCGCCCGCTCCGCCGTCCTCTCGGGCGACGGCGAAGCGCTCGACGGGCTCCAGGCCGAACTGACCGCCGAGGACATCAGGGCCAAGCGCGTCCCGGTGGACTACGCCTCCCACTCGGCGCACGTCGAACTCATCGAGGACCGGCTGCTCGCCGACCTCGCGCCGCTCGCGCCCCGCGTGGCGGACGTCCCCATGCTCTCGACCGTCACCGGCGAATGGGTCGACGGCAGCGGCCTGGACGCGCGCTACTGGTACGCCAACCTCCGCAACACGGTCCGGTTCGCCCCGGTCGTACGGGAACTGGCCGAGCTCGGGCACGCGCTGTTCGTCGAGAGCAGCGCCCACCCCGTGATCGCGCTCAGCATCCAGGAGACCCTGGACGACCTCGGCCACGACGCCGCCGTCACCGGCACGCTGCGCCGCGACGACGGGGGCCTGGACCGCTTCCTGACCTCCCTCGCCGAAATCCACGTCCGGGGCGCGACGGTGGACTGGGCGGCCCTGTTCCCCGGCGCCACCGCGGTGGACCTGCCGACCTACCCCTTCCAGCGCCGGACCTACTGGCTGGAGAGCGGGCAGCCGGCCGCTGCCGGCCCTGGATCCCCCGGCACCGCCCCCGCCGACCAGGCGTTCTGGACGGAGATCGAGCGGGCGGACCTGACGGCGCTCGGAACCCGCCTGAACCTGGCGCCCGACACCCTCGGCCCGGTCGTGCCCGCCCTCGCGGCCTGGCGCCGCGACCGGACCGAGGCCACGATCGCCGACTCCTGGCGCTACCGCGTCGAATGGCGGCCGCTGACCGGAGCCGGCGCGCGCCCCGGCACGCTCCAGGGCACCTGGCTGGTGGTCGTCCCCGCCGACACCCCGGCCGCCGACACGATCGCGGACGGCCTGGAACGGCTGGGCGCGGACACCGTACGCCTGCGGTCCGCGGACACCGACCGGACCAAGCTGGCCGAGCAGATCACCTGCGCCCTCGACGGCCGGCCCCTTGCGGGCGTGCTCTCGCTCCTGGCCCTCGACACCCGGGAGGACCCTGCCCATCCCGCCTTCCGCGCGGGCACCGCGGCGACCCTCACCCTGCTCCAGGGCCTGGCCGACGCGGAGGTCACCGCCCCGTTCTGGGGGGTGACCCGGGGTGCCGTCGCCGTCGACCGGTTCGAGGACGTCGACCCGTCCGCCGCCGCGCTGTGGGGGACCGCCACCGTCTGCTCGCTGGACTTCCCCGACACCTGGGGCGGCCTGGTGGACCTTGCCGCCGACCTCGACGACCGCGCGCTCGGCCTGCTGGTCGCCGCCCTGGCCGGCCAGGGCGGCGAGGACCAGCTCGCCGTCCGCCGGGGCGGGGTCTTCGCCCGGCGCATGGTCCGCGCCCCCCTGGGCGACGCGGAGCCCACCCGCACCTGGCGGCCCCGCGGCACGGTCCTGGTCACCGGGGGCACCGGCGCGATCGGTGGCCGGATCGCCCGCTGGCTGGCGGAGAACGGCGCCGGGCACCTCGTACTGACGAGCAGGCGCGGCCCCGACGCCGACGGCGCCGCGCGACTTGCGGACGAACTGCGCGCCCTGGGTGCGGAAGTGACCCTTGCCGCCTGTGACGTGTCCGACGGCCAGGCGGTCGCGGAGCTGCTCGCCGCCCTGCCCGAGGAGCAGCCCCTGACCGCGGTGTTCCACGCAGCCGGGGTGCTGCCCGAGGAGCCCGGACTGACCCGGACCACCACGGCCGAGTTCGCGGAGGCCACCCTCGGCAAGACGGCGGGTGCCCTGCACCTGCACCGGCTGCTCGGCGACCGGGAGCTGGACGCCTTCGTGCTGTTCTCCAGCGGAGCCGCGGTCTGGGGCACCGCCGGACGTCCCGCCTACGGAACGGCCAACGCCTTCCTCGACGGCCTCGCCCAGCACCGCCGGGCCCGGAACCTGCCGGTGACCTCGGTCGCCTGGGGTTCCTGGGGCGGCGGCGGCATGGTCGACGAGCAGGTCGACACCCAACTGAGCAGGACGGGACTGGCCACCATGGACCCCGCGGCCGCCATCGGCGCCCTCCAGCGGGCCCTGGACCACGAAGAGTGCCACCTGGTGGTCGCCGACATCGACTGGACCGTCTTCGCCCCGGTGTACGCGCTGGCCCGGCCGAGGCCGCTGCTCGCCGAACTGCCCGAGGCCGTGGCCGCCCTCGGCGGAGACACGACGGACACCGTCGACGACGACCGGGCCGGCTCCGCACTGGCCGGACGGCTCACCGAGGTCACCCCGGCCGAGCGCGAACGGCTGTTGCTGGACCTCGTACGGACCCAGGTGGCGGCGGTGCTCGGACACGACGGGCCCTCCGACGTGGAGCCGAACCGCGCCTTCAAGGCCCTCGGGTTCGACTCGGTCGGCGCCGTCGACCTGCGCAACCGGCTGAACGCCGCGACCGGACTGCGGCTGCCGGCCACCGCCGTCTTCGACTACGCCACGCCCAGGGCGCTCGCGGAGCACCTGGACCACAAGCTCGGCGGCGGCCAGGACCTCGGTTCCGAGTCCGCGGTGCCGGTGCTGTCCGTACTCGACCGCCTCGAAGCCCTCGTGGCCGCCATGTCCCGCGAAGAGATCGAAAGCACCCGGATGACGTCCCGGCTGCAGGTTCTCGTCGGCGGACTGCACCAGACCCTCGCCGGCGACGCCGGCACGGCCGTCTCCGACCGGCTCGAAAGCGCGACGGCGGAAGACGTCTTCGCCCTGATCGACCAGGAGTGGGGAGTCGAGTGATCCCGACCGCTCCGCCCCGCCGCCGCCCGTACCGAATGAACGACAAGAGGACCTGATGGCTGACGAAGACAAGCTCCTCGAGTACCTGAAGCGCGCCACCGCCAACCTGCACCAGACCCGGGAGCGGCTGCGCGAACTCGAGACCGCCGACCGCGAACCCATCGCGATCGTGGGGATGAGCTGCCGCTACCCCGGAGACGTACGGTCACCGGAGGACCTGTGGCGGATCGTGGACGAGGGAACCGACGCCATCGGCCCCTTCCCCACGGACCGCGGATGGAACCTGGACTCGCTCTACGACGCGGACCCCGACAACCCCGGCACCAGCTACGTCCGGGACGGCGGATTCGTCAGCGGCGCGGGCGACTTCGACGCCTCGCTGTTCGGCATCTCGCCCCGCGAGGCGCTGGCCATGGACCCGCAGCAGCGCCTGGTCCTCGAACTGGCCTGGGAGGCCCTGGAACGGGCCCGGATCGCCCCCGACGCGCTGCGCCAGGCGCAGGTGGGCGTCTTCGTGGGCAGCGGCGAGCGAGGCTACTACGACGACCTGCCCACCGACGTCGTCGGCGCCGACTACCTGAGCACGGGCAACGCCGCGTCGGTGATCTCCGGCCGGGTGTCGTACACCCTCGGCCTGGAGGGTCCCTCCCTCACGGTCGACACCGCCTGCTCCTCCTCGCTCGTCGCCCTGCACCTGGCGAGCCAGGCGCTCCGCCAGCGCGAGTGCTCGCTGGCGCTGGCCGGCGGCGTCATGGTGATGTCCACCCCCGGACCGTTCGTCGCCTTCAGCAAGCAGCGCGGTCTGGCCGCGGACGGCAGGTGCAAGGCCTTCTCCGACGACGCCGACGGCACCGGATGGTCGGAAGGCGCCGGAACCCTGGTGCTGGAGCGCCTCTCCGACGCGCGCCGCAACAACCACCGGGTCCTGGCCGTGATCCGCGGCTCGGCCGTCAACTCCGACGGCGCCTCCAACGGGCTGACGGCCCCCAACGGCCCCTCGCAGCAGCGCGTCATCCGGCAGGCCCTGGCCAACGCGGGCCTCTCCGCCGCGGACGTCGACGCCGTCGAGGGACACGGCACGGGCACGACCCTGGGCGACCCCATCGAGGCCCAGGCCGTCCTCGCCGCCTACGGCCAGAACCGCCCCGAGGGCCATCCGCTGTGGCTCGGCTCGCTGAAGTCCAACATCGGACACACCCAGGGCGCCGCGGGCGTCGCCGGTGTCATCAAGATGGTGATGGCGCTCCAGCACGAGGTGCTGCCCGCGACCCTGCACGTGTCCGAGCCCTCGCGGCAGGTCGACTGGTCCGCCGGCGACGTACGGCTGCTCACCGCTCCCCGCCCGTGGCCCGCCGGAGAGCGGGCGCGCCGGGCCGGTGTCTCCTCCTTCGGCGTCAGCGGCACCAACGCGCACCTGGTCCTGGAAGAAGCCCCGCGGGACGAGGCCGACGCCCCGGACACCCCGCAGGAGCGGCCCGACGGCCGGATCGCGGACTGGCCCACGGGCGTTCCCGTCCCCTGGGCGCTGTCCGGACACACCGCGGGGGCGCTGCGCGCCCAGGCCGGGCGGCTGCACGGGCAGCTGACCGCGCAGGGCGGCGGGGCGCTGGACATCGGCTGGTCCCTGGCGACCACCCGCGCGACCCTCGACCACCGTGCCGTCGTCCTCGCCGAGAGCGTCGGCCACGGCATCGAGGCGCTCGCCGCGCTCGCCGCGGGCGAGGCCCACCCGTACGTGGTGAGCGGCGGCGCCGGAGACGGCGGCCAGGTCGCCTTTCTCTTCTCCGGACAGGGCGCGCAGCGTGTCGGCATGGGCCGCGAACTGTACGAGGCCTTCCCCGAGTTCGCCGTCGGGCTCGACGAGGTCTGCGCCGCCTTCGACCGCCACCTGGACCGCCCGCTGCGCGAGGTGATCTTCGAGGACGCCGATGCCCTCGGCCGTACCGAGTACACCCAGCCCGCGCTCTTCGCCGTCGAGGTCGCCCTGGTCCGTCTGCTCGCGGCGTGGGGGGTCCGCCCCGACGTGCTGCTGGGCCACTCCATCGGCGAGCTCGTCGCCGCCCACGTCGCCGGGGTGTTCTCGCTCGCCGACGCCGCCGAACTGGTCGCCGCCCGCGGCCGGCTCATGCAGGCGCTGCCCGAGGGCGGTGCGATGACCGCCGTACGGGCGACCGAGGAGGAGGTACGGCCGCTGCTGGAGGGGCGGATCTCCATCGCCGCCGTCAACGGCCCCTCGTCCGTGGTGGTCTCGGGCGAGGCGGAGGCGGTCCACGCCCTCGCCGCCCGGTTCGAGGAGCAGGGCCGCACCACGCGCGCCCTGCGCGTCTCGCACGCCTTCCACTCGCCGCTCATGGACGCCATGCTGGAGGACTTCAGGAAGGTGGCCGGGCGACTGGAGTACGGGGCTCCCTCGCTGCCGGTCGTGTCCAACCTGACCGGCGCCGTCGCCTCGGCGGACGAACTGGCCGACCCGGAGTACTGGGTCCGCCACGTGCGCGAAGCCGTCCGCTTCCACGACGGCGTCCGCAGGCTGGAAGCCGGGGGAGCGACCCGCTTCGTCGAGGTCGGCCCCGACGGGGTGCTCGCCGCGCTCGTTCCCGACGCCCTGGACGACGGCCGCGACGCCGTCATGGTTCCGCTGCTGCGCAAGGACCGTCCCGAGCCGAACGCGCTGCTGGCGGCCCTGGCACGGCTGCACGTCAGCGGTGTCACGGCGGACTGGGGCGCCGCCTGCTCCGGTGCCGACACCGTCGAGCTGCCCACGTACGCCTTCCAGCACCGCCGGTACTGGGTCGAGGGCCGGGGGAAGGCCGACGACGTGGCCGCCGCAGGGCTGGAACCGGCCGGCCATCCGCTGCTCGGCGCCGCGATCACCCTCGCCGACGGCGAGGGCGTGGTCCTGTCCGGCCGGCTCTCGACCGACGGGCAGCCCTGGCTGGCCGACCACCGGGTCGGTGACGCCGTCACCCTGCCGGGCACCGCCTTCCTGGAGCTGGTCACCCGCGCCGCCGACCAGGCCGGCTGCGGCCGCGTCGACGAACTGACCCTGGGCGCTCCGCTGGTGCTGCCCGAGCACGGCGGCGTCCGCCTCCAGGTCGTGGTCGGGGGCGGCGACGCCGCCGGAGCCCGCTCCGTCACCGTGCACTCCCTGGCGGAGGCCGCGGAGGCCGACACCCCGTGGACCACCCACGCCACCGGCGTCCTCGCCCCCGCCACCGCGCGCGGCGGCGAAGAGCTCATCGCATGGCCGCCCGCGGAGGCCGAGGAGGTCGCGCTCGGCTCCCTCTACGAGGACTTCGCCGACTCCGGACTCGTGTACGGCCCGGCCTTCCAGGCCCTGCGGGCGGTCTGGCGGCGCGGCGAGGAGATCTTCGCCGAGGTGCGCCTCCCCCAGGACACGGCTGACGAGGCCGCCGGCTTCGGTCTGCACCCCGCCGCCCTGGACGCCGCCACGCACGCACTGCGGGTGGCCGGCCGGGACCACGAGGACGGGCCCGGCCGGGTCCCCTTCTCCTGGAACGGGGTCGAACTCCACGCGTCCGGCGCCTCGGTGCTGCGGGTGCGCTTCACCCCTCTGGACGACGACTCCTTCGCCGTGGCCCTCGCGGACACGACGGGCGCGCCCGTCGCCTCCGTCGCCGCGGCCGTGTTCCGCCCGGTGGCCCCGCTGAGGCTGACCGGCAGCTCCGGCCGGCTGCCGCTGTACGGGCTGGACTGGGTCCCCGTACCGGCCGGCCGGGAGCAGGCGCCGCCGGTGGCGTACGCCGCGCTCGCCGAGGCCGTTGCCGGGGCCGCACGGGGGCAGTCCGTCCCGGGCGTCCTGCTGCTCGACCTGCGGAGCGAGGCCACCGCCGACGAGGAGATCACCGACGCGGTCGCCGTGACGGCGGCCGTCCACCGCGCCTCGTACGAGGCGCTGGACTGCGTGCAGGGCTGGCTGGCCGACGAGCGCTTCGCGGACACCACCCTCGTCGTCGTCACCCGGGGAGCCGTCGCGGCCGACGACGCCGGGGTCACCGCCCTGGCGGCGGCGCCGGTCTGGGGCCTGCTCCGCTCTCTCCAGGCGGAACACCCTGGCCGGTGCGTGCTGATCGACGCCGGTCCCGGCACCGACCTGCCGACCGCGCTGCCGGTGGCGCTCGCCTCCGGTGAGCCGCAACTGGCCTTCCGTGACGGGGCGCTGCTCGTCCCCCGCCTCAAGGCGCGGCGTCCCGCGCCCCCGGCCGAGGACGCCGGCACCGGATTCGGCCCCGACGGCACCGTCCTGATCACCGGCGCCTCCGGTGGCATCGGCCGGGCGGTCGCCCGCCACCTCGTCACCGAGCACGGCGTGCGGAACCTGCTGCTGCTCAGCCGCGGCGGCCGCGGCGGCCTCGGCGACCTGATCGCGGAACTGGCCGAGGCCGGGGCGGAGGCGCGGGCCGAGGCCTGCGACGTCGCCGACCGCGACGCCCTCGCCCGCGCCCTGGCCACGATCCCCGCGGACCGTCCGCTCGCCGCAGTCGTCCACGCCGCCGGCGTCCTGGACGACGGGGTGGTCACCGCCCTGACGCCCGAGCGGCTCGCCGCCGTCCTGCGTCCCAAGGCGGACGCCGCGCTCAACCTGCACGAGCTGACCGCCGGCTCCGGCCTGTCCGCCTTCGTGCTGTTCTCCTCGGTCTCCGGCCTGCTCGGTGCCCCCGGGCAGGGCAACTACGCGGCGGCGAACGCCGTCCTCGACGGCCTGGCCGCGCACCGGCGCGCCCAGGGCCTGCCGGCCCGCTCCCTGGCCTGGGGCCTGTGGGGCGAGGCGGGCGGCATGGCGGACACCCTCGACGCGGCGGACCGCGAACGGCTCGCCCGCGGCGGGATCCTGCCGCTGACGACCGCCGAGGGCATCGCCCTCTTCGACGCCGCGGCGCACCACACGGACGAGGCCCTCCTGGCCCCCGTCCACCTGGACCTCGCGGCCCTGCGCGCGAGGGGCCAGGTGCCCGCCGCCCTGCGCGCCCTGACCGGCCCCGCCCCCCGGCGGACCGCCGGGGCCGCGGATCTGCGTGCTGTCCCGGCGGACGGCTCCCCGGCGGTCTCCCGGCTGGCCGGCCTGCCCGAGGCCGAACGCGCCGACGCCGTCCTGGAACTGGTGCGGACGTACGCCGCCGCGGTGCTCGGCCACGGCTCACCGGACGACATCGCCCCGCACAAGGAGTTCCAGCAGCTCGGCTTCGACTCGCTGACGGCCGTGGAGCTGCGCAACCAGCTCAACGAGGCCACCGGCCTGCGGCTGCCGGCCACGCTCGTCTTCGACTACCCGACCTCCGGTGCCCTGGCCGGACACCTGCTCGCCGAGCTCGCCGGCACCGCGGGCACCGCGGGGACCGCGGACCACCGGACCCGGGTCACCGGCGCGGCCCTCGGGGCCGACGAGGCGATCGCGATCGTCGGTATGGCCTGCCGCCTGCCGGGCGGACTGAACTCGCCCGCGGACCTGTGGCGGCTGCTCGACGAGGGCGGCGACGCGATAGGGGACTTCCCGGCCGACCGCGGCTGGGACCTGGAGAGCCTCTACGACCCGGACCGCAAGCGCCCGGGCACCAGCTACGTCCGCGAGGGCGGGTTCGTGCACGGGGCGGGCGAGTTCGACGCCGGGTTCTTCGGGGTCTCCCCGAAGGAGGCGCCCCTGATCGACCCCCAGCAGCGGCTGCTGCTCGAAGCCTCCTGGGAGGCGCTGGAGCGGGCCGGCATCGACCCCGGCTCCCTGAAGGGCAGCGCCACCGGCGTCTACGCCGGTGTGCAGTACCACGACTACGTCGGCAGCAACAGCACCGGCGCGATCGTCACGGGCCGGGTCGCCTACACCCTCGGCCTGGAGGGCCCCGCGGTCAGCGTCGACACGGCCTGCTCCTCCTCCCTCGTGGCGATGCACTGGGCCGCCCAGGCGCTGCGCCAGAACGAGTGCTCGCTCGCCCTGGCCGGCGGCGTGACGGTGATGGCGACCCCGGAGACCTTCATCGAGTTCAGCCGGCAGGGCGGACTGGCGGCGGACGCCCGCTGCAAGGCCTTCGCCGACGGCGCCGACGGCACCGCCTGGTCCGAGGGCGTCGGCATGATCGTCCTGGAACGCCTCTCCGACGCGCGGCGCAACGGGCACCAGGTGCTCGCCGTACTGCGCGGCAGCGCGATCAACCAGGACGGCACCTCCAACGGCCTGACGGCACCCAACGGTCCCGCCCAGCAGCGCGTGATCCGGCAGGCGCTCGCCAACGCCGGGCTCACCGCCGCCGACATCGACGCCGTCGAGGCGCACGGCACCGGCACCAGCCTCGGCGACCCGATCGAGGCGCAGGCCCTGCTGGCGACCTACGGCCGTGAGCGGACCGCCGAGCGTCCGCTGCTGATCGGCTCCGTCAAGTCGAACATCGGCCACACCCAGGCCGCGGCCGGCGTCGCCGGAGTGATCAAGATGGTCGAGGCCCTGCGCCACGGCCGGCTCCCCGCGACCCTGCACGTCGGCGAGGTCTCGCGACAGGTCGACTGGTCCGCGGGGAACGTACGGGTGCTCACCGAGCCGACGGCCTGGGAGTCCGAGGCCGGCGCGCCGCGCCGCGCGGGCATCTCCTCCTTCGGTGTCAGCGGCACCAACGCGCACGTGATCATCGAGGAGCCCTCCGGGGCACAGGACCGCGCCACGGCCCCGGACACCGCGGACGAGGCCCCCGACGCCTACGAGGTACCCCTGCTGTGGCCGGTCTCCGCGCGCGGCGGCGCCGCGCTGCGGGCCCAGGCCGAAGGGCTCCTGGCCCACCTGGACGAGGACCCCGACCAGGATCTGGCCGCCGTCGGGCACGCGCTCGCCACCACCCGCTCCGCCTTCGACCACCGGGCCGTCGTCATCGGCCGCCGGCGGCCGGAGTTCCTGCGCGGGCTGATGGCGCTCGCGGACGGCGAGGAGGCACCCGGCCTCGTCCAGGGCGAGGCCGGAGGCGGCGGACGGACCGCATTCCTCTTCGCGGGACAGGGCGCCCAGCGCCTGGGCATGGGCCTCGAACTCGCGGCGGACCGGCCGCGTTTCGCCGAGGCCTTCGAGGAGGTGTGCGCGCAGCTGGACCACCACCTCGGGGACCGCCTCGGCCGCCCCCTGCGCGAGGTGATCGTCACCGGCGCCGAAGCGCTGGACGACACCCTCGGCACACAGGCGGCGCTGTTCGCCGTCGAGGTGGCCCTCTTCCGGCTGCTCGAATCACTGGGCATCACGCCCGACGCGGTCGCCGGACACTCCATCGGCGAGCTGGCCGCGGCCCACGTGGCGGGCGTCCTCTCGCTCCCCGACGCGGCGGCCCTGGTCGCCGCCCGCGGCCGCCTCATGAGCGACCTGCCCACGGGCGGCACGATGGTGGCCGTCTCCGCGGCCGAGGGCGACGTACGCGAGCGGATCACCGCCACCGGCGGCGGTGTGGACATCGCCGCCGTCAACGGGCCGCGCTCGGTGGTCGTCTCCGGCCCGGAGGACGCCGTGCTGGACATCGCCGCGCACTTCGAGGCACACGGTGCGCGTACCAAGCGGCTACGGGTCTCGCACGCCTTCCACTCGGCCCTCATGGAGCCCATGCTGGACGCGTTCCGCGAGGTCGCGGCCGGACTCACCTTCCACGCACCCCGCATCCCGCTCGTGTCCACCGTGACCGGCCGGGAGACCGGCGGCGAGGAACTCGCCGCGCCCGAGTACTGGGCCGGACAGGTTCGCGGCACCGTCCGCTTCCACGACGCCGTGCGCGCCCTGGAGGCCAGGGGCGTGACCCGGTACGTCGAACTCGGCCCCGACGCCACCCTGACGGCGATGGCGCAGGACTGCCTCGAAGCCGACGACGACGGCGGTTCCGGCAGCACCCTGGTGCCCACCCTCAGTCGCAGCGAGCCGGAGAGCGCCGCCTTCGCCACGGCGCTGGCCCGGCTCCACGTCAGCGGGGTGTCCCCCGACTGGCAGGCGCTGTTCGACGGCCTGGTGACCGGGGCCCGTCCCGCCCAGCTGCCGACCTACCCCTTCCAACGCCAGCGGTACTGGACCGACAGCTCCACCCCGGGCTCCGGCGCCGGAGCCGAGGACCACCCGCTGCTGGGCGCGCCCATCGAGCTCGCCGATGCCGAAGGCCTGCTGTTCACCGGGCGGCTCTCCGTCGGCAGCCACCCGTGGCTCGCCGACCACGCCGTCGGCGGGGCCGTGGTCTTCCCCGGCACCGGCTTCGTCGAGATGGCCGCCCACGCGGGTGACGCCGCGGGCGCCGGCCTGCTGGAGGAGCTGACCATCGAGGCGCCGCTGGTGCTGCCGGAACGTTCCGGGGTACGCGTCCAGTGCGTCGTCGGTGCACCGGACGCCCAGGGAGCCCGCCGGTTCACCGTCCACTCCAGCCCGGACGGCGCCGCCGCGCTGCCCTGGATCCGCCACGCCACCGGCGTCCTGGCGCCCGCCGGGCGCCCCGCCGCGTTCGGCCTGGCCGAGTGGCCGCCGGCCGGCGCCGAACCCGTATCGCTGGACGGGGTGTACGAGGACCTCGCCGAGGGCGGCCTGGTCTACGGCCCTGCCTTCCGCGGCCTGCGCGCCGCCTGGCGGCGCGGGGACGAGGCCTTCGCCGAGGTGGCCCTGCCCTCCTCGGAGCTGGCCGAGGCCGAGCGGTTCGGGCTGCACCCGGCCCTGCTCGACGCCGCGCTGCACACCATCGGACTCAGCTCCGCCGGAGCGGGCAGCCGTGCGGTTCCCTTCACCTGGGAGAAGGTGGCCCTGCACGCCGTCGGGGCCGGGTCCCTGCGCGTCCACGTCCGGCCGGTCGGCACCGACCAGGCCGCCCTCGACGTGGCCGACGCCACCGGGGCGCCCGTGGCCTCCGTCGGCTCGCTCCTGCTGCGCCCGATGGGCCCGGTCCAGGCCCCGCAGGCGGCGTCCACGGTGCCGGTGGAGTCCCTCTACCGTCTCGACTGGCAGCGCCTGACCCTGAACGCGACGGCCGCCAAGGGCCGGTGGAGCGTGCTGGGCGAGGACGGCCGGGGCCTGGCCGCGGCCCACGGCGCCGACGTGGCCGCCGACCTGGACGCGGCGGCGGGCAGCGACACCCTGCTCCTCCCTTGCGCCGGAACGCCCGGCGAGCCGGTCTCACCCGGCCCGGAGACCCACCGGGTGCTCGCCCTCCTCCAGTCGTGGCTGGCCGACGACCGGTTCGCCGCCTCGCGGCTGATCGTCGTCACCCGGTCGGCGGTCTCGGTGGACGGCGGGGAGCTGCGGGACCTCTCCGGGGCGACCCTCTCCGGACTCGTCCGGTCCGCCCAGGCCGAGTACCAGGACGACCGCATCGTCTTGGTGGACCTGGACGACCACGAGGCCTCGGCCGCCCTGCTGCCCGCGCTCCTCGACGCGGGCGAGCCCCACCTCGCGGTCCGCGAGGGAGGCGCGTGGGTGCCGCGCCTGGCCCCGGTCCACGCGACCGGCGCCGCAACGGCTCCCGTCCGCAAGGGCGAGTACGGCGAGAAGACCGTCCTGGTCACCGGCGCGTTCGGCGCCCTGGGCCGGCTGATCGCCCGCCACCTGGTCGCCGAACACGGAGTCCGGTACCTGCTGCTGGCCTCACGGCGCGGCTCCGGCACCCCCGGAGCCGCCGAGTTGCGGACCGAACTGGAACAGCTCGGTGCGCGGGTGACGATCGCCCCCTGCGACGTGAGCGACCGGGAGGCGACGGCGGCCATGCTCGCCGCGGTCCCGGCCGAGCACCCGCTGGGCGCCGTGGTGCACGTCGCGGGCGTCCTGGACGACGGCGTGATCTCCTCGCTCACCCCCGACCGGGTGGACAACGTGCTGCGGCCCAAGGCCGAAGCGGCGCTCAACCTGCACGAGCTGACCTCCTGCATGGACCTGTCGGCGTTCGTCCTGTTCTCCTCGGCGGCCGGTGTGCTCGGCGCCCCGGGACAGGGCAACTACGCGGCGGCCAACGCCTTCCTCGACGCGCTCGCCGTACGGCGCAGGGCTGCCGGCCTGCCCGCGGTCTCCCTGGCGTGGGGGCTGTGGGGCGCCGAGGGCAGCGGCATGGCCGCGGGCCTCGCGGACGTCGACAGCAAGCGGATCTCCGACACGGGTGTCGCGGCGCTCTCGCCCGAGGAGGGGCTGCGGCTCTTCGACACCGCCCTGGGCCGCGACGAGGCCCTGCTGCTGCCGATCCGGATCGACAGCGCGGCCCTGGAGGGTCACGGCGACGGGCTTCCGCCGCTCCTGCGCGGCCTGGTCCGGGCACCCGCCCGGCGCACGGCCCAGCAGCAGCCCCCCGCCGAGACCGGGAAGCTGCGGGACCGGCTGGCCGCCATGCCGGCCCACCGCCGGGTGTCGGCCGTACTCGATCTCGTACGGACGCACGCGGCCGCGCTGCTCGGCCACGACGGCACCGACGCGGTCGAGCCCGACCGGGCCTTCAACGAGGTGGGTTTCGACTCCCTCACCGCGGTGGGCCTGCGCAACAAGCTCACCCTGGTCACCGGGATGAGGCTGCCGGCCAGCATGATCTTCGACTACCCGAACCCGCGGGTACTGGCCGAGTTCCTGGTCTCGGAGCTGGCACCCGCCGGCTCCCCGGAGCCCGTCGCGGCGGACGGCCCGGACACCCGGTCCGGTGACGCGGAGCGGCTCACCGATGACCGGATCCGGGGGCTGCTGGCCTCCATCGACCCGGACGCCCTGCGGGGGAGCGGGCTGCTGGAGCGCCTGCTGACACTCGCGGAACCGACGGCCACGGCCGTGGGCACACCTGCCGAGGATCCCGACGGGGCCGCGACGGCCGACGTCGACGCTCTGGACACCGAGGCACTGATCAACATGGCGATCGCCGGGGCCGGCTCCGACGACGCGACGCGCGACTGGGACGGGGAACTGTGATGGCACAGCAGGAAGACAAGCTGGTCGACGCGCTGCGCGCGTCACTGAAGGAGACCCAGCGGCTGCGGGAGCAGAACCGCAAGCTTGCGTCCGCCGCCGGCGAACCGATCGCGATCATCGGCATGGCCTGCCGCTTCCCGGGCGGCGTCCGCACCCCCGAGGACCTGTGGGAGCTGCTGGAGAACGGCCGCGAGGGGCTCGGGGCCTTCCCCGGCGACCGCGGCTGGGACCTGGAGCGGCTCTACGACCCGACGGGGGAGCGGCCCGGCACCAGCTACGTCCGCGAGGGCGGATTCCTCTACGACGCACCCGAGTTCGACGCCGACCTGTTCGGCATCAGCCCGCGCGAAGCCCTGCTGATGGACCCGCAGCAGCGGCTGCTGCTGGAAACCGGCTGGGAGGCACTGGAGCGGTCCGGGATCGCCCCCTCCTCGGTGAAGGGCTCCCGCACCGGCGTGTTCGCCGGCGTGATGTACCACAACTACCCCGGCCACTACGGATCGTCGGGCGTGATCTCCGGCCGTGTGGCCTACACCTTCGGGCTCGAGGGCCCGGCGGTCACCATCGACACGGCCTGCTCCTCCTCCCTGGTCGCCCTGCACCTCGCGGCCCAGTCCCTGCGCCAGGGCGAATGCGATCTCGCCCTGGTCGGCGGCGTCTCGGTCATGGCGACCCCGCGCACCTTCGTCGAGTTCAGCATCGACGGCACCCTGTCCAGCGACGGGCGCTGCCGGGCGTTCGCGGCGGCGGCGGACGGCACCGGCTGGTCCGAGGGCGTCGGCATGCTGGCGGTCGAAAAGCTGTCGGACGCGCGCCGCAACGGACACCCCGTCCTCGCGGTGATCCGCGGCAGCGCCGTGAACCAGGACGGCGCCAGCAACGGCATGACCGCGCCGAACGGTCCCGCCCAACAGCGTGTGATCCGCCAGGCCCTGAGGGCGGCGGGCATCTCCGCCGCCGAGGTAGACGTGGTGGAGGCACACGGCACGGCGACCGCGCTGGGTGACCCGATCGAGGCGCAGGCGCTGTTGGCGACCTACGGTCAGGGCCGGCCGTCCGGCCGTCCGCTGTGGCTCGGTTCGGTCAAGTCGAACATCGGGCATACGCAGGCCGCTGCGGGTGTGGCGGGTGTGATCAAGATGGTGCAGGCGTTGCGCCACGGGGTGCTGCCGAAGACCCTGCACGTGGACGAGCCCTCGCCGCAGGTGGACTGGAGCGCGGGGGCGGTGGAGCTCCTCACGGAGCAGCGTGCGTGGCCCGCGGGCGAAGGCCCCCGCCGGGCCGGCGTGTCCTCCTTCGGCATGAGCGGCACCAACGCACACGTCGTGCTCGAACAGGCCCCCGAGCCGGCCGCGCCCGCCGACGGGGACGCGGCACCCGCAGCGGCCACCCCCGTCCTGGCCTGGCCGCTCTCCGCCCGTTCCCCCGAGGCGCTGCGCGAGCAGGCCGCCCGGCTGCTCGCCCGTACCGCCTCCGGCGCGGCCGCGGACGACGCGGCCGTCGGCCTCTCGCTAGCCACCACCCGCTCCCTGCTGGAGCACCGGGCCGTCGTGACCGGCACGGACCACGAGGAACTGCTCACGGGCCTGCGGGCCCTCGCCGAGGGCGGCAACGCCCCCGGCCTGGCGGTGGGCAGCGCCCGCACCGAGGCCAAGACGGCCTTCCTGTTCTCGGGGCAGGGGTCGCAGCGGGTGGGGATGGGTCGTGAACTGGCTTCTGTTTTCCCGGTGTTCGCGGATGCGTTCGGTGTGGTGGTGGGGGAGCTGGACCGGCATCTGGGTGTGGCGGGTCTGCGTCCGCTGGCCGAGGTGATCGG
>NZ_JBVIWA010000042.1:0-18384 GCF_055595065.1 Streptomyces sp. NPDC040545
GCGAACTTCTGCACGGTGCTTCTCCTTCATCAGCGGCTGCGCCCTGTGCGCCCCGCGGTTTCTGATGAACGAAAAGCTACGTTGCGTTCGATGTTCTGGCAACAGACTCGTTGCGTCAAAAATGCATCCATGCAGGTCAGAGTTGCTATTTCATTGCAATGGCCTCTGGCTTAACGCAATGATGTGGATTCGTTTTGTTGCAATGGATTGGATGTGAACGCTCTGGCGTGAGAGTGGTGGCGGGAATGCGGATGCCGGCGGGGGTGGTTGACGGGCCGTGAGGTGTGCGGGCGTCAGACCGCTCCTGTCGCGCATGGTTCGGCACGGGTCGGCGGTTCGGTGGCGTGCGGGGGCCGCGGCGGGTGTGGTGGCTCGCTGCGGCTCCTGCACGTGTACCGGTGTGTGCCGGTGTGCCTCGGTGTGTGCCGGGCCCGGTTCAGTGGAGGGCCGGGATCACGTCGCGTGTTTCGTCGATCTCGGCGGCCGGGGTACGGCGGGCGGAGGGTTCCGGGGGAGGCTCGTCCGTGCAGCGGGTGCCGGCTGCGGGCAGTGCCAGGGTGGTGAGGTAGTCGTTGACGAGGGTGCTGACGCATGCGCTGCGGTGGCAGGTGGTGTGTCCCTCGGCGTCGAAGGTCAGCAGCCGTCCGGCGTCCAGTGTCCTGGCCGGGGTCACGGCGTCCTGGTAGGGGGTGTCGGGGTCCCCGGTCGTGCCGAGGACCAGGATCGGGGCGGAACCCGCCGCCCGGTAGGAGCCCTCGAAGCGGCTCGGGCGCTCGGCCGGGGCCACTGGGCGCAGGCCGGGACGTGGTTGTGGTCGTAGATCGGCGGTCCGAGGCCGATCGGCGGTCCCAACAGCGGTGCCGACGCGGAGGTCGAGGTCCCCGGCGTTCGAGGGGGTGCCGATGAACGGCGCCAGTTCGCCGGAGCGTTCCTGGCAGGCGGCGGCGAAGCCGGCGCCCTGGCGCACGGCCTCCCGCAGGGCTCCCGGCCCGGGCGCACCGCGCGCACCGTCGACCGCGGCGGCGTACTCCTTGTCGTCCCAGCACTCCACCTGCCCGCTGCGCGCCACCCCGCGCATGTCGTACCC
This sequence comes from Streptomyces sp. NPDC040545, assembly GCF_055595065.1. Classification (NCBI taxonomy): domain Bacteria; kingdom Bacillati; phylum Actinomycetota; class Actinomycetes; order Kitasatosporales; family Streptomycetaceae; genus Streptomyces; species Streptomyces sp. NPDC040545. The sequence goes on from NZ_JBVIWA010000042.1 coordinate 1,088, forward strand.
GACGACGTCGAAGGCGTCGCGCAGGGAGGCGGGCAGCGCCTCGTAGCTGCTGCGGGCGAAGTTCACACCGGAGTTGCCGGGGCAGCCGGGATGCAGCACCAGGACACCGGTGCGGCGCGCCGGGTCGGCCGCCGCCCGGCGGGTGACCGCGAGTGCGAGGGTGGGCCCGGCGGGCCGGCTGTAGTCCACCGGCACCCGGGCGGTCGCGCACTCGAAGCCGTCCGCCGCACCGTCGCAGGGGCCCAGGACAGCACCGGGACGGGCGGCGCCCCCGCTCCCCCTGCCCCGGCCGTGCCGGCGGCCCCGACCGTGCCGGGCGCTCCCCCGAGGAGCGCGGTGACCGCGATCAGGACCAGGGATATCCCCACACCACGCGCCTGCGGGGGTCGTCGGCCAAACGGGTCATACGGCGCTCCTCCGTCACGGATGCTGCGGAACGGGCGACAACGTAGCGGCACCCTCGACTGGGTCGAGGGCTGCGTCCCCGCCCAGATCGGCCCCGGCCGCTACACCGCGCACATCACCGTCGGCTCCGCCGCCCTCGACGACCTGGGGGCGATCGAGGCCGGGCCGTTCGATGCCTTCACCGTCCGTCCGGCCGCCGTCGCCGTCCACCAGCTCGGCAACAGCGGAGCCGCCCGCAAGCTCCTGCGGAGCTGGCCCCTCCCGGACCGGGCGGAGCCCACCACGGGCTGACCGGCCGACCAGGGGTGCGGCCCGGCCCGCCGGGACCTGTCCGGCCGCGGCCGGACCTGCGGGGCGGGCGGGGCGGTTCAGGGGGCGGGCGGGGCCGCCGCCTGTCGGGTCTGCCCGACCAGGACGGCGGTGGCCCGTTCCAGGAGTGCGCACAGCGCGGCGTGCTCGGAGGGCGTGAACGCGTCGGTGAGCGCGCTCTCGAGGACGGCCACCTCCCCGTAGGCACGGTCCAGGAGCGCCCGGCCCTCACCGCTCAGGGTCGCGATCTGCACCTTGGCGTGCACGGCGGAGCTCTCGCGCAGGATGAGTCCCTTGCCCTCCATGTTGGCCAGCACGCTGCTCATGCTCTGCTGCGTCACCCCGCACGAGCGGGCCAGCTGGGCGCCGGACATGCCGCCCTCGCGCGAGAGCGCCAGCAACACCGTGTACTGCGTCATGGTCAGCCCGTAGGTGCGCAGCACCGCCTCGTGGTGCGCCATCAGCGCCTGTTCCGACCGCCTGATCCGGGTACAGAGCGACTCCTCGACCGGGGCTTCCATCACACACTCCCACTCCATTGACAGGTTCATGGGTTGACTCAGGAATCTTACACACCTACTGTCCTCGACTGTAAGGATACTGAGTCGGCACAAAGGGCTGTGATCATGAAGGCTGTTCTCCTCGACACCGAGGGCCGCTACCGCGTCACCGAAATCGACGAGCCCGCCCCCGGCCCCGGCCAGGTGGCGGTCAAGGTCGCCTACGCCGGGATCCAGTGGGGGGACACCATGCTCCGCGACGGCCGCTTCCCCCTCCCGCGCCCCTTCGTCCCCGGCTTCGAGGCGTCCGGCCACATCACCGCGGTCGGCGAGGGCGTCGACCCGGCCCGCATCGGCACACCCGTCACCGCGCTGACCACGTCGGGCGCCTGCGCCGAGGTGGTCCTGGCGCCCGCCGTGCTCGCCCTGGACACCGGCGGCCTGCCGCTGCGCACCGCGGCCGGGCTCGGCTGGGGCGCACCGACCGCCTACGACCTGATCAACACCACCGCACGGGTCCGGCCCGGCGAGAGCGTGCTGATCCATGCCGCGGCCGGCTCGGTCGGCACGCTCGCCGCCCAGTTCGCCCGCGTGGCCGGGGCCGGCCGGATCGTCGGTGTCGCCGGCAGCCCCGCCCGGGCGGGCTACGCCGCCCGCTTCGGATACGACCGCGTCGTGCTGCGCGGGGAACTCCCGGCCGGGCTCGACGGCGAACGCTTCGACGTGATCCTCGACCCGGTCGGCGGCGCCACCCGCCGCGCCGCGCTGGAACAGCTGGCGGCCCACGGCCGGCTCGCGGTCTTCGGCAACCTAGCCCCCTTCGAACCCGTCCCGGCCGACCCCGGCGACCTGCTCATGAACGGCAGGTCACTCCTGACCTACAACAGCAACCTGCTCGCCGACACCCACCCCGAGCGCCTCGCCGACAGCGCCCGCCGCGCCCTCGCCCTCGTCGCGGACGGCACGGTACGCGTGGACATCACCGCCGAGTACGGCCTGGAGGACCTGGCCATCGCCGTGCAGCGGCTCGCCGAGGGCACCACCCACGGCAAGAGCGTGCTGCGCATCGCCTGAGGGCATCCCCCGAGCCTCCCACCACCCCCGAGCCTCCCACCACCCCCGTGCCGCCCACCGCCCCCCGTGCCGCCCACCGCCCGCCGCCCCCGTTCCCTGCGGGGCGGTGGGCGGGGTGGGGTGGGGTGGACAGATCAGGGCATTTCGTCCGGGTCGCAGGTCGCGCGGCGCAGCCCGATCGTGCGCAGGGCCCGCATCAGACCTTCCTCGTCGCCCGCGCGCACCAGGTGGACGGCCCCGTCGGCGGTGACGACACCGAGGTCACCGGGGGCCGTCTCCGCCCTTGTGCGGAGTACCACCCCGCTCGGTGGGTCCAGGGCGCGTACCCCCTGGAACACGCCGAGCGCGGCCGGGTCGTCACGGAAGCCGGCGGACAGTGTGAGGACGGTGATGTCGGGGAGCAGGGCCCGGGCGTGTGCCAGGGCGACGCCGGGTGTGGGGGCGTGGGAGATGATCCGGAAGTGGGGGTTGCGCTGGATCCGCGACCGCAGCAGCTCCAGCTCCGCGCCCTCCGGTACGCCGACCACCAGGACTGTCATCCCAGTCCCTCATCCTCCGTCGTGGCGGCGGGCCCGTCGAGCCGGGCGCGCCGTCCTTCCGTGCCTCCGCCCCCCGGCCGGTCCGCGCGGGCCGGTCCCCGCGGCGCGCCGCGCCGTGACGGGTGGGGGTACGGGTCCGGGCTGCGGGGCCGCTCTACCCTGCAGGTCCACCATCCGGGAGGAGCGGCAGATGACCGGTACGACGACGTTCGACCTCGGACCGCAGACCCGGATCGTGGCCCGTCTGGCGGCCGCCGTCCCGGATGCCCGGCTCGCCGGCCGGACGCCCTGCCCCGCGTACACGGTCGCCGACCTGCTGGGCCACCTCGCGGGCCTCGCCGCCGCTTTCCGTGACGCCGCCCGCAAGGACCTCGGCGCCACGACCGATACGGCCCCCGGCACGGCTGCGCCTGTCTTGTCTGGGCGCTGGCGTGAGGAGCTGCCCGAGGTCCTTGGTGAGCTGGCCGAGGCGTGGCGGGATCCGGCGGCGTGGACCGGTATGACCCGCGCGGGTGGCGTGGACCTGCCCGGCGCCGTTGCCGGTGCGGTGGCTGCCGATGAATTGGTGGTGCATGGATGGGACCTGGCCCGGGCCACCGGTCAGGAGTACGTGCCCGACCCGGCTGCGTTGCGTGTCTCGTACGGGTTCCTGCTGGAGGCCGCGCAGGACGCAGGCCGCGGCGGGGGTATCTTCGGGGCCGTCGTGCCTGTGCCGGACGGCGCCCCGCTGCTGGAGCGGGCTGTGGGCCTGAGCGGGCGTGATCCGGCCTGGCGGCCGCCGCTGTCCCCGTGACCACGGACAGCAGCCTCCGGCCCACCCTCACCGCCTAACCCCAACGGGCCCACCGCCCGCGCCGACGGCTCACGGGCCACCGGCCATGCCAGCGGCCCACCGGCCCATTGTCCAAGCCGACGGCCCACCGGCCCACGGGTCACCGTTCACCGCCCACCGGCCACGCCTGCGGCCCGCCGGCCCACCGGCCTGCCGTCTACGCCGACGACTCACTGGCCTGCCGTCCACGCCGACGGGGCAGGAGGCCGGTGTCGATGATGCGGGTGAGCCGGGAGGCGGTCACGGACCGGTGCTCGTGCTGGCGCCGGGCCAGCGCGGCCAGGAGCTCGGCCAATGCGTCCGCGGCGGTGGCGAGCTCGGCGTCCCCGCTCTCGCGTGCCGGCAGCGGGAGGGGTTCCCACACGTAGTCGTCGGTGCAGGCCCAGGCGACGTCGGTGAGCCAGCCCAGCTCGAGCCGGTGGTCGCGGGCCAGGGGGAGGCCCTGTCGGCGTTCGCGTGAAAGTACCCAGTCCGGTACACGGCTACGTATCCAGCAAGTTCGATATCGCCGGGCGCCGGGGCTACCCGCTTGTTGGCCTTCTTCGGGACGGGTGCGCTGGTCCTGAGAGAGGGGCGCCTCACCAGCTTGACTACCAGTCTTGCAACCTCCCGCGCAGGTGGTCTCGGTTTGGGCATGCTGATGGCGGTGGACTGGGGGGGGCGACTATGGGGCGTAGGCAGAGTGCGTGGGCCGGGTCCGCTGTGGCGGGGACGGCTGCAGTCGTGGCGGCGGGGCTGGGGCCGGTGACCAATTACGCCAGTGCCACCGTGCCGGTGTGGGCGGCTCACGCGTGGGTGATCTGGCCAGTGTTCGCCGTGCTGGTGACCGCCAGCATCGGGTTGATGCTGTGGAGCCGACGGCTGGATGCCGCAGCAGGACCGCCAGTGCGGCTGGGACCAGCGGGCCGATCGGCCTGGAGCCGGCAGGATTCCTTACACCCTCCGCATGTGGAGCGCGTGCGTGGACGTGAGGCCGAGCTGGCCGAGCTGGCAGGCATGCTGCGGCGGCCGCAAGGACGGTTCGCGGTGTTGTGCGCGGCTGGCGGGATGGGCAAGACAACGGTAGCCGCGCAGTTCGCTGCCCAAGCCGACGCGGCGGGGTGGCACGTGTTTTGGGTGCGCTGGCGTGATGCCGCCGAGCTGGCGCAGCAGATGGTGCAGGTGGCCCTGGCCTGCGGGCTGCCCGAGGAAGAGTTGGATTCCGCGCGAGCCGGGCGGGTGAGTCTGCCCGACGTAGTGTGGCGGCAGTTGGGCCGGGCACGGCGGTGGCTGCTGGTGTTGGACAACGCCGACGAGCCGCAAGAGATCGGCCCGGTAGGGGAGCCGCTGGCTGACTACCGCGGTTGGATCCGCCCCCACGGCCGAGGCTTGCTGGTGATGACCAGCCGGGATAGCAGCCCGCAGACCTGGGGGCCGCGTGCCCGGCTACTGCCCTTGACGCCGCTGCCCGCACAGCCTGCAGGTCAGATCCTGGTCGACGTTGCTCCCGCTGCTGGCACAGCCGAGCAGGCTCGGAACCTGGCCGTGCGGCTCGGCGGCCTCCCGCTGGCGCTGCACGCGGCCGGCACCTACCTGGCCGGGCCCACCAGCCGCTACCGCACCTTCACCACCTACTGCCAGGCCCTGGAGCATGAACTGCCCCTCCTATTGGGGGCCGAGCACCCGGACGCCTCTCATCCGCAATTTGCCCGCACCGTGGTGCGGCACACCTGGGAGGTGTCCCTGGACCAGCTCGCCAGAGAAGGCAACGCTTTGGCCCGCCCCGTGTTGCGACTACTAGCAATACTGGCCGAAGCTCCCATCCCGCTGTCCCTCATCACCCCGGACTTGCTGTCTGCTGTCACCGGAGGCGACGTCACCGTCACAGCATTGGAGGCTGCGTTTGCAGGTCTGCACCGGTATGGCCTGCTTGACCTTCCTTACTCTTCCGCCAACGCCGGGTTGGCATCGGGCATCAGCGGCCCGGCGCAGGTGGTGCTCCACCCCTTGATCCGAGAGATCAATGCCGTCGCTCTAGCGGCCGAGGCACCCCATCTCGCCACCTGGCACCGAGCCCTTGCCGAGCGGCTGACCGCGGCCGTGCACGAGGTAGACGAGCAGGGGCGCGCCGCCTGGCCTGCCGCCGTACTCCTCGCCCCTCACCTACCGGTGCTGCTCGACCTCCCGGAACCAAGCTCCGCCACACACCACCGCACCGCCCTCAGCACGCTCGCGCAAGTACTGGAGCACGCCGGCGCCTTCAGTGCAGCCCGCCTGCTCCATGAACGCGTCCACGACTTCGAGAGCCGCACCCTGGGCCCCCAGCACCCCGACACTTTGACCAGCCGCAACCACCTGGCCAACGCCTTGTTCGGAATGGGCGAGCCGGCTGAGGCGATACGTCTGCTCCGGCAGACCCTGGAGGACCGTAACTGTGTCCTGGGCCCCGCGCACCCTGACACCCTGATCAGCCGTCACGACCTCGCCTGTGCCCTGGACGGGACGGGACAGCATGCAGAAGCGGTGTCATTGCTGCGGCAGGCCCTCGCCGACCGCGTCCGTGTGCTGGGCGCCGTGCATCCGCACACGCTGGCCAGTCGTGACAGCCTCGGTCTCGCCCTGGACGGGATGGGCGAACATACGGAGGCCGTCCGCCTGCACCGACAGACCCTTGATGACCGCATCCGTGTGCTGGGCCCCGAACACCACCTCACCCTGCTCAGCCGCCACAACCTCGCCAGCGCACTGGCCAGGCAAGGCGAGCATGCGGAAGCGGAACGGCTGCTGCAGCAAGCTCTTGACGACCACGCCCGGGTCCTAGGCATCATGCATCCGCACACGCTGGCCAGCCGTGACAGCCTCGGTCTCGCCCTGGACGGGATGGGCGAACATACGGAGGCCGTCCGCCTGCACCGACAGACCCTTGACGACCGCATCCGTGTGCTGGGCCCCGAACACCCCGACACCCTGACCAGCCGCCACAACCTCGCCAGCGCACTGGCCAGGATGGGGGAGCAGGAAGAGGCGGTACGCCTCCTACGACAGACCCTCGCTGACCGCGTTCGTGTGCTGGGCCCTGAGCACCCGCATACCGTGCGCACCCGCGACGACCTGGAGACAGCTTCGGCTGCCCGGCGTGCTGCGCAACGGCGACAGACCTGGTTGCGTCCCTCGCGACGCTAGGAGCCGCCCCCACAGGCACCGCATGAAGGCACGGGCGGGCCCAACGCGGCCACGCCCGATGATTCAAAGGCTGGGCGGTGTACGCGTCTGAGCACATTCAGGCGTACGCCGACAGAGGCGGCTACACAGAAGTTGTGCCGGAGCCATTTCCCCCGAACAATCACAAGCACTCTGATCGCCCACCGCCTCCCGACGAGGTGGACAAACGCTGCTGCTGAACGTGAACAAAGCCACCGGCGGCAGGGACTTGGACGCGGGGGAGGGGTGATGGCCGTATCCAGGGGCCCAGAGTGGGACGATCCCGAGGCGTGGCGGGTGGTGGCCCGCGAGACGCTCCCGGCGTTCGACGCCATCTTCTCGCCGGGCTTGTGCGGCTGGAGCGAGGGGGAGGGTGGGGCCGTCGCGGTGAAGCACCTAGAGCGGGGCCGGGCACTGTTGCAGCCGATGTTCGACCGGTACGTGTCCGGGGCGCGGGCGCGGGCGTCGGATGAGCCGGAGCGGGACTGGCCCATGCTGTGGATCCGGGACGGGCGGCTGCAGTTGCTCCAGCGATGCACCGGCGAGCGCCGGGAGCTCGACCCGATCGGGGAGGAAGAGGCGTGAGCAGGGACGAGCGTGTGGTGTTCGAGCCGGCCTGGGAGGATAACCCGACCTGGGGCGGCAGCGAGCTGTACGCGGACCTAGCCGTGGCGCAGCGGTTCGCGGCGCAGGCGTAGGAGAGCGGCAGGTTGTGGTCGGCGGAAGACAGTCGCCAGCTGATCCACCATTGGGAGTCGCCCCGGGTAGGAACCTTCGTGTCCTTCGCAGGCGCTTGTGATCTCGATTCCGGGGATGGCCTCGAACGCGGCGACGAGCGGCACGATGCCGTCGTCGACCACTTCGAAGACGCCCTCAAGGCAGGAATCCTTCATGTTGCTTCCTTCGGTCGGGTCTGGCTGTGTTCGGCGGCCGCCGGTTCTCCCGAGGGGAAGTCGGGGTGCTCCTCCCGGCACTTCGCCTCGGCGCGCATCCACTCCAGCTTGCACACGGGCGCCGACGATGTCCCCGTGCTGCATGCGCGCCTCTGCGTACCCATCGCGAAGCCCAGGGACTCGTGGAAGAGTGGAGTCACGACGGGTGTATCTGCCGCGCGCGCTCTCAAGAAGCCGTGCCAGCTTGCCGGTGCCGGAGTCGCCGATCAGGCAGAGGGGCAGGCCCTTCTTGATCCATTCGCACGTGGCGAGGGTGTGGATCATGGCTGCGTCGATGTTGGGGTTGGCGTCGAAGTCGAGCTTGCGGAGTGTCTTGTCGCGGGGGAACCCGGCGGCCTTGATGCGGCGTTCGGAGCGTCGGCGGGCCCGGTCGTCGCACTCGGCGAGGAAGCCGAGGCAGGACATCCGCTCGCGTTCGGCGGTCTCAGCGACTTCGGAGAACTGGGACCGGATGGTGGGCAGCCGCAGCATCCTGCATGCCTGGTCGACGGCGGTGGTGGCGGCCTGATCGGTGAGTCCTCCCTGGCGGGGAAGGGACAGGGCGTTCTCCTCAAGGGGTGGTGTGGTTGGGTCGGTGGAGCCGCAGGAGCTGGTCGTAGTGGGCGACGGAGGGCAGCGGGCGGTTGTCGGGCGGCAGATGGGCCCGGACGGCAGCGGGCAGCGGAGCAATACCGGGCTGACTTGCAGGGCCGGCCGGCTGCGGCGGCTCCTCAGGATCGGCGTCGGCGTCGGCCGCCTTGCGAGCCTCCAGGGCGACTGCGTCTGCGATTCCCCTGGCCGGGAGCCCAGTTCCGTTGCCTTCGCCCGCAGCGGCAACGGGTGTACGAACCCGTCGGGCCCGAACTGAGACACGGAAACGCCACGCCGGATAGGCCCGGCGTGGCGTTTCCAAGCGCACCAAATTTAGCGCATGCAATATGTGCAAGGTAAATCAGCGAACGTCGCCGCGGAACATCCACTGCCCACGAATGCCCGCGTCCGAAACGTGGCAGCTTGCGATGCAGATGAAGATCTTGCCGCCATTGACGCACTCGTTATAGCTGTGCACCTCATTGTTGGGGTAGCGGACGTCGATCTGCGCGGCATTGAGGGACGGACCCTTACGGACCGGAGCGATCCTCTTCACCGTGTATTTGTGACTGTCCGGGCGGCACTGGATGGTGCCCAGTGCCTCAACGCCGCTGGTGGCGATGGTGGTGGACGTGGGGATGGCGGCCTGGGCGGTGGCGCCGAACCCCCACAGGGTCAGAGCCGTTCCGGCGGTCAGTACTGCCGCACGCATTCCGAACTTCACAATTTCTCCGCTTCCCGTACCATTTCTCCACCGGTGTGTCCGTCAGTCTTAAGGCGGGCCGGGTCAGGGCATCGCAGGTGACCCCTTTCGGGGGTGGAGGGGTGCTTTAAGCATCGGCCTCGCGGCGAGCCGTCAGCAACGACGATTCCCGCATCGTGATCAGATCTTGATCAAGGTAACTTTGCCTCCGTTGAGCGGAGTTGAGTATTCAGAGAGGTTCGGCTCAACCCGGATCCATCGGTTGATGCCTGTGGGTAGTACTTCTGGAAACGAGGAAGAGCCTTGTGACCTGCGAGGATTGGGAGTTGTGAGGCTTGCAGTACGCGCGATCGACAAGGCTCTTCCGAGATGCAATCTCCCCATGCTGCTGTGCATGTCTCCGCGCTCTTCGACGAGCCGAATCTGATCGCGGATGCCGGGCTGCTGCCGCTGGTCGTGCTCGCCGAGCGGGTCGGGCTGCCTGATCCGGCCGCCACGGTTCGTATCGAGGCGGCCGACAACACCCGCGGGGCATGCGCGCCCGCCAAGATGATGTCGCTGCTGGGCGCGATGTGCCGGGGCCGACTCCATCGACGATGCCGACCGGCTGCGGCACGGCGCGATGGGCCGGGCTTTCGCCTGCATACGTGCTCCGTCCACGCTGGGTACTTTCCTGCGGTCCTTCACCCACGGCAACAACCGGCAACTGCACCGGGTGCACTGCGATTTCCTGGCCCATCTCGCGGCGCACACCGCATTGCTGCCCGGCGCGGGTGCGCTGATGTTCATCGATATAGACCCTGCCCACCGCCGGGTCTACGGCCGTGCCAAGCAAGGCGCCGAGCACGGCCGCACCTGATGCACGTCCCCGCCCGCCTGGCCCGCACCACGAAGATCAAGGTGACCGCCCACCTGCCCGAGCACTGAGGTCCCGCCACCTGATTCTCGCTGGTGAGAGGAGCTGGTGTGCTGTCGCGGTGAGGTGCTCGTGCTGGTCCGGGCGGAGATCGTTAGCACGTGATCGTCCGTCATGGGCGGTCTCTGGCGTTCTCGGGCCGGGGTAGCGGTCCGTTTCCACCAGGACCTTGCTCCCGGCCGCCCGCACACGGTGTACGTTCACCTCCGGGCGGGAACCGTCCCCCGGTACCAGGTCGAGGAGCACCACGACGGCCGTCCGGGCGGGGCCCGCCAGCAGAGCGTCGACGTCGACACGGTTCCGATGAGGCGCATGCGTTGCTGGCCGGACAGCCAGGCGTGCAGCCCGTCGAGCAGCATGCGGTCGTCGTCGACCACCGCGATGTCGATCATGCCGGCCGCCGCAGTTCGGCCACTGTTCCCTCACCGGGGCGGCTGTCCACTCCCGCCCTGCCTCCGATGGCGGCCATCCTGCCGTGTACGGTGCCGCGCAGTCCGGTCCCGGCGCAGCGGTGGCTCTCGTCGGACGTGTCGAATCCGATGCCACGGTCGGCCACGGTCACCTTGACACCACCGGTGTTGCCGAAGACGGGCAGCTCACGCAGCGCGGTTTCGGGCCGTGGGCGCGCGCCCGGCGCCGCCTGAGACGATCGCCGAACACCCCGTCGTCGTCCGGTCCTGCTGGAGCGGGGGTTTCCTGAACGAGGAGGCCTACCAGTGGGTCCGCGACCCCGCGCTGCTCTCGGACGAGGAGTGCCTGCTGCTGCCGTACGCGGTCGGCTTGGACCTGAACACCGCGTTCCTCGCGGCCGCCGCCCGCCTGATGGTGGGCCTGTCCGCCCCCGACCACTTCCGTCGGCCGGTGTTCAACAAAAGGACGGCGGAACCCGAGCCGACGAGCTCCGGGTCGAGTTCACCGACATCGACTACTTCGACGTCTCCTTCTGAACCCCACCGCCGGGGCACACCCGGCAGCGCCGCACCCGGACGCGAGCCCTCTGTCCGGGTGCGGCTCACACCCGTATCAGCGCGTCAACGGTGAGCCTCACCCGGAAGAGGGGTGCAATGGCCACTGTGGGGAGCCGCCCTCGGACGGGCTGCTCCCAGCCCCGTGGCGCTGTCGACCGCGGGCAGGTCCGGCAGCCGTCATACGTCGCCGGTCACCGCCCCGGTCGGCGGCATCCAGTCCCACTCCGGTAACCGTCGGGGCAGACCGGGTTCTGGCCTGTGGTGCTAGGCCAGGTGCTTCTTCGGACGGGGTTGGGCGTCGAGGAGTGCCCACCAGGTGTGGCCGTCGTGGTCGGTGTGGGTGCCGCAGGCGTTGACGGTGCGCAGTACCGCGACCTCCGCCGGAAAGGGTCCCGCATCGTCCAGCTCGCCGGTCTGGTGGTTGAGGACCATGATCAGGATCTTGTTGTCCTGGTCGGCGAGGTGGACGCTGACGCGTTTCCCGCCGGCTGCCACGGCCGTGCGGACCAGGCCGTGGACTGTCTTGAGGAAGTCGTGCTCGTCCAGCAGGGGGTAGTCCCACTCGGCGACGGCCAGCGCAGCCTGGGCGGCGGCCTTCTTCGCCGCCCACTGGTCCGCACGGAACGCCAGCACCCTCGCCCGCCGGCTGGTGACGACCAGCCGGGGCGGCACTCCGGTGAGCGATTTCGGCTTCGTCGCCGGCTGCGGCCGCGGCGGCTCCACCGGCTTCTTCTGCGGCGGCGGCGACTTCGGAGGAAAACTCGGCGGAACCTTCGGACCCCTGGCTTCCACAACCTCGCTCATACCCCACCACGCTACGCCTGTTGACCACCGCTGTGCACCGACTCGAACGCACAAGGACGGCGACGACACGGACTCCAGGCGGAACAGGGTCCAGGGCGGCGGCGCCGTGAGGATGGTCGACGCGCAGTGTTCTGGCAGGTGTCGGGCGGTCCGGGGAGCGGGCGGGAGACTTCCGGGCATGGATGTGGAGTCGGTGGCGGTGGAGTTGTACGGGCTGCGGCTGTCGGAGTTCACCAAGGTCCGGGACGCGCACGTGGCCAGGGCCCGCAAGGCTGGGGACAGGCAGCTCGGCGCGGCGATCGGGGCGTTGCGGAAGCCGACGGTCGCGGCGTGGACGGCCGGTCTCCTGGCGCGCCGCCGGCCGGAGGAGGCGCACAGCCTGATCCGGCTCGGCGAGGCGCTGCGTGCCACGCACCGGACGCGGGACAGTTGCGGAAGCTGTCGCATGAGCAGCATGTGGTGATCGGCGAGCTCGCGCGTACGGCGCGCACTCTGGCCGCCGAGGCCGGTCAGGCGGTGAGTGAGCCGGGCTTCACGAGGTCGAGCGGATCCTCCCCCCGGTCCTCGCCGATCCCGACGTTGCCGAGCGGTGGGAGGAAGGCCGGCTGGTAAAGGCTACGGATGCGGTGGCGGGGTTCACGGGCTTGGAACCGGAGCCGGGCGCCGCACCGCCACGGTGGAAGCAGCCCGGCCCCGCCGGATCCCGGTCGGAGAAGGTGCCACCGGCAGAGCCGGAACCGGCGCCGGATACGGACCCCGCGCGGCGGGCGCGGCACGGGCGTGTGGAGGCGGCCCGCACGGCGTTGGCCGAGGCCCAAGGGGAGGCGGAGTGTCTGGAGGAGGAGCACGCCGCCGCGCAGGAGCGGGCAGACCGCGCTGGTGCGGCGGTAGAGGAAGCCGAGGAAGACGTACGGGCCGCGAAGGAGCGGCTGGAGACGGCGCGAGCGGCGAGTGCGGACGCGTCCACCGCCCTGCGGGATGCCGGGCGGGCGGCCGCGAAGGCGCGGCGGCAGGCGCAGACCGCGGCCCGGCGGGTTGAGAGGCTCACCAGCTCCGAGGGATGAAGGTGAACCCGCTGCGTGCGGCGAAGCCTGCCTGGAAGGTCATGACGGTAGCGCATCGTTCCTGCGGTGAACCCACTCATCCGGCGGACTGAGAGTCCGTTCCGCAGGCTGTGCCGGCGTCCGCCGAGGCGGTATCAGCGGGGGCCGTAGATCTGGGCTTCGCGTTGGCCCCTGCGCGATGAGCTGAGCGGCTGGCGGCGTCGGCGCGTGTTCCTTCGCGACCGCCAGGGCGGGGCCCGCGACGCCGCCGCTGGCAGTCCTCTGGGCGGCCATGCCAGCGCCTCACCAGTTGTTCACGAAGGTTCGGCTACTTGCGACTGAGGGTGGGCACCGTCCCGCCGGCCCTGCGGAAGCTGCCGTCGGAGCACTTCGAGTAGGCGATGGCTTCCACCTTCGTCCACGCCACGCTGGATGCCGCCCGCTGCTGCTGTTCGGCGCCGGACACCGGGCTGCCGCCCAGGAAGACAAGGACGGTTACAGCCGCCGCGGTCGAAGCCTTGCGGTACTTCACGGATACTCCTCAACGCTCAGCGCCGGCAGGACATCAGGGCAGCCGGCACCAAGATCGAAAAGTTACGGCGATGCCGGATCAGGCTCCTGCGGCCGCCGCACATCGATGTCGCAGACGGATACCGCCCAGGCCGCCGTCGGTCACGCCGCGACGGCGTCGCCGTCGGGGTTGCGCATCGCCCGGCCGACATCAGGGTCTTCCTCGCGGCCGCCGGGTTGGAGAACGCCGAGGATGTGGACCTGACCGACCCCGTCGGTTCCAGTCAGGATCGGGAGGCCTGCGCCTCAGGCTGGCCTGGCCGGCCAGCCTGCGCGGTACCGCCGCGTCACATCCGGCGGGCGGGGTGGTCCGCCACGGCCTCACGTACGTGGGGCCGGGCGCGGACTGCGCATGCAAGTGGCACGGCTGCGGTGGCATGGTCCCGGTCTCCCGGTGCGCGCCGAGCGCGGCGGCGCCGTGGGCCCGGTGCTGGAGTGTCACCCCGGGGGAGGGGTCCGGCTGCACGGACCTGCGCCTGGGCCGTCTGGCTGGCGGCAGTCCTGTCCGCGGATCTACTGGGTGAGGTGGGGGAGGGAGTCCTCGGCCCGCGGCTGGGTGAGGCGTTCGGCGGTCCCGTCTGGTCCGTAGACGTCGATGATGCGGCCACGGCGCGATCGCGCAGGTGGCGATGCACTGGGCGTCATCGAGGTGGTGGCGGGGTGCGGCTCCGTCGTCTGCCAGGGCCATGGCCGTGTCCGTTACGGGGCTCTGCATGGCGCACGAAGGTGTCTTGACGACTGAAGGGTTCGGGCGGTGTGGATGAGCTTCCGCGACCGGCGGAGCGAGGCGCCCCGGGGCGGGTGAGCGAGGTCGGGAAGGAGAGTGGGGGAACGAAGGCCTCACGTGCCGGACAGCCGATTCCGGAAGCCCGAACAAAAACCCCTTGCCCAATGGTCAAGAAGTGTTGACCATTGGGGGCATGCCCACTGATGATCTTCCCGAGACGTTCCACGTCACCACTGACGAGCAGCTACGCGCCGTTTCCAATCTCACGCGCCACCGGATCATGGCCGTGCTCCGCTTCGAGCCGGCGACGATTACGCAGATCGCCGAGCGAGTGGGCCTTGCGAAGGGGAGTTCCAGCTACCACGTACGGCTGCTGGAGCGTGCCGGCCTGGTGAAGGTGGTACGAACGCGGAAGGTTCGGGGGGTCACCGAGCGGTACTACGCCATGGCCGCGCGGGCGATCGTGCTGCCGGATCCGGGCGAGGGAGGGCCGGACGTGCTGATGCGGCATGCGGTGGCAGACCTCGAGGCAGCGCCGGTGGATGGCGAGCGGCACGTAAGGATGGCGCATCTGCGGCTCACCGAGGAGCAGTTCGCGGAGCTGGGGGCGCGGCTTCAGGCACTGGCGGACGAGTACCGGGAGCTGTCCGATCCGTCGCTGCCGGACGCGTCACTCGTCTTCGCACTGTTCCACCCGGCACCGCGCCAGCAGGCCGAAGGGGACGCCAAGTGACTTCAGACGTTCGGAAGCTGCCGACCGGGTTCGGACGGCTGTGGACTGCGCAGACGGTGTCCTCGCTCGGTGACGGGGTCTTGCATGCCGCGCTGCCGCTGCTCGCGTTGACGTTGACCCGGGATCCGATGGCGCTCGCCGGTGTCACGGCTGCCGGAACGCTGCCATGGCTGCTCTTCGGGGTGCTCGGCGGCGCGCTCGTGGACCGCTGGGACCGTCGGCGCACGATGTGGGTCGCGGACGCGGCGCGTGCGGTGCTGCTCGCGATACCGGCGGCAGCGGCCGCGCTCGACGAGCTGAGCGTTCCACTGCTCGCGGCCGTCGCCTTCCTGCTCGGCCTCGGCGGCCTCTTCTTCGACACGGCCGCCACGGCCTATCTACCTGATCTGCTCGGCCGCGACCCGGCTCTCCTGGAGCGCGCCAACTCCCGCCTGCGGGGTACCCAGACCGCTGCGTCCGGCTTCGCGGGGCCGCCTGCGGGCAGTGCCCTGCTCGCGCTGGGGCGGGCGGTTCCGCTGCTCGCCGACGCGGTGTCGTTCGCGCTCTCCGCACTGCTCGTGCGGTCGCTGCCTGCCGCACCCCAGCCCGTACCGCAGGCCCGTGAGTCGCTGCTGCGTCAGGCGCGGGCCGGCGCCTCCTACGTATTCCGGGATCGGCTGCTGCTCGGGCTCGCGCTGCGCCCGGCGGTCGGGAACATCGCCTTCCTCGCCGTGGAGACCGTACTCGCCCTCTTCGCACACGACCGTCTCGGCATCGACACCTTCGGCTTCGGCCTGCTCCTCACGGCGGAGGCCACCGGCGGTCTCCTCGGCGCGGGCATCGCCTCCTTCCTCGGCCGACGACTCGGCACCGGCACCGCGCTTACCTGTACGGCCGCAGCCGAGGGACTCGCCATCCTGGGCCTTGCCGCCGCCCCGAACCCGTACGTCGCCGGCCTCGCGCTCGCCGTCTGCGGAGCGGGCATGGGCGCCACGATGGTGCTCGGCCCCTCCCTCCGACAGGCGATCGTCCCCGCCCACCTGATGGGCCGGGTCGCCTCCACCTCCCGCATGCTCGCCATGTGCGCCGCCCCGTTCGGCGCCTTCCTCGGCGGCTGGCTGGCCACCACCTACGACGTACGCACCCCGCTCTACACCGCCGCCGGCCTCCTCCTCACCATGACCGCCGTCACGTCGACCATGACCAGCAACCGTCGGGTAGAGGCGGCGCTGCGTGCCGCCGCCCAGGCCGATGATCCAGATCACTCGAAATCCTCGGATCCCGTTCAGGAGCGTGCCGCGTCCCCGGGGACGCCAGTCGGTCAGGCTTGATGTTTCGGCGACTACGGGAATATCGCACGCTACGAATGGCGCTCCCCACCAGCTGGCGGCTACGGCTGGACGACAGCGCGCCGCCGCCAGTTGGTACGGGGTTGTTCCCCAGTCGGCTCGTCTGACTGACCGCGCGCTCGTGGCCGATGGCAGGCTGCTGGCCTGCTTCCGCCGTTGGTGTGACTGCTGGTAGGCGGTGATTCCCCGCTCGAAGGTTGTCGCCGTGAAGCCAGTGACCTTGCGCCGCTCCGTCTGGATGCGGACCTGCCCTCGGCCGGGGCGGGTCACGTCCACCTTCTTCAGCAGGCCGGCGGGCTGCCACGCCAGGTCAGAGGCGTCCCGGTAGACGGGTGTCTGGGCCTGCAGGGCAGTGAACAGCTGCTGGCTGGAGATCACCCCTCCTGCTTCCTGCGTCGCGTCGCGTGCCCTGAGCAGCACGAGGGGCACCACATCGACCGTTTCGCGGCAGGAGCGTGCCGCGACTCCGCGGGCGTTGTAGACGGCGATGGCCTGGCTCAGTGTCTCGGCTGTGAAGCCGGGCAAGCGTGGACCGCTTCTTCCCTTGTAGAAGGCGCGGATCTTTCCTCGGTCGGGACGGGTGATTCCCGCCTCCCGCAGCATGGAACACAGGTTTCCGCCGACGATCTGGACGTCTTCGTCCAGGGCCGCGGCCAGATCACGCGTGGACATCTCCAACTCCTGCGTCGCGGCGATGATCTGGTGCGCGCGGCGCAGCAGCAGCGGAGCGTGGTTCCCTGTGGCGGGAGTGGGGTTCTTCAGGAGCAAATCTCTGCACGCGTACCGAATAGCGTCGACCCGTTGCACTTGGCCGCTTTCGGTCCACTCGTCGAGCCAGGCCCGTGTCTGGAGCTCGGTGATGTTGCGCCCCTCCGCCGCGAGCACCCGCATGACCGTCCCCACTTCGACGCCGGAGGGCCATCGCACTTCCCGCACCACTTGCAAGGCACGCGTTCGGGCGCAGGGTTGCTCGGACGGCTGTTCTACCCGGCGATCCGCGCGTTCGCCCAGGGGCCCGGGTCCGCGCTGGTGGTGCCGTGGCGGGTCGGGGGGCCGGGGGGCCGGACCCCGGGTCCGTTCCGGCCGTGCCGGACCCGGGTCCGTTCCGGCCGTGCCGGGCCTGGGGTCGTGCCGGGCCGGGGC
>NZ_JBVIWA010000043.1:0-12517 GCF_055595065.1 Streptomyces sp. NPDC040545
GGCTGCGTCGCTGCGCGACGCCGGGTGGAGTGTGGCCCGATGGGCCATCACCTGCGGTGATGGCGGGGTGGTCCCGGTTGTTCGGGGACCGCGGGTCCGCGGTGGCCGGCTGGCAACGGAGGGAGGGTCTGCCGCGGGGTTCTTCAGCTTAATTGAAGCAGGTCAGAGGGCTTTTGATGGGATGTCAGATTGCCTGTAACGGTGTCTCAGGACCGAATATCGGGGTGTGGCCCCTGCGAGGCCGAGGTCTTACCGCTCGCGCTGCGCGCTCCCTCTCAGTAGCAGTATGCACACGGTCCTGCGGAGTGTCGGCCCATCCCCCGACACACTACAGAACGTAACAACGACCCCGGACCAGTAGCAGTCAGTGGTCTACACCAAAAGATCGCTACCAAAAGGGAAATCACCAATTCCCGACCCACACAAACCACCCCAACGCCAGATACCAAAACCGAAACACCATCTGGCTCAATACCGAAAAGACAACCCTCTAACCCGCCGTCAAATCGCCCACATACCAATCTGGCACTGCGCGTGGTGTAGAGCGCCATGCATGGCCCGGTGCTGGACATGGCGGTCATGGGCCGCGTGACCAGTTCCTTCTCTCCAACAGATGCGTAGCTTACGACTCGGGCGCAGTATGACGGGAGAGGCCGAATGCCAACGATCCCTAGTTGGTGTCGATTTCAACTGACTCTGCTCCGGAGTAAGGGTCTCCTGCAGCACAGAACATTCATCTGACGAGCTGGAGGCTGTCATGCGATCGTTCTCTCGACGTGTAGCAACTATCGGATTGGCAACTGTGGCGCTTCTTGGGCCGATTGTTGCCATTCCCACCGCGCAGGCAGCGCCTGCCAACCCGGGATACCGCTGCCCGTATCCCTACGTCTGCGTCTACGACACAGTCAGTGTCGGCTACGGAAACATCCAGACTCTGACCGGATACGAGAACCAGTGGCAGTACCCACGACGAGTCAACAACTTCTCCATCTTCAACACGCGCAATGACGACATAGTGCGCATCAGAACCAGCACAGGACGGCAGTACTGCATCGCCCCTAATTCGGCGATGACGGGCCCATACGGATTGGTGGGCACCCTGCTGGCAGTACAGATCAACACGAAGTCGTACTGCCCTTGACCGAGCAGCATCCCTCGTTAGATGTCGGCGGGGTGCATGTCGGTCATAGCGTGCCGGCCTTCTGAAAAGGTCCCCTGTGGCGCACACGGCTCCGCCAGGGCTCGCCGACACCGCACAAGTCGGGGTGCTGTCAGGCTCCGATCCCCACGGCAGAGACGTACGCGTAAGCGGCGTAGTCGGAATCCAGATCCGTAATTACGTCGTCCCAGATCTCGTCCACCATCGCCTCGTCGCGGGCGGCCCAGGCCTGGACGAGGTCGGGCCAGATGTACCGGACGGTGATGGAGCGGTCGTTCAGGGGGCGGGCGTACTTGGCGTCGACGTGGCTCTGGTCGACGGGGTAGATCTCCATGCGGCGGCCCCGGCCGTCGTTGTCGAGGTGGCGGACCAGCCAGCCGGAGCGGATCAGGTTCTCCCGCCGGCGCCACCAGTACGCCGCATCGATCCGTTCGCGGTTCGCCGGGGAGGGGGTGGCCTTGCCGCGCATCCAGGAGCGCACCGTACGGGCCGTGACGCCCCGTTCGGCCAGCGCCTCACGGCCGGCCGCGGAGTCCAGATAGCGCAGGCGGGCCGCCAGGCCGCGACGGGACGTGACGGGCGAGACGATGCCCGACGAGTGGACGATCCGGTTGAGCTCCAGGATCAGGGCCTCACCGCCCTTCATGCCCCGGGCGTCGTGCCTCTGCCACTCGCCCCAGCGGGCCCACAGGTCCTCGGAACCGGCCATCAGCGCTTACCCCCCAGAATGTACGTCTGCTTCACCTTCACCTGGTTCAGGTCCCGGCCCTCGGAGAACACCGACCGCCAATCACCGACCACGTGCAGTTCATCAGTGCCGGAAATCTCGACGACCTGAAGTCCAGCCTTGTGGATTTTATGGGCTTTCATCCACAGATTCGCGAAGGCTTTCGCACGCATGATGTGCATCCAGTCCGGGCGGCGTATATCGCGATTCGCAGTGGACTCGCCCAGAGTGGAAACCAGCTTGGAGTACATGGATTTCACGTAGTTGACGGTCAGTTCGTCCCCCTCGGAGAGGGCGGTTTTCCGGACCTCGGCCAGGGCGCGGCGGAGTTTTTCCAAGAGGACTTCGGTGCCGCCGGAGACGAGGGAGCGGTGAATTACCGGTGCGTCGGCGAGGTCGTCGCGGGCGCAGTCGAGGAGGAGGCGGAGGGTGGACTCGGTGACCCACAACTCGCCCGGCTCCATCCGGTTGCCGAGCGGGTTCGGGAGGTCGGTGTGGTCCCACTCGGCGGGGGTGATGAGGTGGACGCCGGCCTTCTTCCTGTCGTGGACGCCGCTGGTGGTCTCGCGGAGCTGGCCGATAGGCAGCCAGCACTTGAACGCCGACAGGTAGGCGGCGTTCATGTCCAGGGCCGTCACCTCGAAGGTCTCGCCCTTCCTGGCCGCCTGGAAGACGTGGGGGTTCCGCCACTTCGGGCGCCCCTCCCAGATCTCGTCCGCGCCCTTCTGCGAGCGCTTGCGCAGGACATCGGCGGTCGGCGGGAACTCCGAGTGCTCATACCGGCCCCCGACCCGCGACTCCTTGAACAGCTTCATGACGTCCGGGATCGCCGCCTTGATCAGCGCGGCCTGCGCGGCCTCCACGTCACCCTCGCACTCCTGCAGAGCGGCATGGACGTTGCCGGCAATCTGGTCGGTCAGCGTCCCGGACGCGTACGTACGCGGACTCCGAGGGCGCGCAGCGGCCGCAGGATCCGGGGCCGGGGCCGAAGGCGCAGGGAGTGACGGCTCGGGCTGGACCTGCTGTACGACGGGCTCCGCCGGGAGCGGCGCAGCCGGGGCCGGATCGGCGGGAGCAGCGGCGAGCTCGGCCTCCGTCGAGGCCTCTGACGCCGCTTCCGGCGCGGGCGCGGGAGTAGGGGGATCGGCGGGGAGCTGCTGCGGAACGGGTGCGGGTGCCGTCGGGGCTGGGGCTGCGGCGGCGATGGCAGCCGCGCACTCCTCGGCGCTCAGGTGCTGCGGGAACCCGTCGACCTCCTCACTGCACGGCTGCCCGCACAGCACACACGACACCGCAGGCGCGGCCGCTGGCGGGGAGGGCGCCTCCGGCGCGGGCGGCCGCGGGGTGGCCGTCTGCGGGGGCTGGGCGGGGAGCTGGACAGCGGGGAGCGGCAGTTGCGCGGCCAGGGGCGTGGCGGCGACGTCGAAGGGGCGCAGGGCGGGGATCGAGCCGTGGAGTACACCGACCGCGTGGGTGGGGCCGGCCAGCAGGTCCAGGACGTGCAAGCCGAAGTGGGCGGCCAGGCCGTCGACGTCCTCCAAGGACCAGTGCTGACGACCGGCCTGCTTGCGGGAGACCTGCGCCTGCGACAGGCCGAGGGCCTCGGCGACAACGTTCTGACGCTCACCGGCACGCGTCATCAACGCAGCGACCGTGAGCCTGAGGAGTTCCTCAACACCCATCACCATGATGCAACCCTAACCCAATTGATGCGGAAAACGCATCAGTGATGCGTAATGTTTCACTGTCTCGGGTGATGGTGATCACGGTTGCTCCGCCCCGACACCGAGCGGGAACGCACCTCCCGCCACCACGGGCGCGGGCCGCGAGACTCCAGGGCGTTCCGGGCGGGCGGCTCAGGTGCCTCCGAGTCGGCGGCATGCCGCCTCGACCAAGGCGCTGCCGGAGTGCGCGAGGGGGTCGGTCAGGACGGCGTCGATGATATGGGCGGTGATCTGGGCGAAGGTGCGGAAGTTGCCCCGGGCGCAGCGTTCGTCGGCGCGGGCGATGTGCTGTGGCGGCACCCTCCCGTACGCAACGCCAACTCGTGTTGACACACTTAGGTTGGCCAACTCCAGTTGGCATGTCAAACCTCCTTAGGCCAATCGAAGTAGGCCAACTTCAGTTGGCTTTTTGTGGCAGGATGGACCCATGGACACCGCCCCACTGCAACAGCACATCCGCGCACTCGGGAAGGCCCGCGCCGCCGAACGCCGGGCCCTCCTCGCCCTCTACGCCGAGGTACAGCGTCTGGCCGCCGAACACGGCGACCAACGGGGCTGGCAACAGCAGATCACCGAGGAGACGGGATGGAGCCGCGAGCAGGTCCGCAAGATCTGCAAGATGGACCTGTCGGAGGCCGCCGCGGCCTCCGACAAGGTGTAGGCCGCGGCACCCCGACCCCCGCCCAGCGCGCCCCGCTTCGCAGCCGCGACAGGGGCGGTCCCCGCCGACGAACCGCCCCTTCGGCGCACGCGGCGCGGTCGGAGGTCTCCTACGCGCCTGCCGTCCTGCCGCGCGCGAGCTGCGCGCAGCGCAGGCCGCCGCCCGTGTGCCACTCCAGTACCGGGGTGATCTCGCCCCCGTGCTCGGAGCGGCGGGCACGGGTACCCGCCCGGCAGGCGGGGCACCCCAGGGTCGTGCGCCGAGCCCATGCGCTCGGCCAGCGCACCCTGGCCGACATAGCAGCACCCGCGGCAGGAGCAGGAGCCATAGCGGGAGCCACGGCAGGTTGCTCAGTCGACGAGGGCTTCCAAGGCGGTGGCAACAACCGCGGCCAACGTCAAGGTCGTGGCGAAGGCGATCGCTGCACGGTTCACGGCGGCCGAGTAGGTCGCCCCATCCCGGCGAGCCAGGTATCCAGCCCCCGCGCCCGTGGCAGCGGCAACCATAGAAGTCATTGCGGCGGCAAGCAGTACGAGGGCGGTGTGGTCGGACATGAGGTCGGTTCCCTTTCCAACGGTGTCGGGTGTGGGATCGAATCTCTCGAAGTACCTGTTCGCCGTGGTACAAGCGGCCGAAGATGAACAAGGACGAACAGCAGAAAGGTCTAGGGCGAGGACACCGTGACGTCGGAGATTGAAGGGGCTGGTGCAGCGGCGTTGGCGGAACTGAGGGCGCGGCTCAGAGCAGGGCTTGCAGCACAAGGAGGTACGCAGACGCAGTTGGCGCGTCGCGCTGGTTTGGGGCGCACCTCTGTCAACCGGGCCCTGAGCGACGCTGCGTCTGCGCCATCGGAACGGACCGTGGCTGCCGTGGCCCGGGCCGTTGGTCTGGGCAGGGAGGTTCGGTCCCTTCTGGATCTGCTGGCGGCCGCATCAGGCACTACACCGGAGCCCGCGGGCGTGCTGGGGAAACCGATCGCAGCGTGGGACCCGCTGATGCTGGAGGTCCACCCATCCGTGGACATACATCCCGCAACCCGAGACGAGGAACAGGTAATCCTGCTACCGGGCTACGTTGTGCGGGCGCACGACGCGAAGCTGGCCGACATCGTCGCCGCCGCCGCAGACGGTGCCAGTCAGATGGCAGTGCTGGTCGGTTCCTCTTCAACGGGCAAGACCCGTACGTGCTGGGAGGCTGTGCAGGCGCTGGCGCCGTTGGGCTGGCGGTTGTGGCATCCCTTCGATCCCACCCGTGCCGAAGCAGCCATGGCCGCCCTTGAGCGTGTAGGGCCCCGGACGGTGGTGTGGCTGAACGAAGCCCAGCACTACCTCGGTGCCGGCCAGGGCCTCGGCGAGCGGATCGCCGCTGCGATCCGCTCACTCTTGACCGACCCCGATCGCGGCCCGGTGCTGGTCCTGGGAACGCTCTGGCCCCAGTACGCCTCAGCCTTCGCCGCACTGCCCGAACCTGGACAGGCTGACCCGCACGCACAGGTGCGGGAGCTACTCGCCGGCAGATGGATCACACTCCCCGAATCCTTCGACATAGCCGCGACCGACGCCACCAGAGTGCTGGCAAGTGCAGGTGACCGTCAGCTCGCACATGCCCTGGAGCACGCAAGAGACGGGAGGCTGACCCAGTACCTGGCCGGGGCACCAGAGCTCCTCAACCGGTACGAGATCGCGCTTCCGCCGGCGCGTGCTCTCTTACACGCCGCCATGGACGCCCGCCGTCTGGGCGTCGGCTTGCACCTCCCCTTGGCTTTCCTTGAAGACGCGGCGGTCGACTACCTCACCGACGACCAATACGACCTGCTCACGGATAACTGGCTCGAACAGGCCATCGCCGACGCCAGCACTCCCGTCCACGGCAACCTCGCACCCCTCCGACGAATCCGGCCGCGTCCCGACAGTCGTGAGGCTGCCCCGTTGCCAACGAGCTACAGGCTGGCGGACTACCTCGAACAGCACGGCAGCCACCAGCGCCGACTGCTCTGTCCGCCGGCCTCCTTCTGGACAGCTGCCCATCAGCACCTGGCCGCAGCCTCGGATTTGACCGCCCTGGGTCAAGCCGCCCATGACAGGTGCCGAATCCGCTACGCCTACCTGCTGTGGAAGAAGGCAGCAGACGACTCCAACCCTGTGGCCCTAGCACGGCTGGGGCGCCTACACCACACCATGGGCGACCCCTGGAACGCAGAACCACTGCTACATCAAGCCGCCGAAGCCGGTGACACGGACGGAATGACCGCTCTAGCTGACCTCCTCGACCAGTTCGGCAACGTCGACGAGGCCATGTCCGTCGCCATGCGAGCTGCTGCGTCCGGCGATGACAGGGCAGCACTCTGGTTTGCCCACCGGAACAAAGACTTCGAGAAGCAACGCGCTATCTATCTCCAAGCCGCTGCGGCCGGCAGCACCCTGGCTCTCAGGTGCTTGGGCTCGCTGCTCCGGCGTAACGGCGATCAAGCCAAGGCTCACGAGGGTACCAACAGGCCGCCGATGCCGGCGACCCGGACGGCCTCACCGACCTTGGCAAGATGCAGGAAGAAGCCGGAAACGAGAGCGGCGCCGCCGCTCTCTTCCGCAAAGCTGCGTCAGCCGGCAGCGCTGATGCCCTACTGGGTCTCGCCCGCACTCACGAACGAGCCGGAAACCAAAGAGAGGCCGACGAGTACACACACCAGGCGGCCGCAGCAGGTGCGCTCAATGCTTTTCACAGCCTTAGTCGAATGCGTTACAACTCCGGCATGCATGCTGAGGCCTTGCGGACAGCCCATCAGAGTCTCGCGTTCGGGACAGCACAACTCAATGCGCTCGCGGGACTGGCCTTCCTCTTGGAGAAAGCCGGTGACCACGCAGGGGCCGAACAACTGAACCAATTGGCTCTGGATGCGGGCTACACCCATGTCCTGGTCAGCCGCGCACGAACGCAGGAGGTTGCTGGCAACAAGCCAGGCGCGGAGGCTGCTGCTAGGCAAGCCGCCGATGCGGGCGACAGAGGTGGCATCGACGCCATCAACGAGCTGCGCCACCCAGATACCGAAAGGTGGTACATGCAACTGTGGCCCGACGGCCTGGAACCCGACGGAACTCCCTCCCAGCCTTGGCGGCTCCACACGCAGTGGTGCGGGGGCGAGGCGTGATCGCTAGCCGAGCCAGACGATGTCCAGGACGGACGTGAGGCAGCCTGCTGTGAGTACGCGGCCAACTCATGGGCGGAGCGGTAACGTTGATCAACGCGTACGACGAGGGGGCAGCATGCCGGACTGGAAAGAAGCCACGCTCAAATTGGGGCGCGAAGTAATACTCGACCAGCAGGCACGAGCCGAGGAGCGTCGTGCAGGCATCTTTACCGAGGGCTTCAACGAAGCAGCCGCCATCTGCGTGGGTGCTCTGACTGAGAACATCACCGGGCTGATGGAAACAATCAAATCTGGCGGCTCGCTGTCCGATAAGGAACAGTTTCTTCTTTACCGGCTTACCGAACTCAAGGCAGAAATGGAAAAAGAATTGTACGGCTTTTTCGACCCGGAGACGCAAGACCCCTAGCCCGGGGCTTTTTCCTCTGCCCCGCAGGGGAAGACCCCTCCGACCCGCCCTACGCCCGCGCTCAGCGCCCGGTCGCGTTCATCTCCCCCGAACACGGCGGACGCGAGTGGCACGCCGACCCCACCACCGTCACCCGGACATGAACCGGCTGACCACCGACGTCGAGCCGAGAAAGACACCTGCCAGGCGAAGGGGGTCCGTGAGTCGACTCACGGATCCCCGGGACCGTGAACCGGTTCACGGAGCTGCATGCACCGCATGGATGGGTGTACAGATGCGCCAGGGTCCAGTACCCAGAGCAGTGCGCTACGGTGGGGTTGCCGCGTAAGCGCCTGACGCTTGCCGGACACTGCCAGAGGCTGCCGCTGCGGAAGCAGGGCGGTCCGCCCACCGCGTCGAGCGCCGCCCTCAGTGGCGGGTGCAGCGGAGGGCCTGATCCGGGGTGCAACCCGGACCAAGCCCTCTGCAAGGTGACGGTGGTGCTAATGAGCCCGGCCGACTAACACGCGGCCGGGCTCATTGCTGAGCCTGCCGTCCGTCCGGTCCCACCACGTCGTCATCCGACGTTCTCCACCAGCCACGTCACCGCCTTGACGATCAGCGGCACCACAGTCGACCAGTCGACCAGCGCCTGAAGAACCATCAGCCGCCGTTCGCGTCGCTTCTCGTGTTCCACCGTGTTCGTCAATT
Source organism: Streptomyces sp. NPDC040545 (assembly GCF_055595065.1). Taxonomy (NCBI): domain Bacteria; kingdom Bacillati; phylum Actinomycetota; class Actinomycetes; order Kitasatosporales; family Streptomycetaceae; genus Streptomyces; species Streptomyces sp. NPDC040545. The sequence goes on from NZ_JBVIWA010000043.1 coordinate 8,513, forward strand.
GCTGCCCCTCCAACTCCCTTGAAGACCGCCTGGACTCGCGCACAGGCTCTCCGCACGGCGGTTGCCGGCGGAGGTTCGGGAAGGAGCTGGTGAAGCAGCCACCACTCTACGAGATGCCGGCCGCCCCGGAAGACCCGAGGACCACAACTCCTGGGTGGCGACGGCCTTCCAACCACTAAATCTTGGGTGCTGACGGATTTACGCGGCTCCGCGTGTCGCGGCATCAATGCGCCCAGGCCAGAGGATGCGGTGGTATACCAGGCGCCCGGCAAGCTAGACCGTATTGGGCACTACTGCCGCCCGCGCAGGCACCTGGTCAGGCACTTAGGCGATCTCCATCGGGGTACCGGAAGCGGTGCGCGATGGGTTCTTTCACGCGAACCTGCGTTCGGGCAACCGATCGGCTATACCCCCTTCTTGGTATGCCCAGGACTGACGTGACCACCACTGCGGACAGTGCCGCCATCACTGCCCAGTTCCGCCGTCGGCACGCTGCGGAGACCCTGCGCCGTCGCCGGACGGCAACGGCGTCCGGTCCGGCGGCGGGGCGGAGCGCATCTGCACGGGTTAGCCGAGCCAGACGATGTCCAGGACGGACAGGTGCCGCAGCGCACGGTTGGCGAAGTAGATGACGGACAGCCGGCCGGCGGACGCGATCCGGACGTCTTCGCCCTCATGGTCGGCGGGGTCCCACTGGCGGAAGCCCCACGGATCGGCCGCGGCGGCGTCGAGCAGGTCCCACACCGTCTCTTCGGCGTGCTCGGGGAGCTCGATGAGGACCTTCGCGGCCGGCGTCGAGAGGCGGACCGCGTAGGGGGGGCAGGCTCACCGGCGCCGCCGGCCGCGGAGCTCGGCCATGTCCACGAATCCGCTCTCGTCGTGGCCGGAAGCGGTGAACGCGTCGACCGCGGGGGCGGAGACGAGTCGGGCCTGCCAGACGTGGACGACCTCGTAGAGGGTGTTCAGGGAGAACGTCCGGCGCGACTCCTCCAGCGCGGCCGCCCACTCACGCTCGAAGGCCGGCACCCACTGCTCGGCGCGACGGTCGGCCCGGAGCTGGGCGAGGAGTTCGGCCGGAGCCCCGGGCGCGGGCGCGTACGGGGCGGCGGGGGTGTGGTCGGGCTGGGCGCTCATCGGCTCCTCCTGGCGGCGGGTGCTACCAGCAACGGTAGAACGCCGTGGCCTGGGCCGTGGAGGTTCCGGCGGATGCCGCAGCCCGAACCCGGCTGCTGCCGTGCTGCGGGGCAGAAGCCGGCTGGCTCTGTTCACGAAAAGAGGCAGCACTTGTACGCCTCTCTGGGAGTCACGTGGGCTGGGAGGAGATTCGAAATGTTCATGAGAGGGGGCGCCTGATCTGTCACCTGCAGCCGTGCGCCGTCAGCCAGGCTCGCACCCAAAACAGCACCCACTCACCCGTTCGAGTGGACGTGGTGAGTGCGCGGCATGTCGCCGGACCGTTGGTTGATCATGACGGTGGACTGCGGCCGGGATCGGTGAGCGGCCTCAGTGCTGAAGTCACCGCCTGTGTCCGGTAGCGGGCTGACCATCCGTCTCAAGGGGAGAAGTAGTGGCTGACACGATCAAGATCGCAATTGCCGGTCCGAAGACCGGTCCGTTGGCCCGGTGCGGGGACGACCTGTTCGTCGGCGCCAAGCAGGCTATCAAGGACATCAACGCCCGTGGCGGCGTGGACGGCAGGATGCTGGAGGCCAGGGAGTACGACGACGCCGCCGACCCGAGGCAGGCAGTCGCCGTGGCCAACAAGGTCGTCAACGACGGCGTGAAGTTCGTGATCGGCCACATCACCTCGTCCTCCACTCAGCCGGCCTCGGACATCTATGAGGACGAGGGGGTCGTCATGATTGCGCCCGCTGCCACCGCCCCCGAGATCACCGCCCGCAGCTACCAGCTCATCTTCCGCACGGTCGGCCTCGACAGTGAACAGGGTCCGACGGCCGGCAGGTACATCGCCGACCACGTGAAGCCGAAGGCCGTCGCGGTCCTCCACGACAAGCAGCAGTACGGCGAGGGCCTGGCCACCGCCGTCAAGCAGACGCTGGAGTCCAAGGGCGTGCAGGTGGCCGTCTTCGAGGGCGTCAACGCCGGTGACAAGGACTTCTCCTCGGTCATCGAGAAGCTGCAGCAGAACAACATCGAGTTCGTCTACTGGGGCGGCTATCACCCCGAGCTCGGCCTCATCCTGCGCCAGGCCCAGGACAAGGGCCTCAAGGCCCGTTTCATGGCCGCAGAGGCGTGCGCCAACGACTCCGTCTCCCAGATCGCTCAGAGCGCGTCAGAAGGTGTGCTGGTCACCGTCCCCAAGTCATTCGAAGCGGACCCTGAGAACAAGGCCATCGTCGATGCGATCAAGGCCGACGGGAAGGACGCCAGCGGCCCCTACATCTTCACCTCCTACTCCGCGGTCGAACTGATCGCCCAGGGCATCCAGGCGGCCGGCTCCGCAGACCCCGAAAGCGTCGCCAAGGCGATCCACTCCGGACCCTTCAGGACTCCGGCCGGCACTCTGAGCTTCGACGCGAAGGGCGACCTCAAGGACTTCCGCTTCGTCGTCCACGAGTGGCACTCCAGCAAGCCGAAGACCGAGGTGTCTCCCCAGTAAGAACGGCCTCGGCCAACCCGGGTGCCCCGCAGTCGCCCAGACTGCGGGGCACCCGCCGTCTGCGCCCGGGGTACCCCGCTCGGCAGGTGCTGTCGCTTCTCATGAACATCGAACATGCTCCCCGCCACCCGCCGCCCAAACTCATGAACAAGAGCTGCCGAAACCCGTAAACAATGCCAACTGGCTTTGTTCATGAGAACGGACAGCAGATGTTCACGGCTTCGAGCGGCGCGGGTCGGGGGGCACCGTTCGAATGTCGTCGGCAAACGACAGCCAGCGTAGGAACGCGATGTGATACCCGATCCGCCCGAGGTCACACCGGCCAGGAAGAGGGTTCGCATCATCGAGCGATCTTGCTCCCGACATGGGCTTTTAAGTCCCTTTAGTGGCGATCTGACACCTAGTCTCGGGGCGGGCCCGTCGACGCGCCCGCCACATCCCTCCCGCGAAAGGGCGATCATGGCTACCGCCACCACTGACCCGATCACCATCAAGCTGAACCAGATGTTCGACATCACCGACACCGACGGCGACGGCTACGTCGACTGGAGCGACTACCAGCGCCTCGTCGACCGCTACCTGAGCACCTACAAGATCACCAAGAACGATCGTCGGGGGCTTGCGCTGTTGATGGCGTACCAGATGCAGTGGTCCGAGCTGCTGCGCCACGCGAACGGCGTCGACCGCCTCTCCAAGGAGCAGTACCTTCTCGCCCTCCGCACCGCGAGCATGGACACCAGCCGCTTCAACATGGTCGAGGGCATTCCACACGCCATCTTCGACATCATGGACACCGACGGCGACAACACCATCAGCAAGGCCGAGTTCAAGAAGTACCTGGACGTCTGGAACATCACCGATCCCGCCGCCATGGACACCTTCGCGCAGCTGGACACCGACGGCGACGGAGCCATCAGCCGGCAAGAGTTCATCCGCGCGGTCAGGGAGTTCTTCTACTCCCACGATCTGGAAGCCCCGGGCAGCCTGATCTTCGGGCTCCTGTCCCGCTGACACGCGGGGCTATCGACCGGCACGCAAGGCCGCGCCTGCCTGGTCCTCCCCCGACGGGCACCTGGCGTCGCGCCCTGAACGCGGTCCGGGTCCGGAACCATGAATGGTGGCTCCGGACCCGGACCGCATTCGACTGTACGGGGCAGAGTCTTCGGCCTCGCAAGGGCCGCCCGGCGCCCGCATGACAGGACCGATCAGAGCAGGCACCGCTCGCTGGTGTTCGACTTCAATCCGGCCTCAGCGCCTCCCAAGCTGATGAACAAACGCTGCTCAAACTCGGGTTCTGGCTCACTTTCCGTGGAGCATGCACTCTGAGTGATGATCGTCGGGCGAGCGGGTCCGGGGGAAGACGCCCGGAATTGATCCGTACCGGG
>NZ_JBVIWA010000044.1:0-10951 GCF_055595065.1 Streptomyces sp. NPDC040545
CGGGCGAAGCGCACGATGCGCAGCTCGGGCCACTCCTGGCGGATCTTCTGCATGATCACCGGAGTGGCGTCGGTGGACCCGTCGTCGATCCCCACCACCTCGTAGCTGATCCCCATGCCGTCCAGGATCGGGCGCAGGCGCGCCACGGTCAGGGGCAGGGCCTCCTGCTCGTTGTAGATCGGGATCACCACCGACAGCACGGGAGCGGGCTGGGTGATCGCGGAGTCCGCCGGTGCTTGCGCGTTGTACATGGCTGGTCGCCTGTCTTCAATCGCCGAGTACGGAAGACCGCCGACGGACGTGCCGGCGATCCTGACCGGCCGTGCGCGGCCGGTCGAGAGTGGGTCTGTGCCGGTGGGCCGCAAGGCAGCCCAGGCGGTGAGGCAGCCCGGGCGGTGAGGCCTCGGCGTCATCCCCGGTGCTACGCGACCGGGGTGGTGGGCCGGGTGTGCGCGGTGGCGGGTTCGCGGGTGCCGACTCCGGAGGAGTTGTCCGTGCGGCGGAACTCCAGGATGGTGACGACCACCAGGTGGACGACGGCCACTGCCATCACGGCAGCGTAGACCGCCATCTCGGGCATGGGGTTGAGCACGCCGTGGTAGTCGATGTACTCCATGTAGGAGCCGAAGGACGAGATCTGCACGAGGATCGGAAACGCCCAGAGCCGCTTGGGCAGGTAGAACGCCGCGAGCACGCTGAGGACGTCCGCGACGTAGAAGTAGCGTTCGTGCATCGACGGCAGCAGGAACGGCACGAGCGTGGCCGAGACCGCGGCCATCAGGACGACGTGCGTCGGCGTGATCTCGCCGGCGCGGCCGCCGAGCCGCATGGACGCACGGCCCACGCGCGAGAACACGACCAGCGCGGTCAGGACGAGGACGATCAGCCCGGTACCGAGGATGCCCGCCCTGCGGATGGCGTCGACATGATCGCCCGCGGTGAAGAACTGATACACGGACGGCGCGTTCATGGTGAGGAACTGGTAAGTCCCGGTCTGCCGCGCGTAGATGGTCAGCAGCTTCACGGGGTCGGCACCGAGCAGCAGTGCGGGCACGTCCAGGGCCAGGAAGACGGCGGGAATGGCCACGACCGCCTTCAGGGGCAACCGCCGGATCAGGAGCAGCACGAACAGGAACGGGAAGATGAAAACGGTCTGCAGCTTGAATGCGAGCGCCAGCCCGAAGAACGTGCAGGCCCACCAGGGACGGTGACGCAGCACGAAGTACAGCCCGCCGACGATGAACGTGGTGAAGATCGAGTCGGCCTGCGACCACCACGCACTGTTCGTCGTCACCGTCGGCAGGAACAGCACGATGCCGGCGGCCGCGAGAGGCAGGGCCGGCCGGCCGGGGTGCCGCAGAGCGGTGATCCGGAACGCGAAGAACGCCAGGATCAGGTCGAATCCGACCGAGACGGCCTTGATTCCCGTGAGCCACGGGATCGGCAGGTGCGTCAGCAGCGCCAGGACGTAGAGATAGGGGACGTTGTAGTCCGAGAAGCTGGTGTCCTTGAGGGCGCGGAAGCCGCCGTTCGCGGAGATGTGCTGAGTCCAGGGCTTCAGGAACACGACGAAGTCGGTCGACTGCTCGTGCCGCAGCGACAACCGTACGGCGAGCGCGGCAACGACGACGAAGGCTGCGATGGCGTAGATCCTGCCGGGCCGCCCGAGGAACCCTGCCGACTCCGCTCCAGGCATGCTTGAACGGAGCCTGGCGGCTATTCGTGACATTTCAGACCTTTGCAGCGATGAACGAATCAGTCTTCGAGGTTGGCGAACAATGCAGCCCTGCCGGCCACCAGTATGCCGTCGCCCCGCACAGGCTCGGCTGCGGCAGCACACGTGATCTTGCACAGCCTCGGCCCCAGACCTGCGGCAATCCATGCGACCACTCCCAGCACGATCCGCTAGGCTGTCAGCGGTCAGACGGCTACCAGGCGTGTGCCCGGGAAAGTGTCCGCGAGGACGCCGACCCACCCGCATACGCACGCAAGCTGACCAGGACGTTTGTCCGTCCGAGTCGGGCTGCCCCAGCGGGGTTTCCGGCAAGGTTCGCGACAAGCCCCCGCCTTCGTAGCTCAGGGGATAGAGCACGGCTCTCCTAAAGCCGGTGTCGCAGGTTCGAATCCTGCCGAGGGCACGGACGAGGCCCCGCGGTCGATATCGATCGCGGGGCCTCTTCGCGTTGTGGTTACATGGCGCATGTGTCGCGTGACGCCGCCTACTGAGATGTGGGCCGGGCGGTGGTTGGGCAGGCACCTGTTGTTGAAGGACCGGGCCCATGGGCATGTACGCCACCGGCTACGGGTGATCTCCCTCGGTTGTTTCGCTGTCGTCGCACGCACGCACACACCGTGAGGAAATGCCCACTCCGTGTCATCGTTCAATCACACTGTCATCGAAGAATTCAGGGCGAACGCCGGCCAGGTCGGCGGGCCCTTCGAAGGTTCCGAGCTGATCCTGCTCACCACCACCGGCGCCAGGTCCGGGAAGCCGCACACCGTTCCGCTCGGCTTCGCCCGCGAGGGCGGCGACGGGGAGCTGCTCGTCGTCGCGTCCGCCGCCGGGGCCGACCGGCACCCCGCCTGGTACCACAATCTGCTCGCGCGGCCCCTCGTCGAGGTCGAGACCGGGACGGAGACCTACGAGGCCGTCGCCGTCCCCGCCCAAGGGGCGCGGCGGGACGAGCTGTTCGCCCGGATCGTCCGTGCGGAGCCCGGGTACGGCGAGTACCAGGAGCGCACCCGGCGGGTGCTCCCCGTCGTCGCGCTCCAGCGCACGCACGAGACCCCGGCTCAGGAGGGCGGGATCGCCGGGAAGCTGCTCGACGTGCACGGCTGGCTACGGGCGCAGTTGGCCCTCGTACGGGAGCTCGCGCGCGAGGAGCCGCAGGACGCCGCGGCGGCTTCGCTCGGGCTGCAACTGCGCCAGCACTGCCTCGCGTTCTGCCATTCGCTGGAGTTCCACCACCGGAGCGAGGACGCGGGCCTCTTCCCGTACCTGGAGCAACAGCATCCGCACATGCGGGAGTTCTTCCGCCGGATCGGGGCCGAGCACCGCGTCATCGCGCGGCTCCAGGAGGAGCTGGTACGGGCCCTGGACGCGCCCGGCGCCGGGTTCAGCGAGCGGGTGGAACGGATGAGCCAGGAGCTGGAAGCTCATCTCGACGGCGAGGAAGCGCAGTTGCTCCCGGTGCTGCGGGCCCTGGAAGCGTGACGCGGGCCTCGGCGCCGCCCGCCTTCCGGTTGTGGAAGGTGAGGGTGGCGCCGAGGACCCGGGCCTGGCCGGCCGCGATGGTCAGGCCCAGCCCGTGGCCCTTGTTCGTGCCCTCCGTACGGAACCGCTGCGGGCCGGCGGCCAGCAGGTACTCCGGATAGCCGGGGCCCGAGTCCGTCACCGTCAGGGTCCGGCCGTCGACCGTGAGCGTGACCGGGGCGGCGCCGTGACGGTGCGCGTTGGCCACGAGGTTGTCCAGGATCCGCTCCAGGCGCCGCCGGTCCGTCTCCACCCGCAGGGGTCCGCGCGGGCCGCGCACCTCCAGGGCCGTGTCGGTGCCCGAGGCGCGGATCGTGCGTGCCGCCAGGTCGGCCAGGTCGTGCGAGTCCAGTTCCAGGCGTTCGCCGCGCGTCTCCAGCCGTGAGATTTCCAGGAGGTCCTCGGTCAGCGAGCGCATCGTCCGCACCCGGTCCCGTACGAGCTCGGCCGGGCGGCCCGGCGGCAGGAGCTCGGCGGCCGCGTTCAGGCCGGTCAGCGGGGTGCGGAGCTCGTGGGCGACGTCCGCCGTGAACCGCTGTTCCGCCTCGAGCTTGCACTGCAGCGACGAGGCCATGGTGTCCAGGGCCCGGGAGACCGCAGCCACCTCGTCCTTGCTGCGCGTGCTGTCGTCGACGCGCGCGTCGAGGTCGCCGGCGCTGATCCGGCGGGCCACCTGCGCGGTCAGGTGCAGCCGCCGGGTGACCCGGGTGACGACGAACGCGCCGATCAGGAGGGTGCCCGCGATGGCGAGCCCCGAGGAGCCGAGGATGGCCCGGTCCAGTTCGGCGATGGTCCGCTCGCTCGCGCGGAAGTCCACGGAGACGGCTATCGCGCCGCCGTGGGCGGCGGGGCCGGCCGCCCACATCACGGGCCGGCCCCGGTACGTGCCGACGGCCGTGCCGCGTCCGCCGCCGACGGCCAGGGCGCGCAGCTCCGGGGGCAGGCCCGACGGGTCGATGCCCTCGCCGCGCGGCATGCGCGCGCCGGTCTCGTAGGCCTCGACGGTCCGTTCCAGCCGGGTCAGCGCCTTCTCGCGGGCGGCGCCCACGGTCTGGCGGGTCATGGCGCCGTGCACGAGGCAGCCCAGCAGTGCCGCGAGTCCGCAGCACATGAGGGTGATGAAGACCGTGGCCTTCCAGGTCAGGGTCGAGGTCCAGGCCGGCAGCCGCGGGCGCGGCCGCAGCCGCTCGTCGCGCTGCGTGTCGTTCATGGTCACGTCACGGTAATGCGCGAGCCCCGGCGGGTGAGCGGCGGGAACCGGCCGGATCGCACCGGCTCAGGCCGAATCACATCGGCAAGACGCTGCCCGGCCCGGAGCGCCCCGGCTCCCGCCGGATCGCGACCCACAGCGGCATCGAGGCACACGAAGCCCTCCCGGCCCAGGCCGGAAGGGCTGTGCCATCACGGTCAGCTCAGGCCACTGCTGCGCTCGCCGATACGGTCGCCCTGCGGAGTGCCGGCCCGCTTGAGCGCGGCCTTCGTGTGCAGTCCGCCCTTGACCTTGCTCCGTACCGGACCGCTGAAGCCGTGTCCCGGAGCGCGCGGCGGCTGTGCCTGCTCCTGCGCCTTCGCGATGGCCGCCCGGACATCCCGCTTCTGCTCTTTGTTCATCCCGTCGTCAACTCCTTCGGGAAGCACCCAATCGGACTACTGGGATCGTATGCACATATACGGACCAACGCACCCGGACCACTGTGTAAAGAATTCCGATCAAGAGCCTCGGTCAGGGGCGCGGCGGAGCCGGACGCTTCGGCTGGCCCAGCGTCTGGTGCACCAGGTCCTCCGGGCAGGGCGTCCCCCGCGGCAGCTGGTACTTCGCCGCCACCCGGTACTCCCCCGGCGCCGGTGCCAGCAGCTCCGTCCACACGTCCCCGGTGTCGTCCGGAGCGGCCTTGAAGAGGCATCCCGCCGTGTTCGCGTACTGCTTCCGCAGCGCGCCGCCCTCCCCGCTCCCGCCGCGCGCCTTCGAGGCGAAGGTCTCCTGCGGCGGCGGTACGGGCCTGCCCGCCGCGTCCACCAGCCCCAGCCACGGCGAGTGCGGGATCCGCACCAGCACCCGGCCGGGCTGCTTCACGTCGACGACCAGCTGGTCGGCGCTCGCCCGCACCACGGTCGCCGGTCCGGCCACCAGGTCGGTGGGCTCGTGGACCTTGAAGAGCTGCCAGTTCGCGTCGCCCCACACCTGCTGGAGGTACGGGAGCCCCCCGCGCACCAGCTTCGCCTCGTCCTCGCCGCCCGAGTCGGGCTTGTCGGCGGGCAGCACCACGTAGTGCACGGCCCAGCGCTCCAGCCAGGCCCGGTAGCTGTCGGCGGTGAGGGTGTCGTCGTAGAAGAGCGGGTTGCGCTCCAGGTCGGCCTGCCGGTTCCAGCCGCGCGCGAGGTTCACGTACGAGGGGAAGGCGGAGGACTCGCGGTGGCTGCTGGCCGGGACCACCTCGACCCGGCCGCGGTCGGCGCCCGCCTTCTGCAGCTGGTCGACGAGCGGGGCCAGCTCCCGGCTCCAGGCGGCCAGCGGGGTGGTGCGGACGATGTCGGTGACGCTGTTGGTGGTGATCCAGGCGTTGATCCCGACGATGGCGAACAGGACCGCGTACCAGCGCCGCGAGCGCGGAAGCTCGTACGGGAGGGCCGCCAGCAGCGCGGCCCCGCCGAACAGCATCACGAGGCGGGTGACATTCGAGCCGACCTGGGAGTCGATCACCCAGGTGAGGAAGACACCGAGGGCGTAGACGGCCGAGGCGATCCGGACGGTCTTCCACCGCCTCGGTACCAGGAACAGGATCAGCAGCCCGAACGCGAACGGCAGCCCCGCCGAGCCGATCTTCATCGGCTGCGTCCCGGAGAACGGGAACAGCCACGCCGACAGCCCCACCACGGCCACCGGGGCCAGCCCCAGCGCGTACGCGCCCGGTCGCCGCCCGCTCAGGAACAGGGCGGCCGCGATCACCCCGAGGAAGAGCCCGGCGACGGGGCTGGCGGCGGTCGCGAGGCCGGCCAGCGGGGCCGCCACCGCGGCCTTGGCCCAGCGCCGCTCCGCCCACTTGCGGGGCCAGCAGAAGACGGCGGCGACGGCGCCGAGCGCGAACAGCACGCCGAGGCCGAAGGTGACACGGCCCGAGAGGGCGTTGCAGAGCAGGCCGTAGACCCCGGCCAGGGCGGGCCACAGGGGCTCGCGCACGGCCCCGCGGCAGCGGGTCAGGATCAGCGCGAGCAGCCCCGCCGAGACGGTGCCGGCGATCATCATCGTGGTCCGGACGCCGAGCATGTGCATGAGGTACGGCGAGACCACGCTGTACGAGACGGGGTGCATGCCGCCGTACCAGGCGAGGTTGTACGCCGAGTCGGGATGGCGGCCGACGAACTCGGCCCAGGCGTCCTGCGCGGCCAGGTCACCGCCGCTGTTGGCGAAGCTGAAGAACCAGACGACGTGCAGCAGCCCGGCGAGGACGGTGGCGACGGCCACCGGATGGCGCCGGGCCCCGTCGAGAACGGCACCGATCGGGCCGCGGGGCGGCCGTATGCCTCCGGGCACGGAAGGTGCGGCGGAGGCGGCGGAGGCGGGAGACGCGGTGGACCCGGCGGGCACGGCGGACCCGGCGGACCCGGCGGTCGTGGCGGTCGTGGCGGGCGCGGCCGTCGCGGCGGGCGCGGCCGTCGTGGCGGGCGCGGCCGTCGCGGACACCCCGGAAGCACCGCCGTCGGCCGACGGGATGGCCTCCTGGCGCCGACCCTGCTGCTCAGCGGTGGTCACTGCCGCACTCCCCAACCCATGAGTACACGAACTTCCCGGGGGCCTAGACGCGGCCCGGCGCCCCGGGGTTGCCCAGGGCGCCGGATCCACGCTCTCACCGGATGTCAGCCGACGCGCGTCAGCTTGCTACCGATCCCGGGCGCGGCCAGGTCGTCCTTCAGCGCCACCGGCACCTTGACCTGGCTGGCACCCTCGCCGACGGTCAGCACGCCGACCTCGGTACCGGCCGTCGCGGTCTGCGGCATCTTCGCGCCGCCGTCCGCGAGCTTGACGTCGACGGTCAGCGAGGCCCAGCCGACCGCCTGCACGTCGGCGGTGGCCACGACGGGCGTCCGGCCGCCGAGACCGTCGTCGACGTACCCCACGACCTGGCCCTTCTTCACGACGGTCGCGCCGTCGAGTGCCTTCTGGGTGGCGAGCATCAGCTGCTTGCTCGCGGCGAGCACGGTGTCGATGATCGCCGGCTTGTGCTGGCCGAGGACGGCTCCGACGATCAGCTGGTTGGTGTTGCCGACCTTCTTCTGGGCGGCGAAGAGCAGGTTTCCGCCCGCCTTGGTCGTCGTACCGGTCTTGATGCCGAGTGCGCCGGTGGGTCCGGTCAGGCCGTTCCAGTTCCGCCAGCTCTTGCCGGAGGGGTCGATCCAGTTGGGCTTCTTGGTGATGTCGAGCAGCGTCTCGATCTCGACCAGCTTCAGACCCAGCTTGACCTGGTCCTCGGCGGTGCTGACCGTGGTCGCGTCCAGACCCGAGGGGTCCGTGTACGTGGTGTTGGCCATGCCGAGTTCCTTGGCGGTGTCGTTCATCTTCTTGACGAACGCCTCCTGGGAACCGGAGTCCCAGCGCGCGAGCAGCCGCGCGATGTTGTTGGCCGACGGGATCATGAGGGCGGCGATCGCGTCGTACTCCGAGATCTTGTCGCCCTCCTTGACCGTGTCGAGGGTGGACTCGTTGTCGGTCGAGTTGTTCTTCTTGCCCTCGGTCTCGGCCGTCTTGTCGACGTCGATCATCTCGCCCTGCTCACCCTTCTTTATGGGGTGGTCGCGCAGGATGATGTACGCCGTCATCGACTTGGTGACGCTCGCGATCGGCACCGGCTTCTGCTCGCCGGACTGGCCGAGCGTGCCGAGGCCGGCGGCCGCCATGTACGCCTGCCCCTCGGTGGGCCAGGGCAGCTGGGGCATGGCGCCCTCGAAGGTGTACGAGGACTTCCCGGTCATGACGAGCTTCGGCTCGGGCAGCGGGCGAACCAACTGCACGACGGCCAGGATGACCACCAGGAGCGCGACGAGCGGCGCGTAGATCTTGACCCGCCGGATGGCGGTGCGCATCGGGCTCGGCGGCGGGGGCGGGTTGTTCGTGAGGTCCGCCAGCATGTCGAGCGGCGGCTTGGGCGGCAGCGGCTGCTGCGTGGTCCGCTCGGAGTGGTCGAACCGCGCGGCGGCGGGCGGAACCGGAACCTTCGGCCGCGGCCCGGCCGGCGCGGGCGTCTTCGCGGGCGCGGACGGGGTCGCGCCGCCTTCCGGACGCAGCGGCACGAAGGTGCTGCCCTTGGGCGACTCGGCCGCGGGCCGGGCCTCGGCGGGCTTGGACTCGGCGGGCTTGGCGGCGAGCCTGGCCTCGGCCGGCTTGGCCAGGTTCGGCCGGGCGGGGGCGGGCTTGGCGGGGGCCGGCTTCGGAGCCTGCGACTCGGCCGCGTCCACCTTCGGGACACGGAAGACGGCGGTGCGCTCGCTGTCCACGGGCTTCTCGGCCGCCGCGGCCGGCTTCGCCTCGGCGGCGGGAGCCGAAGCGGAAGCGGGCTTCACGGCGCGGAACACCGCGGTGCGCTCACTGTCCGCCGACTCGTCGGCCTTCGGCTTCTCGGCCGCGGGCTTCGGCCGCTCCCCGGCGGGAGCCGAAGCGGAATCTGCCTTGAAGGCACGGAACACGGCGGTGCGCTCGCTGTCCGCGGGCTCCTCGGCCTTCGGCTTCTCGGCCTTCTCGGCCTTCTCGGCCTTCTCGGCCTTCTCGGCCGCAGACTTCGCCTCGGCGGGCGTGAAGGCCCGGAAGACGGCGGTGCGCTCGCTGTCCGCGGGTGCCTCCGCCTTCGGCTTCTCGACAGCGGGCTTCGCCTCGGCGACCGGAGCGGAGGCAGCGGAGGAATCGGAAGCGGAATCCGAGCTGGAGCCGGAATCGGAGTCCGGCGCCTCGGTACGGGCATCCGGCGTGCCGGCCCCGGTGGCGTCGGGCTCGTCCGTGCTCGCCTTGCCGTCCACCGAAGCGGAATCCTCGGCCTCGGCCGCAGCGGTCTCGCTGTCGGCGCCATCGTCGTCGGCGTCATCGGCATCGTCGGCGTCATCGGCGGAGGCGACCCATGCCGCCACCGCATCCCGCAGCGGGTCCCGCGCGCCGGCTCCGGCCTCGGACTCGGCTCCGGACTCGGCTTCGGACTCGCCCCCGCCATCGGCTTCGGCTGCGGCTTCGGCTTCGGCCTCGGACTCGGCTCCGGAGTCGGCTTCGGACTCGCCCCCGCCATCGGCTTCGGCTTCGGCTTCGGCTTCGGCTTCGGCTGCGGCTGCGGCTTCGGCTTCGGCTTCGGCTTCGGCTTCGACATCGGCTTCGACATCGGCCTGGACATCGACATCGACGTCAACACCGGCACCGGCACCGGCACCGGCAGCAGCCGCGGCCCCGCCGCTCTCGGGATCCCGCGGCCGGAACACCGACAGCCTCGGATCACGCTCCGCGGACGACTCCGCCGCCCCCGGCGCTCCTTCATCTACCGACTTGTCGGGGGACTCGCCCGCCACCGTTCCTCCTCCATCGCCGCCACGTCCGGCTGTCCGAATGTCTAACAGTGTCCCGTCTCGGGAGCATCGCCCCCGTGCTAGACGAGAACGACATAGCTGCGGGTTCCCCCACAAAGCGGCCACGCGCTCTCGACAGATGAATGTGAGAGGCGTCACCCTGTCACTCATCCACGCGGGGAGGCATGGATGGGCAGGAGCCGCAGAACAATTCCGGAGGAGCTTCTGCTGCTCGCCTTGGACCCGGCCACGGGTACCACGGCGCAGCCGCAGTCGCTCGACCTCGGCCTGGCCGGGGCACAGCTAGTGGAGCTGGCTCTGGCAGGACGGATAGCCCCTGATGGGGATCGTATCGCCGTGGTGATGCCACGGCCGACAGGAGATCCGACTCTGGACTCCGCACTGGAACTGCTGCGCAGGCGCGGCAGCCCGGTACGGGCCGTCCACTGGATCGGCGGACCCCGACTGGGGCTCCGTCAGATTTACCTCGCTCATCTGGAGCGCTGCGGCATGGTGCATGCCGTCGCGGGACAGATGTGCGGAGTGCTTCCGACGACTCGCTACCAGGCGACGGACACGGAGATCAGCCGGGAGATCCGAGCCCGGCTCGACAGTGCGATCCGCACCGGCGTACCGCCGGACCCGCGGACCGCGGCGCTCGCCGCACTGGCCCACGCGGTCGGACTCGGCAAGCACCTGTACCCCGGCAACGAGGGGCGGTCGTCCAGGTCCCGGCTGCGGGACCTGATCCGGCACGACCCGATGGGCGGACTCGTGGCGCATGCCGTGATGGACGTCCAGAACGGTGTGGCCGCACAGCCACGCCGTGACCGCGCACCCGCACCGCCGGCCCGGGCCACGGCGAGCAGCGTTCCGCTGCAGCCGCGCCGGACGGGCGCGATGGCCCGCGCGGCAGCGCACTGATCCACCCCGTTTCCACCCCCGTTCCACCCGATCACCCGTTCCACCCGCTCGATCGCACCACCATCACCACCATCACCACCATCGCAACGCCACCGCCCCGACCGACGTCCGCGAGGACCCGGTCGGTTCGGGAGCCGCCAGCGCGGGGGGGGGGGGGGGGGGGGGGGGGGGGGGGGGGGGGGGGGGGGGGGGGGGGGGGGGGGGGGGGGGGGGGGGGGGGGGGGGGGGGGGAGGGGG
>NZ_JBVIWA010000045.1:0-10140 GCF_055595065.1 Streptomyces sp. NPDC040545
TTCAGAATCGAGAAATCAACCGCCAGCATGAACTGCGCCACCAGCAGCACCACCAGCACCAACCGCAAACGCCCATCCAGACGAACGGGCCCCTCAGTTCCCGTATCGACCCGCGCACCCTCGACGACCGACATCGCGAAACACTTCCTCTCGATCACGCAACGAGCTGTTGCGTCATCGACTCTGGACCGGTCGGAGAGGGTTACCCAGCCCCCTGGTTGTGCTGGCGCCGGGCAAGCTAGCACTCCCAGGGCCACCTTCACGGGCAGCGCTCGGCGCCCTCCCCCGGCACACTGGAACGCATGGACACACCGACTGCCCTGGGCGAGTTCCTCCGCACTCGTCGCGCCCAGCTCCAGCCCGAGGACGTCGGGCTCCCCTCCCACGGCACCCGCCGGCGCGTGCCCGGGCTGCGGCGTGAGGAGCTCGCCCTCCTGGCCGGCGTGAGCATCACCTACTACACGCACCTGGAGCAGGGGCAGAGCACGAACGCCTCGGACAGCGTCCTCGACGCCCTGGCCCGCGCCCTGCGCCTGAGCCCGGACGAGCACGCGCATCTGCTGAATCTCGCCCGGCCGCCGCGCGCCAAGCGGACCCCGTCGCCGCGCCCCGAGTACGTCCGTGACACCACGCGCCGCCTGATCACCGCGATGCCTGAGGTCCCGGCGGTCGTCCTGGACGGCCGCAACAACGTGCTCGCCTGGAATCCGCTGGGACACGCCCTGCTCGCGGGGCACGTCGACATCGCGAGCCCCGACGACCCGGCCGTACGCCCGAACCTCACGCGGATGCTGTTCCTGGACCCGCACACCCGGGAGCTCTACACGGATTGGAAGGGCGAGGCCCGGGTCGCCCTGGCGGCCCTGCGCCTGGTCGCCGGGCGCAATCCGGAGGACCGCGCGCTCGCCGAGCTCATCGGGTCGCTCATGCTGCAGAGCCCCGACTTCGCCTCGCTGTGGTCGAAGCACCCCGTACGGGACTGCACGGTCGGCACCAAGACCCTGCACCACCCGGTCGTGGGCCCGCTGACCCTCGATTTCGAGAACCTGCACCTCACCGACGGCACCAACCACCGGATGCTGCTCTACAGCGCCCCAGCGTCCTCCCCCTCCGACGCCGCCCTGCGCATGCTCTCCAGCCTGACCGCCGGTCCTGCGGCGGGGCACGACAGGCCGAAACCCGCGTCGGCGGATGCCGACGCGGGCGGGGAGCGGTAGGGCGGCGGGTCAGTCCCGGGCGGCCGCGGTGACCGGGGTCCGGTCCCCGGAATCACCGGAAGGCTCCCGGGCCGGGGCGGGTGCCGGAACGGACGGCGTACGGGGCCTGGCGCGGCCGAAGCGGCGCATGGCGGGCATCTCGACAAAGCGGAACAGGAGCCAGCCGCCGAGCAGCGAGGCGGCGAAGAAGCCGGCGATCACGAGCAGGGCGACCGGAACGCTGTAGGTGTGCTCGCCGAGCAGCGAGCGCAGGTAGAAGATCGTGACGCCCTGGACGAGGTAGAAGCCGAAGGACACCTCGCCCAGCCACACCATGGGCCGGCTGCGCAGGAAGGTGGCCCGGCCGTCGACGTCGGCCTGTGCGGTGGCCCCGATGAGCGCGGCGACCGGGATGATCGTCGCGACGACGAATCCGTACTGGAACGGGGCGACGAGCGCGGCGGCGTAGCCGAGGACCGTGAGCACGAGGGAGACGCCGAAGCCGATACGGCGCGGCCACAGTCCCGCGAGGACGATCCGGGCGAGCAGGATGCCGAGGACGAACTCGAAGAGGCGGCCGGCCGGGAGCAGGTAGCCGAACCAGAACTGCATCCCGGAGATCGGCGTGATGGTGGACTTCGGGGTGTCGGGGACGAAGTAGGTGGCGATCAGCTGGAGGGCGACCATCCCGGCGATCATCGCGGCGCTCCAGCCCCAGAGGGCGGTCCGGCCGCGGAGCCTGCGGATCGGGACGATGAGCGCCGGGAAGAGCATATAGAAGAGCAGCTCGCTGCCGAGGGACCAGCTGGGCGGGTTGACGCTGAGGTTGACGGTGGGCTGCGGCCACCAGGTGTGGATGAGGAAGAGGTTCGGGAGCCAGTCGGCGACGCCGGTGACGGCCGAGCCGGCGAAGAGGATCATCGCGGCGGCGAAGACGACGAGGTGGTTGGGGAAGATCTTCAGCAGCCGGCGGCGGAGGAAGGCGGTGACGCGCTCGCCGGGCTTGGCCGCCCAGGCGAGGACGAAGCCCGAGAGGACGAAGAAGAAGGAGACTCCCAGGTAGCCGGCCTTGCCGAAGGCGGTGGAGAACCCGTCGGCGATCGAGGCGTCCGCGAAGGGGTTGATGGGCGCGTTCGGCGGGATCGGGGAGTCGGTCAGGGACGAGTGGAAGAAGAAGACGGAGAGTGCGGCGAAGAACCGCAGGCCGGTCAGTGAGGGCAGCTTCGCCCGCTTCGCGGCGTCGGGGGACGTCGTGGAGGCCACAGGGAATCGCTCTTTCGGGAGTGGGTTCGTCGGGGACGGCCCGGGACCGTGCTCCGCCATGCGGTGCGCGGTCCCGGTGGCGCGAAGGGGCTTGTGGGACTGCCGGGAGCGGCGGAAGGGGCCTACTGGTCGATCTCGTTGCGGTAGACCATGAGCTTGGCGTCCTTGGCCACGTAGTAGTTCTGGACCGAGTAGGCGATGGTCGCGAAGTCGAGGCGGCCGTCCCCGTTGAAGTCGGCCGTGGCGATGCGGGCGACGGACTCTTCGGAGACCCGCCACTTGGCCCACACGCCGTTGGCCGCGTCGATCGCCTTGTAGTACATGACGCCCTGCCAGGGCCACGGTCCGCGCAGGGCCACGAGGAACTCCTCGTCGCCGTCCCCGTCGAAGTCGGCGCAGACGATCTGGTGGCCGGGGCCCTCGCCGTTCTCGTTGGGGTCGCCGTACACGTCGAGCAGGACGCGGTTCCAGCCCTCGCCGCCCTCGTCCTTCGTGTAGACGGCCACCGTGTTGCCGTGGAAGGGCTCGATGGCGGCGACGTAGGCCATCGGGTCGTCGCCGAGCCGGCCGGCGTTGAGGTCGCCGCTGCCGCGGAAGCCGGTCTGCTCGAACTGGGTGAGCTCGCCGGTGCCGATGAGCTCGCGGATCCACTCCTGACGGGCCTCGTCGTAGTAGAGCCAGGTGACGCCCTCGTCGGAGGCGAGCAGCACGGATTCGAGGTCGGAGCCGGGGATCAGGCCCTGCTTCTTCTCGGCGCCGTGGATCATCCGGAAGTGGCTGTCGTCGATGACGGTCATCGGCCACTCCTCCGCCGTGTGCACGTCGTCGGGCTGGGTGAACAGCACGACGGGCAGTACGGCGTGGACGTCCTCCTTGGCGACGATCGGCAGGCCGATGATCTGGAGCCGGTCGGTGCGGGTGAAGTGGCCGGCGCGCAGGCGGTGCATACCGGTGGCGCGGCCGACGTAGTGGCGCTTCCAGCGGGACTCGTCCTTGTCGGGGGTGCCCGGGTTCTCCAGCCAGTCGATCTTGCCGCCTTCGGTGTTGGCGTCGTGGATCGTGCCGATCGGGCCGTAGAGGTCGTAGCAGACGATGACGTCGGGGTGGCCGTTGCCGCTGACGTCGGCGAAGTCGGCGCCGACGGGCATCTTGATGCGGTCGGCTATCAGCCGGCGGGTCCAGTCGCCGTCGTTGGCGTACCAGTAGATCTCGCCGAGCCGCAGCCCGTAGCCGAACAGGTCGGGCTTGCCGTCGCCGTCGATGTCGGGCGCCTCCAGCCAGTAGCCGTCGCGGAGCTGGTCGGCGACGACTTCGGCGGTGAACTTCGGGGCGCGCAGGACGGTCTCGTTGTTCTTGCCGGTGCCGGTGGCGGTCATGAGGGGTTCTCCAGGGAGGTGAGGGCGGTCGCGGGGCGCAGGGTGCGCAGTGCGCGGGGTACGGGGTGGTATTCGATGGCGAGCCAGATGCAGTCGGTGTCGGCCCGGTACTGGTGCCAGGGGTAGTGGTAGGTGCACTGGGGGCCGGTGGCGCAGAACGGGTCCGGGGTGGTGTAGCCGGGGCTCATCAGGACGTCCTGGTAGAGCGAGGCGTGGTCGCTGTCCCGGAAGCGCTGCATCCGGCCCAGGCCGTGGACCTGGGTGTGGACCTCGATGAAGTCGTGCTGGTTGTGGACGGCGCAGTCGGTGCCGGCGGGTGAGAACCAGAGGTTGGCGCGGACGTTGAACTCGCGCAGGTCCAGGGCACTCTCACGCTCGCCGAGTACGTGGGCCGGGTCGAAGAGGACGGTGTTGATGTCGTCCTGGGGGCTGCGGTGGAGGGCGGTCTCGCGGGGGAACTCGCCGGGGGCGAGGAGGTCGGCGAGGTGGGACCAGCCGGGCTGCTCGGTGATGCCGGTGATGTCGGTGCCGTCGGGGGCGGTGCGCAGGAGGAGGAGCGCGTCGGCCTTCTCGATGCGGGTGTCGGCGAGGACGGTCGAGGAGAGCGGGGGGATGGTCTTGCGCGGTTCCTCCGCGATGGTCACGGGCGTCACGCCGGGGTTGACGACGATGGTGCGGCCTTCGACGGTGTAGTCCACGGCGTCGCGGACGAGCGCGGCCCTCAGGTACGGGGTGCTGAAGTTCAGCGGGCGTTCGACGGCGGACGGGGTGGCGCTCATGCGGTGGCTTCCTCTCTGCGGGGTTCAGGTGCGGGCGAAGTCGGCCGTTCGGGCGAGCTCGACGCTGAGCTCGTCGACGGCGCTGTCGGGGACGAAGGGCTCGGGCGCGGGGCCCAGGCCGAAGAAGTGGGCGAGGGCGGCGACCGTGCGGGTGGTGGCCTGTCCGTCGCCGTACGGGTTGGCGGCGGTGGCCATCCGGTCGTACTCGGCGCGGTCGCGCAGGAGGGCCAGGGTGCGGGTGACGATGCCCTCGGTGGCCGTTCCGACCAGGCAGGCGGTGCCGGCGACGATGGCCTCGGACCGCTCGGTGACGTCGCCGAGGACCAGGGTGGGCTTGCCGAGGGCGGGGCCTTCCTCCTGGCTGCCGCTGCTGTCCGAGACGATGATGTCGGCGCGGGCCATGAGCTTGCAGAAGCTGAGGTAGGGCAGCGGGTCGACGACGGTGATGCTCGGGTGGCTGCCGATGTGCGGGAGGAGTGCCTCGCGGACGACGGGGTTGCGGTGCAGCGGGACGACGACGCGCACCCCGGGCTCGTCGGCGATCCGGGCCAGGGCCCGGCCGATCTGCGGCAGGTGCGGCCATGCCTCGCGGCGGTGCGCGGAGGCCAGGACGACCCGGCGCGGGTCACGGTCGAGGTCGGCCAGAGCCGGGTCGTCGTAGCTTTCGGCGCGGCCGCTGGCCCAGCGCAGGGCGTCGATGACGGTGTTGCCGGTGACGGTGATCGTGTCGGCGGCGATGCCCTCGCGCAGCAGGTTCGCCAGGTTGCCGGGGGTGGGGGCCAGGTGGAGGGCGGCGACCTGGGCGACGAGCCGTCTGTTGCCCTCCTCGGGGAAGGGCGAGCCGAGCCGGCCGCTGCGCAGTCCGGCCTCGACGTGGACGACGGGGATCCGCTGGTGGAATCCGGCCAGGGCTCCGGTGAGGGTGGTGGCGGTGTCGCCGTGGACCAGGACCGCGTCGGCGGGCGCGGTGGCGAAGTAGTCCTCCAGGCCGCGCAGCGAGCGGTAGGTGACCTGGGAGAGGGTCTGCTTGGGGGCCATCACTTTCAGGTCGACGTCGGCGGTGAGGCCGAAGGCGTCGAGGGTCTCGTCCAGCATCTGGCGGTGCTGCCCGGTGGAGATCACGACGGGCTCGAAGCGCGGGTCGTCCTGGAGGGCGCGGATGACGGGCGCGAACTTGATGGCTTCCGGCCGGGTGCCGAGGACTACGGCGACGGAACGCATGGCTTCCTCTACTTTCTGACGCGTTGGGAATCGAGCCGTGGCGGGGCGTGCGAGGGCGCGGCACGGCGAGTGCCGCGGGCCTGTCGAGAGGTGGTGGCCAGGGGATCGGATCTCACTGCGAGGGGCTTTTCAGCTGCCCTCTTCCGGCCAAGACACAGCTTTCCCGGAGCCGGCCGGACAGTCAACGAACGCCCGCGGCCACTCGAACGGTTGGCCGGGAACGACAGAAGCCCCGCACTCCGGGGGCCGGAGTACGGGGCTTGTGACCAGGGGTTACGGGTGGACGGTGTCAGCCTCGGGCAGGCTTGATCGACATGGAGTGGCGGAAGAAGTCGGAGGGGTCGTACTTCCTCTTCACCTGCTGCAGGCGCGGGTAGTTTCCCTTGTAGTAGAGCGTCTGCCAGGGCACACCGGACCTGTTGCGACGGGGGTCGGTGATGTCACGGTCGGGGTAGTTGATGTAGCAGCCGTCGGTGCTGTCGTCGATCAGCGGTACGCCACCGGTCGCCGAGAAGAAGTCCTCGTACAGGTCGCGCAGCCAGCCCAGGTAGTACGCGTCCTCGCCCTCGTCCTGCCAGAAGGTCTGGAAGCACATCTTGAAGATGGACGAGCGCTGCGCGTTGGCCGTGGCGTCGGGCGCGGCCGCGTTGACCTGCCCGCCGAAGGAGAAGAGCACCAGCATGGTGTCCGGGTTCTTGAAGTCCGGCCGGCTCATGTACCGGTAGAGCGCGGAGATCTGATGGTCGGTGAAGTTCTTCCGCATGTACGCGGACTTGTGGGCGCCGCGTGAGGTGGGGTTGGTGATGACCGGGTTGTTGGTGCCGACCAGTCTGGTCGCCTGGAGCCAGGGCAGGGTCCTGGGCTCCGCGAACTGTGGCATGGCGGGCAGCTCACCGGTAGGACGGGTGAGTGCCTTGGGGGTGACTCCCGTACCGGCCGTGATGGCCGCCAGGTAGTCGTCGAGCAGTTTTCTCGCGTTCGGCACCGTCGCATCGACCTGGGTGAACATGCCCAGGCTGCCGTGTGCCTTGGAGCTGACGTTGAACAGGCTGGAGAGATTGCGGTACGGGGAGTCGGGTGCGCTGTTGGCTGCGTGCCAGGCACCGAAGTTCTTCAGCAGCCGGGTGAACTTCGCCTCCGTCAACTGCTCCCAGGGAAAGTCGACGGCGCTCACCAGGACCGTCGACGGCGGGGAGATCAGCTGTTCGGAAGGTTCGGAGCCCGTCGCGCCCGGCGAGCGGAACCAGTAGCGGGTCACCAGGCCGAAGTTGCCGCCGCCCCCGCCGGTGTGCGCCCACCACAGCTCCCGGTTCGGGTCGTTCTCCTCCCGGGTGGCCACGACGGTGCGTACGCCGCCCTTCCCGTCCGTCACCACGACCTCCACGGCGTAGAGGTGGTCGACGACGAGGCCGTGGGCCCGGGAGAGCAGTCCGTAGCCGCCGCCGGCTATGTGCCCGCCGGCTCCGACGCTGTAGCAGATGCCGCCGGGGATGGTGACGCCCCAGCCCTTGTAGAGGGCCTCGTACACGTTGATCAGGCGGGCGCCCGCCTCGACGATGAACGCGCGGAACTTCGGGTCGTAGCCGACGTGCGTCATCTCCGAGAAGTCGATGATGACCTGGGTGCCGGAGTGGGCGGCGAAGTCGGCGAAGCAGTGGCCGCCGCTGCGCACCGACACCCGCTTGCCCGCCCGTACGGCGTCTCTCAGCGCGCGTTCGGCGTCCGCGGTCGAACGGACCATCTTGATGTAGTCCGGGCGGGCCACGAAGCGCTGGTTGTTGCCGGTGGTGAGCATTTCGTAGCGCGGATCCCCCGGCCTGACGACGGATCCGGTCCCGGCGGCCGCGGCGCGGGCCGCTTCGCCGGAGGCGCTCGGGGCGGCTGCCGCCACGGGGCCGGACAGGGCGCCGGCCACCGCCGCGCCTCCGACGACGGCCGCGCTGCGGGCGAGCATGGTCCGGCGATCGACACCGTTCATGTGCGTCTACCTCGACTTCTGTTCGACGATGGAGTGGGTGCCGTACCCGGCACCTGGTGCGTTCGTGAGTGGTGCGGTGGGGAGCTCTGCGCCGGGCTGCGGGTGCGGCCCGCCGCTTCCCCGGCTCTCGCCGCTGCCGTGGCTGCGGCGGTCCAGTCGGCCGGAGAGGGCTGCGGTGCCCAGACCGGCCGCGGCCAGTCCGGCACCGATCCAGGTCGGCGAGGTCCACCCGAGGCCGTGGGCCACGGCGAGGCCGCCGAGCCAGGCCCCGAGGGCGTTGCCGAGGTTGAAGGCCGCGATGTTCGCCGCGGAGGCGAGGGCCGGGGCCCCGGCGGCCTGCTGCATCACACGTGCCTGCAGCGGCGGCACCGTCGCGAATCCGATCGCCCCGAAGGCGGCCAGGGTGATCGCGGCGGGCACGGCGGCGTGCGAGGTGAAGGTGAAGATCACCAGTACCAGGCAGAGACCGCCGAGGATCAGGTACAGGCTGGGCATCAGGGCCCGGTCGGCGGCCCGGCCGCCGAGTACGTTGCCCACGCACAGCCCGATGCCGAAGAGGACGAGAAGCCAGGCGACCGCGCCGTCGGAGAAGCCGGCCAGGTCCGTCATCATCGGCGCGAGGTAGGTGAAGGAGGCGAAGACCCCGCCGAAACCGAGGACCGTGGTCGTCAGCGCCAGCCACACCTGGGGCTTGCGGAAGACGGCGAGTTCACCGCGCAGGGCTCCGCGTTCCGGCGCGGGCTGCGCCGGCACCAGGGCGATCAGCCCGAGCAGTCCGACGACCCCGATGCCGGTGACCGCCCAGAAGGTCGAACGCCAGCCGAACTCCTGGCCCAGGAAGGTGCCCAGCGGTACGCCGAGCACATTGGCCAGGGTGAGGCCGGTGAACATCAGGGCGATGGCGCTGGCCCGCCGGTCGGGGGCCACCAGGTCTGCGGCGACGACGGAGCCGATCCCGAAGAACGCGCCGTGCGTGAGGGCGGCGATCAGCCGCCCGCCCATGAGGGCGGTGTAGTCGCCGGCCAGGGCACAGAGCAGGTTGCCGGCGATGAAGATCGCCATGAGGACGACGAGCATGGTCTTGCGCGGCAGCCGGGCACCGGCCGCGGTCATCAACGGTGCGCCGACGACCACGCCGAGGGCGTAGCCGGTGACCAGCATGCCGGCGGAGGGGATGGAGACGGACAGGTCGTCGGCGACTTCCGGGAGCAGACCGACGATGACGAACTCGGTCGTCCCGATGCCGAAGGCACCTATGGCGAGGGCGAGGAGGGAAGCGCGCATCGGCCCGGTCAGACCTGTCGCAGGGCGCCGCCGTCGACGCTCCACTCGGCGCCGGTGACCTGTCCCGCGAGGGGTGAGAGCAGGTACGCGACAACGCCGGCGACATCGTCGGGGCTGCCGATGCGGCCGCTGGGGAGTCGGCGCACCTCGCGGATGAAGTGGTCGACGGCCTCGTCGGCCGGGAGGCCGAACCGCTCGCCGAGCTGCTCGGCGAACCCGCCGGGAGCGTCGAAGAGCGCGGTCCGGGTGGGCCCCGGCGAGACCACGTTGGAGCGCACGCCGCGGACGCCGAACTCCGCTGCGAGGGACTTGGAGAGGGAGAGCAGCGCCGTCTTGGTGGCGGCGTAGTCGACGATGCCCGGGTCGGGGAAGCGGGCGGCCTCGCTCGCAATGTGTACGACGGCGCCCGCTCCGGTGTCCAGGAGCGCGGGGAGGGCCGCGCGGGTCATGCGGACCGCGGAATGGAAGTTGACCTCGAAGGTGCTCTTCCACTGCTCGTCGGTCACGTCGAGGAAGCCGGTACGGGACTCCAGCGCGCCGACGTTGTTGACGAGGCCGTCGATCCGGCCGTGGCGTTCGATGACCGTGTCGGCCACGTGGCGGGCGGCGTCGGGGTCGGTGAGGTCGGCGGCGACGGTGCTGACGCGGTCGCCGAGGGCTTCGGTGCTCCAGGGCTTGCGGGCGACGCCGACGACGGTGGCGCCTTCGGCGGCCAGGAGGCGGACGGTTGCCTCGCCGATTCCGGACGACGCACCGGTCACGAGGTACACACGGTCTTCGATACGGAGGTCCATCACGTTCCTTGAGAAGAGGAGACCTGGGGGGTGGGACCTTGGGGCGTCCCGGCACGGTCGGGGGGGAAGAGGACCGTGCCGGGACGCCTCTGGGGGAAGGGCCGGTCAGGGGGCTCAGCCGGCGGCGGCGAGGTCCTTCGCGGCCTTGTTCCGGAGGAAGAGGACGGTGGTGAGGGTGCCGACGAGGACGATGGCGGTGTTCACGATGACCGCGGTCGTGATCCCCGCATGGATATCGGTATTGGCCGC
>NZ_JBVIWA010000046.1:0-9718 GCF_055595065.1 Streptomyces sp. NPDC040545
GGCACGCTGTTGAGTTCTCAAGGAACGGACGCTTCCTTTGTACTCACCCTCGCGGGTTTTCCTCCGGGCTTTCGTTCTGTTCTTGCGTTTCCGACCCTATCAGACTCTTTCGTGTCCGACTTCCTCGGTGCTTTCCAGGTATTCGCTTTCGCGTTTTCCCTTTCCGGCGGTTCCGACTCTATCAGAAGTTCTCCACCGGATTTCCCGGCTTCGGATTCCTGGATGAGGAGTCGGCTGTACCCCACTGGAATTCAATTCCTTTTGGGGGCGAGAGAGAGTTTAAACCATCGCTACCGAACTTGTCCAGTTCGAGGCAACCGTTCTAATCTACCTCCCCGCGCGCTCCGTGTCAACGGTCTTCGCGGGACGACGAGGAGACTAGCAGCTCGACAGGCTCGTACGCACATCAGGCCGCGGTCGGAAGGGTCGCCGTCTGGTCGGCCTCCTCCACGTCGCCCACGTCGCCGGCGCGGGCGGCCCTGCCGCCCAGGATGAAGACGTAGAGCAGGAAGGCGACCTCGGCTGCGACGCCGATCGTGATGCGAGCCCAGGTGGGGAGGCCCGACGGGGTCACGAAGCCCTCGATCAGGCCCGAGACGAAGAGGACCACCGCGAGGCCGATGGCCATGCCGAGGGCGGTGCGGCCCTGTTCCGCGAGGGCCGCGCGGCGGGTGCGCGGGCCCGGGTCGATGACCGTCCAGCCCAGGCGCAGGCCCATGCCCGCGGCCACGAAGACCGCCGTCAGTTCGAGCAGGCCGTGCGGAAGGATCAGGCCCAGGAAGACGTCGAGGCGGCCGGCGGAGGCCATCAGGCCGAGGCCGACGCCGAGGTTGGCCATGTTCAGGAAGAGGATCCAGAGCACCGGTATCCCCAGGAACGCGCCCAGGACCAGGCAGATCGCCGCCGCCTGGGCGTTGTTCGTCCAGACCTGGGCTGCGAAGGAGCCCGCCGGGTGGCTGGAGTAGTACGTCTCGTACTGGCCGCCGGGCTCGGTGAGCGCCTTCAGGTGCTCGGGGGCCGCGATGGCGCCCTGGACCTCCGGGTGCGTGGCTATCCACCAGCCGATGAGCACGCCGAGCGCCGTGGAGAGCAGGGCCGTCGGTATCCACCAGCGGCGGCTGCGGTAGACCGCGGCCGGGAAGCCCGCCGTGAAGAAGAGGGCGGCATCGCGCCAGCCGGCCCGGCGGGTGCCCGTCACCGTGGCGCGGGCGCGGGCGACCAGCTGGGTCAGCCGGCCGGTGAGCATCGGGTCCGGGGCGCTGGACTGGATCTGGGAGAGGTGGGTGGAGGTGCGCTGGTAGAGCGCGACGAGTTCGTCGGCCTCGTCGCCGGTGAGCTTGCGGCCGCGGCCCAGGAGCTGCTCCAGGCGCTCCCACTCCGCACGGTGTGCGGTCACGAAGACGTCGAGATCCATCCGGTTTGCCGCTCCCCTGTCCCAGGTCCCCTGGCCACTGCCTATTCCTAGTGTGGTCAGCTTGGCAGACTGGAGGCCGTAGGGGCGGGGGCAGGTCACATGAGAGGTGCTGTGGTGAGCGATCTGGTGACGGGGGACGCTGTCGTCCTGGGGCTCAGGCCCGCGCGGCTGCCGAGCCGCGGGCTGGCGATCCTCCTGGACCTGGCCGTGTACGTCACCGGATACGTGCTCGTCTCCGTCGGGCTAACCATGGCCACGGCCTCGCTGGACGAGGCCGCCCAGGCGGCCGTGGCGGTCGCGGGCTTCCTGCTGTTCCTGGTGGGCGTGCCGATCGCGGTGGAGACGCTGTCCCACGGGCGTTCGCTCGGCAAGCTCGCCTGTGGGCTGCGCGTCGTACGGGACGACGGCGGGCCGATCCGGTTCCGGCACGCTCTGGTGCGCGGGGCCATGGGGATCGTGGAGCTGATCCTGACCTTCGGGTCGATCGCGTGCATCGCCTCGCTGGTGTCGGCGCGGGGACGGCGGCTCGGGGACGTGTTCGCGGGGACGCTGGTGGTCCGCGAGCGGGTGCCGGGGACCCGGGTGATGCCGGTGCCTCCGCCGCCGCCGTGGCTGGCCGGGCGGTTCACCGGGCTGGATCTGTCGGCGGTGCCGGACGGGCTGTGGCTCGCGATACGCCAGTACCTGACGCGGATGAACCAGCTGGATCCGCAGGTGGGTGCCGCGATGGCGGTGCGGCTGGCGGACGATCTGGTGGCGCGAACGGGGGCGCCGCCGCCGGCCGGGGTGCCGGCCGCCGCGTTCCTGATGGCCGTGGTGCACGAGCGGCAGTCGCGGGACGCCGCCCGGGCGTTCCGGCCGACCGCCGGCGGTCCTGGTGCCGGGTTCGCAGCCGGACCCGCAGCTGCTCCCGCCCCGCTACCGGTACCGAGGCCGGGGCCGGTCGTGGCGCCGGTCCCCTACGTGGCTCCCGCGCCCGTGGCGCCCGTGGATGCTCCGCGCGCCGGCGGGTTCGCGCCGCCCGCCTGAGGGATCACTGTTCCTCGAAGGCCGAGGGCGGTGTCTCCAGGTGTTCGAGTTCGATGCCCGGGGCCGAGAGGACCACGTCCCCGGCGATGTGGATCGTGTGGACCTCGCCCGTGTCCAGGGCGCTGACCTGGTACTCGTCCACCAGCAGCGGGCCGCTGTCCGTGGGGTGTTCCTGGCGGTCGACGAGGGCCCAGGCCTGGTCGACCGTACGGGGTGCCAGGACCGGATCGGTGAGGGCCAGCAGCCGGACCCGGGTGGCGGGCGCGCCGGGGGCCAGGCGCAGCAGCCGGGCCGTGGCGACGAGGAAGGCCGGGGAGGTGCCGGTGAATCCGGGGGCGGCGATGTTGCCCTCGGTGGCCTCGGTGCCGGTGGGGTCGGTCCGGACCCAGGTGACGCCGTCGATGGCGGCGCCGCGCACCTGCCAGCTGGCGGCGTTGACCTCCAGGCGGATGGGGCGGCCCAGTTCGTCGATCGCCAGGTCGACGGAGCCGCGGTGGTCCCCGTCGGGCCCGGTGAGCTGGGAGACGTAGCGCCAGCCGGAGGGCCCGGGGGCGCAGTGGAAGTGCTCCTCGCCGAGCGGGGTGTGGTCGTGCGGGTCGTGGAGCGAGTAGCGGCCGCGGGGCATGGTGCGCACTCTTCTTGGGGTCGAGGGATATGGGGCAGGCCCCCGGCACGGGTGCCGGGGGCCTGCTTCACGTTCTGCCGCCGCTGATCAGAGGCTGATCAGGGGTTGATCAGTAACGGTAGTGGTCCGGCTTGTACGGGCCTTCGACCTGGACGCCGATGTACGCGGCCTGCTCCGGGCGCAGGGTGGTCAGGCGGACGCCGAGGGCGTCGAGGTGGAGGCGGGCGACCTTCTCGTCGAGGTGCTTCGGGAGCACGTAGACCTCGGTCGGGTACTCCTCCGGCTTGGTGAAGAGCTCGATCTGGGCCAGGGTCTGGTCCGCGAAGGAGTTCGACATCACGAAGGACGGGTGGCCGGTCGCGTTGCCGAGGTTCAGCAGGCGGCCCTCGGAGAGGACGATGAGGACCTTGCCGTCGGGGAACTTCCAGGTGTGGACCTGGGGCTTGACCTCGTCCTTGACGATGCCTTCGACCTTCGCGAGGCCGGCCATGTCGATCTCGTTGTCGAAGTGGCCGATGTTGCCCACGATGGCCTGGTGCTTCATCTTGGCCATGTCGGAGGCCATGATGATGTCCTTGTTGCCCGTGGTCGTGATGAAGATGTCGGCCGTCTCGACGACGTCGTCGAGGGTGGCGACCTGGTATCCGTCCATCGCCGCCTGCAGTGCGCAGATCGGGTCGATCTCGGTGACGATGACGCGGGCGCCCTGGCCGCGGAGGGACTCGGCGCAGCCCTTGCCGACGTCGCCGTAGCCGAAGACGACCGCGACCTTGCCGCCGATGAGGACGTCGGTGGCGCGGTTGATGCCGTCGATCAGGGAGTGGCGGCAGCCGTACTTGTTGTCGAACTTCGACTTGGTGACGGCGTCGTTCACGTTGATCGCCGGGAACAGCAGGGTGCCCTCGGACATCATCTCGTAGAGACGGTGGACACCGGTGGTGGTCTCCTCCGTCACGCCGCGGATCTCGGACGCGAGCTGGGTCCACTTCTGGGGGGACTCGCCGAGGGTGCGGTTGAGCAGGGTGAGGATGTGGGCGTACTCCTCGGAGTCCGCCGTCGACGGGTCCGGGGCGGAGCCGGCCTTCTCGAACTCGACGCCCTTGTGGACGAGGAGGGTGGCGTCACCACCGTCGTCGAGGATCATGTTCGGGCCGCCGGTGGGGGTGTTCGGCCAGGTCAGCGCCTGCTCCGTGCACCACCAGTACTCCTCCAGCGTCTCGCCCTTCCAGGCGAAGACGGGGACGCCCTGCGGGTTCTCCGGGGTGCCGTTCGGGCCCACCGCGATGGCGGCGGCCGCGTGGTCCTGGGTGGAGAAGATGTTGCAGGAGGCCCAGCGGACGTCGGCGCCGAGGGCGACGAGGGTCTCGATGAGTACGGCGGTCTGCACGGTCATGTGCAGCGAGCCGGTGATGCGGGCGCCGGCCAGGGGCTGCGCCTCGGCGTACTCGGCGCGGATCGACATCAGACCCGGCATCTCGTGCTCGGCCAGGGTGATCTCCTTGCGGCCGAACGCGGCAAGGGAGAGGTCTGCGACCTTGAAGTCCATGGGTGCTGCTCCTCATGGTTCGAGAGGGTGGGTACGGCTGGGCCGTGCGCCGTCCTGGGGACGGGACACCGAGCACAGTCCGTCGGGGGTCCTCTCTCCCCTCGGCCGGTCGCAGGGACCGCCCGACCCGCCATCAGCAGCGACGCCTGACACTGGGCACGAATCTACACCGATCGGCGGAGTCTGCCCCAGTCGGCCGGAGAACTGGCCGCGTCTTTCCTTCGGGTGCCCGACGGGGCCCTCATGCGGTGTGACACCCCGTCGGTGGGCCCGGCGCGACCGGCCCGTACAGTTCCGGCCGCACGTCGGATCGAGCGGAGCAGGGGCGGGAGCATGGGAATGCAGGACCGGGTGGCGGGACGTCGGCTTGGGGTGACATCGGTGGCGCTGCTGGTGCTGGGTGCGCTTCTGGGCTGTGTCGGGGGTCTGGGCGGGTACTTCTTCATGCCGACGAAGCTCGTGCCGGGGGAGCACATGAGGCCGACCCTCCCGACGGAATCGTCCGTGGCCTTCAACCTGTTGACCATCAAGGTGAACCGCGGCGACGTGGTGCTCTTCGACGCCGCAGCCTGGGGTGAGCAGCGCCAGTCCGTGGAACGGGTGGTCGCGGTGGGCGGCGACCACATCTCCTACACGCCCGGGGACCGGACACTGACCTTGAACGGGAAGCCGCTGGACGAGCCGTACGTCCTGAACGGCGATCCGGTGGCGGGGTCGCCCGGCGCGTTCGATGTGAAGGTGCCCAAGGGCCGGCTGTTCGTGCTGGGCGACAACCGCGGGAACTCCGCCGACTCCCGCTTCCGGTTCGGGGCTTCGGAGAGCGGAACCGTGCCCCTGTCCGACGTGAACGGCGCGATGGTCGACGAGGGCGATCCGCTGCTCGTCGGCCTGCGGTCCGCGGCACTCGTCGGCGTCGCGGTGCTGTGCGCCGGTGCGCTGTTCGGCGCCGTCTCGCTGCGGCTTCGCCGCCGGGCGGCGGCGACCGCGGTGCACCCGGCGTACGCGGGACTGGTGCCGCCGCCCGGCGTCTGACGGCCCCGGGCCCGCGCGAAGGCCCCCGCGGGCTGCTGCTCGCGGGGGCCTTCGGGCGTTCGTGGCTACTTGGCGGCTTCGGGGCGATAGATGTCCGGCTCCAGGTAGATCACCCGGGCGATCGGGACGGCCTCGCGGATGCGGGCCTCGGCGGCGTTGATCGCGTCGGCCACCTGGGTCGCGGTGTCGTCGCCCTCGACCGCGATCTTGGCGGCGACCAGCAGCTCCTCAGGGCCCAGGTGCAGGGTGCGCATGTGGATCACGCGGGTGACGACGTCCCCGTCGACCACCGCGGCCTTGATCTTCTCGACTTCCTCGATACCGGCGGCCTCACCGAGCAGCAGGGACTTGGTCTCCGCCGCCAGGACGATCGCGATGACGATGAGCAGGACGCCGATGCACAGGGTGCCGATGCCGTCCCAGATCCCGTCGCCGGTCAGCAGGGCGAGGCCGACGCCGCCGAGGGCCAGCACGAGGCCGACGAGCGCGCCGAAGTCCTCCAGGAGGACGACGGGCAGCTCGGGGGCCTTGGCCCGCCTGATGAACTGGGTCCAGGTCTGCTTGCCCCGGATCTCGTTCGACTCCTTGATCGCGGTGTGGAAGGAGAAGGACTCCGCGATGATCGCGAAGACGAGCACGCCGACCGGCCAGTACCACGCCTCGATCGCGTGCGGGTGGTTGATCTTCTCGATGCCCTCGTAGATGGCGAACATGCCGCCGACGGTGAAGAGCACGATGGAGACGAGGAAGGCATAGATGTAGCGCTCGCGCCCGTACCCGAACGGGTGTTGCGGTGTCGCCTCGCGCTGGGCCTTCTTGCCGCCGAGGAGCAGCAGCCCCTGGTTCCCGGAGTCGGCCAGCGAGTGGACGCTTTCCGCGAGCATCGACGAGGAGCCGCTGAAGAGGAATGCCACGAATTTGGCTACAGCGATGGCGAGGTTGGCGGCGAGTGCCGCCACGATCGCCTTGGTACCGCCCGACGCGCTCATGGGTGCAGGGTGTCCTTCCTAGCCACTGACTACCGGCCGCACATTGTTGCAGCCGGTGGGAGGGACGCCACGTCAGACCACCACGGTGGCACGGAAGATCGTCCCGCTTCCGGACAGTTCGACCTTTTCGCCCGCCGGCACGAAGACCGACTCACCAGGGGTCAGGGCCAGTTCGCCGGCGAGCGGGGAGCCGGCCGTGCAGAGCAGGATCTGCGGGGTGTCGTGCGGGAGCACGCGGGAGGCGCCGCCGGGCGCGAGGAGAAAGCGGGAGAGCCGGAACTCGTCGATGGGGGTCTCGTAGACCTCCTCGCCGTCGCCCTCGGGGCGCAGCAGGTTCGGCTCGCCCGGCTCGAACTTCGCGATCTTCAGCAGCTCGGGCACGTCCACGTGTTTGGGGGTGAGCCCGGCACGCAGCACGTTGTCCGAGTTGGCCAGCAGCTCGACGCCGAGGCCGTCGATGTAGGCGTGCGGGACGCCGGCGCCGAGGAACATCGCCTCGCCGGGCTGGAGTCGGACGTGGTTGAGCAGCATCGCCGCGATGACTCCCGGGTCGCCCGGGAAGTGGTGGACCAGCGTGGCGTACGGGGTGTACCGGCCGCCGAGGCGTGTGACGGCGGCGGCGACCTCGTGCAGGGTGTGGGCCATCTCGGCGCGGTCCGCGGTCAGAACGGCCGTCAGCATCTCGCGCAGGGCGGCCTCTTCGGGGTGCGCGCGCAGCAGGTCGGCGTACGGCTTGAGGCTGTCCACGTCCAGGCCCGCGAGGAGGTCGGCGGCCTCCAGCGGCGGGCGGAAGCCGCACAGCCCGTCGAACGCGGTGAGAGCGCAGATCATTTCGGGCTTGTGGTTGGGGTCCTTGTAGTTGCGGTGGTCCGCGTCGATCGGGACCCCGCGGCGCTCCTCGTCCTCGAAACCCGCCCGGGCCTGGAGCAGGTCGGGGTGGACCTGCAGGGAGAGCGGGGCGCCGGCGGCGAGGATCTTGAACAGGAAGGGCAGCCGGGGGCCGAACTTGGCGACGGTGGCAGCGCCCAGCTCGCCTTCGGGATCCGCGGCGATGACGTCCGAGAGCGCCCGCTCGCCCGCTCCCCGGTCGATGCGGGAGGGGGCGCCCGGGTGGGCTCCCATCCACATCTCGGCCTGGGGCTCACCGGTGGGTTCGACACCGAGGAGCGTGGGGAGGGCCGTGGTGGATCCCCAGGCGTAGGGGCGGATCGTGTTCGTCAGGCGGTCCATCGTCGTCTTCCTGGATAGAGCTGGGTACTTCAGTGCCTCAGCTGTGTCCC
Source organism: Streptomyces sp. NPDC040545 (assembly GCF_055595065.1). Classification (NCBI taxonomy): domain Bacteria; kingdom Bacillati; phylum Actinomycetota; class Actinomycetes; order Kitasatosporales; family Streptomycetaceae; genus Streptomyces; species Streptomyces sp. NPDC040545. The sequence continues at coordinate 7,916 of NZ_JBVIWA010000046.1, forward strand.
CTGGAAGCCAACGCCAGGTAGGCGGTGGCGAAATCCGTGACGGCGAGGAGTTCGGCGAGCTGCTCCAGTTCGACGCCCTCCTCCGGTTCGAGCTCGCTGACCGCCGTGTCGTGGCTGAGGGCGAGCTCGCGTGCGGCGGGGGCGGCGGTGAGGCCACCGGCCGGCCGGTCACGCAGCAGGACGATGCGGGCGCGAAGGGCCTGGGGTTCTTCGACCCGGTCACGGAAGAAGTCGTCGGGGTCGGCGCCGGCGGCGAAGGATCCGGCGAGCAGGACGCCGTGGGCGGGCAGCGCCTCGGGAAGCACGGCGGCCAGTGCGGGGCGGCCGGCGAGCTCGGCGAGGGTGGCGGCGAACCGGCGGCCCGCGGGGGCGGCGCCGGTGCCCTCGGTCCAGATGAGCGGGAGGGAGTCGGCCAGCTCGGCGGCGAGGGTCTTGGCCGGGTTGGAGTAGGTGGCGATGGCGGGCCCGCAGCGTTCGGCCGTACGGTCGAGCCGGTCGGCGACGAGCTGCAGGGTGTCGGGGGCGGCGGTGATCAGGCCGACCTTGTCGAGGAGCAGCAGCAGCGGCGTCAGCAGGGCCCACAGGGCGCCGGGTCCGGCCGCGGCGGACTCGTCGTACTCCTGGTACGGGGCCTTGGCCATCGGTACGAGGAGCCCGTGCGCGCCGTCCACCGCCTCGCTCAGCGGTGAGCGCTCGGGCGCGACGGCGACGACGGTGCAGCCGCGCCGGTACGCCTGCTCGGCGAGGACGGCGAGCCCCGGCTCGGTGCCGTCGGTGGTGGCGAGGAGCAGCAGGTCGACGGAGCCGGCCCAGCCGGGCAGGGCCCAGCGCAGCGCGCCGGCCGCGTGGGCGACGCCGGTGGGATCCAGCCTGATGACGGGCGCGGAGGCTCCGGCGAGGGCGCCGAGCAGGTCGGCGACGCCGGTGGCGGCGGTGCCGGACCCGGCGATCAGGACGGAGCGCGGGCGGCCGTCGGGGCGCAGCTCGGCGAGACCGGCCTCGTTCGCGTGCCGGGCGGCGGTACGGACTCTGGCTCCGGCCTCGGCCGCACCGCGGAGCAGGCCCCGGCGGTCGACGCGGGCGAGATCGTCCGGTGCGTCGAGGAGCGACTCGTCGAGCATGGCGGCCTCCGGCGGTGTTGACGGATCCAGGGTGGCGGAATCGGTCTCAGCGTCTGCGCGTGCCCTTGTTGCGGGGCGCGGGGCAGGGGGTCAGGCGGGGCGGCGGGCCTCGTCCACGAGGAGCACGGGGATGCCGTCACGGACCGGGTACGCGAGACCGCAGTCCTGGCCGGTGCAGATCAGCTCGGGGGCCGTCTCGTCGGCCGACTTGTCCTCGAGGGGCGAGTGGCAGGCGGGGCAGGCGAGGATCTGCAGGAGGCCGGCTTCGAGCGGCATGGGGCGATTCCCTTCGGGCATGTGGGTGGGGCGAGGTCAGCGTACCGCCGAGTTCGTGGCGGTGCGGTGTCGTGGGGGCGGGTTGAGCCCCGGGGGCTGCGCCCCCGGGGAACCCGGCTTCGCCGGGCACCGGGCTCCGCCCGGACCCCGCGCCTCAAACGCCGGCGAGGCTGGATTGGGTGGAGCCCGGCGCTTGCGTGCCGCGCCGCTGGACGATCAAGAACAGCGCCTCAGGCGCGGATGAGGGCCAGGGCCTCGTCGCGGATCCTGGCCAGGGTGGCCTCGTCACGGGCCTCCACGTTCAGGCGCAACAGGGGCTCGGTGTTGGAGGCGCGGACGTTGAACCACCAGTCCTCGCCCGTCACCGTCAGACCGTCCAGCTCGTCCAGGGTGACGCCCTCACGGG
>NZ_JBVIWA010000047.1:0-8339 GCF_055595065.1 Streptomyces sp. NPDC040545
GCTCGTGTACACCCTTTGATTGTCTTCTTTCCCCCCCCCCCCCCACCCCCCCCCCCCCCCCCCCCCCCCCCCCCCCCCCCACCCCCCCCGGGCCCCGGGCCTTCGTACGTCGTCCGCCACCGGGACTCAGTCCCGGGCGGCGTCCTCCTCGGGCAGGCCGCGCAGGATGTGCCGGGCCAGCAGATCGGGGGTGCTGTGGTCGAAGACGGCGCCCGACTCCAGCCACACCCCGGTCTCCGTGTTCAAGGCCGAGCGCAGTTCCATCGCGGTCAGCGAGTCGAAGCCCGTGTCCAGGAACTCCCGGTCCGGCAGCACGGCCTCCGGATCGTCGTGCCCGAGCAGCCGCGCCGCCTGCTCCGTCACCAGCTCCAGCACGATCCGCTGCCGCTCGCCCGCCGTCCGGCCGGCCAGCCGGCGACGCAGGCCGTCCGGGTCCGCCTGGCGCACCGCTGCGGAGGCCGCGCTGCGGCGGACCGGCGCCACGAGCTCGCTCAGGAAGTGCGGCACCTCCTGCGCCGTGCCCGGACCCGCTCCGTCGAGGCCGAGCTTGGTCAGCAGCAGGAGCGGTTCGGTGCGGCGGGAGGCCGCGGAGAACAGCGCCAGGCCCTCTTGCGTGGACAGCGTGCTCATACCGGCGCGGGCGATCCGCGCCCGGTAGGAGTCGCTCATCTCCCGGGTCAGGCCGGTCGGCTGCTCCCACAGTCCGAAGGCCAGCGACTGCGCCGGCAGGCCCTGGTCCCTGCGGTGCGCGGCGAGCCCGTCCAGGAAGGCGTTGGCCGCCGCGTAGTTGGCCTGGCCGGGCGAGCCGAGCGGGCCCGCCGCGGAGGAGAACAGGACGAACGCCGTGAGCGGGAGGTCCCGGGTCAGCGCGTCCAGGTTCAGTGCCGAGTCCACCTTGGGCCGCAGCACCGTGTCGAGCTGGGCCGGGGTGAGGGAGGTCAGGATCCCGTCGTCCAGCACGCCGGCCGCGTGCACGACGCCGGTCAGCGGGTGTTCCCCCGGTACGGAGGCGAGCAGGGCGGCGAGGGCCTCCCGGTCAGCCGTGTCGCAGGCGGCCACGGTGACCCGTGCGCCCAGCCCGGTCAGTTCGGCGGCCAGTTCGTCCGCACCGGGCGCAGCCGAGCCGCTGCGGCTGACCAGCAGCAGGTGGCGTACGCCTTCCTCGGCGACCAGGTGCCGGGCGACCAGAGCACCCAGCACACCGGTGGCTCCGGTGACCAGGACGGTGCCCTCGGCGCCGAACGTGCTGCTCGGCGTCTGCCCGCCCGCCGTCGGGCGGCCCAGGCGCATGCCGTAGGCCGTGCCGGAACGGACCACCAGCTGCGGTTCGCCGCGGGTGCCCACCGCCTGGGGCAGGGCCCGCAGGGACGCCTCCTCCTCGTCGAGGTCGACGAGGACGAAGCGGCCGGGGTGTTCCGACTGCGCGCCGCGCACCAGCCCGGCGACCGCCGCGCCCGCGAGGTCGCGTACGTCCCCGTCGGCGGTGACGACGGCCCTGCGGGTCAGGACGACCAGGGTGGCGTCGGCGCTGCGCGCGTCGGCCAGCCACAGCTGGAGGGCGGCCAGGACCCGGTGGGTGGCCGCGGCCACCGCGCCGGCGTCGCCGGGGAGTCCGGCGTCCGGGGACACCGTGTCGAGCACGGCGATCCGGGGCGCCGGCTCCGCGGCCGCGAGCAGGGCGGCCAGGTCCGGGTGGGCCGTCGCGGTGCGGCCCGCCGCCCCGACGGCGGCGACGAGGCCCGCCGTGTCGGGGCCCACCACCGCCCAGGGGCCTTCGGGTGCCGTGTCCGGAGCCAGGGGGGCCCAGTTCACGGCGAGCATCGCGTCGGCCGGCAGGGCGGCCGCCGCCTGCGCGGCGGCGAGCTGCTCGACGGGGATCTCCCGCAGCGCGAGGCTGCGTACGGAGAGCACCGGCGAGCCGGTCACGTCCGCGACGTCGAGGGCCACGCCGTCCGGACCGGGCCGCAGCCGGACCCGTACGGTCTGGGCGCCGGCCGCGTAGAGCTCCACGTCGGTCCAGACGAACGGGAGCCCCGCCCCCCGGTCGTCCGCGCGCAGCCCGATGGTGTGCAGGGCGGCGTCGAGCAGGGCTGGGTGGACCCCGAAGCGCCGGGCGGCGCCGCGGGCGGAGTCGTCGAGGGTGATCTCGGCGTGGACCTCGTCGCCGAGGCGCCACGCGGACCGCAGGCCCCGGAAGGCCGGACCGTACCCGAGGCCGTCGGCCGCGAGCCGCTCGTAGAACCCTTCGAGGTCCACGGGTTCGGCGCCGGCGGGCGGCCAGGCGGCGAGGTCGAAGCCGGCCGGTGCCCCGCCGGGTGCGAGCACGCCGCGGGCGTGCCGGGTCCAGCCCACGCCGCGGGCCGCTTCCGTGGGCCGCGCGTGGATGCTCACGGGCCGCAGTCCGCCGCTGCCCGGCTCGCCCACGGTGACCTGGACGCGTACCGAGCCTTCCGCGGGGACGACCAGGGGCGCCTCCATGACGAGTTCCTTGAGCAGGCCGTACCCGAAGCGGTCGCCCGCCCGGATCGCCAGCTCGACGAAGCCTGCGCCGGGGAAGAGCACGACGCCGCCGACGGTGTGCTCGGCCAGCCAGGGCTGGGCCGCGAGCGAGAGCCGTCCGGTGGACACCGCCCCGTCGGAGTCGGCCAGTTCCAGGGAGGCGCCGAGCAGGGGGTGCCCGTCGGTCTCCAGACCCGCCCCGGACACGTCACCGGTGGGCCGCGGCGGCACTTCGAGCCAGTACCGCTTGTGGTCGAAGGCGTACGGGGGCAGCTGGACCTTGCGGGCGCCGCGCCCCGCGTACACCTTCTCCCAGTCGACGGCCACGCCGTGCGCGCCGAGCGCGGCCACGGCGGCCACCAGGCTCTCGGCCTCGGGCCGGTCGCGGCGCAGGAGAGGCTCCAGCGCCATGGTGTCGGCGGCGTCCCCGAGGGCGATGCGCGCCATGCCGGTCAGTACCCCGGCCGGTCCGAGCTCGACGAACCGGGTGACGCCGGCGGCCTCCGCATGGCGCAGGCCGTCGTGGAAGCGCACGGCATCGCGGGCGTGGCGTACCCAGTGGTCGGGCGAGGCCAGTTCCTCGGCGGTGGCCGGGAGGCCGGTCACGTTGGAGATGACCGGGATGGCCGGTGCGGCGAAGGTCAGGCCTTCTGCCACCTCGCGGAACTCCTCCAGCATCGGATCCATCAGCGGCGAGTGGAAGGCGCGTCGCACGGCGAGCCGGCGGGTGCGGTGACCGTCCCTCTCCAGCCGGGCGGCGATCTCCAGGACCGCGTCCTCGGAGCCCGAGACCACCACGGAGCGCGGCCCGTTGACGGCGGCGACGGACACCTCGCCCGCGTGTTCCGCGATCAGGGGGGCGACCTCTTGCTCCGAGGCGGTGACGGCGACCATCGCGCCGCCGGCGGGGAGTTCCTGCATCAGGGCGCCGCGGGCGGCGACCAGCTCGCAGGCGTCGGTGAGGGACAGGACGCCGGCGACGTGCGCGGCGGCGAGTTCGCCGACCGAGTGCCCGAGCAGGAAGTCCGGCCGCAGGCCCCAGGACTGGAGCAGGCGGAACTGGGCCACTTCCACGGCGAACAGCGCCGCCTGGGTGAAGGAGGTCCGCTCCAGCAGGCTGGCGGCCGTGCTGCCCTCCTCGGCGAACATCACCTCCTTGAGCGGCCGGTCCAGGTGCTCGTCGAGCTTGGCGCAGACGGCGTCGAGGACGGTGGCGAAGGTCCCGAAGGCCTCGTAGAGCCCGCGTCCCATACCGGGGCGCTGGGCGCCCTGGCCGGTGAACAGGAACGCGGTGCGGCCGGTGGTGCGGGCGGCGCCGCGCAGCACACCCGGGGCGGGCGCGTCAGCGGCCAGGGCCCGCAGTCCCTCGGCGAGTTCGTCGCGGTCCGCGCCGAGTACGAGAGCACGGTGCTCGAAGGGGGTGCGGAAGGTGGCGAGGGACCGGCCGATGTCGAGCGCGGACAGGTCCGGGTGCCCGGTCACGTGGGACAGGACCCGCCGGGCCTGGGTGCGCAGTCCGCCCTTGGTGCGGGCGGAGATCAGCCAGGGCAGGGACGCGGTGTCGCGGGAGATGACCTCGGCCGGCTCCGGGACCTCGGGGGCGGCGACGTCCGTTCCCGGCTGCTCCAGGATCACGTGCGCGTTGGTGCCGCTGAGACCGAAGGCGGACACGGCGGCGCGGCGCGGCCGGGCCCCGGCGGGCCAGTCCCGCGTCTGCGTCAGCAGCCGGACGTTGCCCGTGGACCAGTCCACGTGCTTCGAGGGCTCGCCGACGTGGAGGGTGCGCGGCAGCTGCCCGTGGCGCATCGCCATGACCATCTTGATGACGCCGGCAACACCGGCCGCGGCCTGCGAGTGCCCGATGTTGGACTTGACCGAGCCGAGCCACAGCGGACGGTCGTCCGGGCGGCCCTGTCCGTAGGTGGCCAGCAGTGCCTGGGCCTCGATCGGGTCCCCGAGGGTGGTGCCGGTGCCGTGCGCCTCGACGGCGTCGACGTCGGCGGTCTCCAGGCCGGCGAGGGCCAGCGCGCGCTGGATGAGCCGTTGCTGGGAGGGGCCGTTGGGGGCGGTGAGGCCGTTGCTCGCGCCGTCCTGGTTGACGGTGCTGGAGCGCAGTACGGCGAGTACCTCGTGGCCCGCGCGGACGGCGTCGGAGAGCCGCTCGACGACGACCACGCCCACACCCTCGGACCAGGTGGTGCCGTCGGCGTCGTCGGAGAAGGCCTTGCAGCGGCCGTCCCGGGCGAGACCGCCCTGCCGGCTGAACTCGACGAACGGCTCGGGCGTCGCCATCACCGTCACGCCGCCGGCCAGCGCCAGATCGCATTCGCCCTGGCGCAGGGCCTGGGCGGCCAGGTGCAGGGCGACGAGCGAGGAGGAGCAGGCCGTGTCGACGGTGACGGCGGGGCCTTCGAGGCCGAGAGCGTAGGACACGCGGCCGGAGACCACGCTGCCCTGGGCGATGCCCACGGAGGCGTGCTCGCGCGCGGGGTCGTCGTCGTCCTGGTCGGCCGCGTCGAACACGCCCGATCCGTAGTCGTTCTGGAACGCGCCGGCGAAGACGCCCGTACGGCTGCCCTTGAGCGCGACGGGATCGAGACCGGAGCGCTCCAGCGCCTCCCATGAGGCTTCGAGCATGAGGCGCTGTTGCGGGTCGATGAGGACCGCCTCGTTCGGGGAGAGCCCGAAGAAGCCGGCGTCGAAGTCCGGTGCGCCCGCGAGGAATCCGCCCTCCAGGGCGCAGTCGGCGCCCGACGCCCGGTCGACCAGGCCCACGGTCTGCCAGCCGCGGTTCTCGGGGAACGGCGAGATGCCGTCGACGCCGTCGGCGACCAGCCGCCACAGGTCTTCGGGGGATTCGACACCGCCGGGGTAGCGGCAGCTCATGCCGACGATCACGATGGGGTCGTCGGCACCGCCGCCGGCCGGGCGGACGGGGACGGCCGGGGCCGGGGCCTCCAGGCTGCCCAGGATCTTCTCGTACAGGAACTTGGCGAGGGTGTCGGGGGTCGGGTGGTCGAACACCAGCGTCGCGGGAAGCTCGATGCCGGTGGCCGCCCCGAGGCCGTTGCGCAGTTCGACGGCGGTCAGCGAGTCGAAGCCGAGGTCCTGGAAGGTCCGGTCGGGTTCGATCGCCTCGCCCGAACCGTGGCCCAGTACGGCGGCCGCCTGGGCCCGGACGACCTCGTCCAGGGTGCGGCGGCGTTCGTCCTCGTCGAGCCCGCTGAGCCTGCGGCGCAGCACGTCGATTCCGGAGTCCTTGCCCACGCTCTCCCGGCGGACGGCCGGGACCAGCCCGCGCAGTACGTCGGGGACCGCCTCGCCCTGCGCCCGCAGGGCGGGCAGGTCCAGGCGGACGGGGACGGCCACCGGAAGGGGGCCCGTCCACAGGGCGTCGAACAGGGCCAGGCCCTCCTCGTTGCCGAGGGACAGGACACCGCCGCGGCCGCGGCGGGCGCCGGCGCCGGCGTCGGCCCCCGTACGACCGTCCTGCATGCCTCCGGCCTGCTCCCACTGGCCCCAGGCCAGGGAGACGCCGGGGAGCCCCGCGGCGGCGCGCCGGGTGGCCAGGGCGTCGAGGAAGGCGTTGGCGGCCGCGTAGTTGGCCTGGCCCGGTGCGCCCAGGACGCCCGCGGCCGAGGAGAACAGCACGAAGGCGGACAGGTCCAGGTCCCGGGTCAGTTCGTGCAGGTTGAGGGCGGCGTCGGCCTTCGGACGCAGTACGCGGTCCAGGCGCTCGGGGGTCAGCGAGGCGAGCACCCCGTCGTCGAGGACGCCCGCCGCGTGGATGACCGCGCTGAGCGGCCGGTCGGCCGGAATCCCGTCCAGGACCGCCGCCAGTGCGGCCCGGTCGGCGGTGTCGCAGGCGAGGAGGGACGCGTTCGCGCCGGCGTCGGTCAGCTCCTCCAGCAGGGCGGCAGCGCCGGGGGCTCCGCTGCCCTGGCGGCTGAGCAGGACCAGGTCCCGCACGCCGTGCCGGTCGACGAGGTGGCGGGCGATCAGCGCGCCCAGGGCGCCCGTCGCGCCGGTGATCAGGACGGTGCCGCCGGCGGCGGCGCTTTCCGCTGCGGCCTCGGCGGCCGGGGTGGGACGGCTCAGCCGGGGAACCAGGGCCTCGGAGCCGCGCAGGACGATCTGCGACTCGTCCGACGCCAGGACGGACGGCAGCAGCGCGGCCACGTCGGCGGTTTCGTCGGTGTCCACCAGTCGGATCCGCCCGGGGTGCTCGGACTGCGCGGACCGGACCAGACCCCATACGGCGGCGCCCGCCAGGTTCGCGGGGGCCTCGCCGGACGCGGCCACCGCCCCCCGGGTGTGGACCACCAGGGTGGCCGCCCGGAGCTCCTCGTCCGCGGCCCACGACTGGAGCGCACCGAGGATGTGGTGGGTGGCGGCACGGACGGCCTCGGCGTCCGCGCCGTCCCCCGCGCGCAGCAGCAGCGCGTCGGGGGTGCCGTCCGCGGTGGGCTCCGCGTCGAAGGCGGCCACGCGGGCCGGGCGCGGTGCCGCGGGCAGCTCGCAGGGCTCCAGGGTGAGATGGAAGAGGGAGTCCCGCAGTCCCTGGGCACCGGACTGGGCGGCGAGCTGGTCGGCGGAGATCTCCCGCAGGGTCAGCGCGCCGACCGAGGCCACCGGCTGCCCCGCATGATCGGCGATGGCCAGCGACACGCGGTCGCCGCCCTGCGGGCTCACGCGGATGCGCAGCCGGTCCGCGCCCGAGGCGTACAGCTCCACGCCGGCCCAGGCGAAGGGGACGGCGGTGCCGCCGGCCGCGGTGCCGCGCAGGCCGATGGTGTGCAGGGCCGCGTCCAGGAGGGCCGGGTGGAGGCCGAACCGGTCGGCGTCCGCCCGGGCCTTCTCGGAGAGTTCGATCTCGGCGTAGAGGTCCTCACCGTGGCGCCAGGCGGCGCGCAGGCCCTGGAAGACCGGCCCGTAGACGAGGTCGCCGTCGGCCAGCCGCTCGTAGAAGCCGTCGAGGTCGACGGGCTGCGCCTGCTGGGGCGGCCACTGGGCGAAGTCGTACGAGGGCCTGGGGCCGGCGGGCGCCAGGAAGCCGCTCGCGTGACGGATCCAGACCGCGTCGGTGACCTCTTCGGTGGCCGGGCTGGAGTAGACGGCGACCGGTCGGCGGCCGGAGGCGTCCGGGGCGTCGACCGCCACCTGCACCACGATTCCGCCGCGCTCCGGCAGCACCAGCGGTGCTTCCAGGGTCAGTTCCTCGACGCGGCCGGAGCCGGTCTCGTCCCCGGCCCGTACGGCCATCTCCACGAGGGCGGTTCCGGGGAGCAGCACCTGGCCGAACACGGTGTGCTCGCCCAGCCAGGGATGGGTGTCCGTGGACAGCCGGCCGGTGAGCAGCACTCCGCCGGTGGCGGGGGCGCTCAGGGCGGCGCCCAGCAGCGGGTGTTCGGGGTCGATGAGGCCGGCGGCGCCGACGTCGCCGGTGCTCTGCTCGTGCAGCCAGTAGGTGCGCCGCTGGAAGGGGTAGGTCGGGAGGTCGACGGGACGGGACGGGCGGGGGCCGTAGTAGGCCGCCCAGTCCGGGCCGGCGCCGTGCACGTGGAGCTGTCCGAGCAGGGCGGCGATCGCGGTCGCCTCGCCGCGGCCCTTGCGCAGGGCCGGGATCAGCGTCGCGCGTTCGGGCTTGGCCAGGCTGCCGGCGCCGAGTGCGCTGAGGACGCCGTCGGGTCCCAGTTCGGCGAAGACGGTGACGCCCTCCGTCTCCAGGGCGCGGATGCCGTCACTGAAACGGACGGCCTCACGGACATGACGCACCCAGTAGTCAGGCGTGCACAGTTCCCCGCCGTCCGCGACAGCACCGGTCACGTTCGACACCACCG
>NZ_JBVIWA010000048.1:0-7342 GCF_055595065.1 Streptomyces sp. NPDC040545
TGCCCGGGACGGTTCAGGTGGTGGTGAGCGGCGAGATCGACTTCGACAACGCCGCGTTCCTCCGCGAGGCCCTCCTGGCCGCCCTCGTCTCCCACCGCGCGACCCTGCTCGTGGACCTGGAGCAGGTGACCTTCTGCGACTGCGCCGGCCTCAACACCCTCCTGACCGCCCACCACGCGGCCCTCCAGGCCGGACGCAGCCTGCACGTCACGGCGGCCGGCCGACAGGTCGAGCGGCTCCTGAACCTCACCGACACCCGCCCCCTCCTCACCGCAACGCCTGCGCCTGCAAGCAGGTGATCCTCATGGCCGCGTGCCGGCAGCTGCGCACCGGCGTTCCGGTGTGTCCCCGTCCGGTGCGGGAAGACGCAGCACAGGTACCGAGATCGCACTACGAGCTGAGGAGGTTGTCATGCCTCGTGGTTCCAGTCCGAAGCGGGAACGGCAGTACGAGCACATCAAGGAGAGCGCCGAGGAGCGTGGCGAGAGCACGAAGCGTGCCAAGGAGATCGCGGCCCGCACCGTGAACAAGGAACGCGCCCGCTCCGGCGAGTCGAAGGCCGCGTCCCGGTCCTCGGTCCAGGACATGTCGTCCTCCAGGCGCGGCGGTCGGCGCTCCCACAGCGGTGCGCAGGGCCCCACCAAGGAACAGCTGTACAACGAGGCGAAGCAGAAGGGCATCGAGGGCCGTTCGAAGATGGACAAGGCAGAGCTCAAGGGGGCGTTGGGCCACTGAACGGGCCCATGCGCGTGAGGAGACGCGTGAGAAGAGGAGTCCGCCGTGACCGAGTTCGACATCTGGGTCTACCGTCCGGACACGGGATACCAAGCCGGTACTGACATCGTCGGTTACAAGGTCGAGGCCACGGACGGCAGCATCGGCAAGATCAGCAAGCATTCCGAGGAAGTCGGCGCCTCCTACCTGGTCGTGGACACCGGAGCGTGGATCTTCGGCAAGGACGTGCTGCTGCCCGCCGGGACGATCAGACTGATCGACACGGTGGAGGAGAAGGTCTACGTCGACCGGACCAAGGACCAGATCAAGGACGCACCCGAGTTCGACCCGTCAAAGTACGGCGGCAAGCCTTCCTACCTCGAGCAGTTCGGCAAGTACTACGGCCAGCCGCACATGTAGCGGGGGGTCTGATGGTGCGGGAGTCCGCGCCCATGGTTGTCAGCAGTTTGCCTCCAGGCGGCCGCCGTGGTCCCGCGGCTCAAGGAGTGAGAAGGCGGGGGCCGCGACTGCTGGGGGGCTGCCTGGCCGGGAAGTGGGCTCGTTCGGGGAGTCACCACCTGGTTGTCGGGGCAGGCGCGCGGTGAGCGGGCACGGATGCGGGTGCCCGTGCGGGAGTCGGCCAGGCTCGAGACCGCCCGGTTCCCGCTTCACCAGCACAGATCGAAGGAGACAGGTCATGTCGAAGGTCAAGGAGTCCATCGAGGTCGACGTTCCGGTCCGTACTGCGTATGACCAGTGGACGCAGTTCGAGTCGTTCCCGCAGTTCATGGACGCGGTGGAGCGGATCGAGCAGCGTACGGACACGCTCACGCACTGGGTGACCAAGATCAGTGGTGTCGAGCGGGAGTTCGACGCGGAGATCACCGAGCAGATCCCGGATACCAAGGTGGCGTGGGTGACCGTCGGAGGCGAGACCGAGCAGTCCGGGCTGGTGACCTTCCGGCCCATCGATCCCACCCATACGCAGGTCACGCTGATGATGGACTTCGACCCCGAGGGGATGGCGGAGAACATCGGCGACAAGCTCGGCTTCGTCGACCGTCAGGTCAAGGGCGACCTGAAGCGTTTCAAGCACTTCATCGAAGACCGCGGCACTGCCACCGGACAGTGGCGGGGCCAGGTCTGACACGGGCCCGGCCCCGCCGGCCCGCAAGGCCGCGCGCCGGGTGAAGGAACGACTGGGTGGCCGTCGCGCCGTACATGGCGTGGCGGCCGCCGAACGGTGCGCGGCGAGTCCCCGGACCCGAGGTGGCGCGGGGCCTGGCCGAGGCGTCCGCCCGAGCAAGGATCCCTGGCGACACCGGCGACACCGCAAACCTGTTCCAGGACGGGCAGCGTGCCGTTACGCCTGCGCCGCGAGGGTGAACTCCTTCACGAGCGTGCTGCAGAAGGCGTCGAGGTCGTCGGGCTTGCGGCTGGTGATGAGCGTCGCCGGAGCCGCGTGGCACACCCGTACCTCCTCGTCGACCCAGCTGCCCCCCGCGTTGCGGATGTCGGTCGCCAGGCTGGGCCACGATGTCAGCGTCCTGCCGTGTACGACATCGGCTTCGACCAGGGTCCAGGGCGCGTGGCAGATCGCCGCGACCGGCTTGCCGGTCTCGAAGAAGCTCCGGACGAAGCCGACAGCCCGTTCGTTCATGCGTAGTGCGTCGGGATTGGCGACACCGCCCGGCAGCACCAGCGCGTCGAAGGCATCCGAGGTGTCGCCGGCCAGCAGATGGTCGACGGGATAGGTGTTCGCCCTGTCGAGGTGATTGAAGGCCTGCACCCGTCCGGGCTCGGTCGATACCAGCTGCGGGATCCAGCCGGCCGTCTCGACGGCCTTCCAGGGCACGGTGAGCTCGACCTCCTCCACACCCTCCGCGGCGGTCAGAAACGCGATGCGCATGACGCTCACTCCCTTCGTCGGGGTTCTCGGCCCCGGTCAACCTGCGCTGCTGCGTCGGCACAGGCCGACGGATACCGCGCCGGCCCGCACCCAGCGTTCGACTCGGTCCCTTTGCGCCTTCCCCCGTCGGCGGACCTGAACCGGAGCCCGGCCGATCCGTCCGCCGTCGGGAAAGCCGGGTCGGCACGAAGTAGGCCTCCTCGCAACGGCTTCGACCTGTTCCCGCTGGGTGTCCGTCAGCCGCTGGTCGGTCGGCGGGGGCCGGTGCGTGGCGGGGTGGTGTCGCTGCTCATCGCTGCGTGCGGCGGGTGAGGCGGGCGGCGGCGAGGTGGAGCACATTGTCGCCGGTGGTCCGGGGCGGGCTGCCGAGATTGACGGCGTGGCTGCGCAGCATCGAGACCAGCCCCGTCGGCCGGCCGACGGGGCTTCGGCGGGGATGCCTCGGTCGAGGGCGGCGGCGAGCATGTCGGCGAGCTCGCGGGTGTGGTGGGCGAGGGCGTCGACGGCGTGCCGGGCGGCCTCGGCGGGGCGGTGGCGGCGGGTGAGCTGCTGGGTGAGGGCGGTGAACGTTTCCCCGGGCAGGACGGGGAGGAGCTGCTCGGGGTAGAGATCGTCGGCGAGGCGGCGCAGCAGGGCGGCGGCAGTGGCGCGCGGGAGGTTCGAGCGGACGTCGGCGGGGCCCTGGTTCGGAAGGGTGACGATCAGGCGGTGAGTGTCGAGGGAAGCGAGGGTGACGGCGTCGGGTGTGCGGTGCACGGGGGTGGGACTCCTTGTCCGGGGTCGAAGTGGTGCTCACGCACGCGGACACGGCGAGGGGCTGAAAAGGCACCTGTGAGCTGTTGTGCGGGCCCACGCGGCGGCCGTGGGCGGAGTGGATGCAACGCGGAACGCGGCGACTGCGGTGCCTCCCGGGGTGAACCTTGGGTTCGGGGTCGTCGGTCAGGTTGCCGAAGATGGCCACACGGGTCTCGCCCCGGACGGACGTCTTCGTAATTTCCTCACATGTGGAAACTAATTTCAACGTATGCTGAAACTCTCGCCGAGGGGAAGCCCCCTCCGGCAACCGGTACGGTAGGTGATGCGGTGTGACTGGCCGAGGCCCTCGGGGTGAACGCGGAGAGCAGGCGGACAAGATCGTCGCCGCCGCTCGCAGATCCTTCGCCACGCGTGGCTACGCCGCGACCTCACTGCGGTCGGTCGCCCAGGAGGCCGGTGTCGACCCCGGCCTGGTGAACTACTACTTCCGCACCAAGGTCGGGCTGCTGGAAGAGGTGATGAAACCTCCAGCGGAGTTCGGCGCAGCCGTGGCCGCCGCAGCCGAACAGCCCATGGACCGCCGGGGGCACGCATTCGTGCAGGCCGCCCTGGACCTGTGGGAGGACCCCGTCCCGGCCGAGATCCTGCGCGCCATCGTCCTCACCGCCGCCCAGGAACCCGCCGCCCTGGAACGCCTGCGGCAGCTGTTCTCCGAACTCGTACTGGCCGTCGTCTCCCACAGCGTGCCCGACACCGAACGCGACCTGCGGGCCAGCCTCATCTCCACCCAGATCGTGGGCATGGTCATGAACCGCTACATCTGGCAGATCGGCACCGTCGCCACACTCCCCGCCTCCTCCGTCGCCGACCTCATCGCCCCCACCATCCAGCGCTACCTCACCGACCCCCTGCCGCCGAGCCTCGGCGACGACAGCCGGAAACAGGGCTGACCCGACCGCTCCGGCGAATCCCGCCGACCGTTCTCCAACTCACCACGCAGCGGGTCGTGCGGGTCGTCGACCGCGTCGAACGTCACCGGGCGGTCGCCACCTGCTGCGACGGACGCCGTGGACGGGGCGTTCGGGTTGGTCAGGCGGTTTCGGTCGGTGTCTCGTCGTGTCGGCGCGCCGTGCGCAGGGCGTGGCCCCACCAATGGAGGTCGTCGAGGAGGACTGTTGCGGCTTGCGCTGCGGTGTCGGCGTCGTGGGGTGTACCGGTTTCGTCGAAGGGGAACCGGTGGAAGCTGACGGTTTCGCGGAGGGTGGTGGCGTGGAGTTCGGCGAAGACCGGGCGGAGCTGCTCCACGGCGCGCAGGCCGCCGGAGAGGCCGCCGTAGGAAACGAATCCGACAGGCTTGCGCCGCCAGATGGGTCCGGCGATGTCGATGGCCTGTTTCAGGGAGGCGGGGAACGAGTGGTTGTACTCGGGGGTGAGGACTACGTAGGCGTCCGCTGAGGCGAGGTGTTCGACGAAGGCGCGGCCGCGGGGTGTGAGGTCGGTGGTCCAGTGTGCCGGGAGGTCGGCGTCCGCGAGGTCGGTGACGGTCAGGTCGATGTCGGCGCGGGCGGCGGCCACGGCTTGGAACCAGCGGGCGACGGTCGGGCCGAACCGGCCTTCCCGGGTGCTGCCGACGACGAGGGCGGTACGCAGAGGAGTGGTCATGACTCCATGTGTAGAACATCAAGTCCGGTCGAGGTCAAAGGGTGTGGGGCTCACGGGCGGCGGTTCAGCGCGGTGGGAGCTCCCGCCGACTGCGCGCCCTCCGATTCCAGTGTGAGGCGGTCCGGTTCCGTCATCGTCAGGACGTACAGGTTGCCTCGGGGGCATTCGAGGACCGCCGTGCGGTCGGTGGGGTGGCTGGTCACGGCCTCGAACACCGCGCCGTTTCCGCGGACCTGCTGCAGTCTGAGGGCTTCGGTGCATCCGAGGTTCCGCCCGGTGGAGGTCTCCTTGAGGTCGCTGACCTGCCGGCCCACGAGTTCGCCGACCGTTCCGCCGTTGAGTGTGACGGTGACGGAGAACTCGCCTGTGCGGGCCCGGGAGATGCCGTCGGCCTCCGGCGTTCCGGGCCCGACACCGGTCCAGGTGCCGGTCCACGCGGCCGGCAGCGCGCCTGCCGGGCCGGCCGGCTGTGCGGGCGAGGAGGGGGCGGGGGAGGTGGGACCGGGGGAGGCCGACCCGCGCCCGCCGTCGCCGTCATTGTTGCTGTCGTTGCGGTGTCCGGGGAGCCATACGGCTACTGCGACGGCCGCGGCGACGGCGGCGGCACCCGCGGCCGTACCGGCGCCGCGTGAGCGCAGGACCGCCCGCCCCGGCCCGCGCCCCGGGGGTGCGGGGGAGTTCGGCGCGGTCCCGGCACCCGCGAGGACCCCCGGCGACGGCGAGACCGCCGGCGACGGAGGAGGCGACAGCGGTACGGGTACAGGTACGGGGGCGGCTGCGGGCACGGGGGGAGTGCGGACCGCCTCCGGAGTGCCGGGAGTTGCGGGAGTGCCGTCCGCCCCGGTGGTTCCGGTGGTGGTGGGTTGGGGGTGGGTGAGGAGGTGGTGGAGTTCGGTCTCCCGGCGTCGGGTCTCGGTCGTCAGGGCCTGGGGTGCGGCAGGTCCCCAGCCTTGTTCGGGGACCTCGTCGGCGAGCCGGGCTGCTATGTCTTCGGCTCGGGGGCGTTGCTCCGGGTCTTTGGCCAGGCACTGCCGCACGAGTGCGTGCAGTGGCTGTGGTACTCCGTCGAGCCGGGGTTCGTCGTGCACGATCCGGTAGAGGAGGGCGGGCAGGTCGAGTTCTTCGCCGTCCGCGAGGAAGGGGCTGTGGCCGGTCGCCGCGTACACGAGTACCGCGGCGAGGGAGAACACGTCGGCCGGGGCTCCGGCCACCGTGCCGGTGGCCTGTTCCGGGGCCAGGAAGCCGGGGGTGCCGATGACGGTGCCGGTGCGGGTGTGGCGGGGGTCGCGGACCGTGCGGGCGATGCCGAAGTCGATGAGGAAGGGGCGTTCGGCGCCGAGCAGTACGTTCGCGGGTTTGATGTCACGGTGGACCACCCCTGCCGCCCGTACGCCGACGAGTGCCGCCGAGAGCTGCCGTCCCAGGCTGCGTACGGCCGGTGTCTCCAGGGGCCCGCGCGTGCGGACCCAGTCGCCCAGGGACGGCGCGGGCACGTACTCGGTCGCCAGCCACTGCGGTGACGCTCCCGGCGCGCTGTAATCGACCACCGATACCGTCCACGGGCTGCGCACCCGGTCGCTGGTGCGTATCTCCCGGTCGAAGCGGTGGGCGAAGTCCGCGTCCAGGCTCAGCTCGCGGTGCACGGTCTTCAGCGCCAGTGCCCGCCCGGACGCCGTCCGGGCCAGGAACACCTCGCCCATGCCTCCCGATCCGAGGCGTGCCAGCAGACGGTACCCGCCGATCTCCAGCGGGTCACCGGGCCGCAAAGATTCCATCAGTTCCCCCTGCCCTCCGGGGCCGTTGCCGGCCCGCACCGCGCGGACCGCCCGCCGGGCCGCCGTGATGGACCCTAGAGGACGGGCTCCCGCCCCGCCCGCCCTGGGGGGAGCCCGGCAGGCCCCCCGCCCCGGCCGTCACCTCTCACTCGGAGGCGCGGGGGTGGCTCCGGCCGCCGCCGTACGACGGGCTGAGCCGCTCCCCGCAGCCTGTGAGGGGGACTTCGGGGGACGGGTGCTGTTCGGGGTTTGTGTGTGCCGGGGTGGTTCGGTGTGGTCCGGGCAGTGGCGGCTTCGCCCGTGGGGTGGCTGGGTGTGTGTGCCGGGTCCGGGTGCGTCCGAGGCCGGCGGCCGTGGGTCGGTGCTGCTGTTCAGGGTCGTGTGTGGGCGGTTGTGGGTCAGATGCTGCGGGCGGTGATGTCGCCGTGGGTGGTGGTGGCGCGGATGGTGAGGCCGGCGGCGGCGCCGTCGGTGTTGTTGAGGGCGTTGCTGATCCGGCCGTAGGCGGTGCCGGCGTCGAGGGTGG
>NZ_JBVIWA010000049.1:0-5480 GCF_055595065.1 Streptomyces sp. NPDC040545
TTGCCCCACGCCACCGTCTTCTTCTTCAGCACCGACACCGGCACCAACGGAGCGGCACTCTTCGACTCGACCGCATAGAACACCACCAGCAGGACGACACCCGCCGCCAGCCACGTCAGCGCACTGCCCGAGCCCCAGCCGTGCTCACCGGCCTGCGTCAACCCGTAGATCAGCGCGAGCAGACCCAGCGTCACCGCCGTCGCGCCCGGCAGGTCCAGCTTCGGACGCACCGACGGACGCGACTCCTTGATCACCGCAGGAGCGATGAACAACACCGCCAGAGCCACCGGCACATTGATGAAGAACGCCCACCGCCAGGACAGCAGATCCGTCAGGACACCGCCCAGGATCGCGCCCGTCGTGAACCCCGCCGACATCAACGCACCATTCAGACCCAGCGCCTTCTGACGCAACGGCCCCTCCGGGAACGAAGTCGTCAACAACGACAGACCCGCCGGAGTCACCGCGGCCGTCGCCAGACCCTGGAACACACGCGCCACCAGCAGCATCTCCGGACTGTTCGCCAGACCACCCGCCAACGACGACAGACCCAGCACCGCCAACCCGACCAGGAACAGCCGGCGCCGCCCGAACAGATCCGCCACCCTGCCGAACAGCAGAGTGAAACCAGCAGCACACAACGCGAACGACGTCGCGATCCACTGCAGATTCGACAACGAGAAACCGAGCCCGTCACCGATCACCGGCAACGCCACATTCAGAATCGAGAAATCAACCGCCAGCATGAACTGCGCCACCAGCAGCACCACCAGCACCAACCGCAAACGCCCATCCAGACGAACGGGCCCCTCGGCTCCTCCCCCCTCCCCTGAACCCGCGTCAACACGCGCTCCCTCGACAACCGACATCGCCATACATCCTTTCGATCACAACTGAGGCCTTCGGGCACGAAGGCCGGTACACGCCGGGCAAGCCGGCTCAGGCAGGGGTGTGCTCCGAGGCCCGGCGCCGGAGTTCTTCGGACAGTTCCTGCCAGTCCCGTGCGCACTGGGCGGCCGCGGCGGCCGCCGTCTCCACGCGGTACGGGGGTATCGCGGCGACGATCCGCTCCCACTGGCGCAGTCCGCTCACCTGGAGGTCGAGCATGCGGAGCAAGAGCCTGCCCGCATCGCTCAGCCTGAGCAGGGGGTCCTTGCACAGGCTGGTGACCAGTACGGGCAGTGGCTGCCCCCGGACCCGGGCGGGGATCGGAGGCGGTGCGGGGACCGGGGTGTTGCCGGAGCGCCGCTGGGCGGCCGGTACGGGGTCCGCGCCCGCTCCGATCCGGCGCCGTACGTCCCGCACGGTCGAGGGCGCGATGCCCGCCTCCCGCGCGATCTGCCGCAGCGACGCGGTGGGACGGCCGGCCAGCAGCCGGGCCGCGGCCTCCCGGCCGCGGACCGGGTCGGCCGGCCGGACGCGGCCGTCCTGGCCGACGCGGCCCGGTGGGGCGGGCCCCGGTGTCCCGCGGCGTCGTAGTGCCCCGACGGTCTTGCCCGCCAGCCCGGTCCGCCGCGCGATACCACGGTCGGACCAGTCCGGGTGGGACCGCAGAATCCGTAGCGCCGCGGCGGTCCGTTCCGCGTGGGTCAGCGGGAGCCCGTGACTGATGTTGGCCTCGACCGAGAGCACGAACGCGTCATCGGCGCTGCCGTCGAAGTACGTCACTCCCACCGTGGCCTGCCCGCGCAGTACGGCGGCCCGCAACCGGTGCGTGCCGTCGATGATCCGCATGGTCGGGCGGTGCACGAGCAGCGGTGGCAGCGTCCGGCCGGATTGCGCGAGGGCCTGTGCATGGCTCTCGTCCACCTGGACGGTGCGAGGGGAGTCCGCGGCGAGCAGTGCGCCGACCGGTACCTCGGACGCGGCGTCGGGGGTTGGCGTCGCGTACCGCGGGTTCGGCTTGTCCATGAAGTTCACCTCCTTCAGTGCACTCGGTGCTTCGGGCGCCGCTCCGTTCGGTCGGGCGGCCCCGGGGAAAGAAATTACGTAATTACCGTTCGGTAACCAATCGCGAGGCCTAACCCCGCTGAGATCTGGGCAAGTTGACGAAGGAGTGCCAGGTGGGGTGGGCGACCGGGGAACTTCCGCGGTCGCCCACCGAGCGGCGCTCAGACCCCCACGAGCTCCTCCGACCTCACGAACTCCCTTAGCCAGGCGAGGAATTCGGGGCCGAGGTCCGCGCGCTCGCAAGCGAGCCTGACCGTCGCGCGCAGGTACTCGGCGCGGTCCCCGGTGTCGTAGCGCCTGCCGGAGAAGACGACGCCGTGCACGGGCCGTCCGGCCTGGACCAGCGTGCGCAGCGCGTCCGTGAGCTGGATCTCGCCGCCCCGTCCCGGATCGGTGTTGCGCAGGACCTCGAAGATCTCGGGGTCGAGGAGATAGCGGCCGATGATGGCCAGGTTGCTGGGCGCGGTACCGGGCTCCGGCTTCTCCACCAGCTCCGTGATGCGTACGCCGTCACCGCCCGCCGGCCGCTCCACCGCGGCGCATCCGTACTGGTGGATGGCCTGCGGGTCCACCTCCATGAGGGCCACGACACTGCCGCCGAGCCGTTTCCGCACCTCGGCCATCCGGGCGAGCAGGGGGTCGCGCGGGTCGATCAGGTCGTCGGCCAGGAGGACGGCGAAGGGCTCCCGGCCGACGTGGGGCGCGGCGCACAGGACGGCATGCCCGAGGCCCTTGGGGTCCCGCTGGCGCACATAGTGGATGTCGGCGAGTTCGGTGGAGGCGCAGACACTCCTGAGTTTGTCCTGATCACCCCGGCGCTGGAGGGCCTCCTCCAGCTCGTAGTTGCGGTCGAAGTGGTCCTCCAGCGGGCGCTTGTTGCGTCCGGTGACCATGAGGATGTCGGACATCCCCGCCGCCACGGCCTCTTCCACCACGTACTGGATGGCCGGCTTGTCGACCACCGGAAGCATTTCCTTCGGGGTGGCCTTGGTCAGCGGGAGGAAACGCGTGCCGAGTCCCGCGGCGGGGATCACTGCTTTGGTTATCCGGTGAGGTGTGGAATTCATGCCACCGACGCTAGGGCGCACCGGGCTCCACCGGCTTGAATTGCCGTGCTTTTCTTCCTACTTGGGCATTTCCGGGTCCGTCGGGGCAGCGATGCCCCGGCGGATGAGCCGCCACAGTTCCCTGAGCTCACCGGTCACCGCGCCAGGAAGTTCACCCCGGCCCCGGCGTACCCGGGTGACGACACCGCCCACCAGATGCGCCGTCAGCAGGGTGACCGGGCACGGGTCGACCTCGGGGTCCAGCTGGCCCTGCTCGGCGGCCTGTTCGAGCAGCTCCTTGACATCAGGGAGCCAGCAGCCGCACCAATCGGGGCCGGCACCCGCCCGTTCCTGGGTCAGCCGCGCCGCGGCGCGCACGGCCGCGTCCGTCTCGATCAGCCGGCCGAGAGCGAGGACGAGCGCGGACACGGTGTCCAGCGCCGGACCGCCACGGGCCGTCACCCCCTCGACCACCCTGCGGGTGGCCGCGCGCCCCGAATCCTCGACGGCGGATGCCAACTCCCCTTTCGCCGCGAAGTGAAAGGTGAGCGCACCGATCGAAATTCCGGCGGAACGGCTCAGCCGGGAAAGCGAGGTCCCGTCGTACCCGTTGCGGTCGAATTCAGCGGCAGCCACCGAGATCAGATGATTACGGGTACGTACGCCGCGCTCTTGCTTCACCACTGCACTATCACTGCCATCCAGGTCGTTCCTCACTCGCCATCGCGCCCCGCGGCACCGCACGGAGATGGCCACCTCCAGCGTCGCCCCGGTACCGACCGCCGACAACGCCGACTTGACGAAGAAGCGCCCATGCCCCGCCTCCCGGAGGACGGCCCGGCACGGCTGCGGCACGGGCGCCGCAGGTCTCCGGATCCAACGTGCCGAAGTCGTGGGCGGGGCGCCATGGGTTCGCTAGAAAAAAAACGAACGTTCTGTATTCTATGACTACTACCGACGGCGCACGCCGACGTCCGCAGTGGAGGGGGAAACAGATGACGACACGGACGAGGACCAGAGCCCTGACTGCCGGTGACACCGCCCTGGCCGACTTCACGGAACGCCTCTTCGGTCACTTACCGAGGGCCGACCAGCGGCGCTGGGCCCGGGTCTACCTGCAGGGGCTGCTCACCACTCCGGGGAAGAAGTCCGTACGCAGGCTCGCGGCGTCCGTCACCGAGTCGCCCACCGCCTCCCAGTCCCTGCAGCAGTTCATCAACGCGAGCCCCTGGGACTGGAATCCGGCCCGCACCGAACTGCTCCGGTGGGTGGAGGAACGGCACCCCGTGCGGGCCTGGACCATCGGGCAGGTGTGCTTCCCCAAACGCGGTGAGCACTCGGTCGGCGTGCACCGCCGCTTCGACCCCGTCGCCGGACGCATCGTCAACTGCCAGTTGGGCTACTGCCTCTTCCTGTCCCTGGACGGCATGAGCGTGCCCGTCGACTGGCGGCTGGCACTTCCGCAGGCCTGGGTGGCGGATCCCGTCCTGCGCCGTCGGGCACGCATTTCTCCCGAGGCCGTCCACCAGGCCCCGGAGGCGCTCGTACTGGAGCTCGTCGACTCGATCGCCGCGCGTACCTCGTCGGCGCATCCGCCCGTGGTCGCCGACCTGAGCCGCCTCGGCGGCGCCGCGGGCGCGCTGATCGGCGTGCTCGGCCGCCGCGGGTACGACTTCCTGGTGTCCGTACCGCCTACCCTCACGGTCCGCGCCGCCGCCCTGACGCACGGCGTCGATCCCGCGCGCACGCCCGGGCGCGGCGGGACCACCGCGGGAGACTTCGCCCGGCTGGGCAACACCAGCCACCCGTACACCGCGCCGCGCGTCGGACCCGACGCGCGTGCGCGGCGACAGCGCATCCACTCGGCGCTGGTCCGGGTGCCGGAGGGGGAATCGGCGGGGCGGGGGGCGCAGCAGATCTACCGGCTGTTCGGCGAACGGCCGCCGGGCCGGCGGGGCGGTGGGCCCGTCTGGCTCACCAATATGAACCGCCACCGGATGGACGACCTGCTGCACCTGGTGCAGCGGTCGGCCGGGTCCATCGCGGTGCTCGGCTCACTGACCGACGAGTTCGGGCTCCTCGACTTCGAGGGGCGGTCCTTTCCGGGCTGGCACCATCACATGACGCTGATGTCGGCGGCGTACGCGTATGCGTATACCTGTGCGGTGCGGGAGCCCGGACGGCGGTCAGCCTGAGGGGTCCGGGCGGAACCCGGCTTCGCCGGGCACCGGGCTCCGCCCGGACCCCGCGCCTCAAACGCCGGCGGGGCTTGATTGGGCGGAGCCGGGCTCCCGAGTGCCGCAGCGCCTCAGGCGCGGATGAGGGCCAGGGCCTCGTCGCGGATCCTGGCCAGGGTGGCCTCGTCACGGGCCTCCACGTTCAGGCGCAGCAGGGGCTCGGTGTTGGAGGCGCGGACGTTGAACCACCAGTCCTCGCCCGTCACCGTCAGACCGTCCAGCTCGTCCAGGGTGACGCCCTCACGGG
>NZ_JBVIWA010000050.1:0-5412 GCF_055595065.1 Streptomyces sp. NPDC040545
AACACGACGTGACCGTCGAGACCAGCAACGACCGCATCGCGGGCGACCTCACCAAGTGGCTGGCCGCCCGAGCTACCTAAAACACGGCCTAGGCCGACTCCTATCGTCCTGCCACTGCGTGGCCGGTGTCGATGCCCGCGCCCGGATGTGGCAGGACGGCACGGACCTGGGCGAACTCGTCCCCGATCAGGCGGCACTCGCCTGTTTCGACCTGGTTCCCTCGCTTCTGCGGCGGGCGCTGCCACACCTCGCGTCGGAACGCGGCAGGCGCAGGACCTGTGCGGCCGCACCCGTCGGGGCACTGGCCCGGCTGACGGCTTGTGTCCGTTGTGACTGAGCGTCGTAGTTGGTTCTGACCGCTCTTCCGTGATGGCTACGTCTGAAGCAGGATGCGGGCTCTGAGCGGGGTGAAGGAGGCTCTGCCGTACATCTGCCGCTTGATCGTTCTGATCCTGTTGACGTGGCCTTCGATGATGCCGGAGCTGACGGCAGGGTGAGGCCGGCGGTGACGGCGTGGAGGTCCCGGCGGAGGGAGTCGGCGACGACGCCGATGGCCTTGGGGCCGCTCAACTCGTCCTTTTCCGAGGTAGAGGGCGGTGGGAGCGGCCGGTGGCCATCTGGACGAGTCGGATCGCCGCGTCCCGCCGCAGTTGCCGTCTCGGTGCGTCGAGCTCGTCGAGCGGGGTGGTCCAGTGCTCGGGCAGGACAGCGGGGATGGTGCGGGGGTCGAGTCGACCGGTTCCGCGTCACGGAATTCCCCACCCTCGTGGTCACGATTCCCCAGGGGGACGGCGGTCGCGGACCTGTGGCCATGCAGGTCGTGGGGGCAGGTGGCCGTCTCCCGCTGGCGATCGGACTTACCGCACAGGCGGAGGCACCCGGATCACTCCGGTTGGTGCGTGGTCGGTGTTCTCACGCGCGCTGTGGCGTGGCGTGCAGTCCTTCGAGGAGTGTGGCCAGGTAGCGGTGCGCAGTGGTGATCCGGTCGGCAGGTGCGCCGCCGTGGACGTTGACGGCGTAGGCGATGCCGCACATGAGCGGGACGAGGTCGGCGGCGGCCAGGTCGCGGCGGACCGCTCCTGCGTCGCGAGCCCGGTCGAGGAGTGCGCTGCCGACCGACCGAAGCGTCTCTTTGAGTTCCGTGGTGCGCGGCAGGGCGTCGGTGGCTGCGGCGGCGACCGGGGCCAGGGACGCATCGGTGACCTGCGCTTCGACGGTGTGGAACAGGAGGGCTTCGAGCGCGTTCCAGGGGTCGGTGTCGGCCAGCCCCTGCTGGCCGTGGGCGGCCAGGGCTTCCAGGCAGGGGGTGGCGACGGTCTCCAGCAGCGCCTCTGGGGTGGCGAAGTGTCGGTAGACGGTGCCGACTCCGAGTCCGGCGCGGCTGGCGACGTCGTTCAACTGCAGGGGTATGCCCTGGTCGACCAGGGCACGGGCGACCGCGACGATCCGGTCCCAGTTGCGGGCCGCGTCCTTGCGTAGGGGCGTCGTCATAGCGGACATGCTAATCCGATCCCCCATCCGGATGACGCCGCCGCAGGTGCCCGCACCGCTCGGCGGGTCAGGTGGCGGTGAGAGTGAGAGGTGCATGCCGTTCGCTGAGCCGGCGCACGTCCTGCGCGATGCGGGGGTTGGTCGCTGCGCGCAGCGGCGTCACCGGGTGCGCCTGGGCCCCGATGACGATGCCGGTCCTGCCCGCGAGGGCTTCGTCGGTGGCGGCGACGATCGAGGGCCGGGCAGCCACGGACGCCGGACCCGAGGTGGAGCGTTCGAACTTGCGCCGCACCAGTGGCCACAGCAGCCGCAGGGCTGGTGAGACGACCTTCGGGTCGGTCAGGGTGCCGTTGGTCATGTCGGTCGCGGCGCCTCCGGGGTCGGCGGCGAATACGGAGGCGGCCGTGCCCTCCAGTCGGTTCGCCAGGTCGAGCGTGTAGGCGAGGTTGGCGAGCTTGGCGCGGCCGTACCAGTGGAAGCCGTAGTAGCCGCCGGGCGGCTCGACGGAGTCGAAGGACCGCTTCGCGAGCCCGACCGCGCCCGAGGTCACGTTCACAATTCTGCTCGGCGTCCCGGCCGTCAGTGTGGGCAGTAGCAGTTCCGTCAGCAGGTACGGCGAGAGGTGGTTGACGACGAACGACGCTTCGATGCCATCCAGGGTCTGTCGCTCCGGGAACATCGCCCCGACGTTGTTGACCAGCACTGTCAGTGGTTCGCCGGAGGCGGCGTGCTCGGCGGCGATCCGGTCGGCGAGCGCGCGCACTTGGTCGAGCGAGCCGAGGTCGGCGGGCAGGAACCGTCCGGGATGTGCCGGGCTCGTCGCGTTGATTCGGTCGACCGCCCGGGCGCCCCGGTCGGCGTTGCGTCCGACCACGGTGACCGAGAAGCCGGCGTCGGCCAGCCCCAGGGCCGTCTCCAGTCCTATGCCGGCCGTCCCCGCCGTGACCACGGCTGTCTTCGTCATGTGCTTCTCCACCCAGTCATGCGGATAGTCCATCCGCTTGTCGGGGACCGTAACACACAATCGGATGAGCTATCCGCTTAGGGATGCCGGGTGGCGGAACAGGAAGCCTGTACGCCAGACCGGGGCGGTGTCTGCTCAGCCCGCCAGGTGAACGCACGGGCCGGCCGCACAGGCACAACCGTCACAGCCGGTGACCCGGCGGGGCGCTGGCGCGGGAATTCGAACGTATGTTGCAATAGAAGAGTGAGACCACCGTTCCGTTTCCCTGATGACCTGCTCGCCCTGCAGAGGGCGTGGCAGCAGACCTACACCGAGCTCGCGCAGGCCCCTGCCGGAGTCGGTACGACCGTGCTGCGACGTCGGCTGATCGCCCTCTCCGGGGACCTGTGCACCCACCCCTACTGGGCGGGCTCCGCCCGCTGGCGGGCCGGCGGCGTCGAGCTGCGGGCCTCATGTGGAGCGCCCATGCTGAGGAGGAGGGCGCCCTCGCCCTGAGACTCGTCCCTCCCGAAGGCCGAACGGCGGAGGCGCCTGCGAGGAGGAGGAAGCCATGCGAATGCGACGAATCCTGGGTCTCGCCCTGGCCGCGGCGACCCTTGCCGGGATGAGCGCCGTCGGCGCTGTCGGCGCTGAAGCCGCCTCGTCTCCGAACATCACCAGAGACGAGTGCACGGCTGCGGGCGGACAGGTCGCGTCACAGCCCTACGCCGGCTACATCTGCGTACTGCCTGACGGGAGCAAGCAGACGATCACGTGAACATGATCAGCATCCCGGTGCCGGCGGTGCACGGTGAGGCGACCGGTCCGGCCGGGGCGCTCGATGCGGCGCGGTCACGCCGACTGCGGGTCCGGCGGCGTTGAACAGTACGGCGGGCAGGCGCCCGCCCTCTCCCCCTCGGAGAGAGGGTTCACGCGGGACCAGCGGGCGGCACGCAGCGCGGGGCGTCTTCCTCCGCGCGTGGCCAGCAGCGTCCTTCGAGGGCCTCCGCGCTGCGGTTGAGCCGGGCCAGGACGTCCGCCAGCTCCCCCACTTCCTCAGGGGACCAGTCGGCGACCACCCGGGCCAGGCAGGACCGGTTGAACTCGCGGTCTTCGGCTAGCCGGCGCCCGCCTTCGACGGTGATGCACAGCTTGCGGGCCATGCCACCATCCGGGTCCGCGACGCGTTCGGCCAGGCCGCAGCGCAGCAGCGCGGCCGTCTGGCGGTTCACGGTCGAGGTGTCGAGCCCGAAGGCCTCCGCCAACTGCCCGATGGACATGGGGCCTTGTGTGTCGATCCGGCTGAGCAGCAGGTAGGCCGACCGCTCCAGGCGTTCGGAGTCGCGCTCGCGCCGGGCCAGCACCTGGTGCCGCGAGAGCAGCATCAGCTCCCGCTCTAGTTTCTCCAGCACTGCGCCTCCTGCTCCCTCCGGCGCTCCATTATCGCGGACCTGCGAACCCGGGGACCGGCAGACCCCGACCCGGCGGCAATATGCATGATACATAGCATGTGTATCATGCACTTCTCGTTGTCACCCCGACGAGCCACAGCCTCAACCCGGAGGACCCGCATGACCGTCACCACGTCCACCGTCTCCCGCGCGGCCGAGATCCTGTCCCGGCCCATCGAGCTGAACGGCCTGACCGTCCCCAACCGCATCGCGATGGCGCCGATGACGCGGATGTTCTCCCCCGGCGGCGTGCCCGGCGAGGACGTGCAGGCGTACTACGCCAGCCGGGCCGCCGCGGGTGTGGGCCTGATCGTCACCGAGGGCACCTACGTCGGGCACGACTCCGCCGGGCAGAGCGACCGGGTGCCGCGGTTCCACGGCGAGGACCAGCTGGCGGGGTGGGCGAAGGTCGCCGCGGCCGTGCACGAGGCGGGCGGCACGATCGTGCCCCAGCTGTGGCACATAGGCATGGTGCGCAAGCAGGGCGAGGCGCCGTACGCCGACGCCCCGCCCGTCGGCCCCTCCGGCATCCGCGTCGACGGCACCGAGGGGACCGGCAAGGCGATGACCCGCGCCGACCTCGACGAGGTCATCGGCGCGTTCGCCGACGCCGCCGCGGAGGCCGAGGGGATCGGCTTCGACGGCGTCGAACTGCACGGCGCCCACGGCTACCTCCTCGACCAGTTCCTGTGGGAGCGGACCAACCGCCGCACCGACGCGTACGGCGGCGACGCGGTGGCCCGTACGAAGTTCGCCGCGGAGATCGTGGCCGCGGTCCGCGAGCGCGTCGCGGCCGATTTCCCGGTGATCTTCCGCTACTCGCAGTGGAAGCAGGAGGCCTACGACGCACGGCTCGCGCAGACCCCGGAGGAGCTGGAGGCGATCCTGGCCCCGCTGGCGGCGGCGGGCGTCGACGCCTTCCACGCCTCCACCCGGCGCTACTGGCTCCCGGAGTTCGAGGGCTCGGACCTGAACCTGGCGGGCTGGACCAAGAAGCTCACCGGCCGGCCTGCCATCACCGTCGGATCGGTCGGCCTCGACGGCGACTTCATCCGCGCCTTCGCCGGCGAGGGCGCGGCGCTCGGCGACATCGACAACCTCCTGGACCGCATGGAGCGCGACGAGTTCGACATGGTCGCCGTCGGCCGGGCGCTGCTCCAGGACCCGCAGTGGGCGGCGAAGGTCCTCGGCAACCGCTTCGACGAGCTGAAGCCGTACGACGCGGCGGCGCTCAGGTCGCTCAGCCGGTAGCCGGAAGCCGTCCCGACGTCCGGGCGCGCGGTTCGAGGACGCCCCGTGACATCGGTCCGCCGATGTCACGGGGCGTCCTCGCCCAGCCGACCGGGACCCCGCGTCCGGGAGCGAGCACCCGGCGCAGGCTCAGATGTCGAGGAAGCGGACGTCCTTGGCGTTGCGCTGGATGAAGGAGCGTCGTGCCTCGACGTCCTCGCCCATCAGCACCGAGAACAGGTCGTCGGCCTGCGCCGCGTCGTCCAGCGTGACCTGGCCGAGGACCCGGTGGTCCAC
>NZ_JBVIWA010000051.1:2500-5201 GCF_055595065.1 Streptomyces sp. NPDC040545
CCCAAGTAGCACGGGGCCCGAGAAATCCCGTGTGAATCTGGCGGGACCACCCGCTAAGCCTAAATATTCCCTGGTGACCGATAGCGGATAGTACCGTGAGGGAATGGTGAAAAGTACCGCGGGAGCGGAGTGAAATAGTACCTGAAACCGTGTGCCTACAAGCCGTGGGAGCGTCGCTGTATGTGCTTGCACATACAGTCGTGACTGCGTGCCTTTTGAAGAATGAGCCTGCGAGTTAGCGGTGTGTAGCGAGGTTAACCCGTGTGGGGAAGCCGTAGCGAAAGCGAGTCCGAACAGGGCGATTGAGTTGCACGCTCTAGACCCGAAGCGGAGTGATCTAGCCATGGGCAGGTTGAAGCGGAGGTAAGACTTCGTGGAGGACCGAACCCACCAGGGTTGAAAACCTGGGGGATGACCTGTGGTTAGGGGTGAAAGGCCAATCAAACTCCGTGATAGCTGGTTCTCCCCGAAATGCATTTAGGTGCAGCGTCGTGTGTTTCTTGCCGGAGGTAGAGCACTGGATAGGCGATGGGCCCTACCGGGTTACTGACCTTAGCCAAACTCCGAATGCCGGTAAGTGAGAGCACGGCAGTGAGACTGTGGGGGATAAGCTCCATGGTCGAGAGGGAAACAGCCCAGAGCATCGACTAAGGCCCCTAAGCGTACGCTAAGTGGGAAAGGATGTGGAGTCGCAGAGACAACCAGGAGGTTGGCTTAGAAGCAGCCACCCTTGAAAGAGTGCGTAATAGCTCACTGGTCAAGTGATTCCGCGCCGACAATGTAGCGGGGCTCAAGCGTACCGCCGAAGTCGTGTCATTGCAGCAATAGGGCCAACGCCCGCTGTGATGGGTAGGGGAGCGTCGTGTGCCGGGTGAAGCAGCAGCGGAAGCTAGTTGTGGACGGTTCACGAGTGAGAATGCAGGCATGAGTAGCGATACACACGTGAGAAACGTGTGCGCCGATTGACTAAGGGTTCCTGGGTCAAGCTGATCTGCCCAGGGTAAGTCGGGACCTAAGGCGAGGCCGACAGGCGTAGTCGATGGACAACCGGTTGATATTCCGGTACCCGCTTTGAAACGCCCAATATCGAATCAGGCGATGCTAAGTCCGTGAAGCCGTTCCGGACCCTTCGGGGAAAGGAAAGTGGTGGAGCCGACGAACCAGACTTGTAGTAGGTAAGCGATGGGGTGACGCAGGAAGGTAGTCCAGCCCGGGCGGTGGTAGTCCCGGGGTAAGGGTGTAGGCCGAGGGGTAGGCAAATCCGTCCCTCATATAAGGCTGAGACCTGATGCCGAGCCGATTGTGGTGAAGTGGATGATCCTATGCTGTCGAGAAAAGCCTCTAGCGAGTTTCATGGCGGCCCGTACCCTAAACCGACTCAGGTGGTCAGGTAGAGAATACCGAGGCGTTCGGGTGAACTATGGTTAAGGAACTCGGCAAAATGCCCCCGTAACTTCGGGAGAAGGGGGGCCATCACTGGTGATCGGACTTGCTCCGTGAGCTGGGGGTGGCCGCAGAGACCAGCGAGAAGCGACTGTTTACTAAAAACACAGGTCCGTGCGAAGCCGTAAGGCGATGTATACGGACTGACGCCTGCCCGGTGCTGGAACGTTAAGGGGACCGGTTAGTGACCTTTCGGGGTTGCGAAGCTGAGAACTTAAGCGCCAGTAAACGGCGGTGGTAACTATAACCATCCTAAGGTAGCGAAATTCCTTGTCGGGTAAGTTCCGACCTGCACGAATGGCGTAACGACTTCTCGACTGTCTCAACCATAGGCCCGGTGAAATTGCACTACGAGTAAAGATGCTCGTTTCGCGCAGCAGGACGGAAAGACCCCGGGACCTTTACTACAGTTTGATATTGGTGTTCGGTTCGGCTTGTGTAGGATAGGTGGGAGACTTTGAAGCAGCCACGCCAGTGGTTGTGGAGTCGCCGTTGAAATACCACTCTGGTCGTGCTGGATGTCTAACCTCGGTCCGTGATCCGGATCAGGGACAGTGTCTGATGGGTAGTTTAACTGGGGCGGTTGCCTCCCAAAGGGTAACGGAGGCGCCCAAAGGTTCCCTCAGCCTGGTTGGCAATCAGGTGTTGAGTGTAAGTGCACAAGGGAGCTTGACTGTGAGACCGACGGGTCGAGCAGGGACGAAAGTCGGGACTAGTGATCCGGCGGTGGCTTGTGGAAGCGCCGTCGCTCAACGGATAAAAGGTACCCCGGGGATAACAGGCTGATCTTCCCCAAGAGTCCATATCGACGGGATGGTTTGGCACCTCGATGTCGGCTCGTCGCATCCTGGGGCTGGAGTCGGTCCCAAGGGTTGGGCTGTTCGCCCATTAAAGCGGTACGCGAGCTGGGTTTAGAACGTCGTGAGACAGTTCGGTCCCTATCCGCTGTGCGCGTAGGAATATTGAGAAGGGCTGTCCCTAGTACGAGAGGACCGGGACGGACGAACCTCTGGTGTGCCAGTTGTCCTGCCAAGGGCATGGCTGGTTGGCTACGTTCGGGAGGGATAACCGCTGAAAGCATCTAAGCGGGAAGCCTGCTTCAAGATGAGTATTCCCACCTCCTTGAGAGGGTAAGGCTCCCAGTAGACGACTGGGTTGATAGGCCAGATGTGGAAGCCCGGTAACGGGTGAAGCTGACTGGTACTAATAGGCCGAGGGCTTGTCCTCAGTTGCTCGCGTCCACTGTGTTAGTTCTGAA
>NZ_JBVIWA010000052.1:0-4611 GCF_055595065.1 Streptomyces sp. NPDC040545
GATCACCTCGGCCAGCGGACGCAGACCCGCCACACCCAGATGCCGGTCCAGCTCCCCCACCACCACACCGAACGCATCCGCGAACACCGGGAACAGACAAGCCAGTTCACGACCCATCCCCACCCGCTGCGACCCCTGCCCCGAGAACAGGAACGCGGTCCTGCCCTCGGCGACGGTGCCGCGCACGAGTCCGGAATCAGGCCTGGCTTCCGCCACGGCGGCCAGTCCCGCGAAAAGTTCCTCCCGGTCGTCGCCGACGATCACGGCCCGGTGTTCCAGCGCCGCCCTGGTGACGGCCAACGAGTGGGCCACGTCGAAGGGGTCCAGCGAGGGATCGGCCTCGACGAACGAACGCAGCTTCGCGGCCTGGGCGGACAGGCCTTCGGCGCTCTGTGCCGAGACCAGCCACGGCAGTGCGCGCCGTACGGCCGGAGCGGGTCCACCGGCCGGCTCCGCTTCCGGCTCGGGTGCGGGAGCCTCCAGGATCACGTGGGCGTTCGTACCGCTCAGTCCGAAGGAGGAGACGGCCGCCCGGCGCGGGCGCTCCGCCGCGGGCCACGCACGCTCCTCGGTAAGGAGGGCGACCGAGCCGGCCGACCAGTCGACGTGCGGGGAGGGCTCGTCCACGTGCAGGGTCCTGGGCAGCGTCCCGTGGCGCATCGCCTGGACCATCTTGATCACACCCGCCACACCCGCAGCGGCCTGCGTGTGCCCGATGTTCGACTTCAGCGAGCCCAGCCACAGCGGACTGCCGTCCGGCCGGCCCTGACCGTAAGTAGCCAACAGCGCCTGCGCCTCGATCGGGTCACCCAGCGTCGTACCCGTACCGTGCGCCTCCACCACGTCCACATCGGCCGTCGTCAGCCCCGCCGACTCCAGCGCCTGCCGGATCACCCGCTGCTGCGCGGGCCCGTTCGGCGCGGTCAGGCCGTTGCTGGCACCGTCCTGGTTCACGGCACTGCCCCGGATCACCGCCAGCACCTCGTGCCCCCGGGCCCGGGCGTCCGACAGGCGCTCCAGGAGCAGCACGCCGACGCCTTCGGACCAGCCGGTGCCGTCCGCCGCCGCCGCGAAGGGCTTGCAGCGGCCGTCACGGGCCAGTCCCTGCTGGCGGCTGAAGTCCACGAAGGAGCTGGGGTCCGGCATCACGGTGACTCCGCCCGCGAGGGCGAGGGAGCAGTCCCCGCGCCGCAGCGCCTGGACCGCCCAGTGCAGGGCGACCAGCGAGGAGGAGCAGGCCGTGTCGACCGTGACGGCCGGACCCTCCAGACCCAGCGTGTAGGCGACCCGGCCCGAGACGACACTGCCCATGCTGCCGCTGCCGATGTACCCGGCGATGTCCTCGGGGACATCGCCCTGGCGGCCCCAGTCGTGGTACATGACGCCGGCGAACACGCCGGTCCGGCTGCCCCTGAGCGTGTGCGGGTCGATCCCCGCGCGCTCGAACACCTCCCAAGAGGTCTCCAGCAGCAGCCGCTGCTGCGGGTCCATCGCCATGGCCTCGCGCGGGCTGATCCGGAAGAACGCGGGGTCGAACTCGGCCGCGTCCAGCAGGAATCCGCCCTCGCGCACGTAGCTCGTGCCGGGGCGCTCGCCGGTCGGGTCGTACAGCCCGGCCGTGTCCCAGCCCCGGTCCTTCGGGAAGGGGGTGATGCCGTCGGCTCCGTCGACGACGAGCTGCCACAGCTCCTCGGGGGAGGTGACGCCTCCGGGGTAACGGCAGGTCATCGCGACGATGGCGACGGGCTCGTCGTCCCCGCCCGTCTCCGGCACCCCGGCCGTCGTCGGCACGGCGGTCGCACCGGCCGCCGCGCCGAGAAGACCGTCCGCCAGCAGGCGGGCCACCGACAGCGAGGTGGGGTGGTCGAAGATCAGTGTCGCGGGGAGCCTCACCCCGGTGGCCGAGCCGAGCTGATTGCGGAACTCCAGCGCGGACAGGGAGTCGAAGCCCAGGTCGCTGAAGGCCCGGTCGGCTGCGACGGAAACACTGCTGTCGTGGCCGAGGACCCCGGCCGCGTGCGAGCGGACCAGGTCGAGCAGGAACCGCTCACGGCCGGCCGCGTCCATCGCCGCGAGCCGTTCCGCGAGGGCGCCGCCACCGCCGCCGGCGGCCGCCGCCCGGCGCCCGGCCGTCGCGGATCGCCGTACGAGACCGCGCAGGAGGGCCGGTACGTCGTCGGCCCCGGCGCCTGCGCGCAGGGCCGCCGGGTCCAGCCGTACCGGCACCAGCACGGCACGGGCCGACGCCAGGCCGGCGTCGAGGAGCGCCAGCCCCTCGTCCGCCGTCAGGGGGCGGACACCGGACCGGTTCATGCGCTGCAGATCCGCGGCGTTCAGCGTCCCGGCCAGGCCCCCGTCCTGCTCCCACAGGCCCCAGGCCAGCGACACGGCGGGCAGGCCCCGCGTGCGGCGGTGGTGGCTCAGGGCGTCGAGATAGCTGTTCGCGGCCGCGTAGTTGCCCTGCCCGGCCGAGCCGAGGGTGCCCGCCAGCGAGGAGAAGAGGACCAGGGCGGCCCCGGTGTGCTCCGTCAGTTCGTGCAGGTGCCAGGCCGCGTCCGCCTTCGGACGCAGTACGGCGTCCAGTCGTGCGGGAGTGAGTCCCCCGAACAGGCTGTCGTCGAGTACGCCCGCCGCGTGTACGACGGCGGTGAGCGGGCGGCCGGGGTCGATGGCGGCCAGTACCCCGGCGAGGAACTCGCGGTCGCCGATGTCACCGGCGGGCACGGACACCGTGGCGCCGAGCCCGGACAGTTCTGCCACCAGCTCGCAGGCGCCCGGTGCGTCCAGGCCGCGTCGGCTCGTCAGGACGAGGTCGCGCACGCCGTGGGCGGAGACCAGGTGCCGGGCCACGAGGGCGCCGAGGTTTCCGGTGCCTCCGGTGATCAGTACGGTGCCGGACGCGAGAGGCTCGCCGGACGCGGGGGGCGTCTCCGCGGCACGCGCCAGGCGGGGTACGTACAGTTCCCCGTCCCGGAGGGCGAGTTCGGGCTCGGGGTCGTCCGCACGGGACGAGGCGGTGAGGGCCGCGCCCAGCGCCCGCCGGGAGCTCTCCTCGCCGTCGATGTCGAGGAGGACCAGACGTCCCGGGTGCTCGCTCTGCGCGGCGCGGACCAGGCCCCAGACCGGCGCGTGGGCGAGTGCGACCTCGTCGGTCTCCGCCGCCGCCATGGCGCCGCGGGTCACGACCACCAGCCGTTCCTCGGCCCGCTGTTCGTCGTCCAGCCACTCCTGGAGCACCGCCAGTACGGTGCGCGCCGCCAGGTGCGCGGCCTCCGGGCCGGGCGCGGACCGCGCGGGCTCCGGGACGCAGTACAGGAAGGTTCCGGCCGGGCCGGTGTCGTCCGGCGCCCCGAGGTGAGGGGCCAGACCGTACGGGTCCTCGTCGCCGAGCAGCGCCGCGCGTCCCGGGGCGGCCGGTCCGGCCGGGGCCGGGACCCAGTCCACCTGGTAGAGCGCCTGGCGGTGTGTCGCACCGACCGTGCCGAGCTGGTCGGCGCCGACCTCCCGGACGAGCAGGGAGTCCGCCGACGCGACCGCCGCACCGGTCGCGTCGGCGAGCTCCAGGGCGATCGTGTCCGGACCCGTGGGGGTGATCCGTACGCGCAGCGTCGTGGCGCCGCTCGCCCATTGGGACAGGCCGCTCCACAGGAAGGGAAGTTGGAGCCCTGTCGTGGTCGAGGTGTCCAGGAGCGCGACGGCGTGCAGCGCCGAGTCCATCAGCGCGGGGTGCACCCCGTACGCCGCCGCGTCGGCCAACGCCTCCTCGGGGAGCGCGACCTCGGCGAAGATCTCCTCGCCGCGCTTCCACGCCGTCATGAGGCCCTGGAACACGGGCCCGTAGGCCAGTCCGGCGGCGGCCAGCTCCGTGTAGTGCCCGTCGAGCCCGATGGCCTCGGCTCCCGCCGGGGGCCACTGGGTGAGGTCGAAGGGGGGCTGTCCCGTGCCGGTGGGGCTGAGCAGGCCCGTGGCGTGGCGCGTCCACTCGTCCTCGGCGGCGTCGCCCTCGGGGCAGGAGTAGAGCGCCACCCTGCGGCGGCCCGAGGTGTCGGGGGCGTCGACGAACGCCTGGAGGGACACGGCGCCGCCCTCGGGCAGGACCAGGGGGGCCTCCAGGGTCAGCTCCTCCACCAGGGGGCAGCCGACCCGGTCGCCGGAGCGGTGGGCGAGCTCGACGAAGGCCGTACCCGGCAGCAGCACCGTGCCCTGGACCACGTGGTCGGCCAGCCAGGGCAGGTCGTGGACCGACAGTCGGCCGGTCAGCAGCATGCCGTCGGTGTCGGGGAGGCTGAGGGCCGCGCCGAGCATGGGGTGGCCGGCGGCGCTCAGTCCGACCGAGGCCGCGTCCGTGCCGGTGGTGGGGGTGAGCCAGTAGGAACGACGCTGGAAGGCGTAGGTCGGGAGGTGGACCCGCCGAGGGCTGCGGCCCAGCGCGGTGAAGTATGCGCCCCAATCCAGACGAACACCGCTGACATGGAGCGCGCCGACAGCCGCGGCAAGCCTCTCATTCTCGGCCCGTCCCTTCTGCATCAGCGGAACGAACACCGCGCCTTCACCCGAGACGCTCGCCTGGCCCAGCGCGGACAGCACCGCGTCCGGACCCAGCTCCACGAA
>NZ_JBVIWA010000053.1:0-4564 GCF_055595065.1 Streptomyces sp. NPDC040545
TCAAGGAACGGACGCTTCCTTTGTACTCACCCTCGCGGGTTTTCCTCCGGGCTTTCGTTCTGTTCTTGCGTTTCCGACTCTATCAGACTCTTTCGTGTCCGACTTCCTCGGCGCTTTCCCGGTATTCGCTTTCGCGTTTTCCCTTTCCGGCGGTTCCGACTCTATCAGAAGTTCTCCACCGGATTTCCCCGGTGTCGGATTCCTGAAGAATCGAGTGCACCCCACACAGAATTGCATTCCTTGGGGGGTGGGTTGCCGAACTTGTCCAGTTCGAGGCAACCGTTTGACTCTACAACCCGGCCTGAGGGGTGTCAAAACGGCCCGGGGCACCGCCCTCGCGGGCCGCCCTACAGGCCGGCCCGGTCGAGCAGCGCTTCGGCTTGTGGCCTGGTCAGGGACGGCGGGGCCGGTGCCACGTGCGAGTGTTGCGGGCCAACGACAGCAGCCACTCGGCGACGGGTGGTTCGGGTCTGCGGGTCTGGCCGGCCTCGCGGGCATCAGGTCGGGCCCGTCCCTTGCTGGAGGCGTAGGCGAGAAAGACGCCGACCTGGCTGTTCTGGATCCGTCCGCCGCCCACCACGTCGGCGCCATCGTGAGGCCCGGATCAGCAGCGACCGCCGCTTCCCATTCCGCTGTGCGGAGGTCCTGGCCCTCTTCATCCCACCAGTTCTCACACCGCAGCATGTGCACGTCGCAGCCCATGGCCAGCCGGAGTAGACCGTCATGATCGCGAGGTCACGCAGGAGTACTGGGCCGCGGCGCGGACGCCCGTGGCGAGATGTGCACGACTCGTACCGCGCGCGGCCCGCTACCCCAGCAGGGGCAGTCGGACCACCCGGACCAGCTGGAAGGCGGTCTCGGGGATCGGCTGCGCCAGGGCGGTCCGGACCTCGTACCGGCCGGCCGTCAGATCGACCCGTGCGTGATTGTCGGGCTCCACCTCGGAGCCGGGCCAGGCGGAGTCGAACAGCACGACCGGCCCCGGCACGTCCCAGACCTGGCCGTCCTCCCAGGCGGCATCCTCCAGCGCCGCCCCGACGCTGCCCAGCAGTTCCGCTTCCGACTCGGCCGCCACCCACCGTACGAAGACCCCGTGCTCCGGGAGGAACGCCGTCGACGAGGGCTCGTCGCCCAGTACCAGCGCATGCGACGGGCCTACCGCGAGCAGTCCGGTGCCGCCGACGACCGCGCAGGCCCGGTCGTAGTCGGACTCCGGGCCTTCGCTGTCCGCCCCCTCCCACCGGGTCAGCACCTCAGCCGGCACCACCACCAGCGGCCCCCCGCCGGACTCCACCCAGTCGACCAGTCCTGGATCCGCATATCTCGTCATGGCGCGAGGTTAGATGCCGACTGCCCGCTCAGGGGACCAGAACGACCTTGCCGAGGTTCCGGCGCTGCTCGATCACCGCGTGGGCGCGGGCGGCCTCGGCGAGGGGGATCTCCTCGTCCACGGCCGTACGCAGGGTGCCCGCGGCGCGCAGCTGCCACAGCTCGCGCAGCCAGCGCGCGTACAGTTCGGGCTTGCCGGTCGCGACCGCCCGCATCTGGAAGCCGATCAACGAGGCGCCACGGAGCAGGAGTTCGTACGCCTGCACCGTGCCACCGCCGGAGCTGAAGGCCACCAGGCGGCCGCCCGTCGCCAGGGCCCGTACGGCGGGTCCGAGCAGGTCGCCGCCGACGCCGTCGAGGATCACGTCGTACGGGCCGCCCCAGTCGGCGTCCCCGTACAGGACGACCTCGTCGGCGCCCAGGCCGCGGACGAAGTCGGCCTTGTCCGCGCTGCTGACGGCCGCGACGACGCGTCCCGCCCCGCCGGCCTTCGCGTACTGGAGGGCGAGCGTCCCCACGGCGCTCGCCGCCGCCGTCACCAGGACCGACTCGCCGGGCTCCACGCGCCCGGCCTCGTACGCGCCGCGGGCGACCAGGCCGCTGCGGACCAGCGCGACCGCCTCCACGGCGCCGGCTCCTGCCGGGATCCGGGAGGTCATGGCGGTGTTGAGCACCGCGTACTCGGCGTAGGCATCGGCGAAACACAGTCCGGTGACGCGCTCTCCGGCGGTGAAGCCGGTGACACCTGGGCCGGTGGCGACGACGGTCCCCGCCACCTCACCGCCGAGCGGGACGGGCTCACTGCCCTCCCGCACCTTGCGCACGGTCGGCAGGGTCACGCCGACCGCCTCGACCCGGACCAGCAGCTCTCCGGCGCCCGCCGCGGGCACGTCGGCCTCTTCCGCGAACAGCAGCTCCGGCCCACCGTCGACCTCATGGCGAATGCGCAGCACAGGACCTCCCCGACCCCGATGAATTTTCATTGGATATCCCAACGATAAACTCAAAGCCGTGGGGATGTCCAACGACTTTGGGTAGGGTGGGGCCATGACCTCGGCCCTCCAGCACATCCAGTCCCTGCCCTCCTGGCTCGTCGGCCGCGTCGCGGCACGCGGCCGCGAGCTGGTCGCGGCCGCGGTCGCCGCGGAGGGACTGAAGCTCATGCACCACGCGGTGCTGGCCGCCACCGCCGAGTACGGGCCCGTCGCCCAGGCCGACTTGGGCCGTCGGCTCGCCGTCGACCCCAAGGACATGGTCGGCATGCTCAACCACCTCCAGGGGGCGGGCCTCCTACTGCGCGCCCCGGACCCCGGCGACCGCCGCAAGAACGCCGTCACCATCACCCCGGAGGGGACCGCGGTGCTCGCCCGCTGCGCGGCCCTGGCCGAAGCCGCCAACGCCGAGTTCCTCGCCCCGCTCAACCCGGCCGAACGGGAGCACCTGATGGCCCTGCTGACCCGGCTCCACCAAGCCCCGTAGGTCCACCGAACGCCGATCACGCGCATGATGGCCGGATGAACGAGGTGACCATCAGCGAAGAAGACCGCCGCCAACTCGGACTCTGGGCCGCCGATTGCGTCGAGCGGGCACTGCCGTTGTTCGAGGCGAAGGCTCCCGCCGACCCCCGCCCTCGCGAGGCCATCGAAGGCATCCGGGCCTTCGTGCGCGAGGGCAAGCGGACCGCGAAGCTACGTTCCCTCGCCTGGGCGGCCCACGCGGCGGCGCGCGAGGTCGACGACCCGGCGGCCACGGCCGCCGCCCGCGCCGCGTGCCACGCGGCCGCGACCCCGTACATCCACCCGCTGGCCACCCCGCACCAGTCGAAGCACGTACTGGGGCCCGCCGTGTACGAGGCCTTCGCGCGTGAGCTCGCCGCGGGCGATGACACGGGCGCCGCCGACGAGGAGATCCGATGGGCGATCGAGCACGCCCCGCCGGAGGTGCGCGCACTGCTGCGCCGGATGCCGGCTCGCAACCCTGGTCGCAGTCGGCTGGACACCCTCTACTACGAGCTGGACGCCGCCCTGCGCCGCTGAGTGAAGGCTGTGCCTTTGCGGAGTGCCGGGCACACGAGTCACCTCGGGGTGCTGTGGTGTGCTCGCCACGCCCGTCGACGAATGACCGGCATGAACCACAACATCGCCAAGTCGCTCACGCCCTTCCCGGCGGAAATGTAGACCACACGGCGGCCGGCCGTGCAGCGCCGGTAGGTATCACTCAGGGTGCGCACTCACGAAGGTGAGCCAGCGTCCGAGAAGGAGCAGCACCGGCCCTCGGCCCCGCCAGAGGCTCGGCTGTCCCGAAGACCTGTTGTCCCTCGTCGGGTGCGCGATCGACCTGGACGCAGGTGACGAGGGCAGCGGCGTCTCGCTGCGATCGAGGCCGCTGAACAACTCCTGAGCACGCGCCGGCCGGAAGAGCGCACGGGCTGATCCTCCCCCGGGTGAGAACCGACGAGGCCGAGGCCTCACCGCCGCTTGCTGGATAGGCTGGTCGAGCACCCACCAGGAGGAAATCATGGGCGACCTCACCCCCGAGCAGATGCGCCGCATGCACGACTTCGCGGAGCAGCTCGCGGAGCTGGCCGAGCACCAGGAGGACCAGTGGAAGGTGCAGACCACCGACGGTCAGATCTTCCTCACGATGATGAGCCCCACGGCTCCGCACGGACTCAATGTGGTGCGTCTGCGCCGCCAGATCGAGGCACAGACGCCAGAGGTCATGGCGCTCAACGACACGAACATGGGCGATCCTCAGACAGGCCTCACCAAGGTCCCCGATCTCATGGTCATCGCGGAAGAGGACACCGATGACACGGCGAAGGTCGTCAACTCCCGTGACGTCCTGATGGTGGTGGAGGTCGTCTCCCGCACGAACTCCCTCACCGACATCCGCGACAAGCTGCACGACTACCCCCGGATGGGTGTCCCCCTGTACGTCGTCGTGGACCCCCGCAAGGACAAGCGGACCGTCACCGTGCACAGCGACTCCTCCGCAGGGCCCGACGGCACCCGGTACCGCAAGACGGTCCCCTACTCCTTCGGGGACGTCGTCACCGCCGGCCGCTGGACGCTGGACACGAGCACCCTCAAGAGCTATCCCGCCGACTGGTGAAGGCCGCGCCGCGGCCGCAGGTTCGGCCGGCTCCGTATTCCGGGCCGTGAACGCAGAAAAGCCCCGCACCGAACCCTGAACGGGCTGGTGCGGGGCTTTCCCACAATGATTGTTCGGCGGC
>NZ_JBVIWA010000054.1:0-3507 GCF_055595065.1 Streptomyces sp. NPDC040545
CGACTTGACCGAACCGAGCCACAGCGGACGGCCGGACGGCCGGCCCTGACCGTAGGTCGCCAACAGCGCCTGCGCCTCGATCGGGTCACCCAGCGTCGTACCCGTACCGTGCGCCTCCACCACGTCCACATCGGCCGTCGTCAGCCCCGCCGACTCCAGCGCCTGCCGGATCACCCGCTGCTGCGAAGGCCCGTTCGGTGCCGTCAGGCCGCTGCTGGCTCCATCCTGGTTCACGGCACTGCCCCGGATCACCGCCAGCACCTCGTGCCCCCGGGCCCGGGCCTCGGACAGCCGCTCCACGACCAGCACGCCGACCCCCTCGGACCAGCCGGTGCCGTCCGCCGCCGCCGCGAAGGACTTGCAGCGGCCGTCACGGGCCAGCCCGCGCTGCTCGCTGAAACCGACGAGGGTTTCGGGCGTGGCCATGACGGTGACTCCGCCGACGAGCGCCAGGGAGCACTCGCCGCGCCGCAGGGACTGGGCGGCGAGGTGCAGGGCGACCAGCGAAGAGGAGCACGCCGTGTCGACGGTGACGGCCGGACCCTCCAGACCCAGCGTGTAGGCGACCCGGCCCGAGACGACACTGCCGACACTCGCGGCGCCCGGGTAGTCGTGGTACATGAGCCCGGCGAACGTGCCGGTCTTGCTGCCCTTCAAAGTGGCCGGAGGGATGCCGGCCGACTCCAGCGCCTCCCAGGAGGCCTCGAGTATGAGCCGCTGCTGGGGATCCAGCGTGACCGCCTCGCGCGGGCTGATGCCGAAGAAGCCGGCGTCGAACTCGCTCGCGCCGTAGAGGAATCCGCCTTCGCGCGTGTAGCTGGTGCCGGGCCGCTCCCCCGTCGGGTCGTAGAGCCCCTCCAGGTCCCAGCCTCGGTCGCGCGGGAGTTCGCCGACGCCGTCCCGGCCATCGGCCACCAGATCCCACAGATCGTCGGGAGTTTCCACACCGCCGGGATAGCGGCAGGCCATGCCGACGATGGCGATCGGTTCGCCGTTGCGCCCCTCGCTCTCCCGGAGCTGGCGGCGGGCGTCGCGGAGGTCGGTAGTAGCCCGCTTGAGGTAGTCGAGAAGTCTTTCCTCGCTGGTCACCGTAAATCCCCCACGCCAAGTAGTCCGAAGTCTCACAAGAAAGGAGAGCGGAATTCCCACCGCCCGGGTCGTGGCTCTCGATTTCAACCCGGAATGGGCGGGGCCACCACGCTGCGACGCTACCCAGCGGCGATATCCGACCCCAACCCCTAACCGGTTGACCGGGCCCCTAAAGAAGGCCTTCCAGCACGGCGACGAGCTCGCGGGGGCTGGGCACCCCTGCCTCTTCCTGCGCGCGCAGCGTCGCCGCCCGCTCGCCGGGCTCCGCGTCCCGCACCAGTGCCTCGACCGCCCGCCGCACCGCCTCGCCGCCCAGGTGGCTCTCCTCCACAGCCAGGCCCGCCCCGTGTTCGGCCAGCCGGCGGGCCGCCCGTACGGTGCGGTCCGCCGTGTCCGGGTCCGTCCCCGCGGCCTCGCCGAGCAGCACGCACTGCGGCAGTCCGTAGGCCAGTACGTCGGCCATCCGCCGGACACCGTGGTCGTGGACGACGGCGGCACTGGACTGCGCGAGCGCGATCCAAGGGGCCGCCTCGAAGACCCTGATGTTGTCCGGGATACTCGTCCCGTCGGGGATGCGGTCCGCGGGCAGTGCCGCGATCACCTCGGCGTCCACGCCCTGCAGGGCCTGGAACACGTCGAGCACCGGGGTCTTCTCGCTGCTCAGCGTCACGGCGACCCGGGGCCGCTTGGGCAGCTTCCGCAGCCAGGCGGGGAGTTCCGCCGGGCCCGCGTACGGCACGTGGCGCATCCGCCGGTGGCCGGGACCGAGGGGCGCGCGCAGCGCCGTCGGGGTGGGGTCGATGGTGAGCCGGATGTCCGTGCGGGTGTCCTCGGGGGCCGACCCGGGAGCCAGTATCCGCACGGAGGGGATGCCGGCCGCGGTCGCGACGTCGCCGGCGGCGGTGGCGAGTTCGTCCCACAGAAGCAGGTCGGCCCGGAAGGCGGCGGTGCGCCGGGCCAGCGTCTCGGCCGCGCCCTCGCCCGCCCAGGCGGCCGCGACGAGCCCGGTCCGGTTGACGTGGTCCGTGAAGGCCGGCGGCGCGGCGACCTGAACCTCGTGCCCGGCGGCGCGCAGCGCCCAGGCCAGCGGCACCAGGTTGTGCAGTCGCTCGGTCAAGGAAGGGGTGGCGATCAGAACGCGCATAGACGGTCTCTCCAGCGGCCGGGCGGGCGGTGTGGGTTAGTGCCCTTTTCGTGGGGCACTGGCGTGTTCGGGGTCGGTCGGCCTCATGGTCGCCCCGCGCCTCTTGCCGAACCACCCCTAGATGAACGCGCACCCCACCCTTATCCGTGCGGGATGGCGCCGTGCGCCGCCCATCGGGAAAGCTAGGGGTTCAGCACCTCGCCGACCGGTTCTAGTTTGGCGAATGCCGCACCCATTTCCTTTCCTTCCCCACTTCACGGGTGGACGGAGCTTTCGATGACCGACGAACCCCGCAGCGGAAAGCTGCTGGCCGTCAGCGACCTTCACATCCGGTACCCGGAGAACGACGCCGTCCTCAACGGGCTGTTTCCCGAGTCGGACGCG
This sequence comes from Streptomyces sp. NPDC040545, assembly GCF_055595065.1. NCBI lineage: Bacteria > Bacillati > Actinomycetota > Actinomycetes > Kitasatosporales > Streptomycetaceae > Streptomyces > Streptomyces sp. NPDC040545. The sequence continues at coordinate 2,618 of NZ_JBVIWA010000054.1, forward strand.
GATTGGCTCCTGGTCGCCGGAGACATCGCCGAGAACGTGGCCGATGTCGAGCGGGCCCTGCGACTGCTGAGCGAACGTTTCGCGAAGGTCGTCTGGGTACCGGGCAACCACGAGCTGTGGACCTCGCCCGACGATCCGGTGCGGCTGCGCGGCGTGGCCCGCTACGAGCATCTGGTCGACATGTGCCGGACGTTGGGGGTGGTCACGCCCGAGGATCCTTACCCGGTCTGGGAGGGAGAGGGCGGCCCCTGCGTGATCGCGCCGCTCTTCGTCCTCTACGACTACTCGTTCCGGCCCGAGGGCGCATCCACCAAGGAGGCCGCCCTGGCGCGCGCCGAGGCGGCGGGAGTGGTGTGCACCGACGAGTTCTTCCTGCACCCGGACCCCTACCCGAGCAGGGAGGCCTGGTGCCGGGCCCGCGTCGAGTCGACCGAGCGCAGACTGGCGGCGGTACCGGACGAGTTGCCGACCGTACTGGTCAACCACTTTCCGCTGGTCCGCGAGCCCACGAGGATCCTCCACCACCCCGAGTTCTCGCTCTGGTGCGGCACCGAGGCGACCGCCGACTGGCCGGCCAGGTTCCGGGCCGCCGCCGTGGTCTACGGTCACCTGCACATCCCCCGCCTGCTCTGGTGGCAGGGAGTGCCTCATCAGGAAGTCTCGCTGGGCTACCCCCGGGAGTGGCAGCGGCGTGCGGGCCGGCCGGCCCTTCCCGTGCAGATCTTGCGGCAGACCCCGACGCTGGAGGTAAAGAGATGACTGTGCTCGACCCCGGAACCCGTTCGGCGAACGGGACCCGAGGGCGCGTGGCCGAGCTGCACTCCCTGCGTGAGCAGGCGAGGCGCGGCCCCAGCGACCGTGCGACCGAGACCCAGCACGCGAAGGGCAAG
>NZ_JBVIWA010000055.1:0-2335 GCF_055595065.1 Streptomyces sp. NPDC040545
GCCGTAGCCGGTGGTGCCGCCCTGGAAGTAGTACTGGTGGCCGTCGGAGGCCTGGACTCCCCAGATGTCGGGGATGCCGTCTCCGGTGTTGTCCTCGGTGCCCAGGACCAGGGGCCAGGCGGCGCGGGTCCAGGCGGTGGTGGCGTAGGTGTTGTCGACGCCGCCTTCCGCGTTCGCCGCGTACTGCAGCGAGGTCAGGTCCGCGCCGCCGTTGGCGCCGGCCTTGCCCTTGCGCAGGGCCATGGTGCGGTTGGCGTTGGCGTTGTCGCGGAAGAGGAGGTCGGGAATGTTGTCCCCCGATACGTCGCGGACGCCGACGATGTCGCGGGCGGCCCAGCCGGTGGCCATCTTGCGGTAGGAGGCGAAGCTGGATCCGGTGTAGCCGGAGAATGCCCAGAATCCGTCCGCGTCCAGGGCGAACAGGTCGGGCAGGCCGTCGCCGTCGGCGTCCTCGGTGACGACGATCTGCCGGAAGGTGGCGGGGTCGGGTGCGGAGGCGGGGAGCTGCATCTCGATGCGGCGGCCGGCGTCGAACTGGCCGGTGCCGGTGCCGGGGTAGATGTACAGCTTTCCGTCGGGCATGCGGGCGATCATGTCGGTGATGCCGTCGCCGGGGTGCCAGTCGGTGGCGTGTCCGATGAGGGCGGGGATGGTGGAGGCGGGGTCCTTGAAGTGGCCGGGCGCGACGGGCTTGCCGTCCTGGACGGCGCCGGGGATGAACGCGTCGGTGTCGCCGTTCCTGTCGCCTGCGTAGGTGCGCAGGTTGCCGTCCTTGTCGATGGCCAGGAGGTCGGCGAACTGGTCGCCGGTGACGTCGCCGGGCTTGTCGGTGCCGGTGCGGGGGCTGACGTAGAAGAGGTATTCGGTGGGGACGGAGATGTTCCCGGCCTGGTTGACGGTGCGGACGTACAGGACGTTGGGTCCGGCGGTGTCGACCTGGAGTTTGACCTGGGCGAGGCCGTCGCCGGCGGGGACGGCCTTGTTCTCCCAGGACGGCTTGTTCAGGGACCACTGGTACTCGCGGATGGTGCCGGCCGCGGTGCCGTTGGGGCGGATCTCGACGACCTGGTCGGGGGTGGAGGCCGGGTTGACGCTCCAGTCGGCGGCATCGGGGCCGGGCGGCGGGAAGTGTGCGGAGGAGACGGCCGGGTTGGCGGGCGCGGTGTGGTCGATGGTGAAGGTGCACCAGTCGGGGGAGCCGGAGTCCTGCGGGCCTGATCCCGGGGAGCCGAAACCGTCGCCGTCATAGGCGCGGGAGAGCCAGTAGTACTTGCGGCCCGAGGTGAACTTGTCGAAGGGCACGGAGCGGGTGACGGTCTGGTCGCTGTTGACGTCGGTCCACTCGTTGAAGACGGGCTGCCCGGACGCCGCGTCCCAGATCTCGATCTGCAGGCGGGTCAGGTTGCCGTCCCGGTCGGAGCCCTTGACCTGGAAGGACACATCGGTCTTGCCGATGCTGGTGCCCGGGCTGGAGGTCAGGCAGGCGCCGCCGGGGGAGGTGCTCATGTTCGAGGCGAGGGGGGTGTCGGGCGGGCTGTTGTAGGTGACCTCGATGTACGGGGCGCTCTCACCGTTGGCGAGGAGCTTCTTCCAGTAGTACGAGTCCGACTCGCTGGGCGCCTTGAAACCGAGCGAGAGGGCGCCCCAGCGGGCGCTGGCGGCCTGGGTGACCAGGCCCTTGATGTCGGGGGCGACCCAGTTGTCGGGGCAGGAGGAGTTGTAGCCGTAGCCGGCGTTCTCCGTGCCGATCTTGTTGCCCCACCAGCCCGTCGTGCTGTTCCACGTCGAGGAGGAGGACACGTACGGGGTGGAGTAGATGTCCATGTCCTTCTTGCTGCAGGACCACGAATAGGTCTGCAGGGCGCGGACGGACGCCGAGCGGATACCGGCACCGTGGAGCTCGGACCCGAAATCGAAATTGAAGATCGACCGGGAGGTGCCGCCGGAATCCGACTCATATCCGACGCGGGCCTCGTTCGTACCCGACGCGTTGTAGTTCTGCCCGTTGTAGAAACTCGAATTGCCGGCCGTCTTGTAGAGCAGCGACCAGGAGTTCTTATGGCCCTTGAACGAAGGGTCGACGAACACCGGATACACGGTGTCCGCGGCATTCAGCAATGCGACATCCGGCTTCAGGGACAGGGTGCTGTCCTTGAGGGAGGCCGCGGCGACCGACAGGTGGGCGCGTTCCGCGCCGGCCAGGCCCGCCAGGCCCAGCGTCGGGTGCTGCTTCGCCGCCGCCGGGGCCTTCCACGCGGGCACGTCGTCGGTGGTGGCGACCTTGCCCGACGAATCCCACATCAACGGTGACGGAGAGCCTGCGACTTCTTCACCC
>NZ_JBVIWA010000056.1:0-2025 GCF_055595065.1 Streptomyces sp. NPDC040545
GGTTCTGGCTCACTTTCCGTGGAGCATGCACTCTGAGTGATGATCGTCGGGCGAGCGGGTCCGGGGGAAGACGCCCGGAATTGATCCGTACCGGGTGTGGTGTGGCTGACAGTTCGGCCCGTGGAAGAAGTGGTGCTCCGGCTGGAGGAGTTGCTGTTCCCGTCGATATCCGACGTGGTGGTGCTGTCCGTGGCCGTGAACGACGAGGCGGTTCACATCGAGGCCCGAAGCAAGGTGGCGGGGGCCATCTGTCCCGAATGCGGGATCTGGTCACGGCGGATTCACAGCTCCTACCTGCGGTTTCCCGCTGATGTGCCCAGCGGAGGCAGACGGGTCGCTCTCTGTTTACGGGTCCGCCGGTTCCTCTGCCCGGTCACCTCGTGCGGGCGGCGGACCTTCGCCGAACAGCTGCCGGGTTTGACTCGTCGGTACGGCCGGCGGACCGAGCGCCTGCGGTCGACGCTGGCTGCGGTGGGCCTCGCGCTCGCCGGCCGGGCCGGTGCTCGCATGGCGAGAGTCTTCGGCGTGTCTGTCAGCCGGAGTACGGTGCTCAGGCTGGTCGAAGCGTTGCCCGACCCCGAAGTTCCAGCCCCTCGGGTAGTCGGCGTCGATGAGTACGCGACCCGCAAAGGCCGCCGCTACGGGACCGTCCTGGTCGACGTCGAAAGCCGGCGTCCAGTGGACCTGCTGCCCGACCGGGAGGCGTCCAGCCTGGCCGCTTGGCTCGCGAATCGGCCCGGGGTGGAGGTGGTCTGCCGCGATCGTGCACCGTTCTTCGCCGAAGGTGCCACGGCCGGGGCACCACAGGCGGTGCAGGTCGCGGACCGGTGGCATCTTTGGCACAACCTGAGCGAGGCTGCAGAGCGGTGCGTCGCAGACCACCGCGGATGCCTGCAGGTTCTGGCGCCAGATCCAGCCCAGCCTGCCCCCGAGCCGGAGAGGTTCGAAGACCCCTCCGGCTCGCCCTGGCCGAGGGGACACCGCTTCGCCGACCGCACCCGCGTCAACCACGCGACCGTCCACGAACTGCTGGCCGCCGGGCTCAGCCGGAGGGCGATCGGCCGCCAACTCCGGATGACCTCCCGCACCGTCAAGCTCTTGGCCGACGCAGCCACCCCGGAGGAACTGTTCCAGGGGCAGTGGCAGGGCCGGCCATCCAAACTCGATGCCTTCAAGCCCTACCTGGATGACCGCTGGAACCAAGGCTGCACGACCGCCTGGAGGGTGTGGGAGGAGATCGTGCCGCTCGGCTATCAGGGCAGTTACCAGCGGGTTCGCGCCTATTTCCGGGAGAAGCGGCTCTCGCCAGGCGCCGTCACCGCTCGGCCGCCATCACCTCGTGTCGTCGCCGGGTGGATCCTCCGCCGGCCGGAGAACCTCAACGAGACGGAGCACCTTCGACTCAAGGCCGTTCTGGTCCACTGCCCTGAACTGGACGCCCTCACCGGCCACGTCCGCTCCTTCGGCCGGATGCTCACCGAGCGCCAGGGCGACCGGCTGCCGCAGTGGCTCGATGCCGTCCGGCAAGATGACCTCCCCGGCCTCCATACCCTTGCCGCAGGCATCGACCGCGACCGGGATGCAGTCATCGCCGGCCTGACCCTGCCCTGGAGCTCAGGCGTCGTCGAAGGCCACGTCAACCGGATCAAGATGCTCAAACGCCAGATGTTCGGCCGGGCCGGCTTCCATCTTCTCCGCAAGCGCGTCCTGCTCTACTCGTGATGCACAGGTCAGACCGCATCATCAAGGAGCCCGAAGCCTTCCGGAAACCCTTCCAGGAACTCCCGGCGTGCGGGGTCGGACTCGGCTTCGGCCATCGTCCCGAGCAGATCGATCAGTTCGCTCCGTTGCTCGCTCGACAGCTTGCTGACCAGGTGGGCGACACCCTCCAGCACCTTGACGGCGTCGTCCGGATCCATCTGCTCGTCTTCACTGCCCTCGATGAACCACAGGACATCGACCAAGGCCGCGGCCAGGGCGTGAGCCAGAGACGAGTACACGGGCATGAAGGCGGTCTCCCAGCAG
>NZ_JBVIWA010000057.1:0-1310 GCF_055595065.1 Streptomyces sp. NPDC040545
CTAGGCCGTGTTTTAGGTAGCTCGGGCGGCCAGCCACTTGGTGAGGTCGCCCGCGATGCGGTCGTTGCTGGTCTCGACGGTCACGTCGTGTTCGCGGCGGGTGGTGTCGCGGCGGACGACCTCGTATCCGCCTTCGTCCAGGACGGCGACGGAGGCAAACCAGACGGGGTCGTCCTGGTCGGGCTGGATCACGACGAACGTGTTGTCCGAGTCGTTCAGGTCGTCGATCAGCATGAACAGAGCGTCCTCGGACGGGTCGTCGACGTGGTCGCCGTTCTCGCTGTCGGCGCAGTAGTACCTGGCGGCCATCGATGCCCTCCCCGAAGATGTGCTGCCCAATGCCGTGATCAGCATGGCACGGCCGTATCGGCAGGCCTCCGGTTCACAGCCACTGGTGGATCGCCGCGATCTGGACGGCCGCCTCGAACCGGACGGCGAGCTTGTCATAGCGGGTCGCGACAGCCCGGTGCTGCTTGAGGCGGCTGATCCCGCACTCGACCGCGTGGCGGGCCTTGTAGTCCTCCCGGTCGAAGGCCGGCGGTCGGCCACCGGCTCGGCCGCGGCGCTTGCGGTTGCGGACCTGGTCGGCCGGCTCGGCGATGGTGCAGCGGATCCCGCGTCTGCGCAGGTAAGCACGGTTGCCGCGCGAGGAGTACGCCTTGTCACCACGCACCCGCAGCGGTCTGCGTCTGGGACGACCGCCGCCGACCTTGGGCACCCGGATCGCTTCGAGGACCGGCTCGAACTGCGGACTGTCACCCCGTTGACCTGCCGTGACCAGCAACGACAGCGGCTTCTGGCCCTGCTCGCAGGCCAGATGGATCTTCGTGGAGAACCCGCCCCGCGACCGGCCCAGCCCGTGATCCTCAGGTTCGGTCCCGACCCCTCCCGGGGGCTCCTTCTGCCCGGCCCCGTCCCGGCGGGCACCAGCCGCGTGCTGATGCGCCCGGCAGACCGTGGAGTCGACGTTCACCTCCCACGTGATCAGCCCGGCCGCATCAGCCCTCGCCTGCAGCAAGGTGAGAATCCTGGCCCACACACCCTCGCGCTGCCAGCGGCGAAAGAGCCCGTAAACGGTCTGCCAAGGCCCGTACTCGCGCGGCAGATCACGCCACGGAACACCCGTCCGAACCCGCCACCGAACTCCATTAATCAACCGCCGCCGGTTCTCCGACCTGCGACTCACGCCTGCCGCAGGCAGCAACGACTCCAGTACCGACCACTGCTCACCAGAAAGATCCCCACGCCCCACACCATGATCATCACGGCGCAAGGCGCGGGCCGGAACCCCGATCTAAAACACGGCCTAG
>NZ_JBVIWA010000058.1:0-1278 GCF_055595065.1 Streptomyces sp. NPDC040545
CAGGGGCTCGGTGTTGGAGGCGCGGACGTTGAACCACCAGTCCTCGCCCGTCACCGTCAGACCGTCCAGCTCGTCCAGGGTGACGCCCTCACGGGCGGCGAAGGTCTCCCGCACCGCCGCCAGGCGGGCCGCCTGGTCCGCGACCGTGGAATTGATCTCGCCCGAGCCCGCGTAACGGTCGTAGGAGGCCACCAGCTCCGACAGCGGACCGTCCTGGCCGCCCAGCGCCGCCAGCACATGCAGCGCCGCCAGCATCCCCGTGTCCGCGTTCCAGAAATCCTTGAAGTAGTAGTGCGCCGAGTGCTCACCACCGAAGATCGCACCCGTCTTCGCCATCTCCTCCTTGATGAAGGAATGACCCACCCGGGTACGCACCGGGGTACCGCCGTTCTCCCGCACGACCTCCGGCACCGACCACGAGGTGATCAGGTTGTGGATCACCGTGCCGGTCCCCCCGTTACGGGCCAGTTCCCGCGCCGCGACCAGCGCGGTGACCGCCGACGGGGAGACGCCGATACCCCGCTCGTCCACGATGAAGCAGCGGTCCGCGTCACCGTCGAACGCGATACCCAGATCCGCGCCCTCCGCCAGCACCCGCGCCTGGAGATCCACGATGTTCTTCGGATCCAGCGGATTCGCCTCGTGGTTCGGGAACGTCCCGTCCAGCTCGAAATACATCGGCACCACATCCAGCGGCAGACCCTCGAACACCGTCGGAACCGTGTGCCCGCCCATACCGTTGCCCGCGTCCACCACCACCTTCAGCGGACGGATCGACCCCAGGTCCACCAGACCCTTCAGATGCGCCGCATAGCCCGGCAGGGAGTCCAGCTCCGTGACCGTGCCCGCCACCGTGCCCGCCGGAACCGCCGGAGCACCCTCGTCCGACCACTTCTCCACCAGAGCCCGGATCTGCGACAGACCCGTGTCCTGACCCACCGGAGCCGCACCCGCACGGCACAGCTTGATCCCGTTGTACCGCGCCGGATTGTGCGACGCCGTGAACATCGCACCCGGCAGACCCAGCGAACCCGACGCGTAATACAGCTGATCCGTCGAACACAGACCGATCAGCGTCACATCCACCCCACGCGCCGCCGCACCCCGCGCGAACGCCGCCGACAGACCCGGCGACGACGGACGCATGTCATGACCGATCACGATCGCACCCGCCCCCACGACCTCCACGAACGCGGCACCGAACAACCCGGCCAGGGACTCGTCCCACTCGTCCGGCACGACGCCACGCACGTCATACGCCTTGACGATGTTCGAAAG